>CAZCYB010000005.1:0-117897 GCA_964502805.1 uncultured Desulfocurvus sp.
GAACTTGTTCCAACAAGTTCCCCCCTCGCCCCCCGATACTCCTCCCCTCCTACCTGCTCACCCACAGCGCCGCGCCGGTGATCTTGCGGAACAGGCTCATGGTGACGGAGTGGGAGAACAGCTGCGCCAGGCCGCCCTTGTGGTAGCTGGTGCGCCCCACGGCCACGGCGGCGTAGCGTCCGCGCTCGGCCTCGCGCAGGATGGCCTGGGGGATGTCGTCGGACTGTTCGATGCGCGTATGGATGAGCCGGGTGGGGAACCCGTTGTCCTCCAGGGTGCTGATGGCCTCGCTGAACATGCCCGCGGGCGCGTCCTGCGGGCCGGACTTCCGGACCACGCGCAGCAGGGTCACGGGGTGCGCGGTCTCGCCCTGCAGGATGAAGCCCACGTGGTCGGTCATGTGCCTGCTGGCGTCGGAGTCGTCCACGCAGAGCAGTACGCCCCGGCGGTCGTAGTCCACCTCGCGGCACAGCCACACCGGGAAGCTGAACTTGGTCTCGAGCATCTCCTCGCTGGCGCTGGAATCCAGGATGTTCTCCAGGCGCAGCACGCCCCTGCGGCCGAAGACCACGGCGTCGTACAGCCCGGTTTCGCCCTCGCGGGTGATGTCCTCGATGCGCGAGAAGTTCCGCGCGATGATCTTGTCGTCCACCTGCCCGGGGCTGAAGCCCCCGGCGAGGAAGATGCCGCGCGCGCTTTCCATGGCCCGCTTGCTGGAGGCGATGATGGCCTGGGCGCTCTGCTCCACGTCGCGCAGGGTCTCGTAGTTCTTCTCCTCGCCCCACACGGCGGGGGGCAGGGGCGCGGTGCTGAACAGGGTGAGCCGGATGTCTTCCTTGTTGTGGAAGAAGTTGCAGACGAACTTGAGCCCCCGGTGGGCGGTGGTGTCGTCGCTGATGGTGACGAGCAGATGCTTGTTCATGGGCCCTCGAGGGCAACAGCGCCGCTCGCGGCTGCCTGCCCCAGGCCGCGGGAGCGCTCCCTGCGGCCTTGCGTATGGGTTGTGGGAGCTAGGCCATGGCCACCGTGATGGTCTCCTCGAAGTCCGTGGTCACGCGGACCGGGCCGACGAGGAACTCGTTGCCCGGATAGAGCTCGCAGGCCGCGCCGAAGTCATCGTTGAGCATGATGTCCTTGCCCTCGCCGTTGACGTCGAAGCGGAGGGTGGTGCCGTCGTCCAGGCGCAGCAGGTCGTCCGGATGCATGGTCACGGGAAGGTCCTTCTGTCCGTAGTCGGCCATGGCGGTGCTCCTCGCGTTGGTCCGGGCGGCCAGGGGGCCGTCCAGGTCGGTTATGGTCCTGTTTGGCTGAACCATATTCCAATTCTCACGCCATGGGAACAGCTTACCCGTATGCCGGAGCAAAAAAACCGCACAGGGCGCGCGGGTATGCGCTCCGGCTACCGGCCGGAGGGCCCGGGCTCCTCGTCCAACCCCTCGATGACCAGGGTGGTGACCTTCTCGCCCTTGCGGGTCTTGGCCAGGTCGATCATCTGGTTCAGGCGCGAGCGGTCCGTGGCCGAGAGCAGGGCCGTCTCCTCGGTGATGGTCCCGGCCTCGTAGAGCCGGAGCAGGTGCTGGTCGAAGGTCTGCATGCCGAAGGTGCCGCCCTGCTCCAGCACGCTGTAGAAGGTCTTGTCCCCGCTCTCGCCCTGCAGGATGAGCTCCTTGATGCGCAGGGTGTTCTTCAGCACCTCGAAGCAGGCCGCGCGACCGCCGCCGACCTTGGGCAGCAGCCGCTGGGAGACGATGAAGCGCAGGCTCTCGGCCAGGCGCATGCGCACCAGCCGCTCCTCCTGCGGGCCGAACAGGCCCAGGATGCGCCCGATGGTGGACCCGGCGTCGGTGGTGTGCAGGGTGGAGAGCACGAGGTGCCCGGTTCCGGCGGCCTGCAGCGCTATCTCCATGGTCTCGGGATCACGGATCTCGCCCACGAGGATGACCTTGGGCCCCTGGCGGAAGGCCGCGCGAAGCCCCGAGGCGAAGGTGTCGAAATCGATGCCCAGCTCGCGCTGGTTCACCGTGCCCGCCTTGTGCGGGTGGGTGAACTCCACCGGGTCCTCCAGGGTCACGATGTGCCCGGCCAGGGTGGTGTTGATGCGGTCGATGAGCGCGGCCAGGGAGTTGGACTTGCCGCTGCCCGTGCCGCCGGTGACGAGGATGAGCCCGTGTTTTTCCGTGGCCATCTCCTGGAAGGCCTGGGGCAGGCCCAGCTCCTCCATGGTGGGGATGCGCGAGGGCAGCCTGCGCATGACCATGGCCAGGCTTCCGCGCTGGCTGAAGATGTTCACGCGGAAGCGCCCGCGCCCGGCGATGGCGTAGGAGAGGTCGCAGGAGCCCTTGGCGGCCAGGGCCTTCTGCAGCCGGGCGTTCTCGCCGATGAGCGCCAGGGCCATGGCCTTGGTCACCAGGGGCGAGAGCCTGCCCAGGTCCGGGGTGGTGGGCGCGTCCACAAGCACTCCGCCCACCTCGGCCTGGATGGCCTTGCCGGTGGTGATGACCACGTCGGCCACGTCCGGGTGCAGGTCCAGCACCTGGGCCATGAGGGCGTCGAGCTGCGGGCGGGTCAGGTTCATCTGCCGTTCTCCTGCGCCAGCGGGGCGATCTTCTCCTTGTTGATGGCCTGGGTCAGGCCGTCGGCGGGGCTGATGATGCCCGCCTGGATGAGCCGCATGATCTCGTCGTCCAGGGTCTGCATGCCGTGGTCGCGCCCGGTCTGCAGCACGCTGGGCAGCTGGTGGTTCTTGCCCTCGCGGATGAGGTTGCGCACGCTGGGGATGCCCATGAGGATCTCCTGCGCGGCCACGCGCCCGGGCTTGTCGATGCGCTTGAACAGCGTCTGGGAGACCACGGCGCGCAGGCTCTCGGCCAGGCTGGCGCGCACCTGGGCCTGGCCCTCCTCGGGGAAGACCTCGATGATGCGGTCCACGGTCTTGGCGGCGCTGACGGTATGCAGGGTGCTGAACACCAAATGCCCGGTCTCGGCGGCCTCCAGGGCCAGGGTGATGGTCTCCAGGTCGCGCATCTCGCCCACCAGGATGATGTCCGGGTCCTCGCGCAGGGCCCCGCGCAGGGCGGCCTTGAAGCTCCTGGTGTCGCGCCCCACCTCGCGCTGGTTGATGATGCAGCCCTGGGACTGGTGCACGAACTCGATGGGGTCCTCGATGGTCAGGATGTGGTCGCGGCGGTTCTTGTTGGCGTGGTCGATGATGGCGGCCAGCGTGGTGGACTTGCCGCTGCCCGTGGGCCCGGTGACGAGCACCAGCCCCTTGTTCAGCATGGCCAGGTCGCGCAGGCGCGCGGGCAGGCCCAGCTGCTCCACGGAGAGGATGGTCTGGGGGATCTCGCGGAACACGGCGGCGATGCCCCGGTGCTGCATGAAGAAATTGACGCGGTAGCGGGCCAGGCCGGGCACCTCGTGGGCGAAGTCCACGTCCCCGGTCTCCTCGAACTCCTTGATCTTGGCCTCGGGGGTGATCTCGTAGAGCATGGCCTTCAGCTCTTCGTGCTCCAGGACCTTGTATTTGACGCGGGAGAGCTGGCCGCGCAGGCGCATGAGGGGCTGGGAACCGCTGGTAAGGTGCAGGTCGCTGCCGCCGTACTGGTGCAGCATGTCGAAGAAGGCGTTGATCTGGGCCATGGGGGCTCTCCTGGAGGGGCTGTGCGGGGCGACGCGGGGCCCGCCGGATAACCGGCGGCCCTGCCCGTACGTATACGCGCGCGCCCGGTGGAAATCAAAGGGGAAAATGGATGGATAGAGAGGGCCGATGCCAGCGCGGGAACGCCGCGAAAAAAAAGGCCCCCCGGAGGGGGCCTTTGCTGTGCGAAGCGAATCCGCGAGGGGCCACTAAGGCCAGTTCACGGACTTGCTGGCCAGGGTGGTGGCGTTGTCGTTGCTCGCCGACGCCGCAATGCTGACGGCCGTGCTGGCGCCGCCGGCCTGCGTGTAAACGATGGTGTAGTCGCCAAGGTCCTGGGTGGCGTTGGCCATGACCTGCGCGAGCGTGGTGGGGGCCACTCCGCCGCTGGTGAGCAGGTAGCTGGCGAAGCCCTGGTTGAACCGGGCGATGCCTTCGGCGATGGCGCCCTGGGCCGCGCCCTCGCGGGCCTGCTGGGTCATGTTCAGGTACCGGGGCGTGATGACCGCGGCCAGGATGCCCAGAATGACGATGACGGCGATGAGTTCGATGAGGGTGAAGCCCCTCGCCCGCTTGTTCCTCTTGGCGCTCATGTGTCTCCTCCTTGGTGTGCTCCCGGCGCGCCGGGAAAATTCGGCCTATTTTTGCCCTGTTGGGCATGGCTCCGTCGGTCTAAGAATCATTAGCAAGTGTTGTGCCAGCCGCATTACGCGGCAACCAATACAGCCATTGATTCCGTCTATTAATTAACAAGCGTGAATGGTGTTGTCCAGGGCGAGGCAGGGCCCGGTGGGCACGAGCGCTACGTATTTTCCGCCTGTCGGCCTAGCCCTTCATGTTGTGCTGCATCAGGTCCACCAGGGGCAGGAAGATGGCCAGGGCGAAGAAGCCCACCACCCCCGTGAGGCCCGCCACCAGGATGGGGCCCAGCAGGTCGCTCATCTTGGACACGGCGTACTCCACCTCGTAGTCGTAGTGCTTGGCGGCCTCGCGCAGCATGTCCTCCATGTTGCCGGTCTCCTCGCCGATGCTGATCATGGAGACCATCATGGGCGTGAAGGAGGGCGCCGCGCGCAGGGGCCCGGCCAGGCCCCGGCCCTGCTCCAGCTTCTCGCGCAGGGCGCGGAAGTCGCGGGCGATGTAGTGGTTGCCGATGGTGCCCGCCAGGATGTCCATGCTCTCCAGCACGGTGATGCCGCTGGCCTGGAGGATGGCGAAGATGCTGGCGAAGCGGGCCATGGCGGCCTTCTGGAACACCGGGCCCAGGATGGGCATCTTGAGGAAGAAGCCGTCGCGGTGGATCTTGCCCTGCTCCGTGCGGCAGTAGGAGGTGAGGCCGAAGAAGACGCCGCCTATCCCGGCCAGGCAGAGGTACCAGTACCTGGTGAGCGCGGAGTAGATGCCCAGGCAGATCTGCGTGGGCAGGGGCAGGGCGATGCCCGCCTGCTGGAACAGGGTGACGAACTGCGGCAGCACGAACAGGATGAGCACCAGGAAGGCCGCCACCAGGGCCACCACCACCACGATGGGGTAGGTGAGCGCGCTCTTGATGTCCTTCTTGACCTTGTGCTCGTGCTCCACGATGTAGATGAGCCGGTCCAGCACCTCTGTGAGGGTGCCGCTGATCTCGCCCGCACGGATCATGTTGCAGTACAGCTCGCTGAAGATGTCCTCGTGCTTGGCGAAGGCGCGGGAGAGCGTGGATCCGCTCTTGATCTCCGCGGCGATGCTCAGGATGGCGTCCTTCAGCCGCGGGTGCTCGGTCTGGTCGTGGAGCACCTCCAGGGACTGCAGCACCGGGATGCCCGCGTTGAGCATGGTCCGGAGCTGCTTGGTGAACAGGATGATGTCCTGGGGCTTGATGGCCTTCATGCGGTGCGACAGCGCCGCGAGAAAGCCCGGCCCCGCCGCTCCGCCAGCGCCGGGGGCCGCCGTCTCGGACACCTTGGTGGGCATCAGGCCCCTGGCCGCCAGCAGGTCCTGGGCCTGGGGCAGGCTTGCGGCCTCCACCACGCCCGTGGCCGTGCCGCCGGTGTCGGTTATGGCGCTGTACTTGTAGAACGGCATGGCGTTTTCCCCTTACAGCATTACCGCTCCGGCGGCCTCTTCCAGGGTGGTCAAACCTTTGACAACCTTGGACAGGGCGTCGGCCTTCAAGGTGCGCATGGTCTTGGCCTGCACGCAGGCCCGGGCGATCTCCTTGGCCGTGGCCCCGTTCATGATCATGTCCTGCACCAGCTCGCCCACCTGGAGCACCTCGTAGATGGCCATGCGGCCCAGAAAACCCGTCTGGTGGCAGGTGCGGCAGCCCGTGCCCCGCTGGAAGCTGATCTTGGACACCAGGTCCTGCGTCAGCCCGAAGGCCGCCAGCAGGTCCTTGCGCGGGGTGTAGATCTCCAGGCAGTGCGGGCAGTTCCTGCGGATGAGCCGCTGGCTGATGGAGGCCAGGAGCACCGTGCTCACCAAATAGGGCTGGATGCCCATCTCCATGAGCCGGGTGATGGCCGTGGCGGCGTCGTTGGTGTGCAGGGTGGTGAGCACGCGGTGGCCGGTGAGGGCCGCCTGCACGGCGATCTCGGCGGTCTCGGCGTCGCGCACCTCGCCCACCAGCACCACGTCCGGGTCCTGCCGGAGGATGCTGCGCAGGCCCGAGGCGAAGGTCATGCCCGCCTTGCGGTTCAATTGCACCTGCCGCACCGTGGGGATGCGGTACTCCACCGGGTCTTCCAGAGTCACGATGTTGATGTCCGGGGAGTTGATGTGCTTCAAAAGCGCGTAGAGCGTGGTGCTCTTGCCGCTGCCCGTGGGGCCCGCGGCCAGGATCATGCCGTAGGGCTTGGCCACGGCGCTCTCCACCTTGGCGCGGTCCGACGGGGAGAGGCCCAGCTCCGACAGGTTCAGGCCGTGGGCGTTGCGCTCCAAAAGCCTGAGCACGATGTTCTCGCCATGCACCGTGGGCAGGCTGGACACGCGCACGTTGAACTCCCGGCGCTGGGTGACGAAGGTGAAGCGGCCGTCCTGGGGGATCTTGGACACGGCGATGTCCATGTTGGCCATGATCTTGAGCCGGCTGACCAGGGCCAGAAAGCCCGACTTGGGCGGGGCGGGCACCAGCCGGAGCTTGCCATCCACGCGGAAGCGCAACTGGACGCTGTCCTTCTCCGGGCTTAAGTGCACGTCGCTGGCGTGTTCGCGCACGGCCTGGCCCAGGATGGAGTTCACCAGGCGGATCACCGGGGCCTGGGCGGCCTGGTCCTGCAGGGCGTCAATGGCGATGTCTTCCTGGTCCTCGGAGGCGGTGGTGATGTCCCCCTCCTCCTCGGCGATGTCCTCCAGCAGGCTCTTGTCCATCTGCCCGCGCCCGTAGATGGCGTTGAACAGGAGTTCGAAATCGTTCTCGGTGCAGATGACCGGCTCCACCTCGAGGTTGGTGGCGATCTCCACCGCGTCCAGCGCGGCGATGTCCATGGGGTCGGTCATGGCGATGGTGAGCAGGTGACCCCGCTTCATCAGCGGCACCAGATGGTGGCGCTGGGCCAGCTCCTCGGGCACGAAGGAGTCGATGCGCTCCTCGTAGGGATGTTTGGCCGGGGTGTATTTCTCGATGCGCAGCTGGCGGCTCACGGAGTCGATGATGACGTTCTCCTTGAGCGTGCCGGACTGGATGAGATACTGGCCGAGCTTCAGGCCGGACTTCTTCTGCCCGGCCAGGGCCTCCTCGAGCTGCTCCGGGGTGATGGCCCCGGACTCCAGGAGCAGTTCGCCCAGCCTTTTGCGTTCGCGTTTCACTTCGGTTCTGTCCTTGCGGTGGTCTTTGGTTCGCCCGGCGCGTGCCCGGCGCATGCCCTTTGTTCGCCCTTGGTTTGCCCTTGGTTCGCCTTCCGGCCCGCCCGTCAGTGCCCGGGAATCAGGGCCTGGCCAGGCTCAGGTCCACGCCCCGGACCAGCGGTTTCGCCGCGTTGGCGTCCAGGAGCCGCGCCTTCACCGCCGGTGGCGCGGGCTCGCGCGGGGCGGAAACGCCCGGCGCCGGGGCCGCCTCCCGGGAGCCCTCCTCGCCCACAGGCTTCGCCGCCGTCACCTCCCCGCGCATGGCCGGGCCCGCGTCGGACACGGGGAGCAGGCTCACGCGCGAAGCCGGGTCGGCCTGCCCGGCCGACCCCTCGACCCCATCGGGTAGGGCCCGCAGGGTCAGGCCCTGGGGCACGGGCCGCTCGTCCAGCTCCAGCGCGGCGGGCAGCACGCCCGCCCCCGCCAGGGGCTGGGCCGGGCCGGGCAGCGGGGCCGCGCCCGCACCGTCCGAAATCCCGCCAGAAAGAACAGGCCCGCCGCCGCCCAGGGAGAGCAGCAGCGCCAAGGTGACCGCGCCGATGCAGGACACGGCCAGGGCCGCCCGAATCGGACGGGCCATCCGCCCGGAAAGCGCGCCCGGCAGCAGGCGGTCGCCCTCCTGGCGGGCCGAAAGCACCTCCACGAGCCCGACGCGGCTTTTGCCGCGCACCAGCATCTCCAGCATGGCCTTGTGGCACAGCCGCACGATGCGCCTGGGCGAGCCGCCGGAGAGCCGGTGCACGGCCAGCACGGCCAGGGGCCGGAACAGGTCCGGGCCCGCGCCCTCCCCGCCGGACCCGCCGGAGGCCACGGCCAGCCGGTGGCGGATCATGGCCCGGGTCTCGGCCAGGGAAAGGGGGGAAAGCCGCCGCAGCACGTTCACGCGGTCCTTGAGGTTGGGCATGGCGTCCAGCACGGGCTCCAGCTCGCGCTGGGCGAAGATGACGATCTGCAAAAGCTTGACCGAGTTGGTCTCGTAGTTCAGAAGCTCGCGCAGCAGCTCCAGGTGCTCCGGAGCCATCTTCTGGCCCTCGTCGATGACCAGGACCACGAGCTTGCGCTCCAGCATGCCCTGGCGGAACAGCTCCTGCTTCAGCGCCTCCTTGAGCTGCCACAGGCCCAGCCCGGGGTCTGCCTCGCAGCGCGCCAGGGAAAGCAGCAGCACGCGCAGGAACTCCTCGCTGGAGTCGAACCTGGGGTCGAGCATGAGGTGCAGGTCGGTGTCGGCCTCCCCCGCGAAGGCGCGCACCAGGCTGCGGCACAGGGTGGTCTTGCCGGTGCCGATCTCGCCGGTGACGATGTTGAGTCCCCGGCGCAGGCGGATGGCGATCTCCAGCTCCTGCAGGCAGGTGGCGTGCTGCCGGGTGCGGGCCAGGAAGCTCGGGTCCGGGGTGTTGGAGAAGGGCTCGCGCTCCACGTTCAGGGCCTGGTAGGGGTTCACGGGCGGCCTCCTTGCTGTTGTGCGGGCTGCGGGACCGCGCCCCTGGCGCGCTCGGCGCGTTCGGCTTCGATCCGTGCGGCCTCTTTGGCCTCGTCGGCCTCGCGCTTCAACTCCTCGATGCTCTTCTGGCGCTCTCCGGCCTTCCAGTCCTCCAGCACCGTGGGGGTGATGAAGATCATGTACTCGTCCTTCAGGTCACGCTTATACTGACTTTTCGCCAGCCAGCCCAGACCAGGTACATCCTTCACCCCCGGCAGACCGGCCTCAGAATCCTCATTGCGCAATTTGGAAAGTCCGGAGATGACCACGGTCTCGCCGTTGCGGGCGATGAGCGTGGTCTCCGTCTTCTTCTTGACGATGTACGGGTTGCCGGACACGGAGCGCGAGGTGTCCACCTCGTCCTTCTGCACCAGCACGTCCAGGCGGATGAACTGGTCGTCGATGACGTGGGGGGTGATCTCCAGCTTGAGCAGGGCGTCCTGGAACTCCACGCTGGTCGTGGCGCTGGTGCCCGTGCCCGTGACCGTCTGGTAGGGCACGCGCTCGCCGCTCTCGGTGTAGGCTTTCTGGTTGTCCATGGTGGCGATGGACGGGCTGGAGATGATGTTCAGCTTGTTGTCCTTGGCCAGGGCCTGGAGCTGCATCTCCAGAATGTTGCCGCTCGGGTTGCCAAAAGCCAGACCCATGGCGGTGCCGACCTGGTTTTTGGCCACTGACGAGGCGGGGTAGTTGCTGGCCCAGCCCTGCTTGAAGATGCCACCGCCGAGCAACTCGTTGTATTTGTTTGCCGTGTCGCTGGTGGTGCCGCCGGGAATGAGGAACAGGTTGCTGTTGCTTCCCCCGCCCATTTTCGTCGAGCTCATCCCGCCCCACATGATGCCCAGCTCGCGTGCCACCTCCTTGGTGGTCTCCACGATGTGCGCCTTGAGCTTGATCTGGGCGCGCGGGGCGTCCAGCCTGGCCAGCACGCGCTGGATCTTCTGGGTGTCGCCCTCGATGGCCTGGATGACCAGGGAGTTGGTGTACTCGTCCACGTCCACGGAGCCGATGGCCTTGCCGTCCTTGTCGCGGGAAAGGTTCTTCTCGATGGTCTTCTGCAGGTTCTTGGCGTCGGAGAAGCGCACGCTGGCGATGCTGGTGACCAGGGGCTGCTCGCGCAGCATGGCCAGGCGCTCGGCCTGGGCCTTGCGCTTCAGGCCCTCCAGCTCCACGGTGCCCTGCAGGTCCGGGGCGGCCATGACGCGGATGGTGTCGCCCTCGAAGGAGTAGGCCAGCCTGTTGGCCGCCAGGATGCCCTTGAACACCTCGCTCCAGGGCCGCTCCACGATGTTCACGTTGAGCGTGCCCGAGACGCCGGGGCTGACCACGATGCTCAGCCCCGCCGCGCGGGACAGGGCCTGGATCACGGCCACCACGTCGGCGTTGTGCATGCGCAGGCTGATGCGCATGCCCGGCAGGGCCCGGGCCTCGTCGCTCCTGGCCTTGTCCATGCCCGTGGGGCGGTCCACGACGGTGCTGGGCTCCGTGGCCTGGATGCTGCCCCGGGGCGAGTGGCCCTGGGCCTGCTTCTCCATGGCCTTCCAGGCGTCCAGCTGGTCCTCCGCCGAGGGGATGCCGGGCTTGGCGTTCTGGGCGCAGCCCCCCAGGGCCAGGGGCAGGGCCAGGGCCAGCAGCAGCCCGGCCAACAGCGCGGCCAGGGGGCGGTGCGGTGTGCGCGGCTTGGTATTCGTCATTTTTTCACCACCCGTATGCGGATCTTGTCGGCCTCGCTCTCCACGAGGGGAACGCTCTTGCTCGTCCTGCGTCCCGTGGAGCCATCCGTTCGCTCCAGCACCACAAGGGTTTTGTCGATGCTCTTGACGCGGTAGCCGCCGTCGGCCAGCTCGTCCCCTGCGGCGTATTCGATGCCGTCGAGCACGGCGAAGACCTTTTTGCCCGCCTGGATGAAGCCGCTGTAGACCGGCCCCTCGCCCTGGCCCCCGGGCTCCTCGGCGGTGAGGATGCCCTGGCCCCCGTAGAAGGGGTTGCCCGTGGCGTTCTGGACCAAGAGCTCCAGGCGGTAGGCGTCGGCTGCGGAAAGCCGCACCTGGTCCAGCCCCGGCACTCCGGGGGCCCCCGCGCCGGGCGCTGGCTGGGCCGGGCCAGCGGGGGGGACAGGGGCGGCGAACTGCATGTACAGCGCCACCGCGATGGTCAGCCCCAGCAGGCCCAGGAGGATTTTCTGCCGCTTCTCCATGCCCGGCTAGCCCCCCAGCGCGATGCGCAGCTGGATGTACAGCTCCAGGTGGCCGTCCACGGCGCGGATCTCGGCCTTGTCCACCCCCGCCAGGCTGGGCAGCCCGGCCAGGGCGCCCAGCAGGCCGCGCAGGCCCTCGATCTGCCCGGCGAAGATTCCGTTGACCTCGATGGCGTTGGGGTTCTGGGCCAGGGAGGCGGGGTTCAGGGTCACGTCCACCGGCTCCACGCCCAGGGCCCGGGCCATCTGCGAGAGCTCGTCGGGCACGGTGTACACCCTGGCCCGCTCCGCCGGGACCGTGGCCGGGGGCAGGAGCGCGGCGATGGTGGCGTTCTGCGCGAACTGCGACAGGGTGGCCCAGGCGGGCAGCAGGGCTTGCTGGCGCTTGGTCCGCTCCCGGGTCTGGGCGGTCTCGGCCTCCAGCCTGCGGCCCTCGCGCAGGGGCATGACCAGGGCCAGGAAGACGACCAGGACCAGCAGGGCCGCGCCCAGGGCCGCGCGCAGGCCCATCTGGCGCAGCTCGGGGGTGAGCGCAAGCTTCAGGTCCAGCTTCAGGTCCATCAGTTCACCCCCGTGTGCAGCACGAAGAAGAGCACCTGGCCCTCCCCCGGCAGCTCGCGCAGGCTGGTCTGGTGCACCACGGGCTGGGACAGCAGCGGCGAGGCCTGCAGCTCCATGACGAAGCGCGCCAGGCCGGTGTCGAAGCCGGACTTGTCGCCGGTGACGATGCCCTCCAGGGTGAGCACGGCCTGGCGCTGGCCGGGCTGCGTCGGCTGGCCCGGCTGAACGGCAGGGGGAGCTGGCGGGCTCCCCGGCTGGCCGGATTGGGCGGGCTGCCCGGGCTGGGCCACCAGCTCCAGGTTCAGGCTCATGAGCTTGACGTTCTCCGGCGTGCGGCGGGCCATCTCGGCCAGCACGGCGGGCGCGGCCAGGCGGCCCGAGGCCGCGCGCAGGGACTCCTGCCTGAGCTTGAACTGGGCCAGGGCGGCGTTCAGGGCCGAATCCTCGATGACCGGGCCCAGGGCGGCCAGAGCGGCCTTGGCCTGGTCCAGCTCCTGCCTCTTGGCCCTGTTGCCCAGCTCCAGAAACAGGCTGGCCCCGGCTATGAGCAGCATGATTCCTGCCAGGCCCACCAGGATGGCCCGGTTGACCAGGACCTTGCGCGCCAGCGCGGCCCGGCGCCGGTAGTTGGACACCAGGTTGATGCCCTTGTCCGGCGGGCTCAAGGCCGCGGCCAGGGCCGGGGCCAGGCCCATGCGGTCCTCAGGGCGCACCGCCTCGGCCCCGCGCCGCACGATGCCCGGGGCGTCGAAGCCCAGGGGCGGGTAGCCCAGCTGCCCGGCCAGGGCCTGCAGCACCTGCTGCGAGGCGAAGATCTCGCCGCTGAAGTGCAGCGCGTCGCAGCGCTGCTGCTGCGAGCCAGCGTAGTACTCCAGGGTGCGCTCCACCTGCCGGGCCATGCGCTCCAGGGCCGGGGCCACGATGTGCAGCACCTGGCCGGGGTCCAGGCGGTGCTCCGGGGCCAGGCCCTCGGGCTCGGGCCCGCCCAGCAGGGCGTGGCGGATGAGGGCCTCGGCCTGGGCGCGCTCCAGGGCCTGCGGTGGAGCGGGGGACGCGGCGGCTGGCGGGCCGCCGGTCCCCCCGGGTGCTCCTGGCAGGGGCAGCTCCAGGTCGATGTCGTGTATGTCCGAGGGGTTGGGCTTGGCCAACGCGCGGAAATACTCGACAAGGTCATCGGCCATGCCCTTGGCGCCGGACCGGATGTAGCGGCTGAACACAAGCCGGTCCGCCTTGTACAGGCCGATGGCGGAGAAATCGCCCTCCACGTGGATGTTCGCGGCGAGCGTGAAGGGGCCGGGCGCCCCAGGCAGGCGGTAGAGATTGAGCAGGGCGGCGGGGGTGAGCGTGACTCCTGTCAGGGGCAGGCCAGCCTGGCGGAACACGGCCTTCAGGGCGTCCACGTCGGCCTTGCGGGCCAGGCAGGTCAGCACGTCCAGCCGGGCGCCGGGGTCCTTTTTGGCGGCGCCGGGCTCGGCCTTGTCGCCCCCTTTCTCGGGGGCGGACGCGCTGGGCCCCATGACCAGATAGTCCAGGGCGTACTCGTCCTCGGAGAACTTCTTTTCCTTCTGCAGGGTCCAGAACACCGCGGCGTCGAGCTTGTCGCCGGAGAGCCTGGGCACGCTGACCACGGTGAGGTCCACGTCGTGGGAGCGCAGCACGGCCCAGATGTCCACGCCCTCCGCGCTTCGTCCCAGGGCCCGCTCCACCCCCTGGCGCAGGAAGGCCGGGAAGCCCGGCTCGCCCGGGGCCTGGTCCGGCCCGCAGGGCAGGCGCAGAGTGCCTTGGATGCTGGCGTCGCCCCGGCGCACCACGGCCACGGAGAGGTGCTCCGAGCTCATGGACACGCCCACGGACAGGCCGCTGGACCCGCGGCCCAAGGGCATGTTCCAGAAGGGCTGCCGCCCCCCCTGCGGACCGCGCGACCTGGCCCCTCCGTCCGGCCGGGGACGGAAGGATTCGCCGCCGCGAATGCTGCGCAGCAGATTTTCGGTGGAGGACAGCCGCTCCTTGAGATCCAATCGAGCCTCCGCACGGGGGGCGCCGGAAACCAGACCCGCGTAGCGCCCGCCAGCGCCCACGGCTGCTTCTCCGGTCGGAGAATTGTTTACAGTGTTTCTACACTATTTATAAAGTTTGGCAAAGCATTAATCGCCACCGGGGGCTAGCAGAAAAAAGAATGGTTGGCAATTGATATATAAGACGCTGATATGACGCGGTAATATTTTGCCTTTTCGTCGGGTTTGCTGAGGAGTGAGGGCCCTTCCGACCGGAGTGCCCGCCCGCACACCGCCTGCTGCCCACCCCGCCTGCCGCCTGCCGTGGGCACCGGGCGAAGCCGTGTTTACAGCCTGTGCAAAGTGGGCTAGGAATGTATCTGGATAACTGTTCCCGCATTGACACAATTTGGGGGATGGCATGAGCCAGACAAACATCCTGCTCGAATCCGGCACCAATGAGCTGGAGCTCGTCGAGTTCTTCATCGACGAGCTGGACCCGGCCACGGGCCGCACCTACCGCGGCTTCTACGGGGTCAACGTGGCCAAGGTGCTGGAGATCATCCGCATGCCCGCCGTGACCCAGCTGCCGGAGATCCCCCACCCCTCGGTGCTGGGCGCCTTCAACCTGCGCTCGCGGATCATCCCGCTGGTGGACCTGGCCCAATGGCTGGGCAAGCGCATGGCCGAGAAGGACCACGACGACACCAAGGTCATCGTCAGCGAGTTCAACCGCATGATCTCGGCCTTCATGGTCACGGGGGTCACGCGCATCCACCGCCTGAGCTGGACCCAGGTGGAGGCGCCGGGCAAATACCTCAACGAGTACTCGGGCAACAGCGTCACCGGAGTGGTGCGCTTCGACGACCGCATCCTGCTGGTGCTGGACATGGAGAAGATTCTGGCCGACCTGAACCCCGGCCTGGCCATGAAGATCGAGGACGGCGCCCTGGAGGATATCCGGGAGACCCGGGGACCGGTGAAGAAGGAGCGCTACCGCGCCCTCATCGCCGACGACTCCACCTCCATCCGCCGCATGATCGGCACCATGCTGGAGAAGGCCGGGTTCGAGGTGACCCAGACGGTGAACGGCCAGGAGGCCTGGGACGCACTCTCCGCCCTCAAGGCCCAGGCCGGGGCCGAGGGCAGGCCCATCACCGACCTGGTGGACATCCTGGTCTCGGACATCGAGATGCCGGTGATGGACGGCCACAACCTGACCAGGCGCGTGAAGGACGACCCCGTGCTCAAGGTCCTGCCCGTGATCCTGTTCTCCTCGCTCATCACCGACCGTCTGCGCCACAAGGGCGAGGCCGTGGGCGCGGACGACCAGGTCTCCAAGCCCAACATCACGGAACTGACCAGGCGCGCCTTCGAGCTCATCGCCGAGCGCCAGGGCACCGCGCCGTAAGCCCGCCGCGCCCGCAGCGTCACTGCGACGTTGACGCGCCGGGCGCAATTGCGCATAGCTTGTCGCAGACACCGCCCGCGCGGCGGCGGGAGCCCACATGCCTCCGGAAGACTTGCACCCGGACCAACTGCACCCCGACGAGCGGGACCACGGCGGCCTGCCGCCGGAGGACCGCGTGCGCCATCTGGTGAACCTGGCCATCGCCTGCTCGGGCACGCTGGTCAGCCTCGCCCTGGGCATGGCCTCCCTGGCCGAGGGACACATCCCCATAGCCCTGGTGAATTTCTTCGTCACCGCCGCCCTGGTGCTCTCGGGCTGCTGGTCCCTGGCCAGGCCCGGCCACCACGGGCCGCGCTGGCTCACGGCGCTGGCCAGCCTCTCGGCCTTCCTGTACGCCTTGCTCTCCGGCGGGGTGCAGGGCACGGGCATCCTCTGGTCGCTGCTGGTGCCGCCCTGCGTGCTGTTCCTGCTGGGCCTGCGCCTGGGGCTGGCGCTGTGCGGGGCCTACCTCCTGGCCTACCTCCTGGGCCTGGGCCTGGTGCCGGAGGGCTGGTTCTTCCCCTACGCCTATCCGCGCCCGCTGCTGGAGCGCATCCTGGGCATCGCCGCCCTGGAGGCGGTGCTCTGCGCGGCCTTCGAGTACAGCCGCCTGCGCGCCCAGAAGCAGCTGGAGGAGCAGATCTCCGCCCTGGCCAGGGCCGAGGCCGAGCTGAAGAAAAGCGAGGAGCTCTCCCGCAAGCTCTCCCGGGCTGTGGAACAGAGCCCGGCCACCGTGGTCATCACCGACACCCAGGGCCGCATCGAGTACGTGAACCCCAAGTTCGTGGAGACCACGGGCTACACCGCGGCCGAGGCCCTGGGCCAGAACCCCCGGGTGCTGAAGAGCGGGGAGATGCCCGCCGAGGCCTACGCCGAGATGTGGCGCGCCGTCAGCCAGGGCCGGGAGTGGCGCGGGGAGTTCCACAACCGCCGCAAAAACGGCGAGCTCTACTGGGAGGCCGCCTCCATCTCCGCCATCCGCGACGCGGGCGGGGCCATCACCCACTACCTGGCCATCAAGGAGGACATCACCGCGCGCAAGGCCGTGGAGGACGCCCTCAGGCAGAGCGAGGAGGCCTTCCGCAGCCTGTACGACAAGGCGCCCATCGGCATCTTCCGCTCCACGCCCGAGGGCCACTACCTGAGCGTGAACCCCACCTACGCCGCCTATTTCGGCTACGACACGCCCAGCGAGATGATCGCCCAGATCCGCAACATCCCCGAGCAGGTGTACGTGGACCCCGGGGAGCGCCTGGACCTGCTGCGCCTGGTGGAGAACGAGGGCGGGGTCATCAACCACGAGGTGCGCCGCCGCATGAAGAACGGCGAGGTGCGCTGGCTCTCGCTGAACATGCGCGCCGTGCGCGACGGGGCCGGGCGCGTGCTGCACTACGAGGGCTTCTGCGCGGACATCACCCGCCGCAAGCTCATCGAGGACGCCCTGCGCGCCAGCGAGACGCGCTTCCGCAGCCTGTTCGAGAACTCGCCCGTGGCCTACCAGTCCCTGGACGAGACGGGCCGGTTCCTGGATGTGAACGACGGGCTGTGCGAGCTGCTGGGCGCCACGCGCCGAGAGCTTTTGGGCAGGAGCTTCGGCGACTTCTGGGAGCCGGGCCAGCGCGACCGCTTCCCGGATCAGTTCGCCCGCTTCGCCCAGGAGGGCAGCGCCCAGAGCGAGGTGACCCTGGTGCGGCCCGACGGCGAGCGGCGCACCGTGGTGGTGGTGGGCCGCGTGCAGCGCGGGCCAGCGGGCGAATACATCCGCAGCCACTGCATCCTGCACGACATCACCGAGCGCAAGCACTCCGAGCAGGCCCTGCGCCGCCGCCTGGAGTTCCAGCGCACCGTGGCCGAGGTCTCCTCGCGCTTCGTCACCGTGGGCGAGCGCGACTTCGACCAGGCCCTGGACCTGGTGCTGCGCCAGTTCGGCGAGCTGTTCGCCGTGGACAGGGCCTACCTGTTCCGCTTCTCGCCCGACCTCTCCACCATGGACAACACCCACGAGTGGTGCGCCCCGGGCATAGAGCCCCAGCGCGAGCGCATCCAGAACTTCCCGGTAAGCGCCCTGCCCTGGTGGATGGGCGAGCTGCGGAAGCTGGCCCCGGTGCACATACCCGACGTCTCCGCCCTGCCCCAGGGGCCGGAGCGCGCCGAGTTCGAGGCCCAGAACATCCGCTCCCTGGTCTGCTTCCCGCTCCTGGGCGAGGGCCGCGCCCTCATCGGCTTCGTTGGCTTCGACGCCGTGCGCGCCCGCCACGCCTGGCTCGACGAGGAGCTGGCCATGCTCCAGGTGGTGGCGGAGATCATCGCCGGAGCCCTGCGCCGCAGGCAGGCCGAGCAGGCCCTGCGCGAGGCCACGGAGCGCTTCGAACGCATGGCCGAGGGCGTGCCCCTGGCCCTGTACGACTACGTGGAGGAGCCCGGCGGCGGCGGGACCTACCGCTACTGGAGCCCGCGCTGCCGCGACATCTTCGAGAAGGACCCCCGGGAGCTCACCGGCGAGGCGGGCCTCAAGACCTTCCGCTCCCTCATCCACCCGGAGGACTACCCCCTGCAGCTGGATGCCGACGCCCGGGCCGTGCGCACCGGCGGGCAGTTCAGCGTGCTCTTGCGCATCGTGCCGCCCGCCGGGACCATCCGCTGGGTGCAGTTCATGTCCCGGCCACGCCCGGCGGCGGGCGGCGGACGGGTGTGGAGCGGCTTCGCCCTGGACGTGAGCGAGCGCGTGCGCGCCGAGGAGGCCCTGCGCGAGGCCAACAGCCAGTTGGAGCGCGCCACCCAGCGCGCCGAGGCCCTGGCCCTGGAGGCCGAAACCGCCAGCCAGGCCAAGGGCGAATTCCTGGCCAACATGAGCCACGAGATCCGCACGCCCATGAACGCCATCATCGGCCTGACCCACCTGGCCCTGAAGAGCGGGCCCAGCCCGGCCCTGGCCGAGAGCCTGCGCAAGGTGGACCGCGCCGCGCGCTCGCTCTTGGCCATCTTGAACGACATCCTGGACTTCTCCAAGATCGAGGCCGGGATGCTCACCGTGGAGCGCGTGGCCTTCGACCTGGACGACGTGCTGGACGAGGTGGCCAGCGTGCTCTCCGTGCAGGCCCACGACAAGGAGCTGGAGCTGGTGGTGGGCGCCGCGCCGGACCTGCCGCGCGCCGTGGTGGGCGACCCGCTGCGCCTGGGCCAGGTGCTGGTGAACCTGGGCGGCAACGCGCTCAAGTTCACCGACAAGGGCGAGGTGGTGGTGGGCGTGCGCCTGGCCGGGCCCTGCGACCCCGCCGCCAGGAGCGCCGAGCTGGTCTTCACCGTGCGCGACACGGGCATCGGCATGACCCCGGAGCAGATGGCCGGGCTGTTCCAGGCCTTCACCCAGGCCGACGCCTCCACCACGCGGCGCTACGGCGGCACGGGCCTGGGCCTGTCCATCAGCAAGCGGCTGGTGGAGCTCATGGGCGGCCGCATCACGGTGCAGAGCGCGCCCGGGGCGGGCAGCACCTTCAGCTTCGGCGTGACCCTGGACCTGGCGGACCAGGAGGCCACGTGCTCCCGCCCGGCCCCGGAGGAGCTGGCGGGCAGGCGCGTGCTGGTGGCCGACGACAGCGCCGCGGCCCGCGAATCCCTGGCCGAGACCCTGGCCTCCCTGGGCCTGGAGGCCCGGCTGGCGGAGGATGGCATCCGGGCCATGGAGTTCTTGCGCTCCGAGAAGGAGCCGCCCTTCGACCTGTTGCTGCTGGACTGGCGCATGCCCGGCGCGGGCGGGGCCGAGGTGCTGGACGCCCTGCGCGCCCTGCCGCCCGGCAGGCCCAGGCCCGCCGTGGTGGTGCTCACGGCCTACGGCAGCGACATGCCCGCCTCCGGCCACGGCCCCGGCGACGTGGACGTGCTGCTGCTCAAGCCCGTCAGCCGCGCCCAGCTCCAGTCCGCCCTGCTGCGCGCCCTGGGCGGAAGCTGCTGCCCGCCGGGGGGGCTGGCCGAGTTCCAGGCCGGGGGCCAGGCCGGGGCGGGAGAGGCCGACGATCCCGAGGTGCGCCGCCGCCTGGCCGGAATGCGCGTGCTGCTGGTGGAGGACAACGACATCAACCAGCAGGTGGGCCGGGGCATCCTGGAGGCCGCCGGGGTGGCCGTGGCCGTGGCCGGAAACGGACGGACGGCCCTGGAGGCCCTGCGCGCCGCCCAGGCCGGGCCCGAGCCTTTCCAGGCCGTGCTCATGGACATCCAGATGCCGGAGATGGACGGCTACGCCGCCACGGGCGTCATCCGCCAGGATCCGGCCCTGGCCGACCTGCCGGTCATCGCCATGACCGCCCACGCCATGCGGGGCGACCGGGAGCGCGTGCTGGAGGCGGGCATGAACGACTTCGTGGCCAAGCCCATCGAGCCCAGGCGGCTGTACGCCGTGCTGGCCCAGTGGCTGCCCGAGCCCGGGGCGGCGCCCGCCGCGCGGGCCCAGACCCCGCACGCCACCGCCCGGCAGGCGCCCCTGCCCACCGCCCTACCCACCGCCCTGCCCGGCCTGGACCTGGCCGCAGGGCTTGACCGCCTGGCGGGCGACGCCGGGCTTTTGCGCTCCATCCTGCTGGACCTGCGCGCGGGCTACGCGGGCAAGGCCCAGGCCGTGCGCCAGGCCCTGGACCAGGGCGATCCGGCCCAGGCGCGCTTTTTGGCCCACGCCCTGGCCGGGGTGGCGGGCAACGTCAGCGCCCTGCGCCTGGCCGCCGCGGCCATGGCCGTGGAGCAGAGCCTGGAGGCCCAGGCCATGGGCGACCAGGCCCCTGGGCAGGTCCTTCTGGCCCAGTTGGCCGAGCTGGAGACCGCCCTGGACGAGGTCCTCGCCGGGCTGGCCGGGCTGTGAGCAAACGCTCGCGACAAAAGAACGACATCCATTCTATTCAGCTGGTTGCAACCTAGACATGGGCCCTGGAATAAGGCATGATGTACGCATACGTATCCCCCCGCCGCGCCTTCGGCGCGGCACGAGGTCCTGCATGTTCGGATGGATGGAGAAGGTGGGCGGCGCCGAACTTTCGCGCAGCCCGCTCAGGCTGCTGCGGGCGGACGAGAACGCCCTGGCCGGGAGCCTGGCGGGCGTGCACGCGCTGCGGCGGGCGCACAGGGCCGGGCTGGAGAGCATTCCCGCCTGCTGGCGCGACGACCTGCCGCTCATCGAGACCTGGGAGCAGACCCGGGCCGAGGCCCTGTACTTCCTGCTGCGCCCCGGCGCGGGCGACATGGCCATCCACGAAGCCGCCACGGAACTGGACCAGGCCAGCGGCCTGACCCAGCGGCTGCTGCAGCCCCTGTGCCTGGAGTGCGGGCTGGGGCCGCTGGAGGCCGAGCTCTGCGTGGGGGCCGTGGCCCGGGTATACGCCTACCTGCGCATAGCCGGGGAGGGCGTGGGCCTGCGCCCGGAACCCGCCAGCGGGGGCGTGGATCCGCTGCTGGCGGGCCTGCTGGGCTCGGTGCTGAGCGGCAACTCCGCCCCCGCGGGCCCGGGCCGCATCCTGGAGCTCCTCCGGCGCGACGTGCTGGACAAGACCCGCGAGCTGGCCCTGGCCGCCACCTTCGGCGCGCAGTGGCGCCACGGCGAGGGCGTGCTGCTGGGACTGTTGCGGGAGGGCCTGGAGTGCCACGGCCTGGAGCCCGAGGACTGCGCCCGGGAGATAGCCCTGGCGCGCCTGGTGCTCAAGCACGCCCGGCTGGCCCGGGACCCCGGCGACCTGCGCGCCCGCCTGCGCCCCCTGGGCCTGGAAGACCACTACTAGCCTATTTGGGCAAGAGCCCCAGCTCCTTCAGCAGCAGCCGCGCCAGCTCCAGCCGCGCGCGCACCAGCTCCGGGCCCAGGCCCGGGTCCTGCCCGGGGCGGGGGCTGATGTTCAGGGCGAAGGGGTGCTTCTCGCCGCCGCGCTCGGCCCAGCCCACAAGCCAGGCAACGGGCTGGTTGTCCTGGGGGTCGTCCGGCCCGCCGCCCTGGGAGGCCAGGCCGGTCTTGCCGTACAGCGCCCAGGGCTCCGCCGGGCCGCTCTCCGCGCCGCCGCGCTCCAGCAGCATCATGCGCGCCACCAGCCCCCGGTAGCGGGCGGAGAAGGGCACGTCACCGGCCAGGAGGCGGGAGAGGAAGCGCACCTGGCCCTCGGCGCTGATGCGCAGGGGCCCGTCCAGCCAGAACTGGTCGGAGCCGCTGGCGTCGGCGTTGCCGTAGCCCACCGCGCGCATGGCCTTTTCCAGCCGCTCGCGCCCGTTCTTCTTGCCGATCTCCACGAAATACCACACGGCGGAGGCGCGGAAGGCCTCGTTCATGGTCAGGTCGCTGTTCCACAGGGGCACTTCGCGCCGCACGCCGTCCCAGCGCAGCACGTGGCCGGTGTCGTGCACGGTGCCCTCCTCCAGGGCCACCAGGGCGTTCAGTATCTTGAAGGTGGAGGCCGGGCGGAAGCCCTGGGCCGCGCGCTCCGGGTTCACGCGCACCAGGCCCTCCGGGGTCTGCGCCACAAAGCAGCCCACCACCCCGCGCTCCTCGAAGTACTTGGCGAGGTCCGGGCGTTCGGTGCCGCCCTGATCGGGGTTGGCGGCGAAACACAGGGCCGGGAGCAGACAGAGGACGGCGGTGAGGAGGTGGGTGCGGAGGTTCATGGGTGGGGAATACGGCGCGGGGGCGGGGGTTGGCAAGGGGGATGGAAAAAGCCCCGCCCCCCAAATGAGGGGGCGGGGCCTTCCATTCACTTCACTCGGCTTTTCAGCAGCTCCCTACTCTTCCTCGTGCTCGTGGGCGAACCAGCTCTCGGCCAGGATGGGCCCGAAGTAGATGGCCTCGTCCTCCAGGTCCTCCTCGATGCGCAGGAGCTGGTTGTACTTGGCCAGCCGGTCGCTGCGGCAGAGCGAGCCGGTCTTGATCTGCCCGGCGTTCACGGCCACGGCCAGATCCGAGATGAAGGCGTCCTCGGTCTCGCCGCTGCGGTGGGAGACCACCGTGGTGTACGCCGCCTGCTTGGCCATCTCGATGGTGTCCAGGGTCTCGGTGACGGTGCCGATCTGGTTCAGCTTGATGAGGATGGAGTTGGCCACCCCGCGCTCGATGCCCTCGGCCAGGATGTCCGGGTTGGTGACGAAGATGTCGTCGCCCACCAGCTGGATGTCGCCGCCCATGCGGTCGGTGAGGCTGGTCCAGCCCTCCCAGTCGCCCTCGGCCATGCCGTCCTCGATGCTGACGATGGGGAAGCGCGAGACCAGGTCGGCGTAGTAGTCCACGATCTCGGCGCTGGAGAGCATCTTGCCCTCGCCCTTCAGGTTGTACTTGCCCTTGTCGAAGAACTCGCTGGCGGCGCAGTCCATGCCCAGGGCGATCTCGTAGCCGGGGTTGTACCCGGCGGCCTCGATGGCGCGGATGATGTACTCCAGGGCCTCGGCGTGGCTCTTCAGGTTGGGGGCGAAGCCGCCCTCGTCGCCCACGCTGGTCACGTGCCCGTCCTTGGCCAGGATGCCCTTCAACTGGTGGAAGGTCTCGGTGCCCATGCGCAGGGCGTCGGCGAAGGTCTCCGCGCCCAGGGGCAGGATCATGAACTCCTGGATATCCAGGTTGTTGGGGGCGTGCGCGCCGCCGTTGATGATGTTCATCATGGGTACGGGCAGAAGCTTGGCGTTGATGCCGCCGATGTACTGGTACAGGGGCAGGCCCAGGAAGTTGGCCGCCGCGCGGGCGTTGGCCATGGAGACGCCCAGGATGGCGTTGGCGCCCAGGCGACCCTTGTTCTCGGTGCCGTCCAGGTCGATCATGGCGTTGTCCAGGGCCACCTGGCGCAGGCCGTCCATGCCCACGATGGCGTTGGCGATCTCCTCGCGGATGTTGTTCACGGCCTGGGTGACGCCCTTGCCGCCGAAGCGTTTCTTGTCGCCGTCGCGCAGCTCCAGGGCCTCGCGGGTGCCGGTGGACGCGCCGGAGGGCACGGCCGCGCGGCCCGACGCGCCGGACTCGTAGGTGACTTCGACCTCGACCGTGGGATTGCCGCGGGAATCAAGGATTTCGCGCGCCCAAACAGCAACGATGGTGCTCATATGTTCTCCTGGGTTTGTGTGTCCGTTGGATAGTCGGATGTGTACTTTGGGGGTCTATAGCACTATTTTTTCGCAGATTCAAAGGCATTCCGGCGACAATTCCCCGGCGCCTACCTGCTGGCGAGCCAGGCCCGCAAAAGGCCGTCGAGCAACAGGTCCTCGCGCACCTCGTCGATGGCCGGGCAGACCTGGGCGATGCGCGAGGCGAAGCCGCCGGTGGCGATGCAGTGCACGTCGCCCGGGGCCTCGCCCAGTGTTGCGGCCAGGCGGGCGATGAGCCCCTCCACCATGGCCGCGAAGCCGTGGATGAGCCCCTGGTTCAGGCTCTCGCTGGTGCTGCGGCCGATGAACAGGCCGGAGGGATCTATCTCCAGGGTGATGTGCGGCAGCTTGGCCGTGCCCGTGGCCAGGGCCCGCGCGCTGGAGAGCACGCCCGGGCAGATGAGCCCGCCCAGGTAGGCCCTGCCCTGCACGCAGTCGAACGTGGTGGCCGTGCCGAAGTCCACCACCACCAGGGTGTGGGCCTGGCAGGTCTGGCGCGCTCCGTAGGCCGTCACCAGCCTGTCCGCGCCCACCTCGGCGGGCCTTGCGTAGCGGTTCTCGATGTCCAGGGGGATGGCGCCCGAGCCCTCTCCCGGGCCGTCGGAGCCGCCCGAGCCGACAAACCGCACGCCCCGGCCGAAGAAGCGCTCCGCCGCGCGGGCCAGGATGGGGTTCATGGGCGGCACCACGGAGGAGGCCACGATGTCCACCACCTGGCCGGGGCGCACGCCCTCGGCCCGGCAGATGTCCAGAAGCTTCAGCCCCCAGGAGTCGGAGGTGTCGAGGTTGCCCGAGGGCGCGGTGGGCAGCGCGTAGGAGCTGGCCAGCTCCCATTCGGGGCAGGGGCCCTTGCGGGCGATGCCGATCTTGACGTTGGTGTTGCCCACGTCGAGCAGGATGAGGGTGTCCATGGGGCTCCTTATGCCGCCGTGTTGGGGCAAAAATGCGGTGCCAGCGCGCGCCGTACGTAGTTTCCGTTGCCACGCGCCGCCTCCGCGTGTATTGCTAGGGAATCGCAATCCGTCAAGGAGAATACGCATGGACCCGACTGCGTTCAACCCCGCCGCGCTCATCCCGGCGGCGGAGGCCATTCCCTCGCACTGGCTCTGGCTGGAGGTGCTGCTGGTGGCCACCTTCGCCCTGCACGCGGTGTTCATGAACCTGACCCTGGGCTCGGCCATCATCGCCCTGGCCGGGCGGCTCACGGGCAGGCAGACGGAGCTGGCCAAGGAGCTGGGCCACCGCCTGCCCACCACCCTGGCCTTCACGGTGAACTTCGGCGTGGCGCCGCTGCTCTTCGTGCAGGTGCTCTACGGCCAGTTTTTGTACACCAGCTCGGTGCTCATGGCCGGGTTCTGGCTCTCGGGCATCGCGGTGATCATCCTGGGCTACTACGGCCTGTATGTAAGCGACGCCAAGGCCGCCACAGCGCCGGGGCTCTCCCGCCTGGCCCTGGCCGTGTCCCTGGCCTGCCTGCTCACCATGGGCCTGCTGCTCTCCACCAACATGACGCTGATGATCCGGCCCCAGGCCTGGGCGGCGTATGCCCAGAGCCCCGGCGGCACGGTGCTGAACTTCTCCGACCCGACCCTGTGGCCGCGCTACACGCACATGGTCCTGGCCGCCCCGGCGGTGGCCGGGCTGTACGCCGCGCTCATCGGGGCCAAAAAGCGCCGCCAGGACTGGGTGGACCACGGCCTGGCCTGGTTCACCAGGCTCACCATGGTCCAGATCCTGGTGGGCGGCTGGCTGCTGGTGGCCCTGCCGCGCGAGGTGATGCTGGGCTTCATGGGCGGCGACGCGCTGGCCACGGGCCTCTTGGGCCTGGGCGTGGCCCTGGGCCTAGGGGCGCTGTGGGCGGGCATGCGCAAAAACCCGGAGCAGGCCGCCGCGCTCGTCATCGCCGCCATCCTGGCCATGGCCGCAACGCGGGCCCAGGTGCGCGCCCTCACCCTGGCGCCGCTGTGGAAGGCCTCCAGCCTGCCCGTGACGGGCGAGCTGAGCCCGCTCATCATGTTCGTGGGCTCCCTGGCCGTGGGGCTGGCCGTCATCGCCTGGATGCTCAAGACCTACGCGAAGACAGCCACGCAGCAGGGGAGGGGCTAGGCCATGGAATATCCCATCTGGCAGCTCACCACCCTGGGCGGCGGCTTCTGGATCGCGCTCATCGGCACCTTCCACGTGTTCCTGGCCCACTTCGCCGTGGGCGGCGGCCTGTACCTGACGCTCTCGGAGATGGCCGCGCGCAGGGCGAACAACCCGGCCATGCTGGCCCACGTCAAAAAGCACGCCCGGTTCTTCATGCTCCTGACCATGGTGGCCGGCGGCATGACCGGCGTCGGGATATGGTTCACCATCGGGCTTCTCTCCCCCCAGGCCACCAGCACGCTCATCAAGACCTTCGTGTACGGCTTCGCCACGGAGTGGGTGTTCTTCCTGGGCGAGATCGTGGCGCTTCTCATCTACTACTACGGCTTCGACCGCATGGAGGCCCGCGACCACCTGCGCATGGGCTGGCTGTACACGCTCTTCGCCTTCCTCTCCCTGTTCATGATCAACGGCATCATCGGCTTCATGCTCACCCCGGGCGCCTGGCCGCAAACGGGCGGGTTCTGGGACGCCTTCTTCAACCCCACCTTCTGGCCGCAGCTGGTGCTGCGCTCGGGCATCGCCCTGGCCCTGGCCGGACTGTTCGGCTTTGTCACCGCCACCCGGATTGACGACAACGAGGCCCGCGAGCGCATGGTGCGCCTGTGCGCGGGCTGGACCCTGCTGCCGCTGGTGGTCTGCCTGGCCGCGGGCTGGTGGTACATCCAGGTGCTGCCGCCCATGCAGCAGGAGATGGTGACCCTGCGCTCGGCGCGCATCGCCGGATTCGTCAAGTACTTCCAATACTTCGCCGGGGCGGCGGCCCTGGGGGCGCTGGTGCTGGCCGTGCGCACCCCGCGCGCCATCCGCTTCCCCCTGGCCCTGGTCATCGTGCTCACGGGCTGGGGGCTCATCGGCAGCTTCGAGTTCGTGCGCGAGGCCGCGCGCAAGCCCTTCCTCATCCACGGGCTCATCTACTCCAACGGCATGTTCGTCACCGCCGAGGCCCGGGCCGCCGAGAACGGCTACCTGGCCACGGCCAAGTGGGCGCGCATCCGCGCGGTGACCGAGGACAACAAGCTGGCCGCCGGGGCGGAGCTGTTCCAGCACCAGTGCGCCGCCTGCCATTCCATCGGCGGGCCCATGAACGACGTGAAGCCCTGGGCCGCCACCCTCACCGCCCGGGGCATGACCGGCCTTCTGGGCGCGCTCAATCGCGTGAACCCGGCCATGCCGCCCTTCGTGGGCAACCAGGCCGAGCGCGAGGCCCTGGCCGCCTACCTGGTGGAGGGGCTCACCGGGCGCAAGGACACGCCGCTGGCCGCCCTGGCCCAGGCCGGGGGCGAGGCGGAGATCCCGCCCTTTGACCCGAACAAGGACACCCACGTGCTGCTGGCCTGGCCCGGCCTGGGCCTGAACATGGTGGTGCAGGCCCAGGGGGCCTTCGTGCTGCGCGCCGCGGGCTCGGAGCTCAACGCCCAGCTGGTGCGCCGCGACGAGTTCCCCTCCAAGGTCACCGACGGGGTGGAGATTTCCTACTCCGTTGAGGGCGCCGCCAAGGAGAACGGCGGCAGCGGCACCATGCAGGTGCTGGAGGGCCGCGACTGGTTCCAGGCCACGAACATCAGCGTATCGCCGCGCAAGCCCAGCGGAGAGCTCAACCCCTACCCGCTGGCCACCGTGGAGGCCAGGGACAAGGCCAGCGGCGCCATTCTGGGCCGCACGCGCGCGCCCCTGCCCGTGTCCGACGAGGTGGCCTGCGCCAGCTGCCACGGCGGCGGGGATGCCGCCAGCCGGGCCCGGGGCGACATCAGCGGCGAGACGGGCCTGAACATCCTGCGCATCCACGACCGGCTGAACCGCACGCAGCTCACGGCCCAGGCCAAGGGCGGCAAGACCGTGCAGTGCGCGGCCTGCCACGCCGACCCGCTGACGGGCAAGGAGGGCCGGGGCGACCTGCTCTCGGTTTCCGCCGCGCTGCACGGCTTCCACGCAAACATGCTCAAGGGCAAGGGCGCGGACGCCTGCGACGCCTGCCACCCCAGCCGGGCCGACGGGGCCACGCGCTTCCAGCGCGGCCTGCACTTCGAGCGCGGGCTGGACTGCACCAGCTGCCACGGGCCGCTGGAGGACCACGCCATGAGCCTTTTGAAGCGCGAGTTGGAGAAGGAGAAGCGCGGGGCCAGGCGGCTCATCAGCCAGATCACCCCGCAGCTGATGGACAAGAAGGACGTGGCCCCGCGCACCGCCTGGCTGCAGACCCCGGACTGCCTGGCCTGCCACAAGGACTACGGCGCGCCGGACCCCAGCCGGGCTTTCAACAACTGGACGCGCAAGGCCGACGAGCGCTTCAAGAGCAGGCTGGACGAGGCCGGGGCGCTCTCCTGCCCGGCCTGCCACGGCCCGCAGCACGCCCTGTACCCGGCCAGCGCCCCGCGCCACGCCATCCAGCCCCTGCAGTACCAGAAGCTGGCCGCGCCCCTGGGCGCCAAGGGCAACTGCTTCATCTGCCACAGGGTGAAGAAGCAGGGCGACGCCCACCACCCGGGCATCCTGAAGAAACCATGAGCCAGGGAGGCGGAATGATCGCGCGTGACTGGAAATGCCTGTGCCCCACGCGGCACCGCGAGGGCTTCCTGAAGCACCTGGAGCTGACCGGGGTGCGCGAGGCCAGGGCCACGC
Organism: uncultured Desulfocurvus sp.; assembly: GCA_964502805.1. Classification (GTDB taxonomy): domain Bacteria; phylum Desulfobacterota; class Desulfovibrionia; order Desulfovibrionales; family Desulfovibrionaceae; genus Humidesulfovibrio. Next base: position 28,006 of record CAZCYB010000005.1, read on the forward strand.
CCGGCTACCTAGGCCACCAGATCCTGGAGCGCGTGGGCGCCACCTGCCAGGCGCTCAAGAGCGGCAGCGTGGAGATCGGGCTGGTGACGTACTGGAAGGACTGGGAGGCCGTGCGCGCCTTCGCGGGGGGCAGCGTGGAGACCGCCGTGCTCTACCCCGGCGACGAGCGCTTCGAGATCGTGCCGGACAAGCACGTTCGGCACTACGAAGTGCTGGACAGGGACGGACTGTAGGCAAAACAAAGGGGCGGGCCCTGCGGTCCGCCCCTTCTCGCTTCCGGGCATGGCTCTCGGTTTCCCGGGGCCTGTCTCAAAAAGATGATTTTCGTTCCCTGGCAAGAAAGGAAACGGCCTGGGGCCAGGGAGAGCACTCTGGCGGTGCAGCCCTGGCCCCAGGCCGTTTCATGACGCCGCCCAGGGGGCGGAAGGCGCTTTTAGAGGCAGGCCCCCTAGCCGCAGCACTTCTTGAATTTCTTGCCGCTGCCGCAGGGGCAGGGGTCGTTGCGGCCGGTCTTGGGCCCGCGCACCACGGGATCGTGGGAGCGCATCCTGCCCTCGGTGTAGAACCACACGCCGTCCTGGCGCTCGAACTTGGCCACCTCGCGGTGGTCCTGGCGGCCGCCCTGGTATTCGAAGCTGGCGGTGAAATCCACCAGCCCGGTCTGGTCGGCCTCGCCGCCGTCCTTCACGGCGTGGATGGTGAGCCCCAGCCAGGTGCTGGTCTCGCTCCAGGCCTTGGCCTGCTCGGGGTCGAAGTCGTGGCGCTCCGCCGGGGCCAGGGTCTTCTCCAGGTAGGGGATGTCGCCCACCACGTACGCGCTGTAGCGCGAGCGCATGAGCGCCTCCGCCGTGGGGGCGGGGATGGTTCCGGCGATGAGGGGGCCGCAGCAGGCCTCAAAGGGCTTGCCGCTGCCGCAATGGCACTGGGTCATGGGGCACCTCGGATGATGTTTTGAGTCGGCGCGCACACTACCCAGTACGCGCCGGGCGGTCAACCGCCGCGCCTGTTCGCCGCGCCTGGGCCCCGGCCCGCCCGGGAACACGTTGACAGCGCGCACGGCCCGGGCATAATTGGAGCATCGTCCCCCCTCGTCCACCATAGGAGGCACCCATGCGCCGCATCCTTCCCGCACCCCTTCTGGCCCTTGGCCTCATCCTGGCCCTGGCCGCCCCGGCCAACGCCCAGTTCAACCCCATCGGCGCCATCTACGACGCCGCCCGCGACGAACGCAGCGTGGCCGACATCACCGCGGACAAGAACATCAGCGTGGGCATCAAGGCCGACCTGGCGAAAAAGGACTCCAAGCTGGCCCTTTCCGTGAAGGTGTACTGCTACATGCGCCGGGTGACGCTGCTGGGCCAGGTGCCCGACGAGAAGTTCAAGGAGTTCGCGGTGGCCACGGCCAAGAAGGCCAAGGGCGTCAAGTCCGTGGAGGCCCACTGGGAGGCGCCCACGGATACGTTCAAGGCGGATACGGAAATCGCCGCCAGGCTGCGCGCGGCGCTCATCGCGGACAAGTCGCTCAGCTCCACCCAGGTGGAGACCGAGGTCTTCGGCGGCAAGGTCTACCTGGTCGGCATGGTGCGCACGGCCCAGGACGCCGCCAAGGCCCAGGCCATCGCCAAGGGGGTCAAGGGCGTCACCGGGGTGAAGAGCCTGCTCATCCCCACGAAGAAGTAGCCTCTACAATTCCGCGTGGCGGAAGCAGGACGTCAGGTGGTCGTTCACCAGCCCGGCGGACTGCAGGTAGGCGTACACGATGGTGGAGCCCACGAACGTGAACCCGCGAGAGAGCAGGTCCTTGCTGATGGCGTCGGAAAGGGGCGTGCGGGGCGGTACCTGCCGGAGCTCCGTCCAGGCGTTGCGGATGGGGGTCCCGTCCACGAAGCGCCACAGGTAGCCGGAGAAGCTGCCGAACTCCTTCTGCACCTTGAGGTAGGCCCGGGCGTTGCCCAGGCTTGCGGCCACCTTGGCCCGGTTGCGGATGATGCGCGCATCGGCGAGCAGACGCGCCCGGTCGGCCTCGGTGAACCGGGCCACGGCCTGCGGGTCCAGGCCCGGTGTTCCGTCGCCGTAGGCCTCGCGGTAGCCCTGGCGGCGGCGCAGCACGGTGAGCCAGGACAGGCCCGCCTGCGCGCCCTCCAGCAGCAAAAGTTCGAAGAGCAGCCGGTCGTCGCGCAGGGGCACGCCCCACTCGGCGTCGTGGTAGGCCACGTACAGCGGGTCGGTTCCGCACCAGGGGCAGCGGACCCTGCCGAGGTCATGTCCTTCGGCATGTTCGGCGGCATGTTCTGGCTCGGGCTTGGCCATGGGGGGCTCCTTTGTTGGCCCCATTGCTACCACGCCGCCGCCCGGCCCGGCAACGGCGGGAGCGGGCGCATGCCCGCCGCCCGGCCCGGGAAACGGGCCCGAATCCAGTTTACAGCCAGGAAAAATTGGGGTACGAAGCATGACTTTCAGGGCGTCCCCCCGTTGGGGGGAGCCCATTGCTTTTGGCGTCATGGCATCCGGAACCGGCCCATACCTGGGCCAACCGCCACGGAAACGTCCCGCTCGCCTCGGAATCGGGATGGGGCCGCGCGCGGCCGGAAGCCTCACATACAGCGCAAATACATTTGTCCGAGGGAGTGTCGTTGGAGGCAATCATGGAAAAAACTAAGAACGTTGATCAGGAAATGGACCTCAATTTCGAGGATGCCCTTGAGAACTACCTCAAGGCGGACTTCGGCGACCTGGACGAAGGCACCATCGTGCCGGGCACCATCGTCAAGATCGGCAAGGAGCACGTGCTTGTCGACGTGAACTTCAAGTCCGAAGGCCAGATTCCCATGGCCGAGTTCCTCGACCTGGAAGGCAACCTCACCGTGAAGGTGGGCGACACCGTGGACGTCTTCGTGTCCAACAAGGACGAGAGCGAAGGCACCATCCACCTCTCGCGCGACAAGGCCAAGCGCATGCAGCTGTTCGACCGCCTGGAGGATTCCCAGGAGAAGAACGGCACCGTCACCGGCAAGATCATCCGCCGCATCAAGGGCGGTTACACCGTCGACCTCGGTGGCGTGGAGGCCTTCCTCCCCGGCTCCCACGTCGACCTTCGTCCCGTGCCCGACATGGACGCCCTGGTTGGCCAGGAGTTCGAGTTCAAGATCCTCAAGATCAACCGCCGCCGCAGCAACGTCATCGTCAGCCGCCGCGTGCTCCTCGAGGAGCAGCGCAGCGAGCAGCGCGGCGCCCTGCTGGAGACCCTGGGCGAAGGCCAGGTGGTCAAGGGCAAGGTCAAGAACATCACCGAGTACGGCGTGTTCATCGACCTGGGCGGCCTGGACGGCCTGCTGCACATCACCGACATGAGCTGGAAGCGCATCCGCCACCCGAAAGAGATGGTGCAGCTGGGCGACGACCTGGAGCTCAAGGTCCTGCACTTCGACCGCGAGGGCCAGAAGGTCTCCCTGGGCCTGAAGCAGCTCGTGGCCGATCCCTGGGAGAACATCGCCGGCAAGTACCCGCAGGGCGGCCGTCTGAAGGGCAAGGTCACCAACCTGGCCGACTACGGCGCGTTCGTCGAGCTGGAGGCCGGCGTCGAGGGCCTGGTGCACATCTCCGAGATGAGCTGGACCCGCAAGCTGCGCCATCCCTCGCAGATGGTGCGCGCCGGGGACGAGGTCGAGGTCATCGTGCTCGGCGTCGATCCCGACAAGAAGCGCATCAGCCTGGGCATGAAGCAGATCAAGCCCAATCCCTGGGACGTGGTGGCCGAGAAGTACCCGGAAGGCACCATCCTTGAGGGCGCCATCAAGAACATCACCGAGTTCGGCGTGTTCATCGGCATCGAGGAAGGCATCGACGGCCTGATCCACGTTTCCGACATCAGCTGGACCAAGAAGATCCGCCACCCCAGCGAGGTCTTCAAGATCGGCGACATCGTGCAGGCCAAGGTGCTGACCGTGGACAAGGAGAACGAGAAGTTCACCCTGGGCATCAAGCAGCTGGCCGAGGACCCCTGGCTCAAGGTCCCGGGCAAGTACCCCGTGGGCACCCTGATCAACGGCCTGGTGACCAACATCACCGACTTCGGCCTGTTCGTCGAGGTCGAGGAGGGCATCGAGGGCCTGGTGCACGTGTCCGAGATCAGCCGCAAGAAGATCAAGAGCCCCTCCGAGCTGTTCAAGGAAGGCGTGACCATCGAGGCCAAGGTCATCCACGTGAGCGCCGACGAGCGCCGCCTGGGCCTGTCCATCAAGCAGCTCAAGGAAGAGGAAGAGCGCAAGAAGCCCAAGGAGTTCCGCACCGCCGGTCCTGAGACCGGAAGCAATCTCGGCGAGCTTCTGCGCGCCAAGATAGAGGACGCCTCCAATGGAGACGAGTCCAACTAAGACCAAGTTCTCCGAGCGGCATCCCCTGCTGTTCGGACTGTTTCTGATTGTATTGGCCGTGGCCCTCTTCACGGGGGCCATGGCCTTTTTCCGTTCCCTCGGGGGCAAGTCCAAGCCCCTGGCCGGGGACAAGATCGGCCTGTGCAAGATCGAGGGCATGATCGCCGACGCCTCCGAGGTCACGGCCTTTTTGAAGGAGCTGCGCCAGGACGACTCCGTGAAGGGCGTGCTGCTCAGGATCGACAGCCCCGGCGGGGCCGTGGCGCCCTCGCAGGAGCTGTTCCAGGCCGTGCGCGAGCTGGTGGCCAAGAAGCCCGTGGTGGTCAGCATGGGCACGGCGGCGGCCAGCGGCGGCTACTACGCCGCGGCCCCGGCCACGCTCATCGTGGCCAACCCCGGCACCCTCACGGCCAGCATCGGCGTGCGCGCGGAGTACGTGAACCTGCAGGGGCTCATGGACAAGCTGGGGCTCAAGACCGACCTTCTGGCCACGGGCAAGTTCAAGGCCGCGGGCAGCCCCACGCAGCCGCTGACCCCGGAGCAGCGCGCCTACCTCATGCTGCTGATCATGGACCTGCACCAGCAGTTCGTGGCCGACGTGGCCGAGGCCCGCAAGCTGCCCCTGGACGTGGTGGAGAAGGTGGCCGACGGCCGCGCCATGACCGGCAGGCAGGCCCTGGAGGCCGGGCTGGTGGACAAGCTGGGCGGGCAGGAGGCGGCCCTGGCCACCCTGCGCGAGATGCTCAAGCTGGACGACTCCGCCCCCCTTCTGGAAGGCCCGGAGAAAAAGCTGCCGCTCCTGCCGCGCCTGCTGGGGGCCACCCTTTCGGCCCTGGCCCAGGCCCTGGCCGACCCGCGCTCCACCTCCCAGGGCCTGGGGCCGGACGGCCTGCTGCTGCAGTACCGGCAGTAGCCCCGCGCGGAGCAAGACCAGGGGAGCAGCCATGCCGACCCCGGACATCACCCAGAAGACCGCCCCCGGCGCCACCCAAGGCCCCGAGCAGGCCCGCTTCTTCCGCTCCCCGGCGCTGCCGGAAACGGAGCTTTTGACCGCGCGCTACGTGACCCACACCTTTGCCCCGCACTGGCACGAGGGCTACGTGGTGGGGGTCATCACCGACGGGGCCGAGGGCTACCGCTACCGGGGCGCGCACCACGTGGCCGGGCCGGGCTGGCTGGCCTGCATCAACCCCGACGAGATCCACACCGGCGAGCGCGCCGCCGAGGAGGGCTGGGCCTACCGCGTGTTCTACCCCTCGGCTCGGACCATGCTGGAGCTGGCCAGCCAGCTGCGTGGAGACGGGCGCGGGGGCGCGGGCGGCCTGCCCCGGCTGCCGCACACCGCCGTGCGCGACCTGGAGCTGGCCCGGGCCCTGGCGCGGGCGCACCGGCTGCTGGAGGCCGGGGAAGACCTGCTGGCCGCGCAGACCGCCGCCCTGGACGCGCTGGCCGCACTGCTGGCCCGCCACGCCCGCGAGCCCGAGCCCGCCCCGGTGGCCTCCCTGCGGCCGGAGCCCGCCAAGGTGGAGGCCATGCGCCAGCGCCTCTCCGCCGACCTCACCGAGCAGGTGAGCCTGGACGGGCTGGCGGCCTCGGTGGGCCTGTCGCCCTTCCACGCCGCGCGGCTCTTCGCCCGGTCCACGGGCCTGCCGCCCCACGCCTGGCGCATCCAGCTCAGGCTGAACCGCTCGCTCGACCTGCTGCGCGCGGGCCTGGGCGTGGCCGAGGTGGCCGTGGCCGTGGGCTTCGCGGACCAGAGCCACTACACGCGGCACTTCCGCCGCAGCTACGGCTGCCCGCCCGGGCGCTGGAAGGGCGAGGGCCGCTGACGCGGCCCCTGGTGCGAACAGGCCCGCCAGAGCAAGATCGTACAAGCCGGGCCGGGCCCCGGCGCGCTAAGCCTCGGCCATGAACACGGACAAGACCTTCTCCCCCGGTCCCCTGCCCTTCACCCGGGCGGGGTTTGTGGCGGGCGCGCGCGCCTGCCTGCCCATCGCCCTGGGCGTGGGCGTGTACGGCATCCTCTTCGGCCTCTTGGCCCGGCAGAAGGGCCTGTCGCTCGGCGCGGCGCTGTCCATGAGCAGCCTCGTCTTCGCCGGGGCCTCCCAACTCATCGCCATGGACCTGTGGGGCCCGGAGCTGCCCATCTTCTCGCTCGTGGTCACCACCTTCATCGTCAACCTGCGCCACGTGCTCATGGGCGCGGCGCTTTCCCCCTGGCTCACGCGGCTTTCGCCGGGCAGGGCCTTCGGGTCGCTGTACTTCATGACCGACGAGAGCTGGGCCGTGACCCTGGGCATCTACGCCGAGGACGCCCGGGGGCGCAGGGCCAGCGACGGGGCCGTGCTCATCGGCAGCGGGCTCATGGTCTACCTGTGCTGGAACCTCTCCACCGTGCTGGGCCACGCCCTGGTGCAGGGCCTGGACGACCCGGCCCGGTACGGCCTGGACTTCGCCTTCACGGCGGTGTTCACGGCGCTCTTGGTGGGGCTGAAGCCCCGGCGGGCGGACCTGCTGCCCCTGGCGGCGGCCACGGCGGCGGCCCTGCTGGGAACGAAGCTGCTGCCCGGCAAGTGGTACATCCTGGCCGGGGCCTTCGCCGGGGGGCTCGCGGCGGCCTTCCAGCCCGCGCGCCTGGCCGGAGCCAAGGGGGGCGACGCATGAGCCAGCTCGCCCCGGCCCCGCTCATCGACACCGTGCTGACCATCGGCGGCATGGCCCTGGCCACATACTCCTCCCGCGCAGCCGGGCTGGCGCTCATGAGCCGCCTCACCGTGTCCGGGCGCATGGAGCGCTTCATGAAGGCCATCCCGGCGTCCATCCTGGCGGCCATCGTGGCGCCCTCGGCCCTGGCCGCCGGCCCGGCGGACGCCCTGGCCACCGCCGCCACGGCCCTGGTGGCCTGGCGCGCGGGCAACCTGCCCCTGGCCATGGCCGTGGGCGTGGGCTGCGCCCTGGGGCTGCGCGCGCTCCTCGGATAGTGGCGGTCGACGGTCCCTAGCTCTTCCGCCGTGCCAGGCAGCGCTCCAGCGCCAGCAGGATGTCCTGCATCTCCAGCGGCTTGCTGATGGCTGCGTCCATGCCCGCCTCCAGGAATGCCTTGTGTTCGCTGGCCTGGGCATAGGCGGTAAGCGCGATGATGGGGATGTCCGGGTCCCAGTCCTTGCCGGTGTGCGCGCGGATGCGCCGGGTGGCCTCCACCCCGTCCATCTCCGGCATCTGGATGTCCATGAGCACGGCGTCGAAGCGCTGGGCCGCGAGCTTTTCCAGCACCTCCAGGCCCGTCACCGCCGTGGTGACGGAGTGGCCCGCGCGTTGCAGGAAGCTCTTGGCCGCCAGCTGGCTCACCAGGTTGTCCTCGGCCAGCAGCAGGGAGAGCGGCGGCAGGTTGACGGGCGCGGGCCGGGGCGGCTCCGGCGCGGCGGCGGGCTTGGCCCCGGGCAGCTCCAGGCGCAGGGCCAGCGCGAAGCTGGTGCCCCGGCCGGACTCGCTCTCCATGGTGACGGCCCCGCCCATGAGGCCCACCAGCCTGCGCACGATGGACAGGCCCAGGCCCGTGCCCTGGAAGCGCTTGGTGAACACGGCGTCGCCCTGGGTGAAGGGCTCGAACACGTCGCCCTGCCTGTCCTCGGGGATGCCCACGCCGCTGTCCTCCACGTCCAGGAACAGCACGGCCCGCCCGCCCGGCTGGCGCCGCGCGGAGGCCGCCACGCGGATGAACCCGGCGTCGGTGAACTTCACGGCGTTGCCCACCAGGTTGAACAGGATCTGGCGGATCTTGCCGGGGTCGCCGCGCAGCTGCTCGGGCAGGTCCGGGGCCAGCTCCACCTTCAGGTCCAGGCCCTTGGCCCGGGCGGCGTCTTCGAACACCGCCGCGCTGGCCCGCACCAGGGCCGCCGGGCTGAAGTCCTCGCTCATGAGCTCCTGCTTGCCCGACTCGATCTTGGAGAAGTCCAGGATGTCGTTGATCACCGAGAGCAGGCTGCGGGCGGAGTACATGGCCTTGTCCACGTATTCCACCTGCTCCTCGTTGAGCGGGGTGACGAGCATGAGCTGGAGCATGCCCAGCACACCGTGCAGGGGGGTGCGGATCTCGTGGCTGACGTTGGCCAGGAAGTCGCTCTTGACCTGATTGGCGATCTCCGCCGCGTTCTTGGCCTGCTCCAGGGCCAGCTGGGTGCGCTGGCGCTCCTCGATGTCCCGGGCCTGCTGCAGGTTCTTCAGGGCCAGGTCGCTCATCTGCCGGGCCAGCATGGTCAGGGAAGCGTGGATCTCGGCGAAGCGCTCCCGAGACATGGTGGGCACCGTGCCCAGGCAGCCGCGCACGGTCTCCTCGCTGCGGCCCGCGCTGGCCAGGGCCGTGGCCAGGGTGTCCAGGTCGGAGCCTGGCTCGCGGGCCTGGTAGATGTGCCACAGGGCGAGCACGCGCTCCCCGACCAGGATGGGCGCGGCGGCGGCGAGCATCCCCGCCTGGGCCCCGGCCTCGTGCATCATGCAGCAGCCCTCGTCGCCGTTCTTGGCGCACACGCCCTCGCGGCAGGGGCCGCAGAAATTGCTGGGCCCGGTGATGGAGCGGCCCTCCGGAGTGGTGATGAGCGAGGCCACGCCCGTGGCCTTGGCGAAGGCGTCCTGCACGTCCTGGATGTCCCCCAGGTCGAAGAGGTCGCTGAAGGACAGGGCGCGCTGCTCGCCCGGGGGGCTGGTGACGGCCTTGAGCCTGCTCTTGAGCTCGGCCTCCATGCGCTTGCGCTCGGTGACGTCCACCAGCGTCACCACGGCGCCGGTCTCCGGCCCGGCCAGGGGCGCGGCGGTGATGGCCACCCACAGGGTGCGCCCGTCCTCGGGGTGCATGAGCACCTCCTCGTCGCGGATGACGCGCTTTTCCAGCATGGCCCGCTGGCCCTGGAACTGGCCCTCCTGCAGGGGAATGCCGTCGGCGGTGTGCTGGTTCAGGCCCAGCTGCCAGGGCTTGAGCCCCAGCATGGCCTCGCGCGGCTTGCCGAACTGCTCCTCCAGGGCGCGGTTCACCTCCAGCAGGGTGGAGTCGCGCCACACCACGGCCACGCCCACGGGCAGGGTCTCGAAGAGCACGCGGTACTTCTCGCGGCTCTCGCGCAGGGCCTTCTCCATGCGCGTGCGCTCTGTGACGTCCACGATGCTGCCCACGATGCCCGCCGGCTGGCCATCGGCCCCCAGGAACAGGCTGCGGGTTATGGCCACCTCGCGCTGGCGGCCGGCGGCGGTGGTCAGCTGCGTCTCGATGGACTGTAGCCCGCCCTGGGCATAGAGCTCGGCGTCCCACTTCTCGGAGAGCGCCGGGGCGGGCAGGGCCACGACCTCGCTGATGTGGCGGCCCATCAGTTCCGCCGAGGAGCGGCCCAGGAAGAGCTCCAGGGCCCTGTTGACCCGCACGATGCGGCCTTGGCGGTTCTTGGCGTAGATGGGCGTGGGGCTGGCGTCCAGCAGGGCCGTGGCGAAGCGCTGGCCCTCCTCGCGCTCGCGCTGGGCCAGGCGCAGGTCGGTCAGGTCCGTCACTGCGGCCAGAAAGCCCGTGCAGTCTCCGTTCTCCCCGCGCAGGCACAGCCAGTCCACCTTGACCTCGGCCAGGCCCTCGGGCTGCTTGCGCAGCCGGGCGATGACCGAGCCGGGCGGGGTGGGGCCGGAACGCGTCTGGCGCAGGATGTCCTGCATCAGACTCTTGGCGAAGGAGGTCTCGGCCAGGTCGAGCATGCTCGTGCCCAGGAGCGAGCCGGGCGCAAGGCCGCAGATGGCGTGGCTGGCGGCGTTGGCGAAGACGATGCGGCCCAGGGGGTCCAGCTCCAGCACGCCCACGCTCATGGTCTCCACGAAGTCCTGGAAGCGGCGGCGCGACTCGCTGCGCTCCCGCTCGGCCCGGCGGCGGCGCTCGATGTTCACCACCAGCACGATGAGCGCCAGGGTGAGGCCGGAGAGCACGCCCCCGGCCAGCAGCAGCCAGGCCTTGTGGCGCTCCACGAAGCCCTGGGGCCGGTTGATGACCAGGGCGTCCACCGGCAGGTCGGCGGGGGAGAGGCCATGGCGCTCCAGGGCTTCGTAGTCGTACATGCCCGCGCTGGGGCTGATGCGCTGGAAGGGGATGTCCTCGGCGCGGGCGCCGGAGAGGATCTGCGCGGCCATGCGGGCCATGGCCTGGCCCTGCCGCGCCCCGCTGACCACCACTCCGCCCACGGCCCCCTGGCCCACCACGAAATCCCACACGGTGAACACCGGCTGCGGCGTGTTCTGGCGGATGAAGGCCAGGGACTCGGCTACGGTGAGAATCTTGCCGTCTGGGTCGCGCAGCAGGCCCAGGTACAGCACGGCCGTGTCCGGGGAGAGGGTGGACAGGGTGGCCGCGGTCTCGGCCAGGCGCAGGCCCGCGATCTCCACCACCTCCAGCCGCCCCTGGTAGCCCTGCATGGCCTGGCGGAACAGGCGCATGGTGGCCTCGCCGGTCTCGGTGCCGTCGGCCACGGCGGCGATGGTGCGCAGGCCGGGCATGAGCCGCAGCGCGGCGTCGATGGTGCCGGAGATGTCCGTGTACTCGGCCACGCCGGTGTAGCCGCGCTGGCCTCGCAGGCGCTGGTCGGTCAGCTCGCCCACCCCGCAGACCACCACCTGGGCCCCGGGGAAGAGCTCCTCGCGGTGGTCCAGCAGGAAGTTCAGGGCGTTGTCGTCGCTGGCCAGCACCACCGCCGGGCGGTGGTTGCGGTACTTGAGCCGGTAGAGCTCCAGCAGCACCGGGGTGGACTTCTCCGGCGGCTGGCGCTTGGCGTCCATGTACTCCACGCGCAGCTCGGCGCCGGGGGCCAGCAGCGCCAGGGACTCGGCCAGGCCCTTCTGGATGCCGTCGGTCCAGGCGTAGCCGGGGTGGTAGGAGTGCAGGACCAGGATCTCCGGCCCGCTGGCCGCGCGCGAGGGGCCGGGCCACGCGGCAAGCAGGGCCGCCACGGCCAGTGCGGTGAGGACCCTCCAGCGGTCTGCGCGGGTGCGCGGGCGTGCGTGCCTCATCCAGCGGCCTCCGGCCAGCCGTGGCTGGCTATATCCGAACTACGTACCCCTACCCCAGGGCGCTGGGCAAGGCAATACGCGGCAGGCTATCGGCCGGGCTCCCCTAGGCCGCGGGCAGGCGCACGAAGAACCGGCTGCCCGTGCCGCGCTCCTTGTCCGCCGGGGACTCCACCCAGACCTCGCCGCCGTAGTTCCGGGCGATGTGGCGGCAGATGGCCAGGCCCAGGCCCGCGCTGCCGCTGCCGTCCACGTCGTTGTTGTCCGCGCGGAAGAAGCGCTCGAACACGCGCTTCTGGTCCTCCGGGCTCACGCCGGGGCCCTGGTCGTCGAAGGACAGGGTCACGCTCTGGCCGTCGCTTTGGGCCTCGATCCGCACCTCCGAGCCGGAGGGCGAGTACTTGATGGCGTTGTCCAGGATGTTGTCCACCATCTGCAGCAGGCCGTCGGGGTCCGCCGCCACGGCGGGCAGCTGCCCGGGCAGCTCGCCCACGGTCAGCGCGATGTCCTTCTCCTGCGCGGCGAAGGCGGCGTTCTTCAGGGCGTGGTCCAGGGCCTGGGGCACGTCGGCGCTCAGGTCCTTGGGCTTCTTGCCGCCGCGCTCGCTCTTGGCCAGGGCGAACATGCCGCCGATGACCTTGGCCATGTGCACGGCGTTGGCCCGGATGATCTCCAGGAACTCCCGGCGCTTGGGCTCCTCCGCCGGGGGGGCGTCCAGCAGGGTCTCGGCATAGCCGCGGATGCTGGTGAGCGGAGTGCGCAGCTGGTGCGAGGCATTGGCCACGAAGTCGCGCAGCACGCGCTCCACGCGCTTCTGCTCGCTGGTGTCGTGGAACACCAGGATGACGCGGGGCCGGAACTTGTGGTCGCGGAAGGGCACCACGGTCATCTCCGCGCTGTGGCCGTCCTTGAGCTCGATGGAGCGCTTGACCCGCTCGCTGACCTCCCCGGCCATGAGGCGGTCCACGATGTTCTGGATCTCCAGGCTCATGGTGACCTCGAGCGGGGCGCGGCCGATGAACTCCTCGGCCCGGGGGAAGATGGAGGACAGGGCCGGGTTCACGTGCAGCACGCGCCCGGCGGTGTCCAGCACCATGACACCCTCGGCCATGCCCTCGAACATGGCCCAGAGCTCGCCGCGCTGGTTCTCGATGATCTTTACGTTTTTCTTGATGCGCTTGGCCATGCGGTTGATGGCCTCGGCCAGGGGCTGGAACTCCGCCGCCGGGTAGAACAGGATCTTGCGCCGATAGTCGCCCTCGCCGATGGCCTGGGCGGCCTCGGTGAACTGGGCGATGCCCGCGGTGATGGTGCGGGAGAGCAGGTAGAGCAGCACGCCGGAACCCAGGAGCAGGGGCACCACGGCGGCCAGGAGCGCCCAGCGCATGCGCTGCAGGTGCGCGCGCACCTGCGACACCGGCGCGGCCAGGCGCAGCACAGTGTCCTCGCCGGCGATGTCCGGCGGCAGCTTCTTGGCCATGTAGATGAGGTCGGCATCCAGGGTGTGGCTGTGGCGGGTGGCCTGGCTGTATTCGCCGCCGCCCATGGCCGCGAGCACCTCGGGCCGGGTGGAGTGGTCGTCGAGCTTGCCCAGTTCGGCGAAGGGCACGGAGGAGTCCGCCAGGACCTTGCCGCCCTGGATGAGGCTGATGCGCATGCCCATGCTGCCCGCCAGGGAGTGCAGGGTGTCCTGGCGCTGCTGGGCCTCGGTCATGGGCACGCGGGAGAGCACCCACTGGGCGGTCTCCAGGCGGGCGCGGGTGGCGCTCTCGAAGTCGCGGGTGGTCTCGTCGTCGAGGGTGGCGCTGTAGCGCCAGAAGGCCAGCACCAGCCCGGCGATGAGCACGCCCCAGCCCCACAGGATCACACGCATCTGGATGGATTGAACTCTGGGCATCGCTTGATTTCCTTCTCTCGTGTCTGAGCCCGGCGGCCCGGGGCCGTCCGGCTGTGCGTTATCCCACCCGCGGCGCCAGCCCCGTGGCTGGCCGCGCGCGGCGAACAATTGGAGATTCGCGCCCCTGCTAGTCCGGCGGGCCGCCGTCCGCCTGGCCGGGGCCCACCTGGCTGGCGGCCACCACGGTGTTGCGCCCGCGCGCCTTGGCCATGTACATGGCCCGGTCCGCGGCCAGCACCAGTTCGCTGGCGCTCTGCTCCGGGCCCAGCTGGGCCACGCCGATGCTCACGGTCATGCGCAGGTCGCCGCCCTCCAGGGGGCCCTGGACACGGTTCATGAACGGGCAGCGGAACACGTCCAGGCGCAGGGCCTCGGCCCGGAACAGGGCCCCGGCCTCGTCCAGCCCCTCGCACAGGATGACCAGCTCCTCGCCGCCGTAGCGCGCGGGGTAGCCGCCGAACTGCACCGCGTGGGCCGAGACGATGGCCGCCAGCACGCGCAGCACGCCGTCGCCCACCAGGTGGCCGTAGGTGTCGTTGACGACCTTGAAGCGGTCCACGTCGATGAACAGGAGCGACAGGGGCTTGCCCGCCTTGTGGCAGTTCTCGGAGGCGGAGGCCAGCTGCGCGTCGAAGGCCCGGCGGCTGTACAGCTCCGAGAGCATGGGGTCGAAGCTTGCGGTGCGCTCCAGCTGCCTGGCGCGCTCCTCCCAGCCGCGGGCCTCCTCGCGGGCCTGGGCCACGAAGTCGGTGAGCATGCTGCGCAGCTGGCGCACCACGCTGGAGCGGTCGGAGGCGGCCAGCATGGCCTGCGCGGTCTGCTCGCCTATCTCGACCATGTGGCTCTGGCGCTGGGCGTTGTGCTCGCGGATGTCCGTGAACACGCGTCCCATCTCGTCGTACAGGGCGTTGAAGGCGTCCTGCTCGATCTTCAGGTTGTCGCGCAGGTCCTGCACGCGGGGGTTGGTCAACAGGTCGGACTCGAGCAGGGCCAGGGTCTGCTCGAACTGGGCCGGGCCCAGGGGCTTCTGGCTCATGCGCTCGAAAACGCTGGCCTGCATGGCCGCCTTCTGGTCCTCGGTGAACAGGCTCATGCGCGTGACGATATTGCGCACGAAAAGCACCAGGGCCATCCAGTCCGCGTCTCCGGCCACGCCGAAACGCTCCAGGATCTCCTCAATGTGCTTAAGCTCGTTCTGCTTTTTCTCGGCCTTGGCCATGCCCACCTCGCTGTCTTGCCCGAATGTACCCCAATCGGGAGAGAAATCCAAGGGCGGCGAGGGCCCCCGGGCCGGGAAAAGCCGCCCCGCGCGGGCTTGCCGCCCCGCCCCCCGGTGCGGTACAGGCCTCCCCCATGACCCCGCGAAACACCCCCCCGGGCCGCGCCGCCCCAAAGGCCCGCCGGGCCCTGCGCAGGCTGTGCCGCCATCTCTTCCTCGTGGCCCCGCTGCCCCACGCCACGGGCTCGCTCTCGGCCCTGGCCGGGGCGGGCCTTGCAGAGACGAGCCTGGAGCTGCTGGCCCAGGGGGCCGTGCTGGCCGGGCTGGGGCTGGCCCTGCCCGCCTCGGGCTGGTTCAGCCTGGCCCTCTTGTGCCTGGCCGACGGCTACTGCCGCCACCGCGAGTACCTGCGCCTGCGGGCCATCATGGCCCGGCGGGGCTTCCACCCCCGGCTGCTGGCGCCGGTGGCCACCTCGCGCTGCCAGCGCGACGCCGCCCTGGCCGCCGCCCGCGAACTGGGCCACCACGGCCGCGCCCGCGAGCACTTCCGCGAGCTGGGCTACCGCTGGTGGCACCTGCTGCCCGACGCCTGCGTGGACAACCCGCTGCGCTTCTTCCACCGCGACTTCCTGCGCGTGACCTTCCTGCCCGGCAAGCGGGCCCGCGGCCCTATTCTCCGATGATCTTGACGAGCACGCGCTTGTCGCGGCCGCCGTCGAACTCGCCGTAGAACACCTGCTCCCAGGGGCCCAGGTCCAGCCGTCCGGCGGTGATGGCGATGACGGCCTCCCGGCCCATGATCTGGCGCTTCATGTGCGCGTCGGCGTTGTCCTCGCCCACATTGTGCCGGTACCGGGACACCGGGGCGTGGGGCGCCAGGCGCTCCAGCCACTCGTCGTAGTCCTGGTGCAGGCCGGGCTCGTCGTCGTTGACGAAGACGCTGGCGGTGATGTGCATGGCGTTCACCAGGCACAGGCCCTCGGCCACGCCGGAGTCCGCCACGGCGGCCTGCACCTGGGGCGTGATGTTCACAAACCCCCGGCGGCCCTTGATGTGGAACCAGAGCTCCCTGCGCAGGTGCTTCATGCCGCGTCCCCTTCCCCCGGCCACAACGGCAGGCGCACGGTGATGGTGGTGCCCTGCTCCTCGCCGGTCTCCATGGCTATGCTGCCGCCCTGGGCCTCGGCCGAGAGCCGGGCCGAGTACGTGCCCAGGCCCGCGCCGCGCCGCTTGCCCACGCTGGCGTACTTCTCGAAGAACCCGCCGCGCAGGCTTTTGGGCACGGCGCCGGGGTTGTGCACGGCCACGCTGGCCCAGCCCGGCCCGGCCTCCAGGCGTACCGAGGCCCGCCCGCCCCGCCCGGCGGCCTCCACGGCGTTCTTGATCAGGTTGGCGAACATGGTTCGGCAGAGCAGCACATCGCCGCGCGCGCACACGGGCCCGGGCCCCAGGTCCAGGGCCAGGTCCACGCCCAGGCCCTGGGCCAGGGTGGAGAGGTCCCTGGCCACGCGGATCAGCAGGTCCGGCAGGTCCACCGGCTGCGGGTCCAGCTCGAAGGACCTGGTCTCGATGCGGTAGAGCGTGAGGGACTGGTCGATCTGGTCGAGCATGCGCAGCCCGGCCTCGTGGACCATGCGCAGCATGGAGGCCTGCTCCTCGCTCAGGCCGCCCTCGTCGAGCATCAACAGCGGCAGGTTGATGACGGCGTTGAGCGGGGTCTTCAGGTCGTGCCGGGCGATGCGCTCCATGTCCTCGCGCAGGGACTCCAGGCGCTTGCGCTCGCTGATGTCCCGCAGGAAGACCAGGGCCCCGGGCTGCCCGCCGTACACCAGGGGCTCCGCCGAGACCTCCACGTCCACCGTGCTGCCGTCCAGGCGCAGGTGGCGCATCTCCAGGGCCGGAACGCCCCGGCGCTCCTCGTTGAGCACGCGGATGCGCTCCCTGGCCTGGTCCGCGAAGTCCGGGTGCACGCGCGTGGGCACGGCCTGGCCCAGCAGCTGCCCCGGCTCGGCGGCGCCATAGAGCGCCAGGCAGGCCCGGTTGACGTAGGCGAAGCGGCCCTGGGTCTGCACGAAGATGCCGTCCGGGGCGTGCTCCACCAGCTGGCGGAAGCGCTCCTCGCTCTCGCGCAGGGCCTCCACCGCCTGCCTGCGGGCGGTGTCGTCGCGCGAGACCACCAGGAAGCGCTCGATGGCTCCCCCCGGGCCGGGCATGGGGGCGATGGACACGTCCCACCACTTGGGCGTGCCCGAGGCCGTGGGGCAGAAGCCCTCGAACCGGCCCAGCCGCCCGGCGCGGGCCTCGGCCAGGGCGGTCTCCACCGCGGCCAGGTCCGAGCCCTTCCAGAACTCCGTGTAGGGCCGCCCCAGCACGCCCTCGGAGCACTCCATCTCCAGCAGGCGCAGGCCGCCCTGGCTGATGTAGGTCAGCTCCCCGGCGGCGTTCAGAAGCTTGATGCAGTCCGGGCTGCTCTCCACGATGGTGCGGGAGAAGACCTCGCTCTCGCGCAGGGCCTGCTCCGCCAGCTTGAGCTCGGTGATGTCCTGGACCACGCCCATGGAGCGGATGGGCTCCCCGGCCTCGTCCAGCTCGTGGCGGCACAGCTCCTTGAGCCACTTGACGCGGCCATCGGGCATGAGCAGGCGGTGCACGATGGAGTAGGGCCTCCGGGCCTCCAGGGATTCCCGGTACGCCGCGTCCACGGCCTGGCGGTCCTCGGGGTGCACCATGGAGAGGAAGAGCTCATACGAGGGCTGGAAATGCGCCGGGTCGAGCTCGAACATGGCGTACACGCCCTGGCACCAGGAGAGCACGCCGGTGGCCAGGTCCAGCTCCCACTGGCCCAGCCGGGCGATCTCCTGGGAGAAGCGCAGCCGCCGCTCGCTCTTGCGCAGGGCCTCCTCCGCGCGCCTGCGCTCGGTCACGTCCTGGGCGATGCCGTCCACCGCGCTCAGGGTGCCGTCCGGGGCGTAGTGCAGGTCCACGGTCCACGACAGGGTGCGCACCGTGCCGTCCAGGGACACCTGGCGGTTCTCCAGGGTGGCGTGCCGAAGCCCGGCGGAAATCCAGCCCAGGAAGGCCCGCACGGTGGCCTCGCGGTCCTCCGGGTGGACGAAGTCAAAGGCCAGGCGGCCCACGCAGTCCTCCGGCGCCAGGCCGAAGACGCTGCGGGCCACGGGGTTGGCGTAGATCAGGCGGCCCTGGGCGTCCACCCGGGTGACGAGGTTGTCCGTGCCCTCCACCACCTCGCGGAAGCGCTCCTCGCCCTGGCGCAGGGCCTCCTCGGCGCGCCTGCGCTCGGTGATGTCGCGCACCACGGCCGAGACCCCGGCCAGGGAGCAGTCCGAGGAGCGGATGGGCGAGAGCGTCACGGACACGTCCACCAGGGAGCCGTCCTTGCGGCGCCGCTGGGTCTCGAAGTTGCGCACGTGCTGCCCGCTGGCGATGCGCTCCAGCACCTGCGCGATCTCGCCGGGGCGGTCCGGCGGGGCCATGAGGCCGGCCGCGCTTTTGCCGATGGCCTCCTCCGGGGTGTAGCCATAGATGCGCTGGGCGCCCAGGTTCCAGCTGGTGATGGTGCCGTCCATGGACGCGCCGATGATGGCGTCGTCCGAGGACTCCACGATGGCCGCCAGGCGCTGGATGGCGGCGTCCAGCTCGCAGCGCTGGGCGGACAGGGCGGCCTCGGCCTCGGCCAGGGCGGCGCGGCGGCGGGCGCGGTGCATGACCTCGGTGATGACCGAGATAAGCACGCCGGTGACCACGAACACGGACAGGGCCAGCCAGCCGGCGTTGGACAGGATGTAGGGCGACAGCTGCGGCAGCACCCAGAAGTAGGCCACCAGACCCAGCAGCACCGTGGCCGCACCGCCGGAAATCAGCCCGCCAAGCAGGGCGGCCACCGTGGCCGCGGGGTAGAAGGTCACGAAGGGGGTGCGCGGCCCGATGACGTCCAGCAGCGAGAGGCGCAAAAGCACACCGGCGGCCACGGCCGCCAGCGCCACCACAAGCCGCGCCCACGGCCCACGGGACTCCCAGAGCGTGTGCATGGACGATGGACCTCCCCCGAATACGAGTACGCACGCGCAGACAAGGGGGTGTGCGGGCGCATTCTGTATCACGTGCACCAGTGGCGAAGAAAAATCAATACTGGGAGTATCTGCGAAGTTCCGGCACGGTCCGCCCCAAAGGCCCCGGCGGAGCGGGAGGGCCCGGAGAGGGCCCCGGTTGCCAAGCCACGCGCCCTGCCCTATGTATGCGCCCATGACGCTGGACGATGATTTCTTCTCCCCCAAAGACCCCGGCCTGCCGCCGCTTGACTGCGTGGGTTGCGGCTGGTGCTGCCTGGACAATCCCTGCGAGGTCTCCCAGGCGGTGTACGGCTACGTGCCGCGCTGCCCGGCCCTGGAGTGGACCGGCGCGCGCTACGCCTGCGCCCTGGTGCTGCGGCCCCGGCCGGGCGTGGACCTCTCCCCGCTGTTCGTGGGCCAGGGCTGCTGCGCCCGCCACAATCCCTGGCGCGAGGACGTGAAAGAACGCGGCTAAGGCGGGCTCCCCCCGTTCACAGGGCCGGGCGGCCTCCTCGGCGCCACCACGAAGGCCCGGCGTGCCAGCACCGCGCCCTGGCAGCGCAGCTCGATGACGTACTGCCCCGGCTCCACCACGTCTCCGAAATCCCAGGCCGCCCAGTCCGGCCTGCCCAGCACGGCCTCGCGCTCCAGGGTCTCCACCCGGCGCGGGCCGCCGCCCTCCCCCTGCGGAAAGAACACCGCCACCTGCACGGGCACCGCCGCGCCCACGGGCGAGCCCGCGAGCACGTAGCCGAAGCCCAGGGCCTGGCCCGGCGCGGCGTACACCTTGGCGGCCCCGGCCAGGGGCCGGTACTCGCGCTCCGGCGGGGTCTTGAGCAGCTCCCTGGGCAGGGGCTCGCCCGGGGTGGCCACCACGGCCCCGATGCCGTCCACCCCGCCCACGAGGGTGGCCGGGCCGGTGCGCACAGGGGCTTGCGGGCGCGGGGGCAGGGGCTCCAGCAGGCCGGAATCCAGCACGCGGGCCCCGGTGACCTCGATGGAGGTCCCGGCGACCGCTCCGGCTGAGGCGGTGGCGCTGGAAGCGGGCCCCGGCTTCTGGCGGGCGGCGGGCCAGGCACCGGCACGCTGGGCCAGGCACAGCGCCAGCGACAGCGTCAGCGCCAATGCCAGCGCCAGCGTCGCCAGCGGTCGCGGGCCGAGCGACAGGGGCAGGCCGGGCATTCCCGTCGGGCCGGGCAATGCGGGCGCGGCGCTTCCGCCCGGGGCCGGGGGCACCTAGACCCCGAGGGCCGCGCGCAGGGCGTCCAGCTTGAGGTGCCGGGCCACCAGCTCCGCGCCCTGGCGCACCTTCACGGCGTCGCGCATCTTGTGCCGCGTCAGCAGGTTCTCCATCTTCTTGGCCACGGTGAAGGTGTCCTCGCGCACGATGATGATGCTGGTCTCCAGCACCTCGGAGCGCGTCAGGATCACGTCGTTGGGGTAGAGGTTGCCGGTGAGCACCAGGCAGGGGCAGTCGCCTTCCAGCGCCACCAACTGCACGTCCGCCCTGTCGCCGCCCACGATGACCGCGGCGTTCTTCTTCTTGCGGAAGTGCAGCATGAAGTTCTCCACCTGCATGGTGCCGATGAGGAACTGCGAGACCACGCGGTCCGTGCGGTGGTGGGCGCTTATGACCTTGCCGCCCAGGCGCAGGGCCAGGTCGCCCACGGTGATGGAGCCCATGAGCGGGTCGCGCGGGAGGATGCCCAGGACCGGCACGCCCCGGCTCTCCAGGAAGGGCGCCAGGTGGTCGGTGACCTCCTCCAAAAAGGCCGGGGGCACGTCGTTCAGCACCACGCCCGCCAGGCCGTCGCCCATCTGCTCGCGCAGCATCAGCAAGAGGTCGTAGTTGAGCTCCTTCTCGAAGCGGTCGATGACGATGGCTTTGAGGCCCAGGGCGGCCACCAGGCTCACGGCGTCGAGCCCGCTGTACTTGCCGGAGTACATGCCGCCGCTGCCCGCCACCAGGGTCACGTCGCGCCCCCGGGAGAGGCCCTCGTAGGCGGCCTTGACCTGGGCCATGAGGCCGCCATCGGCCATGCCGGCCAGGCGGTTCTCGAAGGCCTCGCGCTTGAAGTCGTGGGTGACGACCACCGGGGTCATGGCCTGGGGGGTGTGCGCCGGGTCCGCGCCCAGGCCCAGGGCGTCGCGCACGAAGAGCGCGTCCTCGTCGGCCAGGCCCTGGTCCGTGTCCACGGGCATGGCGCCCACGGGCTTCATGTAGCCGATGGCCAGGCCCGCCTGCTTGAGGGCCATGCCCAGGCCCACGGTGATGGTGTTCTTGCCGGAGTAGCCGGAGGTGGAGCCGATGTAGAGTCCGGGCATGTGCGCCCTCCTTCGCGTTCTTCGTGAAATTTCTAGCCCAGCGTGAGCCTGGCCCCCGCGATGAACACCCCGCCAGGGCCAGCCAGCACCGGCGAGAACCGCGCGCCCATGAGCAGCGGCAGCCGGAGCGCCATGCGCGAAACGCCCAGGAGCAGCCGCTCCAGCGCCTCCAGCGACACCGCCGTGCCGCCGCGCGCCCCGCGCAGAAGCGGGTAGAAGCGCACCTCGCGCAGCATCTCCCGGGCGTCCGCCGGGGTCAGCGGGGCCAGGCGGTGGGCCACGTCGCCCAACAGCTCGCTGGCTATGCCCCGCAGGCCGAAGGACAAAAGCGGCCCGAACTGCGGGTCGCGCGTGAAGCCCACGGAAAGCTCGAAGCCGCGCGCGTCCTGGCCGGTGCCGCCCGGCCCTCCTGAGAGTTTCGGCGTGGCCTGCACTAGGCAGCCGGTGACGTAGGCCTCGGGCCGCAGGCGCGCCGCCCGGCCCGTGAGGGTCAAAAAGGCCCGGCGCACGGCCTCGGCGTCGGCCAGGCCGGTGATCTGCCCCACGGGGTTGCCCGCGCGGTCGCCCAGCACGTACTCGGCGCAGCCCTCCTCGCTGTCGCAGGCCATGCCGTCCATGCCGAAACCGGCGAGGCCGGGAGAGGCCAGGCCCGGCGGGGGCAGGCTGGGCGCGCCCACGGCCTCCTCCAGAAAGCCCGGGTCCGGGGTGGACAGGCGCAGGGTCACGGGCAGGCCGATCTCTCCCACGGCCAGGCGAACGGCCTCTGCGCTGGTGCGGGCCAGGCCCGTGGTCAGCACCGGCAGCCCGGCGGCGTGGGCGGCCTCCAGGGCCGGGATGCCCCCCAGCTCCGGCAGGCCCTTGGCCCGGGCGTCGGCCACGATCTCGCCCGCCGTGTCGTCCCAGGCGCCCAGGCAGGGGTCGGGCCCGCCCGGGGAATAGGCTGTGCCCGGGAGGGGGCAGGCCGTGGCCTCCTCCCCGTGGCGGCGGCGCTCCAGGCCGTACAGGGCGTCCAGGGCCTCCACCGCGGCCTCGGGAAATTCGTAGCAGGGGATGCCCGCGTCCAGCAGCAGCTCGCGGCCCCTTCTCACCGCGCCCCGGCCCATGAAGCAGGCGGCGAACGGCTTCCGGGACCCGTCGGGCAGCAGGCCCTCCGGCCCCCGGGCCGCCTCGATGATGGCGCGGGCCGTGGCCTCCACGTCCGCCGAGGCCGTGGGGGTCAGAAGCACCAGCAGGGCATGGACGTGGGGGTCCGCCGCCAGGGCGGAGAGCGCGGCGCGGTAGCGCTCCGGCCCGGCGTCGCCCAGCACGTCCACGGGGTTGTACACCGAGGCGAAGCCCGGCAGGTCCTGGGCCAGGCGCTCCAGGGTGGCCTGGGTGGGCCGGGGCAGGGTGAGCCGGGTGCGGGCGCAGGCGTCCGCCGCAAGGATGCCCGGGCCGCCGGAGTTGGTGAGGATGGCCAGCCCGGGCCCCTTGGGCGGGGGCTGCAGGGCCAGGGCCTGGGCGATGCCGAAGAGCGACTCCACGCGCTCCACGGTGAGGGCCCCGGCCTGGCGGAAGGCCGCGCGGTAGGCCGCGGGCGAGCCGGACACCGAGCCCGTGTGGGCGGAGACGGCCCTGGCCCCGGCGCTGGTGGTGCCCGCCTTGAGCATCACAAGGGGCTTCTCGCCCGCCACAGCCCGGGCGGCGTCGAGGAAGTCCGTGCCGTCCTCCACGCTCTCGCAGTAGCCCAGGATGACCCGGGTGTGCTCGTCGCCCCGCAGGTGGCGCAGCACGGCGGCCTCGTCGACCATGGCCTTGTTGCCCAGGCTGACGAAGGTGGAGAAGCCCAGGCCCTGCCCGGCGGCCCAGTCCAGCACGGCCACGCACATGGCCCCGGACTGGGAGAAGAAGGCCACGCCGCCCGGCCTGGGCTGGCCCGTGGCGAAGGTGACGTTGAGGCCCACGGCGGTGTTCACCAGCCCCAGGGAGTTGGGGCCCAGCAGGATCATGCCCGCCTGCCGCGCGATGTGCGAAAGCTCGGTCTCGGCCTCGAAGCCCAGGCGCCCGCTCTCGCGGAAGCCCGCGGCCAGCACCACGCAGGCGCGCACCCCGCGCGCCGCGAGCTGGCGCACGGCCTGAAGCACCCGGGCCTGGGGCAGGCAGACCACGGCCAGGTCCAGGCCCTGGGGCAGCTCGGCTATGGAGGCCAGGGCGGGCAGGCCGCACAGCTCCATGCCTTGCCCGTCGTTGGCGGCGGCGGCGGCGGGATTGACGGGATGGACGGCGCCCTTGTACCCTGCGGCCAAGAGGTTGGCCAGAACCACGGCGCCCACCTTGCCCGGGCTGCGCGAGGCGCCCACCACGGCCACGGCCGAGGGCGTCAGCAGCGGGGAGAGGTCGGGCGTCCGCGCCATGTCGACGGCAGGCCCGGCGGCGGGCCCGGCGGCGGGCTCCACCGGAGAATCGGGCGGCGGCATCTGGCTCATGGAATCGGCCTCACAAGGCACCTGGGACGGCACATGGACGACATCTCCTTCGACGACATCCCCCTGGACGGGGCGGCCCTCTCGGCCCTTGAGCATGACATCCACCATCGCTTCGGCCAAGTCAAGCTGCTGGCCCTGGCCCTGGCCCACAGCTCCTGGGCCAACGAGCAGGGCCGCCCGGAACTGAACAACGAGCGCCTGGAGTTCCTGGGCGACGCGGTGCTGGAGCTGTCCATCACCGCCGAGGCCTTCCGCCGCTACCCCCTGGCGGACGAGGGCGAGCTGACCAAGCTCCGCTCCCGCCTGGTGAAGGCCCCCACCCTGGCCGGAGTGGCCCTGGCCGCGGGCCTGCCGCCGCGCCTGCTGCTGGGCCGGGGCGAGGAGGCCCAGGGCGGGCGCGAGCGCGAGAGCCTGCTGGCCGACGCCCTGGAGGCCGTGCTGGGCGCGGTGTTCCTCGACGCCGGGTTCGAGGCCGCGCGGGCCGTGGTGCTTGCGCTGTTCGAGCCCCTGTGGCCCGCCACCCCGGCGGCCCCGGCAGGCAAGGACCACAAGAGCCGCCTGCAGGAGCTGACGCAGCAGCTGCACCGCGAGCGCCCGGTGTACGTGCAGGTGGACCAGAGCGGCCCGGACCACGAGAAGCGCTTCGAGGTGGAGGTGCGCCTGCCCGACGGCCAGTGCTTCCGCGCCACCTCCACCAGCCTGAAGAAGGCCGAGCAGGCCGCCGCCGGGCGCGCCGTGGCCGCGCTGAAGCAGCTGCGGGAAGACTAGCCCGCGCGGGAAGAACGCGAAAAGGCCGGAGGGGTGCGCACCCTTCCGGCCTTGTCTTTTCTGGAAAACGGCGTTCAGCCGTGCCCGGCTTCTTAGCCCTGGATGAGCTGGAGAGCCATCTTGGGCAGGTTGTTGGCCTGGGCCAGCATGGCCACGGCCGACTGGGACAGGATCTGCTGGCGGGTGAACTCCGTCATCTCGCTGGCCACGTCCACGTCGGAGATGCGCGACTCGGAGGCCTGCATGTTTTCCGCCTGGATGGTCAGGTTGGTGATGGTGTTGGCCAGGCGGTTCTGCATGGCGCCCAGGCTGGCGCGGATCTTGTCCTTGGAGATGATGGCCTGGTTGATGGCATTGAGCGCCTGCTGGGCCAGCTCCTGGGTGGAGATGGTCTTGCCCGCGTTGGCCGCGGCGCCGGTGCCGCTCTTGGCGCCGGTCAACATGCCCAGGCCCAGGGCCGAGGCCGTGGAGTTGCCCATGTTGATGTAGTAGTAGTCCTCGGCGGAGTCGTTGCCGGTGCCGAAGTGCACCTTGAGCGCTCCGTTGGGCTGGATGCCGTTGCCGTTGTGGGTGGTGGCATCGCCGGAAAGGTGGCCGTTCAACAGATGGATGCCGTTGAAGTCGGTGGCGTTGGCGATTCGGGTGATTTCCGAGCACATGGCCTGGTACTCGGAGTCGATCATCAGGCGCTGGTCGGACGAGTAGGTGCCCGTGCTGGCCTGCATGGCCAGTTCCTTCAGGCGGATGAGCTTTTCGTCGATGATGCCCAGCGCGCCGTCTGCCACCTGGATCATGGAGATGGCGTCGTTGGCGTTGCGCACGCCCTGGTTCATGCTTTTGATGTCCGCGCGCATGAGTTCGCGGATGGCCAGGCCCGCGGCGTCGTCGGCCGCGGTGCCCACGCGCAGGCCCGAGGAGAGCCGGCGGGTGGAGGTGGACAGGGCGCCGTACGCGGCCCCCAGGTTCCTCGTGGCGTTCATCGCCATCAAGTTGTGATTGATTACGAGAGACATGAACAAACCTCCTTGTTCGAAGAAAACATTCCCTTTGGCCGCCTGAAATGCACAGGCGATGCCAACGTTTCTATCTCCAACAATTCAGAGGTGTTGCCGTACAAATAGTTTTCTAGAAAAAATCGAAAACTCCCGAAGCGCCAAGAAAAACCTGCCGCCTGCGGGCTTTCGGGCCCGCCAATAGCCTGCAATGATTGCTCGGCGAGAAAAAGAACTACGCAATCGATACCTCTGCTCTCGACAAGGCCCAGCGCCATCGTTATGAATGCGCTATGACGCCAAGAGGAGTATCGACGAAATGATTCCCGCCCCCCGCTTCGACCAAGACGTCCGGGAGTTCCTGGAACTCCAGCAGGGCAACATCATCATGCTCTGCGACGACGCTCTCTTCGTGCGCACCATGCGCACCGCCCTGCTGAAGACCCTGGGCATCAAGCGCGACTGCCTGAGCGTGCTCCAGGACTCGGGCAACGCCCTGCGCGCCGTGCGCGACAGCCTGACCCACAAGATGCCCGTCATCGTCTTTGCCGACCGCATCCTGCACGGCCTGCCCACCACGGACTTCCTGCGCGGGGTGAAAAGCGTGTTCCCCGAGGCCAAGCTCGTGGTCATGACCCAGGAGACCAGCAAGGACTCCCTGTCGCTCTTGTACGAGATCGGCGTGGACAGCGTCATCACCAAGCCCGTGAGCCTGGACACGCTCATTGAGAAGATGGGCGGGGTCATCAAGCCCCAGGGCAAGATCAGCCAGCTGGTGCAGGAGGCCCGGTCCTACCTGGACCGGGGCGAGACCAACAAGGTCAAGCAGATCAGCAGCGCCATCCTGGAGATGAAGCCCGGCAGCCCCGTGGCCCTGATGCTGCGCGGCGACGCGCTCCTGGCCGAGGGCAACCGCGAGGCCGCCGTGGCCTCCTACGAGGAGGCGCACAAGGGCGCCACCCTGTACCTGGAGCCGCTGAAGAAGCTGGCCGGGGTGCACCAGGGCGAGGACGACGAGGCCTACCTGCACTACCTGAAGAAGCTGGACAAGATCAGCCCGCTCAATACCGAGCGCAAGTGCGAGATCGGCAAGGTCTACGTGCGCAAGAACGACATGGACAAGGCCGACCACTACTTCTCCGAGGCGCTCGTCAACGCCCAGCGCGAGGCCCTGAGCTACGTGGACCGCATCGCCACGGACATCGCCGAGACCCTGTCCGACAACTCCCCGGCCCTGGCCGAGAAGTACTACACCAAGCTTCTGGACATGAAGGGAGACAACCTCACCAAGGAGGACATGGTCACCTTCAACCGCTTAGGGATAGCCATGCGCAAGCAGGGCAAGTGGAAGGAAGCCATCGACAACTATAAGAAGGCGCTCACCGTTGTGGCCGACGACGAGCGCGTGCTCTACAACATGGGCCTGGCCCACGCCGACGGCCAGCAGTTCCAGGCCGCGGTGCGCTGCTACGACCAGGTGCTCAAGAAGGACCCCACCTTCGCCAAGACCGCGGCCGTGGTGGCCTTCAACATGGCCTACTCCTATTACATGATCAAGGACGTGAACAGCGCCAAGCACTTCCTGGCCACGGCCCTGGAGGTGGACCCCAACCACGCCTCGTCGCGCAAGCTCCTGGCCCGCCTGGACGAATCCTAGCGCTCCCGGCCACCCCCCTCCTCCTCGCAGTAGCCCATGGCCCTGGCGTCGCCCAGGCGGCGGCAGCCGCCGCGCGCGCAGGCCTCGCGGTAGTCCGCGCACATGCCCGCCATGTCGCCCAGCTGCGAGCGGGCGATGCCCCGGCCCGCCCAGGCCGAGACCATGTCCGGGTCCAGGGCCAGGGCGCGGGTGAAGTCGGCCACGGCCTCGGCGTGGCGGCGCTGCTCGTCGCGGGCCACGCCCCGGTTCACCCAGGCCAGGGGCTGGCCGGGCGCGCGCGCTATGATTTCCGTGTAGTCCGCCTCGGCCTCACCCGCCCGGCCCAGGGCGAAGCGCAGGTCCCCCCGGGCCATGAGCGCCGGGATGTGGCCCGGATCCTGGGCCAGGGCCTGGCCGAAGTCCTCCAGGGCGCGGTCGTGCCGGCCCAGGGCGGCCAGGGCAATGCCGCGCTCGGTGAAGGCCTCCGGCCCGGAGGCGGCGGGCCCGGGCAGCAGCAGCAGGCGGTCCATGGCGGCCACGGCCTCGGCGTGGCGGCCCAGGGCGCGCAGGGCCACGGAGCGCAGCAAGAGCGCCGGGGCCAGGCCCCGGTCGCCCCCGGTCCTTCCCCCGGCCTTGTCACCGGGCGCCCCCGGCTCGAGAGTGGCCTCGTAGGCGTCCAGGTCCGCCAGGGCGGCCAGCGGCCCCTGCCCGGCCTCGGCGTTCAGGTGGAAGTAGGCCCGCAGCAGCAGGGCCTCGGCGGCCTCGCCCGCTGGGACAGACGGGGCGGGCTGCGCGGCGCTTGCGGCAGCGGCGCACAGGCACAGCAGCAGGGCCAGGATCATGAGCGTCTTGCGGGCCATGGCGCCCTCCTCGGGCCCCATCCTACGGCCAAGGCCGGGCCAAAGGCAACACACCTTGACGGGCCCGCCCCAAAACGGCACTTACGTCCCTGGCCGCCACTTCCGTCCCACGCGAGGTTTTCGTGTCCAAGAACACCCTCATCGCCGCGCTGATCTTCGCCGCCACCTACGTGGGCAGCTTCTACTTCCGCATCTACGTGGTGGACACCCCCGTGGGCGCGGACGGCGGCAACGCCGTGCTCATGGCCCTGCGCCAGGGCGTGCTCTGGGGCCAGCTCTCCGGGGCCTGGGGCCTGGCCAGCCTGGCCGGGGGCGCGGCGGCCCTGCTCGTGGGCGGGCGGGCGCTGGTGTTTTTGTGGAGCGCCCTCACGGCCATGGCCCTGTGCAACTACAACGTGGACCTGGGCGCCATCGGCTTCGTGCTGGGCTTTCTGCGCATCGTCCGCTTCTAAACCCTCCCCTCCCGGCCTGATTCTTCCGCCGAAGCCTTTCTGACCGCTGGATTTCCTGTTCGAAATCGGACATACTCTAGGGAAACCGGGCGACGCCCCCTTGCCGCCCATGCCCCGGAGGCCGTTCGTGCGCGCCAAATTCCCGCTCCTGTCCCTGCAGTTGTTCCTGCTGCTGATTCTCTGCGCCGTCGCGCAGGCCGCGCCGCCCAGGACCATCGTCTTCGGCCGCAGCGCCGACGCCACCTTCCTCGACCCGGCCAAGTTCTTCGACAACGAGTCGGCCATGGTCATCGAGAACATCTTCGACGGCCTGGTGCGCTACCGCGACGACTCCACCCTCATCGAGCCCGCCCTGGCCAGCTCCTGGAAGATCAGCCCCGACGGCACGGTGTACACCTTCGCCCTGCGCCGGAGCGTGACGTTCCACGACGGCACGCCCTTCAACGCCCAGGCCGCGCAGTTCTCGCTGCTGCGCAAGACAGACCCCTCCCACCCCTTCTACCGCGCCAAGCACGGCAAGATGGACACCACCCTGAAGGCCGTGAAGGCCGTGGACGTGGTGGACGAGCACACCCTGCGCATAACGCTGAAGCAGCCCCACGCCACCCTGCTGGACGAGCTGGCCCGGCACTCCTGCTACATGGTCAGCCCCGCCGCGGTCCGCGCCCTGGGCGACGACTTCGAGAAGAAGCCGGTGGGCACCGGGCCCTTCGTGTTCGATTCCTGGGTCAAGGGCGAGCGCATCGTGCTGCGGGCCAACCCGCGCTACTACGCCGGACCGCCCAAGGTGGACGGGGTGGTCTTCCGCGTGGTGCCGGACAGCAAGGTGCGCCTGCTGGAGCTCAAGACCGGGGCCATCCACGCCCTGGACGCCCTGGCCCCGGAGGACCGCGACGAGGTGCTGCGCACCCGGGGCCTGGCGCTGGAGACCCGGCCCGGCATGAACGTGGGCTACCTGGCCATGAACGGCGACCGCCCGCCCCTGGACAATCCCAAGGTGCGCCTGGCCATCGCCCATGCCGTGAACCGTCCCGCGCTCATCAAGCTGGATTACCAGGGCCTGGCCACCCTGGCGGCCACGCCGCTGCCGCCCAGCATGTGGGGCCACAACGCCAAGATAGAGCCCTACCCCTTCGACCCGGCCAAGGCCCGCCAGCTCCTGAAGCAGGCCGGCCTGCCCAGGGGGTTCGAGACCACGCTGTGGGTCATGCCCGTCTCCCGCCCGTACATGCCCCAGCCGGACAAGATCGCCCGGCACATCCAGGAGAACCTGGCCGCCGTGGGCATCCGCGCCCGGCTGGTGACCCACGACTGGAGCACCTACCTGGCCAAGGCCTATGCGGGAGAGCACGACCTCTGCCTGCTGGGCTGGGTCAGCACCGCCGACCCCAGCGACATCCTGGGCCACCTCTTCGACCTGGAGAACGCCGAGAAGCCCCACGCCACCAACATCAGCTTCTTCCGCGACAAGGCCGTGCACAGCCTGCTGCACCAGGCCGAGCGCGAGGCCGACCCCAGGCGGCGCATGGAGGCCTTCGGGAAAATCCAGGAGATCATCCACGCCCAGGCGCCCCTGCTGCCCCTGGCCCACGCCCACCAGACCCTGGCCCGCTCGGCCAAGGTCACGGGCATCGTCAACCACCAGACCGGCGTGATCCGCTTCGCCAGGGCCGAGATGCAATGACCGGCGCCCCCCGCCACCGCATTCCGCAGGCCTGGCGCCGCGCCTGCATCGCCCTGGGCCTGCTGCTGGCCCTGGCCCTGGCGCTCGGGGCGGGCCCGGCCCGGGCCCAGGCGCGCGCCCAGGCCCAGACCCCGCCAGCCACCCTGGTGCTGGCCCGCGGCGCCGACTCCATCACCCTGGACCCGGCGCGCAGCAACGACAGCGAGTCCGTCATGGCCACCGGCCAGATCTTCGAGGGCCTGGTGCGCATCAAGGACGACTCCCTGCTGGTGGAGCCCTGCCTGGCCGAGTCCTGGCAGGTGGCCGACGGCGGGCTCACCTGGACCTTCCGCATCCGCCGGGGGGTGGTCTTCCACGACGGCACGCCGCTGACGGCCCAGGCCGCCGCCACCACCATCCTGCGCCAGATCGACCCCGGGCACCCCTTCCACGTGGCCGGGATGTACACCGCCAAGAGCCTGTTCGAGCATGTTGTCGGGGCCGAGGCCCTGGACGAATCCACCCTGCGTGTGCGGGTCTCCAGGCCCTCGGTGGGCCTGCTGGCCTCCCTGGCCGCGCCCCAGGCCGTCATCGTCAGCCCCCAGGCCCTGGCCAAGTGGGGACCGGAGGTGGGCCAGCACCCCGTGGGCACCGGCCCGTTCCAGTTCGTGGAGTGGAAGCGCGGGGAGAGCGTGACCCTGGCCCGCAACCCGAACTACTGGGGCGGTGCCCCGCAGGTGGAGCGCCTGGTGCTGAAGAACGTCCCCGACGCCGCGGCCCGCCTCCAGGAACTCCAGGCCCGCCGCGTGGACGTGGTCACGGGGCTGCCGCCCTCGCTTCTGGCCCTGGCGGACAAGACCCCCGGCGCCCGCCTGCTCCAGGTGCCGGGCCTGAACATCGCCTATCTCGGCATCAACACCCAGCGCGGGCCCTTCCGCAAGGCCGGGGTGCGCCGGGCCCTGGACCTGGCCCTGGACCGCGAGGCCGTGGTGCGGCTGGTGTACGGCGCCCTGGGCCAGCCCGCCACGGGCATCCTGCCCCCGGCCGTGCTGCGCCACGAGGGCCTGCCCGAGGCCAAGGCCCACAGGGCCGACCCCGCCCAGGCCCGCAGGCTGCTGGCCCAGGAGGGCCACCCGAACGGCCTGGACGCCGTGCTGCAGATCATGGACATCCCCCGGCCCTACGCCCCGGAGCCCCAGCGCATCGCCCAGGCGGTGAAGAAGAGCCTGGCCACGGCGGGCATCCGCGTGCGCGTGGTCACCGTGCCCTGGAGCGGCTACCTGGCCCGGGCGGGCAGGGGGGAGCACGACCTGTGCCTCACGGGCTGGAACTACGACGCCCCCAACGCCCATGAATTCCTGCGCTACAAGTTCGGCTGGGAGTCCGTGGCCGAGGGCAAGAGCGGCAATGTCTCCCTGTGGCGGGATGCCCGCTTCCAGGCCCTGGAGACCGGCTTCGGCGCCAGCCCCCCGGGGCGCGAGCGCCAGGATCTGCTGCGGCGCCTGCTGGCCCTGGTGGAGGCCGAGGTCCCGGCCATACCCCTGGCCCACGTGCGCGACGCCGTGGCCCTGCGCGACACCGTGCAGGGCGTGACCCTGTCCCCGGCGGGGGCCTTCCTGCGCTTTTCCAAGGCGCGCAAGGCGGGACCATGACCATGATCCCCAGGGGGCTCTTGGCCCCGCTCCGCAAATCCGTGCGCAACCGGCTGGCCGCGGTGTTCCTGCTGGTCATCCTGGTGCCCATGTCCCTGGCGGCCCTGGCGGACATGTACATCCACCTCTCGCGCATGGAGGAGGACCTCGCCCGGCACAACATGGACGCCCTGGCCGAGGCCCAGAACTCGCTCTTGCGCCTCTCGCGCCAGGCCGAGGTCACCGCCAGGCACCTGGCGGACATGGCCGAGGTGCGCGACGGCATGGGCTCGCATTCCCTGGTGGAGCACCTGGAGGACACCCGGGAGATCTGGTTCTTGGGCCTGGTGGAGGTTTTCGACAGGGGCGGCAACCGGGTGGCCGTGAAGCACTCCGGCGACGGGGACGCCCTGCGATTCGCCACCGCGCCGGACAACCCCGGCCTGGCCAAGGCCCTGGACCTCACCGCCGAGACGGACTTTCACGCCGCCCCAGAGGGCCTGTGCATCAAGGCCTTCGCCCCGGTGCTCTCGCGCAGCACCCTGGAGGTCCTGGGCGCGGTGGTGGTCACCTATCCCATCACCGGCGCGCAGCTCAAGAGCCTGAAGGACCAGGTGCGGGCGGACTTCGTGCTGCGCTGGAACGGCGGGGAGAAGCTGCACAGCACCTTTGTGGACCAGGACGGCGGCGAGGTGGCCCGGGGCGTGGCCCTGCCCGCGCCCGAGACCCTGTCCGGCCCGATGTCGCTGGGCATGGCCAAGGGCCCTGGCGGCAACTTCGCCACGGCCGTGGTGCCGCTGGAGAACAACGCCGGGCAGCCCCTGGCCACCCTGGCCTCCATGCTCAGCGACAAGAGCATCCGCGCGGGCATCCGCGACACCGCCGGGCTGGTGGCCGTGGCCGTGGCCCTGGCGCTGGCCCTGGCGCTGGCCCTGGGCGTGCTGGTGGCCAACTCCTTCACCCGGCCCATCCTGCTGCTGCACGAGGCCATGGCCGCCGTGGGCCGGGGCAGGCTGGACACCCGCGTGCGCCTGGACCAGGAGGACGAGCTGGGCAGGCTGGCCGAGGGCTTCAACGCCATGGCCGAGCGCCTGGAGAACACCCGCAACGCCATCGCCTCGGCCATGGAGATGAAGGAATCCTACGCCCAGGAGCTGGAGGCCACCAACGAGCGCCTGGCCCGCTTCAACCAGGAGCTGGAGAGCACGGTGGAGCTCAGGACCCGCGAGATATCCTTGCGCAACCTCTCGCTGACGCGCGAGATCGAGGAGCGCCAGAACGCCGAGCGCCAGCTCAAGGAGAGCGAGCAGCGCTTCATGGACATCATCGACTTTCTGCCCGACGCCACCTTCGTCATCGACCGCGAGGGGCGCATCCTGGCCTGGAACCGGGCCATGGAGGAGCTCACCGGCGTCTCCGAGGAGCAGATGCTGGGCAAGGGCGACCACGAGTACTCCCTGCCCTTCTACGGCGAGCGCAGGCCCGCGCTCATCGACCTGATGCTGCGCCACGACCCGGAGCTGGAGGCGCGCTACCCCTCGCTGACCCGCGTGGGCAACACCCTGCGCGCCGAGGTGTCCATCCACCGCCTGCGGGACAGGGCCACCCACCTCTGGGCCATCGCCACGCCGCTGTTCAACACCGAGGGCGAGATCATCGGCGCCATCGAGAGCCTGCGCGACATAACCGACCGGGTGAAGGCCCAGCAGAAGCTGGCGCACCACGCCTTCCACGACATGCTCACCGGCCTGGCCAACCGCGCGCTGATGACCAACCGCCTGGAGCACGCCCTCAGGCGCGCCAGGCGCTCGCCCCGCCTGCGCCTGGCCGTGCTGCTGCTGGACCTGGACCGCTTCAAGCGCATCAACGACACCCTGGGCCACATGGCGGGCGACAGCCTGCTCGTCACCATCGCCCGCAGGCTGGAGGCCGTGGTGCGCGACGTGGACACCGTGGCCCGCCTGGGCGGCGACGAGTTCGTCATCCTGCTCGACGGCATCAGCGCCCCGCGCGACGCCATCCACATCGCCCAGCGCATCCTGGAGGACGTGCGCCACCCCGTGCGCCTGGACGGCCACGAGATCGTCACCAGCGCGTCCATCGGCATCGTGTTCTCCGGCGGGGAGCACCAGGCCACGGACGAGCTTCTGCGCGACGCCGACCTGGCCATGTACCGCGCAAAGGAGCTGGGCCGGGGCCGCTACAAGGTGTTCCACACCGGCATGCGCAAGAAGGCCATGCACCACCTCTCCCTGGAGGGCGAGCTCAGGCACGCCCTGGAGACCGGGCAGTTCGCCCTGGCCTACCAGCCCATAGTGGACATGCACGGGGGGCAGAGCCTGGGGCTGGAGGCGCTGCTGCGCTGGCGCCACCCGGAGCGCGGCCTGGTGGAGCCCACGGAGTTCCTGGAGGCCGCCCTGGAGAGCGGGCTCATGCCCGAGATCGGCGCCTGGGTGCTCCGGCGCGCCTGCCTGGACTTCGCCGAGCTCATGGCCGCCCAGGCCGAGCCCGCCCGGCCCGGCGCCCGGCCCCTGGCCCTGCACGTGAACCTCTCCGGCCGGGAGCTGGCCCAGCCGGACCTGCCGCTGCGCGTGGCCCAGGCGCTCTCCGCCGCGGGCCTCGGGGCCGACCGCCTGGTGCTGGAGATCACCGAGACCGAGATGATGGCCGACCCGCGCGCCACCCTGCGCGTGCTGGAGCAGCTGCACCAAAGCGGAGTGCGCCTGGCCCTGGACGACTTCGGCACCGGCGTCACCTCCCTGGCCACCCTGCGCCAGTTCCCCATCAACATGCTCAAGGTGGACGCCTCGTTCATGTCCGGCCTGGCAGAGGGCCAGGAGAACCGGCACATCGTGCAGGCCATCGTTTCCATGGCGCGCGGGCTGGGGCTTGGGGTGATGGCCGAGGGCGTGGAGACCGAGGCCCAGCGCCTGGCGCTGCTGGAGCTGGGCTGCGGCGCGGGCCAGGGCTACCGCTTCGCCGCGCCGGAGCTCCTGGACGCCCCGGGGCAGGCCGGATAGATCCCGCCCTCCGGGCTGGCCGAAGCGGCCGAATCGACGGGACCTGCGGGCAAGACGGGGCCGGCCCGCCCTAGGCGGACTGGGGCGGCAGGGGCAGGCGCACGGTCATGGTGGTGTGGCCGGGCTCGTCCGTGTCCAGGCCAAGGCTGCCGCCCATGGTGCGCACCATGAGCAGGGCCGAGTAGGTGCCCAGGCCCGTGCCCCCGGCCTTGCCCGAGGTGGCGTACTTCTCGAAGAACCGGCGGCGCATGTCCTGGGGCACCTCCCCGGGGTTACGGATGCCGATGGCCGCGTGGGCGGCCATGTCCGCCGGTCCGGCCAGGGGGATGGGCCCGGCCTCGCGCGTCAGCCGCACCTGGATGGCGCCGCCCTCCGGGGAGGCCTCGGCGGCGTTCTTGAGCAGGTTGGCCAGCACGCTGTCCAGGAGCCTGCGCTCGCCCATGACCTCGAAGGGCCCGGCCCCAGGGGCCTGGATGTCCAGGGTGAGGAGCTTGCCCGCCAGCAGGGGGCGGAGCTCCTTCTTCAGCCCCTCCAGCACGGCGGAAAGGTCCACCGGCTCCGGCCTGGGGGTGTACCGGCCGGACTCGATGGCCGCCAGGTCCAGGGAAAGGGTGATGAGCCCGAGCATGCGCCGCACCAGGCCCCTGGCCTCGCCCAGCACATGCTCCTGCTCGCCGGTGAGCGGGCCAAGGAAGGCGATGAGGTCGAGCGCGCTCTGCATGCCGCCAAGCGGGCTCTTCAGGTCGTGGCGCACCACGGCCTCCACGTCCTCGCGCAGGGCCTCGGCCTGCTTGCGCTCGCTCACGTCGTCCAGGGTGCCCAGGTAGCCGATGACGCGGCCCGCGCCGTCGCGCATGGGCCGGATGCGGCAGGCCACCCAGGTGACCACGCCGCGCGCCCCGGCCAGGCGCAGCTCGTGCGCCACCTCCTCCGCCGCGCCCAGGGCCTCGTGCCACTCGCGCACGAACTCGGCCCGGTCGTCGCTGTGCACGCTCATGAGCCAGCCGTTGCCCAGGAGCTGCTCCTGGCTCCGGCCCGTCTGCTTCTGCATGCGCTCGTTGGCAAAGGTGAGCCGCCCGCGCGAGTCGGTCTCGAAGACCCCCACCGGCGACTGCTTGACCAGGGTGGAGAAACGGCGCTCGCTCTCGCGCAGGGCCAGGTCCGCGGCCTTCTGCTCGGTGATGTCGCGGCCCATGCCCAGCACGCCCAGAAGCCCGCCCTCCTCGTCCTGGATGGCCGTCTTGACCAGGCTGATCCAGACGTCGCTGCCCGGCTTGCCGTCCTGGCCGGCGCGCTGGATGCGCTGGACGAAGTGCACGGGCTCGCGCGTGGCCGCCGCCAGAGAGCTGGTGGAGCGCTGCATGTGCAGCTCGGCGGGCTCGAAGACCTCGGCCAGGCCCCGGCCCAGGATCTCCTCCCTGGGCTTGCCCATGAGCTCGCAGAAGGCCGGGTTGGCCTCGCGCAGCACGTCCGCCTCGTCCACCACGAAGATGCTGTCCCGCGCGGAGTCCATCATGGCCCGCAGCAGGCCCTCGCTCTTGCGCAGGGCCTCGCTGGCGCGGCGCTCGCGGGTGATGTCGCGGCTGATGAACACCACGCCCATGGGCGTGCCGTCGGCGTCGAACACCGGGGACTTGTTCACGCTGACCCGGCGCGGGCCCTCCCCGCCATTGTCCTTGGCGGGGTAGCTGATCTCGTACACCAGGCTGGAGCGCTCGGTGAGCACCTGCAGGTCCGTCTCCAGGTTGCGGGCGTCGGTCTCGGGGTCGAAGAACTCCTCGCTCTTGCGGCCCAGCACCTGCTCGCAAGGGGCTCCCAGCATGCTGCAGAAGGCCGGGTTGGCCTCGCGGTACACGTGGGCCACGTCCTTGAAGCCGATGCCCTCGCCAGCGCTGTCCAGGATGGCCTTGAGCAGGCTCTCGCGCTCGCGCAGGGCGCGCTCGGCCCGCACCCGCGCGGTGATGTCGTGGCCGATGAAGAAGATGGCGGGCCTGCCGCCGTGCAGCACGATGGGCGTGGCGTCCAGCTCCATGTCGCGCAGCTCGCCGCTTTTGAGCTTGTGGCGGCTGGTGAACTGCACCGCCCCTTTCCCAAGGATGCCGCGCATGAGCTCCAGCACCTGGGCCTTGGGCATCAGGCTCACGTCGGTGATGCGCACATGGCGCGACTCCTCCAGGGTATAGCCGTAGAAGTCGCGGGCCGCGGGGTTGGCGTCGATGATGTCGCCCGTGGCCGGGTCGATGAGGAACATGATGGAACAGGAGGCCATGAAGGCCGAGCGGAACACGCCGCCCTCGCAGCCGCTCTCCGGCGTGCAGGAGGTGCCCCCCGGACAGGGGGCCAGGAGGGGCTCGGGAACGGCCGCGCTCCCCGGATTCGGGGCCTCGGCGGGCTTCTTGCTGCTCATGCTGCTCCGTGGCTGCGGAAAAGGGGGGACAATAGGGTGGCTATACGCCCGGCGCGGAGGCGGTGTAAAGCCCCCGGCGCGAAAAAAGCGGGCGTCCGCCCGCCCTTCCCCTCCGGGCTAGGCGCCCTTGGCCAGGCTGGCGCTGAAGAAGAACTCGCCCGTGGCCACGTCCGGGGGGGTGGTCCAGGTGCCCGCCAGGCGCGCGTCGGCCGTGTCCGCCAAAAAGGCCGCCACCTGGCGCTGGTTCTCCGCCGGGGCGAGGGTGCAGGTGAGGTAGAAGAGCGCCCCGCCGGGGGCCAGGGCCTGCCAGGCGCTTCGCAGCATGGCCGCCTGGGTGCGCGCCAGGCTCTCCACGTCGGCCTCGGTGCGCTTCCACTTGATGTCCGGCCTGCGGGAGAGCGTGCCCAGGCCGGTGCAGGGCGCGTCGAGCAGGATGGCGGGCACGGGCGCGGCCAGGGGCGCGGGCTGGTCCGCGCGGGCGCGCAGCGCCACAAGCCGCCCGTCCTCCAGGGCCGGGGCCAGCTCCCGGGCCAGGGCGCGCAGGCGCCCGGCGTGGGTGTCGCTGGCGATGACCGGGGCGCACCCGGCCTCCAGGAGCAGGCGCGTCTTGCCCCCGCGCCCGCAGCAGGCGTCCCACACCGGGGCCTTCCACCTGCCCGGGTTCAGGGCGGCCAGGGCCTCGCGCGCGGCAAAGCCCTGGCGGTACAGGGCGTCCTTCTCCTGCGGGGAGAGGGAAAGATCTTCCGACAGCGCGGAAAGCGAGGTTCCGGCCTGGAAGGCCAGGCCCAGGCCGCTTTTGCCCAGGCAGGCGGGGTGCGCGGCCAGGCGGCGGGCCAGGGCCTCGGCCAGCTCGTCGCCGCCCCGGGCGGGAAAGGCGTCGCGGTCCACGGCCAGGCCCACGGCGGGGGGCCGGGCCTGGGCCTTGAGGAAGCGCGCGGCGTCCTCGCGGGGGTATTCCGCAAGCCACAGGCGCACGATCCACTCCGGGCAGGAGTAGTAGCGCGAAAGCACCTGGGCCTCGTCCGCGGCGCCTTCCTTGTAGGGGGCCACGGTGCGCGCGGCCTCGGCCACGTCGCAAACCCGGCGCAGCACGGCGTTGAACAGCCCCGCCAGGTGGGCGCGGGTGTAGCCCTTGGCCCAGTCCACGGCCCAGTTCACGCTGGCGTAGGCGGGCACGCGGTCCAGGTGGATGATCTCGTGCGCGGCCAGGCCCAGGGCCAGCCGGGCCTCGTCGTGCAGGGGCCGCCGGGGGTCCAGGAAGCGGTCCAGCAGGGCGTCCACGCGGCCCTTGAGGCGGCAGTAGCCGTAGGCCAGCTCCGTCACCAGGCCGGAGTCGCGGTCCGTGAGGGGGCTGGCGGTGAGGGCCGTGTCCAGGGCGGCCTGGAGGTCGCGGCCCTCCAGCAGGCAGGCCGCGAGGCAGTCCAGGGCCGCGGCGCGCGCCGGGGGAAGCTTGGGCATGGGCTTTGTCCCGGCGTGCTAGCGCTTGCGGCGGCGGCGGCGGCGTCCGCCCTCGCCGCCTTCGCCACGGGGCTCGGCCTCGCCCTGCGACGGGCCCTGCGACGGTGCTGAAGACGGCGCCTGGGGGCGGGGGGCCTTCTTCTCCTCCGGCATGGGGGGCGGGGTGTGCATGGCCCGCTGGTAGCTCTGGTCCAGCAGCATGGCCAGAAGCAGCACCTGGTCCTCGTCCTGGCTCATGGCGCGCACCACGTCCACGTAGCGACGCATGCGCTCGCGCTCCAGGCTGTCCTTGCCGCGCAGGCGGGCCTCCAGCAGGGTGGTCAGCCGCTGGGCGGCCACGTCGGCCACCTCGGTCTCGGTGGGCAGTTCGCGCCGCTGCAGGGTGATGCCGTACTGCTTGGCGATGCGCACCAGCTCCATCTTCTGCATCACGTCCACCAGCGAGATCACCGTGCCCGAGGCCCCGGCGCGGCCCGTGCGGCCCGCGCGGTGGATGTAGCTCTCCGGGTTCTCGGGCGGGGCGTAGAGGATGACGTGGGACAGGCCCGGGATGTCGATGCCGCGCCCGGCCACGTCGGTGGCGATCAGAAAGCGCAGCTGGCCCTGGCGCACCGCCGTGAGCACCTGGTCCCGGCGGGACTGGGTGAGGTCGGCGGAGAGTTCGTCGGCGTTGTAGCCGAAGCGGGAGAGCACCGCGGTCAGGTAGTGCACGTCGGCCTTGGTGTTGCAGAAGATGATGGCCGATTCCGGGCTCTCCATCTCGATGATGCGCATGAGGCAGCGGTCCTTGCCCATGGCCGGGACCTCGTAATAGGCGTGGGTCATCTCCGAGATGTGCACCTGGCCCTCGGAGAGGGAGAGCAGGCCCGGCTTGTGCAGGAACTCCTGGGCCAGCCGCAGCACCTGCATGGGGAAGGTGGCGCTGAACATGGCCGCGTGGATCTTTTTGCGCGGCAGGTAGCGCTGGATGTCCTTCATGTCCGGGTAGAAGCCGATGGAGAGCATGCGGTCGGCCTCGTCGAAGATGAGCGTGGTGAGCTCGGAGAGCATGAGCGAACGCTTGAGCAGGTGGTCCAGCACGCGGCCCGGGGTGCCCACCACGATCTGCGCGCCGCGCTTGAAGGCGTCGAGCTGGGCGCCGTAGCCCACGCCGCCGTAAACGGCCACGCACTCGATGCCCGTGCCCGCGAACAGGGTGTCGGCATCCGCCGCCACCTGCTGGGCCAGCTCGCGCGTGGGCACCAGGATGAGCGCCTGGCAGCCGGTGTGCGAGGCGTCCAGCCGGCCCAGAAGCGGCAGCAGGAAGGCCCCGGTCTTGCCCGAGCCGGTGCGCGCCTGCACCAGCACGTCCTTGTGCTTGAGCATGTAGGGCAGGGCCTTTTTCTGCACGGGCATCAGGTCCGCCCACCCGGCGCGGCCGCAGGCGGCCTTGAGGTCGTCGGGGAGCCCGGCGAAGCTGAGCTCCGGCAGGGCGTCCACGGGGTCGATGGCGGCCACGGGGGGCGGCGGCGGGGCGGCCTTGCTCTGCTCGGCGAAGAGCAGGGCCTTCTGCACCTGGGTCAGGCCCGGGGCCTGCTGGGGCCGGGTCCCGGCCTGTTTGTCGGAAAGCTCGTCTGCCATGGTCTCTTTGTCGTTCTCGGTCATGTGCTAGGATTCTCCCGCGCGCTCGCCGCCGAAGCCCTTGGGGGCCGTGGGCTGCGCGCCCTGTTCAGTGTGTTTCTTGCCGCCGCGCACGCCGTCCACCACGGCCAGGGCCTGGGCCACCAGCGAGGAGACGTCCGCCGCATTGGCCGGAAGGATGAGCGTGTTGTTGGTCCTGGCCAGGTTGCCGAACTCGGCGATGTACTTCTCCGCCAGGCGCACCCGGGCGGCGTCCATGCCGCCGGGGCCCTCCAGGGCCTCGGCCACGCGGCGGATGCCCTCCGCCGTGGCCTGGGCCACGATCTCGATCTCGGCCGCGCGGCCCTCGGCCTCGTTGATGCGCTTCTGCTTCTCGCCCTCGCTCACGTTGATGGCCTGCTGGCGCTGGCCCTCGGCGTTGTTGATGCGGGCCTGGCGCTCGCCCTCGCTGCGGGCGATCTCCGCGCGCTTCTCGCGCTCGGCCTTCACCTGCAGCTCCATGGCCGCCATGATGCCCGGGGGCGGGTTGATGTCCTTGATCTCGTAGCGCAGCACCTTGATGCCCCAGTTGAGCGCGGCCTCGTCCACGGCGGTAATGACCTGGTGGTTGATGGCCTCGCGCGTCTCGAAGGTCTTGTCCAGGTCGATCTTGCCGATGGCCGACCGGAGGCTGGTCTGCGAGAGCTGGATGGCCGCCTGGTAGTAGTCCACGATGCCGTAGCAGGAGAGCTTGGAATCGCGCACCTCCAGGTACACCACGCCGTCGATGGACACGCTGACGTTGTCGCGGGTGATGCAGACCTGGGGCGGAATCTCCAGCACCTCCTCCTTCATGCTGCGCTTGTAGGCCACGCTGTCGATGAAGGGGATGAGGATGTGGAAGCCCGCGGCCAGGGTGTTGTGGTACTTGCCCAGCCGCTCCACGATGAACTCCGACTTCTGCGGCACCACCACGGCGGTCTTGGCGAAGACGATGATGACCAGAAGCGCCAGGATGACCAGGATGAAAAGGGTGGCGTCCATGTGCTACTCCTGCCCCGCCTCGGGCGAGGCCTTGGCCGGGCGTGCCGGGCGCACCAGATACGCGCCCGAGTCGTTCTGCGCAAGTCCCACGATGGTTACGGTCTCGCCCTCGCCGATGCTCTGGTCGGACTCCGCCCGCCAGAAGCTGCCCCGGAACTTGATCTCCCCGGGCGCGCCGGGCGCTATGGCCCGGGTGGCCAGGGCGGTCTTGCCCGCGCCCATGTCCTGGGCGTCGGCCAGCCCGGCCTCGGCGTCGCCGCCGGAGTGGGTGCGGCCACGGAACACGCGCAGGAACATGCGCCGAAGAAGCGCCATGCCCACCAGCGAGGCCGCCAGGAAGATCACGAACTGCCCGCCAGCGCCCGCCCCAGCCCAGGCGGCAAGGGCAGCGGCAAAGGCCCCCAGGGCGAAGAACAGCAGCACGAAGCCTGGCAGGGCCATCTCCGCAAGCAGGAAAAGCGCCCCGGCCAAAAACCAGAGCACGTGCGCAGAAAAGAGCCAGTCCATTGCGCCCATAGCGGACACCCTCCACCGTGTTTGTGACACATACGCCATTGCCCGGCCCGGGGCAAGGGCCCGGGATGGAGCGGCCCGGCGGGCTTTGCGAAGGAAAGCGCGGGGATGTGCGCACTACGCATTTTTCCAAAAATCCTGGCCCGGGGCTTGCATGCCTCATGGCCGGTGGGGTAATCACCCCCGACCTTTCCGCCGATAAGACGGACAGGGATGGGGAAGGAAGGATAGGACCATGAGCCGCCGCATCAAGAACGCACTGCAGCACCGCCTGAACCCCCTGCACGTCTACTGCAGGCTCTGCCAGCTCGGCCTGCCCGCGCCCGTGGCCCGGGCGCTCAGCGCCGGGTACGAGCGCACCCTGTACCGCCCCCTGGCCGCGCGCCAGCACTAGCCCACAGCCCCCAAGGCACCGGCAGGCCGCCCGAACCCCACCCCGGCGGCCCCGGCCCACGGGGGGTGCCAGACCGCTCCGCTTCTCTGCCAGTCTTGACAGAACCGCCCCCCGGGGCGAATATCCTCCGACGCCGCGCGCCGCCCGACGGGCCTTGCGCCCGGCGCCATTTTTCCGCCGGAGGACCCCACCCCATGACCAACGACCCGACCAAGGCCGCCTTCGCCACCTGCCCCACGCCGGGCACGGGCCTGGCCCCCGACGTGGCCAGCGCAGCCGAGCGCGCCCGCTCCATCATCGAGGTGCTGCCCTACATCCGCGAGTTCGCCGGGCAGACCGTGGTCATCAAGTACGGCGGCAACGCCATGATCGACGAGACGCTCAAGCAGAGCTTCGCCCGGGGCGTGGTGCTGCTCAAGTACGTGGGCGTCAACCCGGTCATCGTGCACGGCGGCGGCCCGCAGATCGGCCAGATGCTCAAGGCCCTGAACATCGAGAGCCACTTCCGCCAGGGCCTGCGCGTCACCGACGACGCCACCATGGACGTGGTGGAGATGGTGCTGGTGGGCAAGGTCAACAAGGAGATCGTGAACCTCATCAACCTGGCCGGGGGCCGGGCCGTGGGCCTCTCCGGCAAGGACGGCATGTTGATCCGCGCCGAGAAGAAGGAACTGGCCATCACCCAGGGCGACGCGCCGCCCGAGATCATCGACCTGGGGAAAGTGGGCGAGGTCACGAGCATCGAGACCGGCGTGCTCAAGTCCCTCATGGACGGCGGCATCATCCCGGTCATCGCCCCCGTGGGCGTGGACGACAAAGGCGAGACGTACAACATCAACGCCGACTCCGTTGCCGGGGCCGTGGCCGGGGCGCTCAAGGCCAAGCGCCTGCACCTGCTGACCGACGTGCCCGGCGTGCTGGACAAGGACAAGAAGCTCATCCCCAGCATGACCAGCACCCAGGCCTTCGAGGCCATCCAGAACGGCGTGGTGGTGGGCGGCATGATCCCCAAGCTGCAGTGCTGCCTGGAGGCCATCCTGGCGGGGGTGGAGAAGGTCCACATCATCGACGGCCGGGTGGAGAACTGCGTGCTTTTGGAGCTGTTCACCGCCTGCGGCATCGGCACGGAAATCACCCGCTAA
The DNA here is from genome assembly GCA_964502805.1 of uncultured Desulfocurvus sp. Taxonomy (GTDB): domain Bacteria; phylum Desulfobacterota; class Desulfovibrionia; order Desulfovibrionales; family Desulfovibrionaceae; genus Humidesulfovibrio. The sequence continues at coordinate 70,960 of CAZCYB010000005.1, forward strand.
CCGAACCCCCTCGGAGGTTTCATGCGCGCCATCGGCATCGTGGGCTACAAGAAGTCCGGCAAGACCACCCTGGCCCTGCAGCTGGCCCAGGCCCTGAAGAACCTGGGCCACACCGTGACCCTGGCCAAGCACTCGCACCACGGCTTCGACGAGAAGGCCGACACGGACACCGCGCGCTTCCGCCAGGCGGCGGACATGGTCCTGGGCTTCTCGCCCGGCGGCAGCTTCGTCTCCTGGCCCGACGAGCGCCCCCTGGCCGACCTGCTGCCCCTGGTGCGCACCGATTTCCTCATCGTGGAGGGCGGCAAGACCATGACCACCCTGCCGCGCATCGTCATCGCCAACGACGAGGCCACGGCCAGCGACCTGGAGCCGGACCTGGCCCTGGCCGTGTACGGCGACGCCGCCCTGGAGGGCCTCATGGCCACCCGCGACGTGGACGGCCTGGCGCGCATCGTCTCCCGGGCGGGCTTCCTGCTGCCGGGGCTGGACTGCGGGGCCTGCGGGCGCGAGAACTGCCGCGGCCTGGCCGTGGACATCGTGGCCGGGGAGGCCGGGGTGGAGGACTGCAAGGCCCTGAACTCGGGCCTCAAGATCACCGTCTCCGGCCAGGCCCTGCCGCTCAACCCCTTTGTGGAGCGCATCCTCAAAAGCGGCATCCTGGGCATGCTGGGCGAGCTCAAGGGCTTTGCCCCCGGCCCGGTGGACATCCGCATCGACTAGGGCCTGTTTCGAAAAGTGTCTTTTGGAAACAGGCCCCGGCTTGGCCTGGACGGAACACCGCGTGACGGAAAAGAATTCTTCCCCTGAAAAAACACTGGACGGCCACGGGTTCCTGAACGTGGTGAGCCGCGAGGCTTTCGCCGCGCTGCTGGCCAGCTTTCCGCCCCTGGCCCCGGAGGCCGTGGGCCTGCCCGACGCCCCGGGCCGCGTGCTGGCCGCCGACGTGGCCGCGCCCGAGGACCTGCCCGCCACGGCGCGGGCCAGCATGGACGGCTACGCCCTGAACGCCCGGGACGTGTTCGGCGCCAGCGAGACCAACCCGGCCTACGTGGACTGCGTGGCCGACCTGCGCATTGACTGGCCCGGCAGCTCCGGGGGCGCGGACGTGGCGCTGCAGCCCGGCCAGGCCGCGCGCATCCCCACCGGGGGCACCCTGCCCCACGGGGCGGACGCCGTGGTCATGGTGGAGCACACGGACATTTTGCCGGGCAAGCCCGGCGCTGGCGCAGCGCCCACCATCGAAATCCGCAAGACCCCGGCCCCGGGCGAGAACGTCATGCTGCCCGGCGAGGACGTGGCCCGGGGCGCCGCCGCCCTGCCAGCGGGCCGCACCCTGCGCGCCCAGGACGTGGGCCTGCTGGCCGCCCTGGGCCTCACCTCCGTTCTTGTGGGCCGCAGGCCCCGCGTGGGCGTGCTCAGCACCGGCGACGAGCTGGTGCCGCCCTCCGCCACGCCGCGCCCCGGGCAGATCCGCGACGTGAACGCCAGCGCCCTGTGCGCCCTGGCCACGGAGGCCGGGGCCGAGGCCGTGGCCCTGGGCATCGTGCCCGACGACCTGGCCGCGCTCACCGCCGCCCTGCGCGCCGCCCTCGAGACCTGCGACGCGCTGCTCGTCTCCGGCGGCAGCTCCCTGGGCGCGCGCGACCACTCCGTGGCCGCCATGCTGGCCCTGCCCGGCGCGGAGATCCTGGCCCACGGCATCGCCATGAGCCCAGGCAAGCCCACCATCCTGGCGCGCATCGGCGCCAAGGCCGTCCTCGGCCTGCCCGGCCAGGTCACCTCGGCCCAGGTGGTCATGGCCGTGCTGGTCAAGCCCTTCCTCAAGCACCTCTGCGGCGACCGCGCCGCCCTCTCCCGTCCAGCGCCCCCCTTCGTGGCCGAGCTGGCCCGCAACATCGCCGGAAGGCCCGGGCGCGAGGACTTCCTGCGCATCCGCCTGGAGGCCCGGCCCGGCCAGCCGCCCCTGGCCCACCCGGTGCCGGGCAAGTCCGGCCTGCTGCGGACCCTGCTGGAGGCCGACGGGCTCGTGGCCGTGCCCGCCGCCGCCGAGGGACTGTACAAGGGCGCGCTCTGCCCGGTCTGGCCGCTGTAGAGCCTCTCGCCCGCCCCGAAGCCCACGTCGGCCGCTACTCGGCCAAGCACCCCTGAAGCGCCCCCTCCGCGCATGCCGCCAAGGCGGGAAAACTCGTCCTCCCAGGGCGTGGACTTGTTCGTGGAATATGGTATGGCAAACGAGAGTGATTACTGCCAACAGCCAGGAGGAAGCCATATGGGTGACGAGAACAAGTGCCCGGTGACGGGCAGAACCGCGCGCCAGGTTTCCGGCGGCGGAACCACCAACAGGGACTGGTGGCCCAACCAGCTGCGGCTGGACATCCTGCACCAGCATTCCGCCAAATCCAACCCCATGGGCGAAGGCTTCGACTACGCCCGGGAGTTCAAGAAGCTCGACCTGGAGGCGGTGAGGCAGGACCTCTTCCGGCTCATGACGGATTCCCAGGAATGGTGGCCAGCGGACTACGGCCACTACGGGCCGCTGTTCATCCGCATGGCCTGGCACAGCGCGGGCACCTACCGCATCGGCGACGGCAGGGGCGGGGCGGGTTCCGGCAGCCAGCGCCTGGCCCCCCTGAACAGCTGGCCGGACAACGTGAACCTGGACAAGGCCCGCAGGCTGCTCTGGCCGATCAAGCAGAAGTACGGTCGCGGGCTCTCCTGGGCGGATCTCATGATCCTGGCCGGAACCTGCGCCATCGAGTCCATGGGGCTCAAGCCCTTCGGCTTCGCCGGGGGCCGAGAGGACGTCTGGGAGCCGGAGGCGGACATCTACTGGGGGTCCGAGGACGCCTGGCTTGGCGACACCCGCTACAGCGGCGACCGCGAGCTCGACAACCCGCTGGCCGCCGTGCAGATGGGCCTGATCTACGTGAACCCGGAAGGGCCCAACGGCAATCCCGACCCCGTGGCCTCGGGCCGCGACGTGCGCACCACCTTCGCGCGGATGGCCATGAACGACGAGGAGACCGTGGCCCTGGTGGCGGGCGGGCACACCTTCGGAAAGTGCCACGGCGCGGGCCCGGCCTCGCACGTGGGCCGCGAGCCGGAAGGCGCGCCCCTTGAGGAGCAGGGGCTGGGCTGGAAGAGCAGCTTCGGCAGCGGCAAGGGCGGCGACGCCATCGGCAGCGGCCTGGAGGGCGCGTGGAAGCCGAACCCGACCAAATGGGACCTGGGCTACCTGCGCATCCTGTTCCAGTACGAGTGGGAGCTGGTGAAGAGCCCGGCCGGGGCGCACCAGTGGCTGGCCAAGGACGTGGCCCCCTCCGACATGATCGCCGACGCCCACGACCCGGACAAGAAGCACCGGCCCATGATGACCACGGCGGACCTCTCGCTGCGCTTCGACCCGATCTACGAGCCCATCGCCCGGCGCTACCTGAAGAACCCCAAGGAACTGGCCGATGCCTTCGCCCGGGCCTGGTTCAAGCTGACCCACCGCGACCTGGGGCCGCGTTCGCGCTACCTGGGCCCGATGGTGCCGTCCGAGACGCTGCTGTGGCAGGACCCCGTCCCCGAGCTGACGCATCCCGTGGTCGACGCGGCGGACATCGCGGCGCTCAAGGCCAGGCTTCTGGCCTCCGGCCTGTCCGTCTCCCAGCTGGTGGCCACCGCCTGGGCCTCGGCGTCAACGTTCCGGGGCTCGGACAAGCGCGGCGGCGCAAACGGCGCCCGCATCCGCCTGGCGCCCATGAAGGACTGGGCCGCCAACCAGCCCGCCGAGCTTGCCTCGGTGCTCATGACCCTTGAGGCCGTGCAGCGGGAGTTCAACACGGCCCAGACCGGCGGCAAGCTGGTCTCCATGGCCGACCTCATCGTGCTGGGCGGCTGCGCGGGTGTGGAGGCGGCGGCCAAGGCCGCGGGCTTCGCCGTCGCGGTTCCCTTCACGCCCGGCCGCACCGACGCCACCCAGGAGCAGACCGACGTGCTGGCGATGGGCGTGCTGGAGCCCAAGGCGGACGGATTCCGCAACTTCCTCAAGGCGAAATACTCCGTGACGGCCGAGGAGCTGCTGATTGACCGCGCGCAGCTGCTGACCCTGACCGCCCCCGAGATGACGGTGCTCATCGGCGGGCTGCGGGTGCTGGGAGCCAACCACGGGAATGCCCCCCAGGGCGTCTTCACCAGCCGGGTCGGCACGCTCAGCAACGACTTCTTCGTCAACCTGCTGGACATGGGCACGGTCTGGAACGCCACGGCGGACCCGCAGCTGTTCGAGGGCCGCGACCGCGCCTCGGGGCAGCTCAAGTGGACCGGAACGCGGGTGGACCTGGTCTTCGGGTCCAACTCCCAGCTGCGGGCCATCGCCGAAGTCTATGCCTGCGCGGATTCCCAGGAAAAATTCGTGGAGGACTTCGTGAAGGCCTGGACCAAGGTCATGAACCTTGACCGCTTCGACCTGGCCTAGTCCAGACAGGCAGCCCGCGCGGGCAGCGGCAGGAACCCCGGGGCCAGGCCGAGCGCCTGGCCCCGGTCATTTCCGGAGGCATGGCCGCCGGGGCCTTGGCCCTTGGAGAAGCTCCCCGCCGCCCTGGCCCCATGTGACACTTCGCACGCCCCTTGACGCTCGCCCGCGCCGGGGCTAATTGCCCAGGCTGCGGACCCGCCCTCTGCCGTCCGCCCCATTCGCAGCCGAGGAGAACATCATGAGCGCCCACCCCACGCCCAAAGCCAAGCGCCAGCTCACCGCGCCGGACATCCAGGCCGCCAAGGGCCTGACGAAGCTCGCCGTGCTCACGGCCTACGACTTTCCCACCGGGCGCCTGGCCGACGAGGCCGGGGCCGACGTCGTGCTCGTGGGCGACAGCCTGGGCATGGTCTGCCTGGGCCTGCCGGACACCCTGGGCGTGACCATGGACGACATGGTGCACCACACCAGGGCCGTGGCCCGCGCCGTGAAGCAGGCCCTGGTGGTGGCGGACATGCCGTTTCTCTCCTACCAGACAAGCGTGGCCGACGCCGTGGCCAACGCCGGGCGCTTTCTGCAGCAGGCCGGGGCCCGCGCCGTCAAGGTCGAGGGCGGGGCCGAGTTCGTGCCGCAAATCGAAGCCATGCTGGCCGCCGGGATTCCGGTCATGGGGCACATCGGGCTGACCCCGCAGCAGGTGGCGCGCCTGGGCGGGTTCAAGGCCCAGGGCCGCACCGCCCGCGCCGCGCGCAAGCTGGTGGACGAGGCCAAGGCCCTGGCCGGGGCCGGGTGCTTCGCCATTGTGCTGGAGGCCGTGCCCGCCGAGGTGGCCCAGCGCATCACCGAGGAGGTGGACATTCCCACCATCGGCATCGGCGCCGGGCCGCACTGCGACGGCCAGGTGCTGGTGTTCCACGACATCCTGGGCCTGTGCCCGGGCCTCAAGCCCAGCTTCGTGAAGCAGTACGCCGACCTCTGGACCCCGGCGCGCGAGGCCCTGGCCGCCTACTGCGAGGAGGTGCGCGAGGGCGCCTTCCCCGCCGAGGCCCACACCCGGCGCATGGCCCCGGAGGAACTGGGCGAGTTCAACGCCTGGAAGGAATACGGGGACGCCTAGGCCTTGGTCCACGCACCCTCGGATACCCTGACCCTTGCCGCGCTGTGGAGCGGGCTGGCCGTGCCCCTGGCGCGGCTGCTCCTCTCCGTGAGCATCGGCCTGTTCATCGGCACGCTCATCGAGGCGCTGAACTGGACGCGCGCCGTGGCCAAGATCGCCCAGCCCCTGGTGAGCCTGGGGCGGCTCAAGGACGTGGCCGGGGCCAGCTTCTCCCTGGCGTTCTTCTCCGGCGCCGCAGCCAACGCCATGCTCTCCGAGGCCTATGAAAAGGGCGAGATCACCAAGCGCGAGGTCATGCTCTCCAACCTGTTCAACAGCCTGCCCACGTACTTTCTGCACCTGCCCACGCTGTTCTTCATCGCCGCGCCGTTCATCGGCCCGGCCGCCGGGCTCTACGTCAGCCTGACCATCCTGGCCGCCCTGCTGCGCACCCTGGGCATCGTGGCGCTGGGGCGGCTGACCCTGCCGCCGCTGCCCGAGGGCTGCGTGGTCTGCCGCCTGGCCGACCAGCCCACCAGGTGGGACTGGCCCGCCGCCCTGGACAAGACCTGGAAGCGCTTCAAGCGCCGCCTGCCGCGCATGGTGTTCTACACCATCCCGGTGTACGTGGCCTTCTTCTTCCTCAAGCGCTGGGGCGTGTTCGACGCCATGGAGGCCTGGATGGCCGAGAACGTGGCCTTCCTCTCCTGGCTGCCGCCGCAGGCCATGGGCATCATCGGCTTCCACATGGCCGCGGAGACCACCGCGGGCTATGCCGCCGCCGGAGCCCTGGTGCAGACCGGCGGGCTGACCACCAAGGAGCTGGTGCTGGCGCTTCTGGTGGGCAACATCCTGTCCTCGCCGGTGCGCGCCGTGCGCCACCAGTTCCCGTACTACGCGGGCATCTTCAAGCCCGCCCTGGCGCTGAACCTCATCGTCTCCAACCAGGCCCTGCGCGCGGTGAGCATCGCGCTGGTGACGCTGGGCTACTGGCTGTGGGGATAGGGTGACGTGATCGGGGAGGGCGGGAGCGATTCCAGGCGGCCGACCGGGGGCCAAGGCGAAGGGCCTCTTCAGCGCATGCGCTGAAGAGGCCCTTCGCATCTGAGGCCATATCGCGGGGGCCGGGGGCGCGGAGCCCCCGGCGGGGTGCAGGGGCGGAGCCCCTGACTCATCCACTCCCCCTACTTCTGGCACGTCTCGCAGAAGGTGCTGGTGCGCCCGGCGACCTTGATGGCGGTCATGGGCCTGCCGCAGGCGGTGCAGGGCTGGCCCGCGCGGCCATAGGCGCGGAAGCTGTTCTGGAACGCCCCGGCGTCGCCGTGGGCGGTGCGGTAGTCGCGGATGGAGCTGCCGTTCTCGGCGATGGCCTGGGCCAGCACGGCCTGGATGGCGGCGTGGAGCTTGGTGAGCTGGGCGGGGGTGAGGCGGTTGGCCGGGGCATCGGGCCGTATGCCCGCGCGGAACAGGGCCTCGTCGGCGTAGATGTTGCCTATGCCCGCGATGACATGCTGGTCCAGCAGCAGGGCCTTGATGCGCGAGCGGCTTCCGGCGATGCGCGCGCGGAAGTCGGAGGCCGAGAGGGTCAGCGGCTCCGGCCCCAGGTCGCGGTAGAAGGGCCAGGACTCGATTTGGCCCGGGGCGAAGGCGTGCATGGACCCGAAGCGCCGCAGGTCGGCGAAGCACAGGCGGACGCCCCCGGACGGAGGGCCGGAGAGGTTCAGGATGGCGCGGGGTTTCTCCGGCGTCTGGCCGGGCTGGTAGGCCATGACGCGCCCGGTCATGCGCAGGTGGATGGCCACCACGCCGCCCTCATTGCCAGCGTCGTCCTCTTTACCTTCGTCGTTCAGGAACAGCAGCAAAAGCTTGGCCCGTCGGCCCACGCGGGCGATGCTCCGGCCCGTGACCAGGGCGCGGAAGGCCTGCGGCTCCGGGTGCAGGGCCACGGGGTCCGGCGCGTCCACGGACTCGATGACGCGGCCCTCCACCTCCGGGGCCAGGCCCCGGGCGATGGTCTCGACCTCCGGCAGCTCCGGCATGGCTAGCGCACCCCGAGCTGGCCCAGGTCCACGGTGAGGCGCTCGTCGCCGCGCAGCACCTCCAGGACCAGCGGGGCCTTGGCCTTGAAGGCGTCGCTGCCCGCCAGGTGCAGGGCGTTCAGCGAGCGCACGCGGTAGCCCCCGGCGCGCACGACGACGTCGCCGGGCCGCAGGCCCGCCAGGTCGGCGCGGGACTCGCGGCGCACCTCGGTGACCAGATACTCGAAGCCCTCGCCCTTGGGGCGGGACTCCAGGGTCATGCCCATGCGGCTGTCGAAGCGCTCCGGGCAGTAGGCGCGCACGTGCGCGTCAGAGGGCTCGAAGTCCAGGCCCCGCCAGGGCGAAATAAGCAGGATCTCCGCGCCGGGGTCGTTGGCGGCGATGCGCCGGGCGATGCCCAGCCCGCCCTCCACGTGGGCCGTTCCGGCCAGCACGACCACCGGGCGCTTGGTGGCGCGCCGGGCGGCCACGGCCTGCTCGGCCATGGCGCTGTCCCACACGCTCTGGATGAGCTGGAAGCGGGCCACCTGGCGCGGGTCGTCCACGTTCCTGCCCTGGGGATGACCGCCCATGACCTCGCGCAGGAAGGCCTCCTGGGCCGGGGCCGGGCCGATGATCTGCTTCGGGAGCCGGGCGCGGTCCTCGGGGCTGAGGGAGGCCACGGGGTCCTTGCCGTCCGCCGGGCTGTGCTCCTGCGCGGCCTTGGACAGCCTGCGGATGACCCCGGGGGGCACGTTGAGGCCGTAGGCCGGGAGCTTCCACTCCCCGATGGTCCGGAACACGGGCAGGTAGCGCTCGAAGGGGTGGCCCCAGTTGGCGGCCCAGTCCAGGCGCTTCTCCAGCTCCTCGGCGGGGAACTTTCCGGCGGAAAAGTCCGCCAGCACGGGGTTCAGGGCCGGGTTGGACATCTCCAGCCCCACCACAGGCTTCTGTTCCCCATGGGCCAGCAGCGTGATGACCCGGGCCTGGTTCAGGTGGTCGCAGGCGTTGCCGTGGCTCTCGCCCACCAGGATGTAGGCGGCGGAAGCGGCGCGTTTGCGCAGGCCCTCGGCGTCCAGGCGGTCGCCCTGGTCGGTCATGAGCTCGCCCGGGGCGGGCAGGAAGCTCACGGCCATCTTCTCGTGGGTGGGCGCGGGCCGGGCGCAGGCCGAGAGGGCCAGCAGGGCCAGCAACAGCAGCGGCAGCGGGGCCGAAAGGGGCGCGCCCCGGCCCCTGCTTTGGGCAGGGACCAGGGCGCGGGCGGTGTCGGAAGCAGGCATGAAGCCTCCAGTACGGGGCAAGGGCGCGGGGCTAGTCCCAGTTGCGCTTGTCCTCGATGGGCCGGATCTGCGGGGGCAGGGTGCCGGGGGCCAGGATCTTCAGCGTGGGGCGCAGCTTGATCTTCTCGCGGAAGGTGTGCAGCAGCTCCTCCTCGCGCTTGAAGGCGCCGGACTCGATGGACAGCACCATCTCGTCGATGCCGCCGGGGTTGGTGACCTCGATCTGCCAGCGCTTGATCTCCTCGAACTTGGCCATGACCTGCTCCACCTGGTGCGGGTACACGAACATGCCCTTGATGCGGGCGGTGGTGTCCACGCGGCCCACGATGTTGCCCAGGCGCGGGCTGGTGCGGCCGCACTGGCAGGGCGCGCGGTCGATGTAGCCCAGGTCGCCGGTGGCCAGGCGGATGAGCGGGTAGGTCTTGTTGAAGGCCGTGACCACGATCTCGCCCACCTCGCCGTCCTTCAGCGGAATGCCGGTGTCCGGGTGGCAGATCTCCACGAAGGCGCGGTTGCTCAGGTGCAGGCCGCACTTGTGGAAGCACTCGTAGCCGATGCAGCCCACGTCCGCGGTGCCGTAGCCCTGGCGCATCACGCAGTCGAACTTCTTCTCCAGCTGGGTGCGCATCTTCTCGGAGAACTTTTCGCCGGTGACGAAGGCCACCTCCAGGAACAGGTCCTTGCGCAGGGAGAGGCCGATCTCCTCGGCCTTCTGCGCCAGGTGCAGCAGGTAGCTGGGCGTGCCGATGTAGCCGGTGACGCGCAGCTTCTGCATGATGTCCAGCTGGCTGGCGGTGTTGCCCGGACCGGCGGGAATCACCGCGCAGCCCAGGTTCTTCAGCGGCTCCTCGAACATGAGGCCGGCGGGGGCCATGTGGTAGGGCAGGGTGATCTGGGCCACGTCGCCGGGGCGGAAGCCAACGGCGTAGAAGCCCTCGGTCCAGCCCCAGTAGTCGTCCATGCGGTCCTCGGGGTCGAAGATGGGCCCGGGGGAGAGGAACACGCGGCGAAGCTCGCCCAGGTCCTTGGTCAACAGGCCGCCCAGGCGCGGGCCCATGCTCTGCAGGAAGATGAGTTCCTTCTTTTTCAGGATGGGGATGTGCTTCAGGTCGGCCAGGGCCTTGAACTTGTCCACGTTGAACTGGGCGCGGTCGAAGCGCTTCTTCACGTCCTCGGAGTAGCGGTAGGCGTAGGAAAGCAGGTCCTTCAGCTGGAGCTGGTAATATTGGCGGCGCTCGGAATCGTCGAGCACCTCGCGGCGGCTGTAGATGCCTTCGGTGCGGTCTTTGCGGGTCATGGAATCCTCCTAAAAATAACGAAAGGCGAAGGCCCCGGAAATACGGGCGCTATTCGCCGAATAGCGCAGCATACAAAGTTGCCGGGCAAAAAGCAAGGGCGGGACTCCGAACGGGGAAGGCGGCCCTACGCGGGCCAGAACAGCCAGACGATGGGGGCGAGCGCCAGCCGGTACCAGGCGAAGGGCTTGAGCGTCATGGTCTGCAAAAGCGTGATGAAGCCCTTCACCGCCGCCCAGCCGAACACGAAGGAGGCCACGAACCCGATGGCCAGGAAGGAGAAGTCCCCGGCCTCGAACAGCCGCCAGCTCTTCAAAAGGTCGTAGCCCACGGCGGCGCACATCACCGGCACGGCGGCCAGGAAGGAGTATTCGGCGGCGGTCTTGCGGTCCACGCCCAGGAGCATGCCGCCCATGATGGTGGCCCCGGCGCGGGAAAAGCCCGGCCACAGCGACAGGCACTGGAACAGGCCTATGCCCAGGGCCAGGCGCGGGGTCAGGGCGTCCAGGGTGGCGGCCTGGGTGGCCCGGCGGGCGCGCTTGGCGCGCCACTCCGTGTACAGCAGCATGAGCGCCCCGGCGAAAAGCGCCAGGGCCACGGTCCTGGGGCCGAAGAGGTGGTCCTTGATGGCCCGGTGGGCCACGAAGCCCAGGCCCAGGGCGGGCAGGCTGGTGAGAAACAGCAGCAGCACGCCGCGCGGGCCGGAGAAGGGCCGGGTGGCATCGGCCCGCAAAAGGCCGGTGAAGCGCTGGCGGTAGAGCACCACCACGGAGAGGATGGCGCCCAGCTGGATGGCTATCTCGAAGGTGTCGGCCTTGGGGCCGGTGAAGTCCAGCAGGTGCCCGGCCAGGATGAGGTGGCCGGTGCTGGAGACGGGCAGGAATTCGGTGAGGCCTTCCACGAGGCCCATGAGGACGGCGATGTACCAGGGTGCCATGGACGGGGGGCTGCTCCTTGCTCGCGGGAATGGGAAAAAGAAAAGATTTGTGCGCCGCTGGCCGGTTCACCCGGCGGTCTCCGGTCCGTGCTTGGCTGGGACTCAGGAGCGTTTTACGCGGCGCACATCTTCTGTTTTGGTGCGAGGGGCGGCTCAATCCGCCATATTTTCAGTCTGACGCACATTGGTGCTGCTACCCTCCGTTTGCGTTGCCGGTCATATGTTCCTGGGACCACCGGCCTCTCGGCCCCCTCCCGGTCCCGCCCGCCCTTTCGGATCCTGGCTTCCGGGCCTCGTCTGGTCCCTTGTACGAAACAAGGTAAGCATCGCGCGCGCGTTGTAAAGACCCGGGCCGCGAAATATTGACATTCTCCGGGGCCCGAAGCACCATCCGGCCATGAGCCTGTCCCTGGCATTCATAGAGGCCATCGCCGAGGAGCGCATCCGGGCCGCCCAGGAGCGCGGGGAGTTCGACGCCCTGCCCGGCGCGGGCAGGCCGCTCAACCTGGACGACGACGCCCACGTGCCCGAGGAACTGCGCATGGCCTGGCGCGTGCTGAAGAACGCCGGCTGCCTGCCCCCGGAGCTGGAGGCCGAACGCGAGATCAACAACGCCATGGAGCTTCTGTCCGCCATGACCGACGAGGCCGAGCGCTACCGGCAGATGCAGCGGCTGAACCTCATGGTCACCAGGCTGAACGAGACCCGCCGCAGGCCCATTCTGCTGGAGAAGAACCAGGTCTACTACGACCGCATCGTGGCCCGCGTGCCCGTGAACGCGACCAAGGAGTGACCGCCCATGAAGCTGTACCGCTACTTCACCGGCCCGGACGACACGAAATTCTGCCTCCGCGTGAGCGAGGCCCTGAACCAGGGCTGGGAGCTCCACGGCGGCCCCACCCTGACCTTCGACCCGGTGCGCGGCTGCGTCATCGCCGGGCAGGCCCTGGTCAAGGAGACCTCCGGCGAGTTCCGCCCGGACATGGACCTCTCCAGGGCCTAGGCCATGCGCGGCCCGCTGCCCCCGATCCTTTCCCTGGGCCTTGGCCTGGGCCTTTGCCTGGCCCTGGCGCTTTCCCTGGCCGCGTGCTCCGGCCCGGGGCCGGACAACCGCGCCGAGGAGGAGGCCCTGCGCGCCCGGGTGGAAAGGCTGGAACGCGAGGACAGGGCCGAGCGCGAGCGCCTGGCCGGGGAGGTGCGCGCCCTGCGCCAGGAGCTGGAGGGCCTGCGCCGCGGCCTGGAGGAACCCCCGGCGGACAGGGGGCCAGCGCCCGAAAAATCCGGCCAGCCCGGCCAGGAGCAGCACAAGTCCCCGCGCCAGGCCCTCAAGGAGTCCCTCAAGGGCTTCGTGGACATGACGCGCCAGACCCTGGACCGCCTGAGCCGGGAGCTGGACGAGTCCCTGGTGCGGCCGCCCGCGCAAGACAAGGGGCCGGACAAGGGGCCGGACAAGGGACAGGAAAAGGCGCCGGACAGGAAGCCCGCGCCGCCCGCCACCGCCGCGCCGGGTACGCAGATTTAGCCCGCCGCCGCGCGCAAGGGCTCAAGACTGTGGACGAAGCCGCGCCCCTTGGGGCATAGTGCCCCCCAGGCCGTGGCCCCGCCGGGGCCCAGGCCAGCCATGCCCGTCCTCAAGGAGTGCCCCATGCGCGCCCCCTTTGCCTCGATATTCCGGACCCTTGCGCCAGCATTGGCGCTGGTGTTCGCCCTGGCCCTGGGCCTGTGCGCCCCGGCCCCGGCCCTGGCGGACTCGCCCTACGTGCAGGGCCTGGAGCTGTACCGCCAGGGCAAGTACCAGGATGCCGAGCGTGTGCTGCGCGCGGCCCTGCCCGCGCCCCCGCCCGTGCCCGCCGCCCCGGCCCCGGGCGCCCCGCCCGCGCCCCCGCCGCCGCCCGCCCCGACCTCACCGGAGGAAGGCCACGTGCGCGCCGTGCTGGGCTTCACCCTGCTGCGCCGCAACCAGCTGGCCGACGCCGAGGAGCAGTTCGCCCTGGCCCGCCGCGCCCCGGAGCCCGAGGCCGGGCGCGGACCCTCCACCCGGCCCGTGGGCACCCTGGGCCTGGGCTGGGCGGCCTTTGCCCGGGGCAAGACCTCCCAGGCCGTGGAGCTTTTGACCGAGGCCCTGAACGCCTCCGCCACGGCCAACGGCAAGCCCGCCCTGCCGGACATGCTGGCCGAGTCCGTGCCCGCCGACGCCCGCCTGGGCCAGCGGCTCATCGCCCTGGGCCGGGGCAAGCCCCAGGCGGCCGCGCGCCTGCTGGAGGAGGCGGCCAAGGGGCCGGACGTGCTGGCCTCGCCCAAGGAGCTGTTCCTGGCCCTGGGAGACGCCCGCGCCCAGACCGGCGAGGCCAAGCTGGCCGTGGCCGCCTGGGAGATGGTGCCCCGCAGGGCCTCGCGCTTCCCCGGCGACGCCCCGCGCGACGAGCTGGCCCGCCTCAAGACCGCGCGGCTGCTGGAGCAGGGCGGCAACCTGCCCAAGGCCCTGGCCCTGTACGACGAGCTTTCCGGCGGCAGGCACTACCAGTCCGAGGGGCTGCTGGGCCAGGCCCGGGTGCTGCTGGCCCAGGGCCGCGCCGCCCAGGCCGCGCCGGTGCTGAAGAAGCTGGTGGCCCAGGATCCGGCCATGGCCGAGCCCCTGGGCCGCAGGGTGGCCGAGGACCAGGAGCTGCGGCCCCTGCTGCGCGACTGGGGCCTGGCCTACTTCCACCGCGCCGAATACATGGAGGCCCTGTCCAAGCTTTCCGGCTACCTGGACGACGTGGACGCCCGCGACTACGCCTGCCTCATGGGCCTGGGCTGGAGCCACCTGCGCGTGGGCCAGGGCCTGCAGGCCTGGCAGGCCTTCACCGAGGCCGCCCAGGTCAAGGCCGACACCGCCGAGCCCCTGGCCGGGGTGGGCGCCGCCGCCCTGGTGCTGGGCAGGACCGACGAGGCCCGCGAGATCCTGGGCAAGGCCCTGGCGGCGGACCGCAAGAACGCCCTGGCGCTGAACACCCTGGGCCACCTGGAGCTGGCTGCGGGCAATGCGCAAAAGGCCCTGGAGCACTTCCGGGCCGCGCTCTCCGCCCGGCCGGACTACGTGGACAGCCGCATGGCCGTGGCCAAGATCCTTTTCGACCAGGCCCAGTACGACGCGGCGGCGGCCGAATATTTCCGCCTGGCCACGCAGCAGAAGCGCTCCGTGGCCGCCTGGAACGGCCTGGGCTGGGCGCGCCTGCGCCTGGGCCAGCACGAGGACGCCCTCAAGGCCTTCACCGAGGCCCGGCGCATCAACCCCTCGCTGCCCGCCGCGCCCTACGGCATGGGCATCACCCTGGCCAAGCTGAACCAGCCGGACAAGGCCGCCCAGCGCCTGGCCGAGGCCATCTACCTGAACCCGGACTTCGCGGCCACGCCCGAGGTGCTGGAGCTCATGCGCTCCCGCCCGGAGTACTCCGAGCTGTTCCTGGAGATGGGCGAGGCCTACGCCCGCAAGCTTTACCCCACCGCCGCCGCGCCCTACCTGGAAGAATACCTGCGCCTGAACCCCAACAGCCGCCCTGGCCGCCGCGCCCTGGCCTGGGCCAGCTTCTGGGCCGGGCAGGAGGACAAGGCCCACGCCCTGTTCCAGACCCTCATCACCGTGAACAAGGACGACGCCGACGCGCACCTGGGCGACGGCCTGGCCCTGCTCTCGCGCGGGTACCTGGACCTGGCCGAGCCGCACCTGAAGGACGCCGTGCGCCTGGATTCCACCAACGCCCTGGCCTGGCGCGCCCTGACCCTGCTGCAGGCCCGGCAGGGCCGCGAGCAGGACGCCGCGCGCACCCACGCCAGCGCGCCCAAGAGCCGCCAGGAGCGCCTGGACCGCATGAGCGCCTCGGGCTTCGCCGCCCTGGCCGAGGGCAGGCTCGCCGACGCCGCCACCGACTTCCGCCGCGCCGTGGCCCTGGACTCCAGCCTGGCCGCGCCGCGCTACGGCCTGGCCTTCACCCTCATGGCCCAGGGCGAGCCGCGCCTGGCGCGCGAGGAGCTTCTGGCGGGCATGAACCTGGACCCGGCCTACCTGGACGAGCAGGAGCTCTCGGGCTTCCTGGCGCGCCACAGCGAGCTGAGCGCCCTGGCGGGCGACCTGACCTGGAGCCAGCTCTACGCCCTGAACCTGCCCGCCGCCCGCGCCGGGTTCGAGCGCATCCTGGGCCGCGACCCCGGCAACCTGGAGGCCCTGTTCGGGCTGGGCGCCACGGCCTACCTCCAGGCCGACTGGGCCCTGGCCGAGAGCTGCTTCGACAAGCTCATGCCCCGGGCCCCGCTCACCAGCCGCTCCTGGGACAAGTGGAGCCACCTCATGGACAAGCTGGGCTGGAGCGCCTTCCACCAGAAGAAATCCGCCAAGGCCCTGCACGCCTTCGACTGGCTGCGCACCTACCACCCGGAGACGGGCTACGCCGCGCCCCTGGGCGGCATGGGCTGGGCCCTGTTCCAGCAGGGCAAGCCGGACCAGGCCCAGATGCTGTTCACCCGCTCGCTCAACATCTTCCCGCGGAACCTCACGGCCATGCGCGGCATGACGGCGCTGAAAAAGGCCCCGGAGACCGACGAGCAGGACGCCGACTTCGACGACGACCCGCCGCCGCCCCCCAGGAAGAAGTCCAAGAAATCCAAGAAGCAGACGGCGGACGAGGACGACCCGGCCCCGGCCAAAAAGAAGAAGCAGGCCCAGGCCGAGCCCGCCAAGAAGGCCAAGAAACAGGCCAAGCCCGCGCCCGAAAAGAAGGCGAAGAAGAAGGCCGCGGAGGACGCCCCGGCCCCGAAAAAGAAGAAGGCCGCCTAGGCCGGGCCCCGAGCCTTTCGCGAGAACGCCAGTCCGCAGTCTGGGCGGGGTTTTGGGTGGCGGCGGCAGCACCCCGCGCCCGGCGCGGGCAATCGCCCGCAAGGCCCCGCGCCGCTTGATTCCCGCACCGGGCGGGCGTAAGACCCCGGACATGCGCGCGCACTCCTCCCGCCCCGACTCCTGTCGCCCCAGTGCCTGTCATCTGGTGGACCTCTCCTGGCCCGTGGCCCCGGGCATGCCCATGTACCCCGGCGACCCGCCCATGGCCCTGGAGCGCATGGGCTCCATCGAGACCCACGGCTGGCTCTCGCACCGGGCCAGCCTGCCCGCGCACAGCGGCACGCACATGGACGCCCCGGCCCACGTGCTGCCGGGCGGGGCCACCCTGGCCGAGCTGCCGCTGACCCGCTTCGCCGGGCCGGGCGCGGTGCTGGACCTGCGCCAGCGCGCCGCAGCCCCCTTCGGACCCGTCACCGAGGCCGACCTGGCCCCGCTGCTGCCCGCCATTTCGGAAGGGGCGGAAGGCCCGGCCTTCCTGTTGCTCATGACCGGCATCGAGGCCCTGTGGCCCGAGCCGGAGCGCTACTACGCCTCCGGCGGCCTCACCGAGGGCGCGGCAAGGCTGCTGGCGGCCTTCCGCGCCATGGGGCCGGGCCTGTCGGGCATAGGCCTGGACTGCGGCAGCGCCGACACCCCGGACGCGCCGACGAAGCCGGAGCAGGGCGGCCTGCCCGCGCACCGCGCCCTGCTGGGCGCCGGGCTGGTCATCGTGGAGAACCTGCGCGGCCTGGCGGACCTGCCCCAGGACGGCTTCACCTTCCTCTGCCTGCCCATCCTGGGGCTGGACGGCTCGCCCGTGCGCGCCGCCGCGCTCGTTCCCGGGCCGGAAGCGGAAGAGGCGGGGGCCTGATGCTCGGAGTCTACGCCAAGCTGGTGCTCTCCATGGCCCTGTGGGGCGGCACCTGGGTCTCGGGCCGCGTGCTGGCCCAGGCCCTGCACCCCTTCTCGGCGGCCTTCCTGCGCTTCTTCCTCGCCTCGGTGTTCCTGTACTTCTACTCCTGCCGGGCGGAGGGGCGCTGGCCCAGGTTCCCCAAGGCCCAGTGGAAGGGCGTGCTGTTCCTGGCGCTCACGGGCGTGTTCGGCTACAACTACTTCTTCTTCTCCGGCCTGGCGCACATCCAGGCGGGCCGCGCCGCGCTCATCGTGGCCTGCGTGCCCTCCACCGTGGCCCTGTACTCGGCCCTGGTGCTGCGCGCGCCCATCACGGCGCTGAAGGCCCTGGGCATCGCCCTGTCGCTTTTCGGCGTGGCGGTGATCCTCTCCCACGGCGACCCCGCCGCCCTGCTGCGCGGCGGCCTGGGCCTGGGCGAGGTGTTCATCCTGTGCTGCGTGGTGTTCTGGGCGGCCTACTCCCTGGGCGGGGCGCGCATCATGCGCCAGGTCAGCGCCCTGTCCGCCGTCACCTGGTCGTGCATCCTGGGCACGGCGTTCCTGCTGCCCGCCGCCGTGGCCCAGGGCATGCCGGCGGAGGCCGCCGGGGCCGGGCCGGTGGTCTGGGCCAACCTGGCCTACCTGGGCGTGGCGGCCACGGGCCTGGCCTACACCTGGTACTACGACGGCATCCTGGCCATCGGCGCTGCCCGGGCCAGCGTGTTCATCAACCTGGTGCCGGTGTTCGCGGCCGTGCTCTCCTCCGTCATCCTGGGCGAGAGCCTGGACCTCTCGCTCATGCTGGGCGGCGGCATGGTCATCAGCGGTGTGTACCTGGCCAACCGGCCCGCGCCCCAGGCCGCGCAGCCCCCCAAAGCCTGATCCGATACCGGAAAATCCCCCCGGGCCCTTGACTTTTTTCGTGACGGTGCCGATTGTGAAAACAGTCACGAAGGCGCGGGGGCGCGCCGGGCGAACCAATCCGGACAAAGAGGGGCCATGACCATGCTGACCGGGCCGGAGGCCGAGGTGCTGCGCGTGCGGCAGCGGGAGCAGCACGCCCTGCGCGAGAAGAGCCGCCTGTACTTCGACCGCAAGGATTACGACCTCTTGCGCATCGTCGCCGACGTGGTGGAGCGCGAGGACGCCCCGGCCTACAAAAAACTCCTGGCCCCCTACATGCACCCCCACGGCGTGAAGGAGATGGCCGCCACGCGCGGCCTGCGCATCGCCTACGCCGTGGTGCACCTCCTGGGCTCGCTGGAGACGGGCAAGGCCGAGGACCGGCTCTCGGCCCTGCGCGGCCTGCGCGAGGAGGTGCTGACCACCTCCGAGACGGACCTGCGCCACAACACCGCCCGGGTGCTGGTGCAGCTGATGAAGGAGATGGTGCGCGCCCGGGGCGACGAGCAGGCCCAGCTCATGCTGGCCCACGACTTCCGCGAGGCCTGCTCCGGCAAGCCCAGGGTCATCCGCCGCCACCTGGCGCGCTACCACCTGCTGGAAATGCCCGAGGACGGCAGCCAGATCGCCTTTGACCACCACGTGCACGACGCCAACACCAAGGGCCGCAAGTCCAGCACGCACCTGGTCATGGACGCCTGGATCAAGGGCATCAAGATCCTCACCGTGATCTACTACAACCACGTCCCGCGCGAGGTGGCGGCCGAGCTTTTGGAGGCCGCGCACACCATGGGCGTCAAGGTGCGCATCGGCATCGAGCTGACCCCGCGCTTCCGGGGCCGCTTCCTCAAGCTCATCTGGATCCCCGGCGGCTTCGGCTCCACGGCGGAGTTCCTGGACTTTCTGGACCTGCCCGCCACCAGGGAGTTCTTCGACGAGTCCCGGCAGGTGACGCTGTACCACCAGCGCTACGTGGGCGAGGCCTTCGCGGCCTTCAACGCCACGCACCGGGTGGTGCTCTCCCGCGAATTGGGCCTGGACATCGCCCCCCTTGTCCCGGCGGAGTTCAGCCGCTTCGTGGGCGCGGGCCAGGCCTCCCTGGAGCACCTGGGCAAGTTCATCCACGACAAGCTTTTGCCCCAGATGCAGAAGCAGGCGGCCTTCCTGCGCCACGAGTTCGAGACCGCGAGCCCCCCGGAGCAGGCGGAGATCCGCCAGCAGCTTTCGCGCTACAAGAACCTGGACACCGACGCCATCATCGAGCGCTTCCTCAAGCCGGACAAGAACCCCGGCATCCCCGACCCGAACATCCCGCGCTCCGGCCCGGACGTGCCCGCCCTGCTGGAGCTCGCGCCCCAGGAGATCTGCCAGCGCATCCTGGCCATCCACGCCGCCGGGCGGCTGACCTTGAGCCTGGGCAACATGCGCGTGGAGGACGTGCTGGAGGTGCTCTACGACTGCAAGGGCGCCATAACCCACCTGGAAGTGGTGAACATGAAGGACCGCGCCCTGGGGCGCGAGATCGACCTTCCGCGCATCGTGGCCCTGCAGGAGGCGCTGAACACCGCCAACGTGGTGCAGATCAAGCGCCAGATCCGGGCCATCATCCAGACCGTGCCCACCCGCGCCCGGCGCGAGAAGCTCGAGGAGATCCTCTACGACATCTCCGCGCTGCAGTCCTTCTACCGCAAGAAGCCCCTGGGCACGGCCATCGGCACGGACTCCACGGGCCAGTCCAGCCGCCTGTACGGCATGGGCCTTGTGGTGGTGGACACCCTGCCGAAGCGCGCGCGGCGCGAGCTGGCCCGCCAGCCCGGCGCCAGCCAGAAGCTGTTGCACATCGACGTGAAGGCCCTGCGCCAGGTGGCCGAGCTGCCCGACGACGACCGCGAGCCGGACCTGACCCGCCTGCACGCCCTGGTGCGCGAGATTCCCCTCTTGGCCCCGCTGGTGCGCAGAAAGAGCGTCAGCTGGTGGGTGGAGCGCTTCAAGCACACCCCCGGCACCCCCGGCAACATCGCGCTCATGGGCGGCGTGCAGCACGAGCACGGGCCCGAGACCGGCCTGGACCTGGCCCCGCCGCCGAAGCCGGAGCAGAAGACCCTGCTGCACCCGCGCTACCTGAGCACCCCCATCAAGATCGCCGTGAAGGTACTCACCGGCTTCATCCCGGCCATGCTCACCTTCAGCCTCACCAAGGACTGGTGGGTGCTGGCGTATCTGGGCGCGTTCCTGTGGTTCGGCATCACGGGCGTGCGCAACGTCATCCAGATGGTCATGGGCAGCGGCGGGGTGGAGCGAAGCTCCCTGGTGCGCTGGAACGACCTGGTGAGCTGGAACCGCCTGGCCGACTCCCTGCTGTACACCGGCTTCTCCGTGCCGCTGCTCGACTTCCTGGTCAAGACCATGTTCCTGAACAAGGGCCTGGGCATCACCGTGGCCACAAACCAGATCGCGCTCTACGCGGTGATGGGCCTGGCCAACGGGCTGTACATCAGCGGGCACAACATCCTGCGCGGGCTGCCCAAGGCGGCCATCCTGGGCAACTTCTTCCGCTCGGTGCTGTCCATCCCCATCGCCGTGGTCTACAGCGAGGCCATCGTGCTGGGCCTCATGGCCATGGGCCACCAGGACGCCGCCCTGCTGGTGGAGCCCTGGGCGGCGGTGATCTCCAAGCTGGCCAGCGACTGCGTGGCCGGACTCATCGAGGGCCTGGCCGACCGCGCCCAGTTCCTGCGGCTGCGCCTGTGGGACTACAAGGGCAAGCTGCACCAGGTCTTCGACACCTTCGAGCAACTGGAGCTCCTGTTCCCCCAGGAGGACGTGCTGGCCCTCTTGGAGCAGCCCAAGCAGTTCATGCTGACCCTTTCCTACGAGCACAAGGGCCTGGAGAACATCACCATCGTCAACGCCCTGGACCTCATGTACTTCTGGATGTACCAGCCGCGCGCCCGCGAGGTGTTCGCCCGCTACCTGCGCGACATGAGCCCGGAGGAGCGCCGCGTGCTGCTCATGAGCCAGTACGTGCTGCTGCGCGAGCGCGAGATCAGCCAGCTGTTCCTGGACGGCCTGGTGGGCAAGAACTTCAGCCGGGCCCTGTCCTTCTACCTGGACAACAGCCGCGAGTACCTGGAGGACATCCAGGACCTGGCCTTCCGCCTGGCCCCGCCGCCGGAGGACACGCCCGGCCAGTCGCCTCCACCGGCCCCGCCAGTTGCCCCCAGCTCCGGCCCCAGCTCCGCCTCCCCTTCCGTCCCGGCCCCGGCCTGAGCCCCGCGCGGCTTTACGGCGGCGGCGTTTGGGGGTAGAAGCAGGCAGCCCCAAACGACCCCCCTTTCCACCGGAGGAGCACGGTGCGCGCACGCATCCTGAAATATCTCGCCCTGGCCCTGGCCCTCTTCGGGGCCTACGTGGGCACCTTCTTCATCTACCCGGACATAGGCGCCCTGGAGAAGAAGAACCCCGGCAAGACCGCCTTCATGCAGTGGCGCGAGGCCAGGTGGGCCGAGGAAGGCAAGAAGAAGACCATCACCCAGCGCTGGGTGCCGCTGTCCCAGGTCTCGCCCCTGCTTTTGAAGGCCGTGCTCATCGGCGAGGACGACAAGTTCTACCAGCACGAGGGCTTCGACTACGAGGCCCTGGAGCAGGCCTTTGAGAAGAACCTGAAGGAGGGCCGCTTCGCCGCCGGGGCCAGCACCATCAGCCAGCAGCTCACCAAGAACCTGTTCCTCTCGCCCGACAAGAGCCTGACGCGCAAGGCCAAGGAGGCCATCCTGACCTGGCGGCTGGAGCGCACCCTGTCCAAGCGGCGCATCCTGGAGCTGTACGTCAACGTGGCCGAGTGGGGCGACGGCATCTTCGGCATCGAGGCCGCCGCGCGGCACTACTTCCACAAGCCCGCCAGCCAGCTCACCAGCATGGAGGCCGCGCGCCTGGCCAGCGTGCTGCCCAACCCCATCCGCTTCAGCGCCGTGGGCGACCAGAAGTACGTCACCTTCCGGTCGAACCTCATCCACAGCATCATGGTGCGCCGGGGCGTGGCCATCGCCGACTTCCAGGAGATCATGGAGCAGAAGGACGCCCCCGGCCTGGAGACCACGGCCCCGCCCATCGCCGGTGCCCCTGGAGAGGGCGCGCCCGCCGCGCAGAGCGCAGCCCCCGGCGGCCAGAACGGCGAGGCCCAGCCCGCCCCGGCCCAGCAAGCCTCGCCGCAGGAGGCCGCCCCCCCGGCAGCCCCATCTCCTCCGGCCCAGCAGTAAAGGAGACTCCCCCCGTATGCGCCTGACCTATCTTCTGGCCGCCCTGTTCGCGGGCATGCTCATGCCCATCCAGGCGGGCATCAACGCGCGCCTGCGCCTGGCCCTGGGCGAGCCCATCATGGCCTCGCTGGCCAGCTTCTGCGTGGGCACCCTGGCCATCCTGGCCTTCATCCTGGCCACGCGCGCCCCCTGGCCCGCCGCCTCGGCCCTGGCCGCCGCGCCCTGGTGGTCCTGGATCGGCGGCAGCCTGGGCGCCTGCTTCGTGCTGGCCAGCGTGGTGCTGGCCTACAAGATGGGCGCCACCGCCCTCATGGCCTGGAGCATCGCCGGGTCGCTGGTGGCCTCGGTGCTGCTGGACCACTGGGGCCTCCTGGGCTTCTCCGTGCGCGAGACCTCCTGGCCGCGCGTGGCCGGGGTGGCCCTGCTGCTGGCCGGGGCCTGGCTGGTCAACGAATACTAAACCCCAACGGAAGCCGCACCCGTGAGCCTCGTCAAAGACACCCTGGCCATCTGCCGCATGATCAAGATCGAGCACTCGGTCTTCGCCCTGCCCTTTGCCTACACCGGGGCCTTCCTGGCCCAGAAGACCCTCCTGCCGCCCGGAGCGGGCTGGACCCCGCCCTCCTGGCGCGTCCTCGTGCCGCTCACCATCGCCATGGTGGCCGTGCGCTCCTTCGCCATGGCCTACAACCGCCTGGCCGACCTGGACATCGACAGCCAGAACCCGCGCACCCGCACCCGGCCCCTGGTCTCGGGCGAGCTCTCCGTGGCCTTCACCAAGCGCTTTTTGCTGGCGTGCGCGCTCATCTTCACCACCGCCTGCGCGGGGCTGAACACCACCTGCCTGCTGCTCTCGCCCGTGGCCCTGGTCTGGAGCGCCTTCTACAGCCACACCAAGCGCTTCACCCAGTTCTGCCACTATGCCCTGGGCAGCGTGCTGGGCCTGGCCCCGGTGGCCGGGTGGCTGGCCGTGCGGCCCGACCACCTGGGCTACCCGGCGGTGCTGCTGTTCTTCGCCGTGGCCCTGTGGGTGGCCGGGTTCGACATCCTCTACGCCTGCCAGGACGCGGACTTCGACGAGCAGCAGGGCCTGTTCTCCATCCCCGCGCGCCAGGGCGTGCCCATGGCCCTGTTCACCTCCTCCTGGACCCACGCCAGCGCCGCGCTGCTCTTTCCCATGGCCGGATACTTCGCGGGCCTGGGCATCCTGTACATGGTCGTGTCGCTCATCGTGGGCGGCATCCTGGTGTGGGAGCACAAGCTCATCAAGCCCGGCGACCTCTCCCGGGTCAACGTGGCCTTCTTCACCCTGAACGGGGTCATCGCGGTGTTCGTGTTCCTGGGTGCCTGGGCAGATTTGCACCTGGGGTCGCCCTGGATGTTCACGAGATAGACCAGGAGGCAAGCCATGGCCGAAATAGTCTTCTCCGGCGACGCGGGCGAGTGGGGAACCCGCGCCCTGGCCTGGGTGCAGTCGCACCTGGCCACCCAGGCCGCCCTGGTGCAGGCCGCCGTGGCCGTGGCCCTGTGCCTGGCCGCCTGGGGCATGGTGCGCGCCCTTAAGCTCACCGAGCGCCAGGCCCCGCCCATGACCGGGTGGCGGGCGGACGCCCTCATCGCGCCCATGCTGCGCGAGCTCAGGCACTGCTCCTGGGCGGGCGCCAGCGGCGCGCTGCTGCTGGTGGCCGATGCCCTGGCCCGGCACCTGCGCCTGCCGCACCAGGTGCTGTCCATCGCCGTCTCCGCCGCGCTGGCCTGGGTGCTGGCCCACGTGGCCGGGGCGCTCATCAAGAGCCGCTTCCTGGGCCGCATGGTGGCCCTGGCAGTGTGGCTCATGGCCGTGCTGCACGCCCTGGGCGTGGTGGACCAGGCCCTGGAGTTCCTCGACGACGTGGGCTTCGCCGTGGGCAAGAGCCATGTCTCGCTCCTGCTCATCATCAAGGGCCTGGCCCTGTTCACCGTGCTCATCCAGGCCGCGCGCCTGCTGGCCAGCATGGCCGACGACAAGCTCACCCACGCCGACGGGCTCTCGCCCTCGGCCCAGGTGCTCTTCGCCAAGGGCGCGCGCTTCGGCCTCTACGCCCTGGCCGTCACCATCACCCTGGGCAGCGTGGGCGTGGACCTCACCAGCCTCACGGTGTTCAGCGGCGCGGTGGGCGTCGGAATAGGCTTCGGCCTGCAGAAGGTCTTCGGCAACCTCGTCTCCGGCGTCATCCTGCTGCTGGACAAGTCGCTCAAGCCCGGCGACGTCATCGAGATGGGCGGGGTGCAGGGCCGCATCGCCCAGATCAACGCCCGCTACGCCGCCATCGAGACCCTGGACGGGAAAGCCTACCTCGTCCCCAACGAGAACCTCATCACCAACGAGGTCATCAACCTGAGTTACAGCAACTCGCGCCTGCTCATCCGGGCCGAGGTGGGCGTGGCCTACGACGCCGACCCGCGCCAGGCCATGCGCCTGATGGAACAGGCCGCCGCCGCAACCCCGCGCGTGCTGGCCGAGCCCGCGCCCAAGGCCATGATCACCGCCTTCGCCGATTCGAGCATCAACCTGGCCGTGGGCTTCTGGATCGAGGACCCGCAGGAGGGCAGCGGCAACGTGCGCGGGGCCGTGCTGCTGGCCATCTGGGACAGCTTCCAGGCCAACGGCGTTGCCATCCCCTTCCCCCAGCGCGAGGTGCGCATCCTGAAGGGGGAGTAGGCCCCGAGGCCACGCTGCGGCTGAAGAAGTCCGGGTCGCCGCCATTTTCGCGCAAAGGGACCAGGGCGGTGAAGCGTCCGGCCTGGGCGTTGGAACCACGAAAAAAGGCCCCGGCCGGCGGTGAAGCCAGCCGGGGCCGTGTCCGCTCGGATTATGCCTTGCCGTCTGGGCCCTTCCGGCTGGAGCCCCAACGATAAACCTGATGGAGCGCGCCGAGCCAACCCGCAAGGCAGACGGCGGCCAAAACCAGTCCGACATCAAGGGTGAGGGCCGCATCCCCTGTGCTGGCATAGACTCCGCCCGCAACGAGGGCACAAAGCCCCATTGCGCCCCAGCCCAAGCCCCGCAGGAATGCTCGGGGCTGTCCCGGCGTTTGCGGCCCGCGCTTGGCCAGCAGCATTTCCAGCGCCGTTATGATCCCAAGAACCAGCGCCAAGGTGGCGGCAAATTTCAGCGTCATTATTCCTCCATGCCAGGGTGCCTAGTGCCGGTCCCTCAGGTCTTCCGGCTCCGTCGGCTTGCCCCACTTTTCCCAGAATTCCGGCTGCTCCTGGGGCACATCGTTGAGGGAGTCCGGAAACAACATGTCGTTCAGCGGGGCCTTGATAATCTTCCCCGCCCCCTTCAGAAGCGCGGGGAGGGCCTTGGAACCCAGGGAGGGAATCTTCGTGAGGATGTCCCCCCACGAAAACAGCCCACACACATCGACCCTATTCACCGGATCATCCACGCAGTACCCGTACCAGTCCGTGTCGCCGCCCTTCTCGCGCAAAGGGTCCAGGGCGGTGAACCTGCCGGTCTCGGCGTCATAGTCCCGCCAGACGAATCTGGTCAGGCCGGTGTCCGGGTCAAAGAGCCCGCCCGCGAAGCCAAGGGGCAGGGACTGCCCATGGAGGGCATGACTGGCTACCAATAAGGACTGCCACTCACGACAACCCGAAGGGAGTCTTTGTATTCCTCAAGTCGCACGTCGGGGTCCAAAACGGTGAACTCGATTCGGTGCGGAACTGTAGTCCATTCCTGAGCCAGTACACATGTATCAAGAACAAGCATGCGTGCATGGCCATGCTTATCGGGGGAAGTAGGTCCGTTGTTTGAATAGACGTACTCCCTGACAAGAGTCTTGCCTTTGTAATAGCGGAGAAGGAATGTCCCCTGGGGTTGAAAAAAGAACGGCGGTGCCTTTTCCTTGAAGACGACGGCGACAACATACTCGTTGGTAAACGGCGGGGTGAAGGAGATGGTTGCTGTAGCGCCCTTCTCCCAAAGTTTCACTGGGAACTCATCAGACACGGGTCCGTAAATTTCTCGCCTTACTATTCGATTGAGAAATGCGCGTGTTTCTGGCGGCGCAACCCAATACGAGAGGGCTCCAGTGATCAACAACGATACGGCGAGACCAATGACGACCCGTGCCCTGGCCGCTGAATGCCACTTCATGTTGGTATCTCCTAGAGGGAGCGATGCAAAGGATACGCATCGCTCCCCTGGACTACTTCCTGATGCCTACCTTGGGTCCATGGACGATCCTCTCATGTCCCTGCCAACCTCATACATCTTGCGCCTCATTTCATCTTCCCAGTCTTGGCAATTGTTTCTGATAGTCGAATATGGCCCTTCAGTATCTTGAGGCCAGCGTCGCAATGCCTCACGGGCTATTTCGTCTGGATAGCTTTCGCTCGTTGGCATATACTCATCCCGCGAGTGCTTCTTGTCTGGAAGACGGCCACTTGGGAAACGGCCAACGCTATCGCCGCTTCCATCGTCAAACCAGCCCTGTACATGCTTAAGTTCTAGGTTGAGCTTGTCGAGAACAGGTGATGTAATTTTGGGTAGTGAGCCGAAAGGTCCATCAAGGGGACGCTCCTCAAATGTGAACAACCCCCACACGTCCACCCGGTTCACGGGATCATCCACACAGTAGCCGTAATAGTCCGTGTCGCCGCCTTTCT
This sequence comes from uncultured Desulfocurvus sp., assembly GCA_964502805.1. Lineage (GTDB taxonomy): Bacteria > Desulfobacterota > Desulfovibrionia > Desulfovibrionales > Desulfovibrionaceae > Humidesulfovibrio. Next base: position 97,609 of record CAZCYB010000005.1, read on the forward strand.
CCCTGAGCGGATCAAGGGCCGTGAAGCGCCCGGTCTCGGCGTCGTAGTCTCTCCACACAAACCTGGTCAGGCCGGTATCCGGGTCAAAGAGCCCGCCCGCGAAGCCCAGGGGCAGGTCCACGACACCGCCCCAGCTTTCCAGCAGGTTTCCGAACGAGTCGTATCGCATTTTTTGTACAACATGCCCATCAATGGTGGCAAGGGCCACCGGCGTGCCGAGGTGGCCGGAAAGAATGAGGAAGGAGTCCCGACCGTTGGTCACGCCCACCGGCGTGCGGCCTTCTGTGTAGGCAAAGCGCCACCACCGCGCCCCGTCGAAGAATTCCGCCAGCCGTAGCGGGTCGAGCCACGTATAGGCGGCCACGAGACGGCCATCCCGCCGCTTTTCGCGGCGCAGGCCGCCCGCGTCGTAGGCGTACTCGATTCTGGACCCGCCGGGCAGGTCCACCGCCAGCAGCAGGCCCGAGGGCTCGTAGTGGTACCAGGTCTCGGCGTTTCCCATGACCTTGAGGTTGCGGAAGCCCGCGCGGTCGTGGCCGTACTGGGCGCTTCCCGCCGCCGCCAGGCGATCCCCGGGGCCGTAGCTAAAGCGCCGCTCGCCGCGCTGCCCCCTGCGATGGAAGATCGGGCGGATGTCCGCAAGGCGGCGGCCCTGGTGGTCGTAGGTGTAGGCTTCCACGAGCGCTCCGGATTCATCCGTGACACGGCTGAGGCGACCAGCGGAATCGTAGGCGTAGCGCCGGATTTCGGGCGTGCCGCCGAGGGCGAGGGTGCGCTGGGCGATGCGGCCCTTGGCGTCGCGCTCAAGGGCCAGGTGCGGAGAAGGAGGAGTGTCGGGCATGGGGGGTCCTTTTCGGCTTGCGCGCCCGGCACCATGCCCGGCGCAAATGCCGGCAAGGATAGCATCGGTTTTGGGGCCGGGACAAAAATGCCCCAATTCTGGCCGGGAAAAGGACAAGATTTCCCCGTTGACAGGGTTTACGCCTTCCCTGCTCCATTGAGGCGCACCCCGCCGCAAGCAGAAGGGCCGCTTCCGCGCATGCGCGGAAGCGGCCCTTTGGTTCTGGCACAGCTCGCGGGGTCCGGGGGGCCCTCCGATTTGGTGGCCCCCCCGGCCGGTGGCAGGAGTCGCTACTCCTCGCCCTACTCCTCGTCCGCCCCCTTGATGCCCAGGGCGTTGATGAGGGAAAGCAGCAGGCTGGGCTTGTCGTGCAGGTCGCTGGACTGCAGGAACATCATGCGCTGGCGGAAGCGGCCGCGCAGGGTGGCCAGGTAGGCGGCGCGGTTTTCCACCTGCGCGGGGTCGTAGGCGTCGTAGTACCCGGGCAGCAGCGCGTCGATGCTCTTGCGCGCCGGGATCTGCGCGCCGGGCAGGAAGTCCAGGTCCTCCCATTCCAGCTTGTTCAGCAGGATGGCGGTCTGGATGGTCAGCGAGGTCTTGAGCGGGATGGGCCTCAGGTCCACGTCGCTGGACTTCCAGAACCCGCCGGAGTTGAAGCAGTAGCCCGTGGCCCCGTGGGTGAACACGCGGGTGAAGGCCTGCACGTCGCGCCACAGCTCGTACACGCGGAAGGGATTGGCGAAGGGCACGAACACGAGCTTCTGCAGCTCCTCCTCGGGCACGTTCTCCGCGCGGTTGCGCCGGGTCATCAGGCTTGCGCCCATGGCCACGGCCAGGGCCGGGTCGGAGAAGCGCATCACCGGCGGCAGGCAGGAGTCCTTCATGAGCCAGCAGATGGTGTCCGGGAAGCCGCAGCGGTTCACGTACGCGCCCAGAAGGTCGCGGTCGAACAGGGCGCGCCCGTTGGAGTTGCGCAGGTCCTGGCCCAGGGGCAGCACCTTGCCGTCCTTCTCGATGAGCCCGTGGTTCATGACGCTGATGATGTAGCGCCAGTCCTCGTGGCCCAGGGGCCGGGAGTCGGTCTTGTCGAACAGCGTGGGCTCCCACACGCGGCAGACCTTCTGTTCGCAGTCGATCTGGAAGGCGTCGTCGTGCAGCACGACCTTCTTGAATCCTTTCGGGAGGGTGCCGCCGTTGTCCGCGCTGTTGGTGTGCGAGCTCTTGCCCGTGCCGGAGAGGCCGAAGAAGGCCACGGAGCGCCTGCCCACCTTCTTGGCGGCGGCGTCCTTGCAGGCGGAGAAGTCCAACTCCTTGATGCCGCCGTGGCAGGCGGCCATGCCTAAGCGCATGCCGCTGGTCCAGGCCAGGGTCAACGTGCCCTTCTTGCGCTCGCCGAAGTAGCGCATGCCCAGGTTGAAGATGACGTTGGCCGTCTCGTCCACCAGGGCCAGCTGCGGGCCGCCGTGGTTGTTGTAGAAGGGGTCCAGGTTGTTCCAGAGGTTGTCGCCGATGACCAGGATGTCCTGGATGGGCAGCCTGGGGCTCTTCTCATACTCCTTGGCCAGTTCGTCGTAGGGGGTGAAGTTGGCCAGCCAGTTGAAGATGTTTACCGCGTCGTCCACGCCGCCCACCAGGGTGGCCTTGATCATCAGGTCGCGGTCCAGGCCGAGGATGGCGTGGGCCTTGATGAGCGGGCGCTTCTGGAAGTCGAACATGGCCTCGCGGATGTCGCCCAGGACCTTCTGCTGCTCCACCAGCGACAACGCGTTGTAGAAGCGCCGGGCATTGGCGCTGCGGCCCACGATGCGCCCGTGGCAGTTGTTCAGCACCTTGGCCCCGCGCTTGAGGCCCAGCCTCTTGGCCGCGGGGGGGTAGATGGGCATGTCGGTCACGGCCACGTCGTGCTGCTGGCAGGCCAGCTTGTAGGCCTCGGCGGCGCTCACCGTGCGGACGCGGGGGTCGAGGATGAGGGTCTCGGCGATGGCGCGCAGGGGCGGCATTTTGGCCAGGTCGGGGCCGTAGAACTCGAAGCTGGACTGGCTGGACATCCGGGGATCCTCCCTGAGGGCAAGCAAGAGCGCCCGGCGTTGGTGTGTTTTCACCGGGCGCGCGCCGCGGAAAGGAGCCCCCCAACGGGGGGATATCCGCAGACAGACTGACAGGATAGGGCATCAGGGCGGGGGCGGTCAACGGGGGAATTGCAGGGCCGGGTTCGTCACCCGGCGCAAACCAGCGCGCAGTCCCAGTCCAGGTGGAAGCCCACGGAAAGCCCCAGCGCCGCATATTCCGCCGCCAGCTCGCCCCCCTGGCCCAGGGCCTCGCCGCGCAGGTTCAGGGGCAGCATGAGCGTCGCGGGCTTTTCGGATAGCGTGGGCAACAGGGCCCGCACGTGCAGCAGCAGCGCCCGGGCGCGGACCATCTGGCCCAGGGCCGGGTGGCGCGGGCCCGCCAGGATGGCCAGCCCCGGCTCCTCGGCCAGGCCCACGCGCCCCACGGGCACGCGCGCGGCCCACAAGGTCAACAGGGCGCGGGCCAGGGCCTCCACCGTCTCCTCCAGCGGCCAGGGCCGGTACTCCCCGGCGCGCCACAGCCCCGCCAGCTCCGTGCCCTCCGCCACCAGGCAGGGGTACAGCCGCGCGAACTCCGGGCCGATCCCGGCCACGATTTCGGCGTCGCGGGCCAGGTCCTCCGGCGCGTGGCCCGGCAGGCCGGGCAGAAGCTGGATGCCCAGGGCCAGCCCGGCATCCAGCACCGCCTCGCAGGCCGCGCGGGCCGTGGCCGCGTCGTAGCCCCGGCGGCTGGCCTCCAGGGCCGGGCCATGAAAGGTCTGCACGCCCAGCTCGATGAGGTCCAGCCCCAGGCCCGCCAGGCGCGGCAGCAGTTCCGGGTCCACGGCATCGGGCCGGGTGGAGCAGCGCACCCGCGTGACCTTGCCCGCCTCGCGCAGCTCTCGGGCCAGTTCCAGCAGCAGGCGCATGTGCCGGGGCGGCAGGGCGGTGAAGGTGCCGCCGTAGAAGGCCAGCTCCACCGGGGACTGCTGGGCCGTCACCTCGCGCCGCACGCGGGCCAGGGTCTCGTCGAGGGATTCGGGGGCCTGTCCTGTCTGGGCCTTCTGGTCGCAGTACACGCAGCGCTGCGGGCAGCCCGCGAAGGGCAGGAACACGGGGTGGATGCGCGGCCTTGGGCCCCTGGGGGGCTCGGGGTGGGCGAAGCGCAGCAGGACGCGGGGGGCCTCCACGGCCCTAGCTCCGGGGCGCGGAAGTTTCGTCGCCCACGCTCCGGTCGTCCACGATGCGCCCGTCCTCGATGCGGATGACGCGCCGGGTCTGCCGGGCCACGTTCTCGTCGTGGGTGACGAGCACAATGGTCCGGCCCTCGGCGTTGACCTCGGCGAACAGGCGCATGATCTCCGCGCTGGTGGTGCTGTCCAGCTGGCCCGTGGGCTCGTCGGCCAGGATGAGGCCGGGATCGCACAAGAGCGCCCGGGCCATGGCCACGCGCTGCTGCTGCCCGCCGGAGAGGTTGGCGGGCTTGAAGTTCACGCGGTCGGCAAGGCCCACGCGGGAGAGCAGGCGCAGGGCGCGCTGGCGCAGCTCCGCGGCGGGCAGGCCGCTGTACATGCCCGGCAGCATCACGTTCTCCAGGGCCGTGGCGTAGGGCACCAGGTAGAAGCTCTGGAACACGAAGCCCAGGGCCGTGTTGCGCATCTCCGAGCGCTCGTCGTCGCTCATGCCCGCCACGTCCCGCCCCAGGAGCCGGTAGCTGCCGCTGGTGGGGGTGTCCAGGAGGCCCATGAGGTGCAGCAGCGTGCTCTTGCCCGAGCCGGACGTGCCCTGCAGGGCCACGAACTCGCCGGGCTCGATGGTCAGGTCCACGTCCGTGAGCACCTGAACGCCCCCCCCTTCGGGGGTTTCCTGGCCCCCTTCGGGGCTTTCATGGGCATCGGGCAGGGGCTTTTTGCCCAGCAGCCGGGCGAACACGCCGGGCCGGGCCTCCGGGGCCAGCACCTGCCGGTAGACCTTGCAGATGCCCTGCATCCTCACCACGGGACCTGTGGCCGGGGCTGTCATCTAGCCGCCCCGCTTGCCGCCCGAGCCGCCGCCCGAACCGCCCCCCGAACCGCCAGGACGCGAGCCGCCGCCACCGCCGCCGGGCCCCGGGGGGCCGCCGGAACCGGCGGGCTTGGCCTCGCTCTTGGGCTGGCCCGCCAGCACGATCTGCGTGGCCACCTCGTCGCCCTCGGCCAGGCCCTCGAGGACCTCGCTCCTCTCCAGGCCGGGCAGGCCCAGCTTGGGCTGCACCTGCCTGGGCTTTCCGGGGTTGGCCGGGTCCACCACGAAGACCACCTGCTTGCCGCCCACCCACTTGAGGGCCTGGTTGGGCACGGTGAGCACGTCCTTTCTGGTGTCCACCACCACGCGCACCTGGGTGGTCATCTCGGGCCGGAGCAGCAGGGCCTGCTCGCGGTCCACGTCCACCAGGGCCTTGTAATACACGATGTTGTCGCGGATCTCCGGCTCGGGGTACACGCGGTCGAGCGTGCCGGTGAACACCTTGTCCGGCTGGGAGTCCACGCGGAACTCGGCGGGCAGGCCGGTCTTCACGCGGCCCACGTCGGTCTCGTCCACGTAGATCCACATCTCCAGGCGCGTGGGGTCCAGCACGGTGACCAGGTTGGCCACCTGCAAGCCCGCCACGATGGTCTCGCCCTCCTGGGCCGTGACCTGGCTGACAACGCCGTCGATGGGGCTCACTATCTTGGTGTAGGAGATGCGCACGTCCAGGGTGGCCAGGGCGGCGCGGGCGGCCTGGGCCTCGGCCTTGGAGACCTTGTGGTTCTGCTCGGTCTCGTCCAGGATGGCCTGGGCCTGCAGCCCGGCCTTGGTCAGCGCCTCGTGCCGGGGCAGGGTCTTGCCCGCGAACTGGGCCTTGGCCTCGGCCAGCTTCACGCGGGCGGCGGCCTCCTGGCGCTGGGCCTGCAGCTCGCGGGAGTCGATCTCCGCCACGACCTGGCCCTTTTTCACGGGGTCGCCCACGCGCACGTACACCTTGGAGATGGTGCCCGTGGCCCGCGCGCCGATCTTGACGCTGGCGCCCACCTGGGCCTTGATGATGCCCGTGGCCTCCAGCACGCGGCGCACCTCGCCGCGCTCCACCTTGGCCGTGGCCAGCACCTTGGTCTCTCCGGCCACGCGGCCCTTGGCGAAATAGTAATAGCCGCCCCCGGCCAGGAGCAACAGTGCGATGGCGGCGTACAACAGTCTCTTTCTTGTCATACAACAGTCTGGGGGTTGGTGCGGCCCGGCCGAAGCGGCGGGTCTTCGAAAACCCGTTATCCCGCCGGCATCATCCTACTTCTTGCCCATCTCGTCCACCCATTTCGCCAGGGGGATCTCGACCAGGGCGCGGATCTCGGCCAGGCGGGCCTCGCTCTCGGCCTCGAAGCGCAGCACCAGGGCGGGCTGGGTGTTGGAGGCGCGCACCAGGGCCCAGCCGTCCGGGAACACCAGCCGGGCCCCGTCGTCGCCCTCCAGGGTGTGGGTCTTGGCGAACTCCTCGCGGGCGCGCGCCGCCACCTGGAACTTGATCTCCTCCGGGCAGTCCACGCGCAGCTCCGGGGTCACGAAGGTGCTGGGCCAGCCGCCGGGCATGGCCGAGAGCGGCTCGTCCGCGCGGGAGAGGATCTCCACCAGGCGCAGGGCGGCGTAGGGCGCGTCGTCGAAGCCGTAGTACCGGTCGGCGAAGAACATGTGCCCGCTCATCTCCCCGGCCAGGGCGGCGTTCTCACGGAGCAGACGGTCCTTGATGAGCGAGTGGCCCGTGGCGGACATGATGGCCCTGCCGCCGTGGCTTTTGATGTCGTTGAACATGAGGTGCGAGCACTTCACGTCGCCGATGATGGCCGCCCCCGGGCGCTCGGCTAGCACCTGCCGGGCGAAGATGGCCAGGAGCCGGTCGCCGTGGACCACCCGGGCCTGCTCGTCCACCACGCCGATGCGGTCGCCGTCGCCGTCCAGGCCGATGCCGCAGGCCGCGCCGGTCTCCAGCACCCTGGCCTTGAGCGCGCCCAGGTTCTTCTCCTCCACCGGGTCCGGGTGGTGGTTGGGAAAGCGGCCGTCCGGCTCGCAGAACAGTTCGATGACCTCGGCCCCGGCCCGGGTGAGCAGGTCGCGGGCCACCAGCCCGGCGGCGCCGTTGCCGCCGTCGAGCACCACCTTCACCGGCCGGTCCAGGGCCACCAGGCGCGACACCGTGTCCAGGTAGCTGGGCACGATGTCGTGGGCGCAGGCCAGGCCCTGGCCGCTGGGGTACTCGCGGGAGTGCATGAGCCGGGCGATCTTCTGCACTTCCTCCGAATGGATGGTGCTGCGGCCGCTCCAGACCTTGAAGCCGTTGTACTCCGAGGGGTTGTGGCTGGCGGTGATCATCACGCCGGCCTCGTAGCCCAGGTGGCGGATGGCGAAGTAGCACACGGGCGTGGGCACCATGCCCAGGTACAGCGTGTCCACGCCGGTGGAGCACAGGCCCGCCACCAGGCGCTCCTGGAAGCCCGGGGAGGTCAGGCGGCAGTCGCGCCCCACCACGGCGCGCTTTTGCCCGCGCGCCAGGAAGTAGGCCCCGCAGGCCCTGCCCAGTTCCTCCACCCAGTCGGCGTCGAAGTCCCTGCCCACCACGCCACGGATGTCGTAGGCGCGGAAGATGCGCGCGGCGGCGCTGCTGTCGAAGGGGTGCTGCGGCATGGCGTGCTCTCGCTTCAGGGGATTTCCGGTGGTCCCACCGGGGCAGCCGATACCTAGCACAGACCCGCGCCGGAGGGAAGGGCGGAGCCCTCGCCGCCGGCCCAGGCGCAACCAGCGGGTTTTGCCGGAATTATCGGCACAACGGCGCCCGGGCCCTGATGTACGCGCCTTTTCCCTGAACAACTCGGCATCCAACATCGCTACGCTCTACTTATTTTGCAGTATTGATGTTGACAGCAAGAGAAAAGTGTATAACTCATCAACCAACAGTATGTGATTCTTGGTTCCTACCCCCCCTACCTACCGTTCTTCTGAACTGTAACCCCGCCGATTGCAGTGCGTGGACCTAATGTTTCTGGCTTGACGACTTGGTAAAGGGGCGCATAGTATTTGCTTCGCGGTTGGGTTGCGAAGCACTTCATGGCAGCACGCCATAAGTCGCAACATTATATAGAAAACACTACGGAGGATATGCCGTGGCGAAGCTTAAGAAGAAGTGCGACGAGCGCCTGGAGCGCTGGTTCGAGGAAGCCATGGAGCGCATCAAGAAGGCCACGGGAGCCCGCACACAGGTGCAACTCGCCGAGGTACTGGACGTGAGGCAGTCGAGCATCTCCGACGCCAAGCGCCGCTGCTCCGTGCCCTCGGACTGGTTCCTGAAGCTCTACCGCAGCCATGGGCTGAATCCCAACTGGCTTTCCGATGGGCACGACCCCATCTACCTCAACCCGGCCAAGGCCAGCGTGAGCGAGGAGAACCTGCTGCGCGAGGCCCCGGCCAGCTATGGCCGCAGCCACTCCAAGGGCCGCGTGGTCCAGGTTTCCGGCACGGCGGGGGCAAACCCCGGCGCGGAGACCTGGCAGCCCCTGCCCGTCGAGGACCTGTCCATCCCCGAGACCTTCTTCCGCCCCGCCCTGCAGGTGGTCCGCGTGGACGCCGCGGGCATGGAGCCGGTGGTGCTGCGCGGGGCCTTCGTGGGCATCGACCGCGAACAGACCCAGCACCCCGACGGCGCGCTGTGCGCCGTGCACTTCCCGCACCAGGGCCTGCTCATCCGCCGCGTGTACTACCAGGACGGCCAGTTCGTCCTGCGCGCCGCGGAGCAGGGCCACGCAGACCTGCACGTTCCCGCCGCCGAGATGGCCGCCCGCACCGTGGGCCGGGTCATCTGGGTGCTGCAGAACCTCTAGGCCGTCCGGTCCGCCATCCTCCCAGGCCCCCCGCCCCGCGCGGGGGGCCTTTTTTTGCGCGTGAAAACCGACACCCCGCCCCCCCGCAAGCCCGGCGCCGCCCGGCGATGCAGCCCCGCCCGCAAGGGCCCGCTTCTTGCTTCTCCCCCAGCAAGACAAAGGAGGACCCCATGCCCAGGCAAGCCGCCCGCACCAGCCCGTTCCAGGTCGTCCAGGGCGCCCCGCTGCCCACGGACGTGTTCCGCGTGTACGAGGCCACGGACCCCTTCCACCCCCGGCCCTACCGGCTGGCCCTGCGCCGGTCGCGCGAGGCCGTGCTCCAGGCCGACATGGACTGCGGGCGCAAGCTGATGCGCCTGGGCAGGCTGGTGCTGGAGACCGGGGAGGAGGCCCAGGCCCGTCGCCTGGCCCAGGCCCTGTACCTGTAGCGCCGCCGCGCGCGTGAATTATTTGCGCCCAGGGGGTTGATTTCCCGGCCCTCTCGGAGGACAATCCGTGCCCATGCTGGCAGCATACGCCGCAGCCCACGGAGGTTCCATGCGCACCACACCCGCCGCCCGCGCCCTGGCGGCCGTCCTCGCCCTCGCCATGTCCTGCGGCCTTGCGCCCAGGGCGGACGCCCAGCAGGCACCGGGCCAGGGGCCCGACCTGACGACCAGCCAGGCCGCCCCACAGATCCCCCAGCCCTCCGGCCCGAACACGGACCCCGGCAACGACACCCCGCCAGCCTTCGTCAAGCGCCCGGCGCGCCCGGCCGCGCCCCCGCGCCCGGACCTGACCTACGCCCAGGGCAAGGCGCCGGTGGAGTTCCGCGGCCTGCCCTGGGGCACGGCCCTGGACAGGGCCCAGGCCCAGCTGACCGACCTGACCCCGGTGACGCAGCCCGTGCCCCTCAAGGGCACGTACTCCCGCGCGGGCGAACTGTTGAAGCTCGGCGAGGCGGACATCCGCTCCGTGGCCTACTACTTTCCCAAGGGCCGCCTGAGCGGCGTGGGCATCGTCTTCGAGGGCGAGGCCAACTACTTCCTCATCAAGGAACACCTGATCCGCCAGTTCGGCCCCGGCCGCCAGATGGGCGACCGCTACGGCTGGACCTGGGCGGACTTCTTCGTGGAGATGCGCATGCGCGGCGCCCTTGGCGAACTGCGCTACACCCACGTGCCGTAAAGCCCGCGGGCGGCAGGCCCGCATCGCGGAGGAAAGCCATGGCCACGGATCTGGACAGCCCCGCGCCGGGTGAGGCGCTCCGCCCGCCGGGCGCCAGGCCCGCCCTGGTCTATGCCCTGTGCCTGGCGCTGTTGTGCGGGGTGCTGTTCACCCTGTTCTTCCTCACTTACACACTTCTGGCCGCCCACCCGGAGCACGCCCCGGGACTGGCCCAGCGGGCCTACGCCGCCGTGGTGCTGGGCGTGGCCGCCCTGGCCGTGGGCGCGGTGGCGGTGTTCGGCGGGCTGGTGCGCCCCCTGCGCGAGGGCGAGCGCCGCGCCCGGGAACTGCGCGAGGCCCTGGAGCAGCACAGCCACCACGACCCGCTCACCCGCGCGCTCAACCGCGTGGCCTTCGACCAGATGATCGTGCGCGCCCTGGAGGCCCTGCGCCGCTACGGGGCCGGGTTCTGCGGGCTCATGGCCGACGTGGACGGGTTCCGCGCCGTGAACGAGGCCCACGGCTACGAGGCCGGGGACCGCGTGCTGGCAGAGCTGGCCCAACTGCTGCGCGGGCACATCCGCAAGGCCGACAGCCTGTTCCGCTGGCGCAGCGGGCGCTTCCTCATCCTGGCCCCGGGCATAAGCGCCGCCCAGGCCCTGACCCTGGCGGCCAAGCTGCGCGAGCTGGTGGCCGCCCACGAGTTCCACGGCGAGGTGCGCCTGGCCCTGAGCCTGGGCGCCACCCAGGCCCAGGCCGAGGACACCCGCGAGGCCTTCGTGGCCAGGCTCAAGTCCGCCCTGGCCAGGGCCAAGGAGCACGACGGCACGGCCCAGGCCTAGCGCCGGGCGCGCTTCCCCTTCTCAGCGCAGGCCGCGCTCCGCCAGGAACGGCGCAAACCGGCCGTCCACGGTCTGGATGTGCCCCACCAGCCAGGAGAGCAGGAAGCCCAGGGCCTCGCAGGCCGTGCGCGAGGTCCGCTCCGCCCCGGCCAGGCGCTCCACCTCGCCCAGGAACTCCCTGTGCGCCGCCCGATGCGCGGCCAGGTCCGGGTAGCCCTGCTCGGCCAGCAGGCGCTCCTCGGACTCGAAGTGGAAGCGCGCATAGGTGCGCATGCTGTCCAGGCCGTCGGCCAGGGCGGCCAGGGCGTCGCCCCGGGCCAGTTTCCCCTGCATGTTGTTAATGATTTCGAACAGATACTTGTGCTGCGTGTCCACAAGGTCCACGCCCACCTGCAGGCTCCCGTCCCAGCAGACTATGGCCATGAGGCACCTCCCGGGGGCTTGGCTCCTACGTACTACATATACGTCGCCAAGGGGAAGGGGGGGCGCAAAAAAGGGCGCGGCTTTTTTCGGGTATGCGCCTCATGTCCGCTTTCGATTTCCTCTTTTATAGTCTGTTTTTTGGGCAAACCCCGCGCAAAACAATTCCGCCGCAACGGTTGGGAATAGCTTGTGCTTCGCGTCACATACCGCTTTTTTGTTTTTCAAGCTGCGCAATTCCCTCGATTTTTATTTCCGACCAAGCCCGGCTTTTTCCGCCAAGTCCCCTTGACGCGGGTGGAGTAATCCGATAGTCACGGGTAAGACATTATTTCCTACTTGAGCGGCGGGATTTGCATGGATTCCCTACTGGTCCATGCGGATTCCGGATATTTTCCGGGAACGGGCAACCCTCTCAAACGTACGAGGCAAGGAACAACAACATGGAAAAAGGAAGAGTACTGCTGCTGTCCGCCGGGGCCTTGTTCGCCCTGGCCGTGGTCTCGATCCTGAGCCTGGAGGCGCAGGGGGTCGGGGAGGCGCAGGCGAACGCCGCCGCGAGAGCGGACGTGGTGAAGATCGACGCCATGTCCGTCTTCGGCAAGCTGGAGCTGCCCCCCGTGACGTTCTTGCACGACAAGCACACAGCCGCCCTTGAGAAGGCTGGCAAGGACTGCAAGTCCTGCCACCCTGAAAAGGACGGCAAGGTTGTCGTCAAGTTCAAGCGGGAGAAGGAGACCACCCAGGCCGAGGTCAAGGTCATCTACCACAAGGGCTGCATCGGCTGCCACGACGACATGGCCAAGAAGGGCCAGAAGACCGGCCCGCTGGACGGGGCCTGCCGTTCCTGCCACGACGCCAAGCCCAAGATCGTTTCCGCCAAGGAGGCCGCCGGGCTGAACAACGCCCTGCACTTCCGCCACAGCGAGTCCAAGGAGATCCCCTCGGCCCTGAAGGGCGAGGACGGCGCCACCGCCAAGGACAACTGCGACCGCTGCCACCACGAGTACAACAAGGACACCAAGAAGACCTTCTACGCCAAGGGCAAGGAAGGCACCTGCCGCGGCTGCCACGAGGCCAAGCCCACCAAGGAGTCGCGCAGCATGGCCCAGGCCAGCCACGACTCCTGCGTGAACTGCCACCTGGCCCTGGCCAAGGCCGGCAAGAAGGACACCGGCCCCGTGCAGTGCGCCGGCTGCCACAGCAAGGAAGCCCAGGAGAAGATCGCCGCCAAGAACAAGGAGGCCGTGGCCAAGGCCCCGGAGGGTACCCGCCTCATCCGCCGCCAGGGCATGCCCGAACTGACCCTGGTGTCCATCGAGAAGCCCGCCGAGGGCCAGAAGCCCATGGCCATGAGCCCGGTGGCCTTCAACCACAAGCTGCATGAGAAGAACGTGGACACCTGCCGCGCCTGCCACCACAAGGAGACCGCGGCCTGCTCCAAGTGCCACACCGTCAAGGGCGGCAAGGAAGGGGGCTTCGTGCAGCTGGAGAAGGCCATGCACCTGGCCACCAGCCAGCGCTCCTGCGTGGGCTGCCACAATACCAGCAAGGCCGACGCCAAGTGCTCCGGCTGCCACGACCTGATGAAGAGCCGCAAGAATCCGCCCAAGGACTCCTGCAAGAAGTGCCACGTCACCGGCGCCCTCAAGGTTGCCGCCGAGCCCGGCCACATGCCCGCCTACTGGCTGCTGAAGCCCGAGGAGAAGGCCGCCGCCGCCGCCGAGCTCCTGAAGAACCGCGCCGACAAGGCCGACGTCTACGCCGTGGAGGACATCCCGGAGAAGGTCGTCATCAAGAGCCTGGTGAACGAGTACGAAGAGAGCGTGATGCCCCACCGCAAGATCGTCATGAAGCTGGTGGAGAACATCAAGGACTCCAAGATGTCCGGCGTGTTCCACGCCGACCCCGGCACCCTGTGCCAGGCCTGCCACCACAACAGCCCGGCTTCCAAGAAGCCGCCCAAGTGCGTGAACTGCCACGGCCAGGGCTTTGACAGCAAGCAACCCGCCCGTCCGGGGCTCAAGGCCGCCTACCACGGCCAGTGCATGGGCTGCCACAAGTCCATGGCGCTCAAGAAGCCCCTGAACACGGATTGCGTTGGCTGCCACAAGGAAAAGAAGAAGTAAGCCGGACCCGGCACATAAGAGGAGCACGTCAATGAAGAGAAGACAGTTTCTCGGCTTGCTGGGCGCCGCAGGGCTGACCGCCACCCTGGGCACGACCGCGCAGGCCGCCGCTGGCAAGAACTTCGAAGGACACCCGGACACCAAGGGTGTACTCTTCGACGCAACCCGCTGCATCGGCTGCCGCAAGTGCGAAGCCGGCTGCAACACGGTCAACAAACTCAAGGCGCCCCCCAAGCCGTTCACGGACCTCACCGTCCTGGACAAGGAGCGCAGAACCGACGAGACCAACTACACGGTCGTCAACAAGTACAAGGGCAAGAAGGGCCCGGTGTTCCGCAAGGCCCAGTGCAACCACTGCATGGAGCCCGCCTGCGCCTCGGTCTGCTTCGTCCGCGCCTTCACCAAGAACCCCGACGGCTCGGTGACGTACGACGCCAGCGTCTGCGTGGGCTGCCGCTACTGCATGGTGGCCTGCCCGTTCAACGTGCCCACCTACGAGTACAACGACCCGCTCACCCCCCGCGTGATCAAGTGCACCATGTGCCACGACCAGATCGCCAAGGGCGAGCTCACCGCTCCGGGCTGCGTCTCCGCCTGCCCCAAGGAGGCCCTGACCTACGGCAAGCGCGAGGACTTGATCGACATCGCCCGGGAGCGCATCAAGAAGAACCCCGAGCGCTACATCAAGCACATCTACGGCGAGAAGGAGATGGGCGGCACGAGCTGGATGTACATCTCCGGCGAGAGCTTCAGCACCCTGGGCATGCGCGAGGACCTGGGCACCACCAGCGTTCCCACCATGACCAGCGGCGCGCTCTCGGTCGTGCCCATGGTGGCCGCCCTGTGGCCCGCCCTGCTGGGCGGCGTCTGGGCCATCAACAAGCGCAAGGAGAAGGTGGCCGAGGAGGAGCAGAAGCACGCCGTGAAGCTCGCCCAGGCCGAGACCCAGGCCGCCGCCGACGCCAAGCTGGCCAAGGCCATGGAGAGCGCCGAGAAGGACAAGGCCCAGGCCATCGAGCGCGAAGTGAAGCGCGCCCTTGAGGAGGCGGAAGCCGCCAAGGCCGAAGGCGCCGACAAAGACGGGGAGGGTGCCTAAATGAGCACTGAGAACAACAACAGCACCATCTGGACCCCGGCGAACATCATCACGGGCATCCTGCTCGCGGTGGGCCTGGTCATCACCGTGCTCCGGTTCACCAAGGGCCTGGGCACAGTCACCAACCTGGACCAGAACAACCCCTGGGGCGTCTGGATCAGCTTCGACCTCTTGTGCGGCGTCGCCCTGGCCGCCGGTGGCTACACCACCTCCAGCGCGTGCTACATCTTCGGCCTGAAGAAGTACCACTCGGCGGTGCGCCCGGCCATCCTGACGGCCTTTTTGGGCTACGCCCTGGTGGTCTTCGCCCTGCACTACGACGTGGGCCGGCCCTACCGCCTGCCCTACCCCATCTTCGTGCAGCCGGGCACCACGTCCCTTCTGTATGAAGTGGGCCTGTGCGTCTTCCTGTACGTCACCGTGCTGGCCATCGAGTTCTCCCCGGCGGCCTTCGAGTGGCTGGGCATGAAGAACCTGCGCAACAAGATCCACAAGCTGACGCTGGCCTTGACCGTGTTCGGCGTCATCCTCTCCACCCTGCACCAGAGCTCGCTGGGCGCCCTGTTCATCGCCGTGCCCAGCAAGATCCACCCCCTGTGGTACAGCCCCTACCTGGCGATCCTCTTCTTCGTGTCGAGCATCCCGGCGGGCCTGTCCATGGTCATCTTCGAGGGCACCCTGGCCCACAAGCCCTGGCACCACAAGATGGACGAGACCTACCTGGCCGAGCACGACGGCGTTATCCTGGGCTTCGCCCGGGGCGCCTCCATCGCCCTGGCGGCCTACTTCTGCGTGAAGCTGGTGGCCCTGGCGGCGGACAACAACTGGCACTACCTGGCCACGGGCTGGGGCGCCTGGTGGCTGCTCGAGGTCCTGGGCTTCGTGGCCCTGCCGAGCATGCTCTACGCCATCGGCAGCCGCGAAAAGAACATCCCGCTCATCAAGTGGACGGCCGTGCTGACCGTGATCGGCATCATGCTCAACCGCTTCAACGTGTCGCTGGTGGCCTTCAACTACAATCTCCCGGCCGACCAGCGCTACTTCCCCAGCATCATGGAGATCGGCGTGTCCGTCTTCGTGGTGACCGTGGGCGTGACGGCCTACCGCTTCATCGTCAGCCGCATGCCCATCTTCTTCGAGCACCCTGAGTACAAGGACGCCCACTAGGGGAGGTGCACAATGGAATTCTTCATCTACCACGACTTCATGATGTACACGAAGAGCATCATCTACATTCTCATGGGCCTCTTCGTGGTTGGGTTCTGGGGCATTTGGGCCTGGATGACCTCGCGCGACGAGGAAATCCACAAGTTCCCTGAGCACCACTAGGCCGCGAGGAGAGACTCATGTACGCACTCATCACCGGACCCCTGCTCTGGCTGACCTTCGCCGTGTTCGTCGGCGGGCTGGCCTGGCGCGTCTACACCTACATCAAGGGCCTGGACTGGAAGCTTGACCGCGTGGCCTACGCCACCCAGCGCGAGGCGGGCATCCGCGGCGCGGTGCGCAGCATCGTGGCCTGGCTGGTGCCTTACGGCTCCCACGGCTGGCGGGCCAAGCCCATCTTCACCTTCCTGTTCTTCGCCTTCCACATCGGCTTGGTCATCGTGCCCCTGTTCCTGGCCGGGCACGCCGTCATCCTCAAGATGCGCTTCGGCATCGGCTGGCCCACCATTCCCATGGCCCTGGCCGATGCGCTCACCATCATCATGATGGGCGCGGCGGTGGGCATCCTCATCCGGCGCATCGCGCTGCCCGAGGTGCGCATCGTCACCAGCCTGTACGACTACGCTCTCTTGGTCATCACCGTGGCGCCCTTCTTCACGGGCTTCATGGCCGTGCACCAGCTGGGCGGCGACTACGAGTTCTGGCTGTTGGCGCACATCCTGACCGGCGAGCTCATGCTCCTGGCCGTGCCCTTCACCAAGCTCTTCCACGTGGTGGGCTTCTTCCTGTCGCGCGGCCAGCTCGGCATGGACTACGGCATCAAGCGCGGCGGCCTGAAGGGCTCCCCCATGGACTGGTAGCCGTACGCGGCAGCCAGCTAATAACGAGAAGGAGAGAGTTCCATGCCTGAAGGAAAGCTCTGCAACAGAACGCCCGTGAACACCCAGGAGGCGCTTGAGACCCTCCTGGCGGACAAGGGCGGCAAGCAATACTACGCCGAGATGCAGGAATTGGACGTGGACAAGGCCAAACTTGCCGCGTCGCTCAAGAACACCTGCAAGTCGCGCATCCGCACCTGGCTTGAGATTTGCGCCCACTGCGGACTGTGCGGCGATTCCTGCTTCCTGTACCTGTGCAACAACCGCGACCCCAAGCAGGTCCCGGCCTACAAGATCCAGTCCACCCTGGGCGAGATCGTGAAGCGCAACGGAGACGTGGACAACGCCTTCATGCGCCACGCCATGGAAGTGGCCTGGAGCCAGTGCACCTGCTGCAACCGCTGCGGCCAGTACTGCCCCTACGGCATCGACATGGGCGTCATGTTCAGCTACACGCGCGGCCTGCTGTACTCCCAGGGCTTCGTGCCGTGGGAACTCAAGATCGGCTCGGGCATGCACCGCGTGTTCCGCGCGCAGATGAACGTCACCGACGAGGACTGGACCGAGACCTGCGAGTGGATGGCCGAGGAGGCCCAGGACGAGTGGCCGGGCCTTGAGATCCCCATCGACAAGGAAAACGCGGACGTGATGTACACCGTCAACGCCCGCGAGCCCAAGCACTACCCCGAGGACATCAGCGAGGCGGCCATCCTGTTCCACGTGGCCGGGGAAAACTGGACCGTGCCCAGCTCCGGCTGGGAGCAGACCAGCCTGTCCATCTTCGCCGGCGACTGGGAAGCCTGCAAGATGCAGGTGGAGCACGTGTACGCGGCCATCGAGCGGCTGAACCCCAAGTGCGCCGTGGGCACCGAGTGCGGCCACGCGCACCGCGCCACGGTCATCGAGGGCCCCTACTGGGCCGGACGCGCCGACGGCCTGCCGCCCAAGCCCTACCTGCACTACGTGGAGTGGCTGGCCCACGCCCTGCGCACCGGCAAGATCAAGATCGACCCGGCCAAGAAGATCAAGCAGCTGGTGACCCTGCAGGACTCCTGCAACTACATCCGCAACTACGGCCTGAAGGAAATCACCCGCGAGATCCTCTCCTACATCGTGGAGCCCGGCTACTTCGTGGAGATGAGCCCCAACAAGGAGCACAACTTCTGCTGCGGCGGCGGCGGCGGCTTCAACGGCGTGGGCATGTTCCGCAAGCAGCGCAACCGCGCGCTCATGACCAAGCGCGACCAGATCCTGGCCACCGGCGCCAAGCTGGTCATCGCGCCCTGCCACAACTGCTGGGACGCCATCCGCGACCTTGAGGAAGAGTTCAAGATCGGCATCAAGTGGAGCTTCCTCAAGCCGCTGATCATCCACATGATGGAAGTGCCCGAGCACCTGAAGCCCAAGGAAGAAGAAGAGGAATAGGCCCCAGAGCCATTCCCGCTGGCCCGCATCCGGGGGAGGAGGACCGCCTCCTCCCCCGTTTTACTGGGGCGCCAAAGCGCGCGCACCCGCCGGAGAGTCCATGCGCCTGAGCACCAAGAGCCGCTACGGCACCAGAATGCTCATCGACATCGCCACCCACGGCCAGAACGGACCGGTCTCCGTGGCCGAGATATCCTCGCGCACGGGCATCAGCGAGAAGTACATGGAGAAGCTCATCCGCAAGCTCAAGCGCGCGGGCCTGGTGGTCAGCAGGCGCGGGCCCAAGGGCGGGCATCTGCTGAAGCGCCCCGCCGGGGAGATCACCGTGGGCGACGTGGTGCGCGCCCTGGAGGACTGCGTGGTGCTCAAGGGCTGCGGCCTGGGCCGCGACACCTGCGCCACCTGCACCAGGCTTTCCACCTGCCCCACCAAGGCCGTCTGGGAACAGGCCAGCGAGGCCATGTTCAAAACCCTGGACGCCTACACCCTCACCAGCCTGCTGCCCGGCTCCCTCTAGCCGAAAAAAAATCCTCCGCCCATTGCCTCCTACCCATTTTTAGGGTTAAGTTTGTACGTAGACCGTCGATAGCGGGTAGGCGTTGGTGTAGACGCACCCCCCAGCCTGCGCAGTTGTCTGCGTGGCGCACCGTTTGCCAGAGTGAACAAGGAGTGCACTTCCATGAAGAACCTGTCCCTGCGATTCAAGCTCCTCGGCGGATTTTTGCTCACGGCCGCCATAACCCTGGTGGTGGGCGGCCTGGCCTACTACCAGCTCTCGCAGCTGTCGCACAAAGGCTCGGACATCAGCACCGTGGACCTGCCCGGCGGGCAGGAGTCCTTGAGCATCAAGGCCGACCTGTACTTCATCGGCCAGGCGCTGCGCACGCTCATGAGCGCCGAGGTGTCCAAGGAGGACCGGGCGCGGCAGTTCGACAACATCAACAAGGCCCGCGAGCATGTGGCCAAGGCCATGGAAGCCTACGCCAAGCTCGACGTGGACCCCAAGGCCAAGGCCCTGTTCGAGGACCTGAAGGCCAAGGCTGCGGCCACCCGGGAGGCCAACAACAAGGCCGTGGAGATGGCCAAGAAGCTGATGGAGGGCGACCTGCTGCAGCCCGACGAGCTTCAGGGCGACCTCATGCTCTTCCGGGGCGACCACTACGCCCTGGAAGTGAAGGTCCAGGACCTGATCCTGGGCGGCAAGCCCTTCGAGGGCGGCGAGGACCCCACGGCCTGCAACTTCGGCAAGTGGGTGGCCTCCTTCAAGACCTCAAACCCGGTGCTGCTCGACTCGCTGCAGGCCATCAAGCAGCACCACGACGCCTTCCACAAGTCCGTCACGGACATCAAGAAGGCGGCCGCCGACAAGGGCGGCAGCGCCAAGGCCAAGGCCATCCTGGACAGCGTCACCAAGCCCTCCGCGCAGCATGTGTTCGAAGGCTTCGGCAAGATGAGCACCGAGGCCAAGGTGAGCCAGGACCTGTTCAAGAGCATGAGCGAGGTGCTCTTCGGCGAGTCGCGCGCGCGCATGAACGCGGCCATAGCCGCCGCCGACGCCCTGGCCGAATACCACAAGAAGGAGGGCGAGCAGGCCGCCAAGGACATGGTCCTCTCCGCCGCCCTTTCCAAGACCGTGGCCCTGGTGGGCATGATCCTGGGCGTGGTCATCGCCATCGGCCTGGGGCTCATCCTCACCCGCAGCATCACCGGCCCCGTGCTTCAGGGCGTGGAGTTCGCCAAGCGCATGGCCGGGGGCGACTTCACCACCACCCTGGCCATCGACCAGAAGGACGAGATCGGCGTGCTGGCCAGGGCGCTCAACGACATGGTGGTGCGCCTGCGCCAGGTTGTGGCCGAGGTGCGCGGCGCCACCGAGAACGTGGCCAGCGGCAGCGAGGAGCTCTCCGCCTCCTCCGAGACCCTCTCCCAGGGCGCCACGGAGCAGGCCGCCAGCATAGAGGAGATCTCCTCCTCCATGGAGCAGATGGCCTCCAACATCCGCCAGAACGCGGACAACGCCCAGCAGACCGAGAAGATCGCCCTCACGGCGGCCAAGGACGCCCAGGAGGGCGGCGTGGCCGTGAACAAGGCCGTGGGCGCCATGAAGAACATCGCCGAGAAGATCGGCATCATCGAGGAGATCGCCCGGCAGACCAACCTGCTGGCGCTCAATGCCGCCATTGAGGCCGCGCGGGCGGGCGAGCACGGCAAGGGCTTCGCCGTGGTTGCCGCCGAGGTGCGCAAGCTGGCCGAGCGCAGCGGCAACGCCGCTGGCGAGATCAGCGAGCTGTCCAGCTCCACCGTGGCCGTCTCCGAGAAGGCCGGGGAGATGCTGGTGAAGCTGGTGCCGGACATCCAGCGCACCGCCGAGCTGGTGCAGGAGATCGCGGCGGCCAGCGCCGAGCAGAACTCCGG
>CAZCYB010000006.1:0-98344 GCA_964502805.1 uncultured Desulfocurvus sp.
GGGAGAGCAGGGTGTAGATGCGCCGGCCCGAGGCGTGGGTCCACAGGGCCTCCTCGGCGCCGCTCGTCCAGGCCCCTTCGGCGGCCAGCATGCGCCCCAGCAGGGGCAGGCTCTCCGGCGCCAAAAGCTCCGCCACCGGGCGGCCCACCAGGTTCGCCCTGGGCCGGCCCAGCATGGCCGAGAACTGGTCGTTGGCGAAGGTGATGCGCCCGTCGTGGCGCAGCATCACCAGGCCCTCGTGCATGGCCTCCACCAGGGTGCGGTAGCGGGCCTCGTTCTTGCGCAGGCGCTCTTCGGCGCGGATGCGGTCGGAGATGTCCGTGATCATGCCGATGGAGCCCATGACCTCGCCATCGCGACCGCGCAGGGGGGCGGCGTTGATCATGGTCCAGACGCGCTGGCCGGCCTTGTGCCGGAAGCGCAGCTCGTACTGGTCCGCCAGGCCCTGGCGGCGGCGCTTGAGCTTCTGCTGCAGCAGCCCGGAGTCCTCCGGGTCCAGGATCGTGGCCAGGTCGCGTCCGACGAGTTCCTCGGGGGCGTAGCCGAACAGGCTCTGGACCCGGGGGTTTGCGTAGAGGATGCGCTTGTCCAGGTCGATCTGGATCACGGCCTCGCGGGCCGTCTCCACGATGACGCGGAAGCGCTCCTCGCTCTGGCTCAGCTTCTGGATGGCCAGGGCGCGTTCGGTGATGTCGCGGTGGGCGATGACCACGCCGCCGCGCCTGCGCCCGGCGATGGGCGAGACCTGCATGGTGAACCAGCGCTGTTTTTCCGGCGAGTGGCAGGGGTATTCCATGCGGAAGCCGTCCGACTTGCCCTCCAGCACGGAGCGGATGCCCGCCTCGGCCTGGGCGGCCAGGGGCTCCCCGGCCTGGGCAGAGGCCCGGCAGACGCCGAGGTAGTCCGTGCCCGGGCCGGAGATGGGGCCGTGGGGCGGGGTGTTCTCCCTGGCGAAGCGGTTCCACTGCCGGTTGACCTTGGTGACCACGCCCGCGCGGTCCAGCACGCAGATGTTGGCCGAGAGCGACTCGATGATGGCCGAGGACAGGCCCTCGCTGGCGCGCAGGGCCTCGTGCACCTGGCTTTTCTCCAGGGCGTTGGCCAGCAGCAGGGCCACCTGGTCCAGCAGCCGGGGGTCGGAGAGCCCGGCGGTGTCCGTGGGGGCCTCTCCGGCCAGCACCAGGGCGCCCAGCAGCCTGTCGGTGACGGCCATGGGCACCACGGCCAGGCTGGCTATGCCCACCCGCGCCAGCATGGCCTTCTCCTTGCGCCCTGCCGGGGGCATGTGCGCCACGTCGCGGATGAGCACCCGCTCCCGGGCGGCGATGCGCTCCGTGAGCCAGGGCATGCGGCCCGGGGCCAGGCTGCGCATGTTGCCGGGCAGGGCGGTCAGGCCTTCGCCGCGCCACAGGTGGGCCAGCCGGAAGCGCCCGCGGGCCGGGTCCAGCAGGTACACCCCGGCCCGGCGCATGCCCACGAAGCCGCACAGGTCGGCCAGGGACCGCGTGATGGCCTCGCCCGTCTGCCTGCCGGAGGTGTTGATGATGCGGCTGGAGACGGCGGCCACCAGGCCCTCCATGGCCAGCCGACGCTCGATCTCGGCCTGGGCGCGCAGGCGCGCGGCGATGTTGCGCCCGCTGCTCACCAGGGCCGGGCGGCCCTGGAAATCGATGGCCTGGCTCAGCAACTCGGTGGGGATGGCGAAGCCGTCGCGCCGCCGCAAGGTGGCCTGGAACAGGGCCGGGGCGCTGCGCAGGGCGTCGCGGAAGCGTATGCGGGCGGTCTCGCGGTCGGCCGGGTCCAGCCAGTCCAGCAGGCTCTGGCCGGGCAGGGCGCCTGTGGGCTGGTTGAGCCAGATGCCCGCGTTGCGGTTGGCGTCGAGCACCACCCCGGCCTCGTCGTGGATGAAGATGGCGTCCACGGCGTTGTCGAAAAATTCGCGGAAGAGCTTTTCGGACTGGGCCAGGCGCCCGTGGGAGAAGAGGGCCTCCAAGGCCTGCTCCAACTGCCGGGCCATGTTGGCCAGAAGCTGGGCCTCGTCCCTCTCCTGCACGGGGGTGAGCCCCCGGGCCCCCTTGCCGCCGCGCAGCACCGTGACCTGGCCGCGCTCCCGGCCCAGGATGGCCAGGGGCGCGCGCAGCGGAGTGCCCTGGTCCTGGAAGCCCTCGCTGCGGAAGCTCCGGCCGTCGAAGAGGATCTCCGCGCACACCGGCTGCTGGCGCCAGCCCAGCACCAGGGACTCCACCGCGTGCTCCAGCATCTGCTCCATCTCCGGCCAGCGGCGGCCCAGCACCCCGGAGAGGTCGTGGAGGGCCGTGAGCTGCCGGACCTTGAGCTGCTGCTCCTCCACGGCGCGGATGTGCGCGGCCTCGGCGCAGCGGCGGCTCTTCAGCTGCTCCCTGGCCTCCCCCAGGGCCTGGTCGCGGGCCTCGGCCTCGGTCTCCAGGCGCTGGTTGGAACGGCAGAGCTGCTCCTGCGAGCGCTTGAGGTCCGTGACATCCTGGAGGACCAGCACCGTGCCCTCGAACTTGCCGCCGAGGGCCAGGCTGGGCGAGAAGGTGGCGATGACCTCGCGGGCGGCCTCGCCCTCGCCGATGCGCTGCTCCAGCATCAGGCTGGGCAGGCCCTCGCGCCGCAGCCGCTCCAGGGGCTCTGTGCTCCAGGGCAGGACCTCGGCGGCGGGGGTGCCGCACAAGGCATCCGCGCCCGGGCCCAGCCAGGCCTCCGCGGCCCTGTTCAGGTTCTGGACGAGTCCGTCGCTGCCGATGAACGCCGCCGGTGTGGGCAGGGTCTCGAACAGGGTCAGGTACCGGTTCTTTTCGTTGGCCAGCGCCCGGTTGGCCTGGCGCAGCTCCTCGTGTCCGGCGGTCTCGGACAGGGCGCACCACTCCGAGGCGATGTCGATCTCCATGCGGTCGAAGAAGCGCCCCACGAAGGCGTGCGCGCTGTTCCGCTCGTTCCCGGCCGGTTCCTCTCGGGCGGCGAGTTCCAGGTAGGCCTGGCGGTAGTATTTGAGCAGGCCCAGGAACATGGGCAGGCTGATGCCCCTGGCCCGGTGCAGGCGCGCCTCCTCAAGGGCGAAGGCCGAGGCCGCGCCCCCGGCGCGGCCTTCCTCCAGCCTCGGCCCCGGATCGTCCGGGGCGGCCTCCATGGCGTGCAGCAGCGCCGCGGAGAGTCCGCGAATGGACAGCCGCCAGGCCTCCTTGAGGGGGGAGGTGTGCTTGGTGTAGCCCCGCTCCAGGGCATAGGCCAGCACGCGCTCCGTGAGCCAGTCTTCGCTGGCGGGCAGCAGCGTGGCGAAATCGCGCATGGACGCTGGACCTCCCTGTGGAAGCGCACGAGGAACAGGGGGCAATATACCGTCCAGGGTATGCCACGGTTTGGCGGGGCTGGCAACAGAAGCCGCCAGGAATACGTAAATAAAAACCGCCCGGTCCCTGCTTTTCGGCGGGGCCGGGCGGCTGTTTTTCGCGCGGGGCGGAGGTGGTACTAGAGCAGGCTCCAGAGCATCTTGGTGCCCATGGCGATGAGCAGGGCGGCGAAGATCTTCTTGAGCTTGGCCACGGGCAGGCTGTGGGCCAGCTTGGCCCCCAGGGGCGCGGTGAGGATGCTCACCGCGGCCACGCCCACCAGGGCCGGGAGGTAGATGAAGCCCGCGTAGCCTTCCGAGAGGCCCGGCAGGCTGGCGGAGAGCCCGTTGACGTAGTACCCGGCGGCCCCGGCCACGGCGATGGGGAAGCCGATGGCCGCGCTGGTGCCGATGCAGGTGTGCAGTTGCACGTTGCACCAGGTCATGAAGGGCACGGAGAGCGTGCCCCCCCCGATGCCCACCAGGGCGGACACGCCGCCGATGACGTTCCCGGCCCCGAACATGCCCAGGCTGCCGGGGATCTGCCTGCTGGCCTTGGGTTTGATGTTCAGCAGCATCTGCGCGGCCACGTAGTACAGAAAGGCCACGAAGAAGCCGGTCAAGAAGCGCGTGGAGAGCAGGGCCGCCACCTTGGAGCCCAGGAAGGTGCCGATGAGGATGCCCGGGGTGATGGCCTTGACGATGGGCCAGACCACCGCGCCGCGCTGGTGGTGGGCGCGCAGGGAGGAAACGCTGGTGAACATGATGCTGGCCAGGGACGTGCCCAGGGCCAGGTGCTGGATGTACTCGGCGGGCAGGGCCACGATGCCGAAGGCGATGTTCAGCATGGGCACGATGACCAGGCCGCCGCCCACGCCGAGGAGTCCGGCCAGGACTCCGGCGAAGGCGCCGGTGAAGGCGTAGAGAAGCCAGGCGGTGAGCATGGGTGGGGAACCTCCAGGGGGATGGAGCCGCGCGGCCTTGTCCAGGGCGGGTCCGGACCCGCCGGAGCCCTGCGCGCGCGACCCCGCCTCGATACTCCCGACCGGGCCGGGTGTAAAGTCCGGGAGGGCCTTCCGGGCGTTGCCACGCCTGCGCCAACCTGCTAGGCAGCGCATATGTGCGGCATCGCAGGCATACTCGACGCCACCGGGACCCGGGCACCGGACGACCTGCGGGAGACCGCCGGGCGCATGGCCGAGGTGCAGCGCCACCGGGGCCCGGACGACGGCGGGACCTGGGCCGACCCGGACGGCCGCTGCGCCCTGGGCCACCGCCGTCTGGCCATCCTCGACCTTTCCCCCGCCGGGGCCCAGCCCATGGAGAGCCGCTGCGGGCGCTTCGCCCTGGCCTACAACGGCGAGGTGTACAACCACGCCGACCTGAGGCGCGAGGTGGAGGCCGCCCGGGCCTACTCCGGCCGCCCGGCCCTGGCCTGGCGCGGCCACTCGGACACGGAGATCCTGCTGGAGGCCTGCGCCCTGTGGGGCGCGGAGGGCGCGCTCTCCCGCTCTGTGGGCATGTTCGCCCTGGCCCTGTGGGACCGCCGCGAGCGCCGCCTGACCCTGGCCCGCGACCGCCTGGGCGAGAAGCCCCTGTACTATTCGTTCCAGGAGGGGCGCCTGCTCTTCGCCTCGGAGCTGCCGGGGCTTTTGGCCGCGCCCGGCTTTTCCGCCCGGGTGGACCGGGGCGCGCTGGCGCTGTTCTTGCGCCTGTCGTGCATTCCGGCGCCGCACAGCATCCTGCGCGGGGTGTCCAAGCTGCCCGCCGGGCACCTGCTGGAGGTGGACGCCGCCGAGCTGCTGCGCGGCGACCTGCCCGCCCCCAGGCCCTGGTGGAGCCTGCGCCAGGCCGCCCAGGACGGGCTCATGGAGCCCCTGGACGTGGAGGGCGGGGGCGAGGAGGCGGCCCTGGATCTGCTGCTCCAGCGCCTGCGCCGCAGCGTGCGCGGGCAGATGGTGGCCGACGTGCCCCTGGGCGCGCTCCTGTCCGGCGGGGTGGACTCCTCCCTTGTGGCCGCGCTCATGGCCGAGGCGGCTTCCGGCGGGTCGGGCAACGTCCGCACCTTCACCATCGGCTACGACGACCCGGCCTACGACGAGAGCGCCCAGGCCGCAGCCGTGGCCCGGCACCTGGGCACCACGCACACCCGGCTCATCGCCACCCCCGCCGACGCCCTGGCCCTGGTGCCGGAGCTGGCGCGCATTTCCGGCGAGCCCTTCGCCGACGCCTCGCTCATCCCCACGCGCCTGGTGGCCGAGCTGACCCGGCGCGAGGTGACGGTGTGCCTCTCCGGCGACGGGGGCGACGAGCTTTTCGCCGGGTACAACCGCCACGCCTGGGGCCCCCGGCTCTGGTCGCGCCTGGAGGGAGTGCCCTCGGGCCTGCGCCGCGTGGCTGCGGGCCTCATGACCAGCCTTTCGCCCCGCGCCTGGGACAGCGTGTTCGCGGCCCTGGGGCCGCTTTTGCCCGGCGCGGCCGGCCAGCGCCTGCCCGGGGAGAAGCTGCACAAGCTGGCCCAGGCCCTGCCCGCGCGGGTGGCCACCAGCTTTTACGCGGCCCTGGTCTCCGCCTGGCCCGACCCCGGCCTGCTGGCGAAGGGCGCCAGCGAGCCCGCCTGGGCCCTGCGCCTGCCCGGCACCTGGCCCGATCCCGGCCTGTGCCCCCTGGGCTCCGCCGCGTGGATGCAGTTTCTGGACACGGCCTGGTACCTGCCTGAGGACATCCTGACCAAGGTGGACCGCGCGACCATGAGCGTGAGCCTGGAGTCGCGCGCGCCGTTTTTGGACCACCGCGTGCTGGAGCTGGCCTGGCGGCTGCCGGAGTCCCTGCGCCTGCGCGATGGAGTCGGCAAATGGCCCCTGCGCGAGCTGCTCTCCCGCTTTGTGCCGCGCCCGCTGTGGGAGCGGCCCAAGATGGGCTTCGGCGTGCCGCTGGACGCCTGGCTGCGCGGACCGCTCAAGGGCTGGGCCGAGGGGCTGCTGGACCCCGCCCGGCTTGCGCGCGAGGGCTTCCTCGACCCCGCGCCCGTGGCCCGGGCCTGGGCCGAGCACCAGTCCGGGCGGCACAACCGCCAGTACCGGCTCTGGCCGGTGCTCATGTTCGGGTCCTGGCTGGAAACCTTCGGCGTTTCGGAGTAGGGTGGGCCCATGCGCATAGCCGTCGTGGCGGGCTACGCCCCGTCGCTCCTCAACTTCCGCGCCCCGCTGCTGCGCGCCCTCACGGCCCGGGGGCACCAGGTGGTGGCCCTGGCCCCCTCGGATTCCATCCACGGGGCCGGGTCCGGCATCGTGGGCGACGTGCGCGCCCGCCTGGCCGACATGGGCGTCGAGCTCATTCCCTTTCCCATGAACCGGGGCGGGGTGGACCCCGTGGCCGACGCCCGGACGCTCATGGCCCTGCGCGGGCTGTTCGCGCGCATCCGGCCCGAGCTGGTCATCCCCTACACCATCAAGCCGGTGATCTACGGCTCCCTGGCCGCGCGCATGGCGGGGAACATCCCGGTGGCCTCGCTGGTCACGGGCCTGGGCTACGGCTTCGGCGAGGTGGAGCCCGGCGAGAAGCCGCCCCTGGGCCGCCGCGTGCTACGCGAGGTGGTCATCCGCCTGTACCGCAAGGCCCTGGAGAACAACCGTGTGGTCTTCTTCCAGAACCCGGACGACCGCGACCTGTTCCTGCGCCTGAACATCCTGGACAGCGGCCAGCGGGTGTGCGTGGTCAACGGCTCCGGCGTGGACCTGGGGCATTTTTCCCCGGCCCCCCCGGTGCTGGCGCACGACGTGACCGGCGCGCCCATCTTTCTGTGCATGGCCCGGCTCTTGTGGGCCAAGGGCGTGGGGGTCTACGTGGAGGCCTGCCGCCAGCTGAAGCAGCGCCACCCCCAGGCCGTGTGCCGCCTGCTGGGCGCGCCGGACACCGTGCCCGACGCCGTGGGGCCGGAGATGCTGGCCCGCTGGCGCGAGGACCGCGTGGTTGAGATACTGGACCCCGTGGCCGACGTGCGGCCGCACCTGGCGGCGGCCAGCGTGTTCGTGCTGCCCAGCTACCGCGAGGGCACGCCGCGCTCTGTGCTGGAGGCCATGGCCATGGCCCGGCCGGTCATCACCACCGACGTGCCCGGCTGCCGCCAGACCGTGGAGGAGGGCGTGACGGGCTACCTCGTGCCGCCGTTCGAGCCCGGGGCGCTCATGCGGGCCATGGCCCGCTTCGTGGAGGACCCTGGGCTCATCGCGCCCATGGGCCAGGCCGGGCGCAGGCTGGCCGAGGAAAAGTTCGACGCGGACCAGGTGGCGCTCTCCATGCTGCGGGCCCTGGGCCTGGCCGGGGGCGACTAGCGTGGGCGGATTCCCCAGAGGATACGCGGCCAAGCGCCTGTTCGACCTGGCGCTGACCATCCCGGCCCTGGTCCTGCTGGCCCCGGTGCTGCTGGGGGTGGCCCTGGCCGTGCGCCTCAAGCTGGGGCCGGGCGTGATCTTCCGCCAGGAGCGTCCCGGGCTGCACGGCAAGCCGTTTTTCATCCTCAAATTCCGCACCATGCGGGAAGGCCCTGGCACGGACGCCGAGCGCCTGCCGCCCTTTGGCCGGGCGCTGCGCGCCACCTCCCTGGATGAGCTGCCGGAGCTGTTCAACGTGCTGGCCGGGGACATGAGCCTGGTGGGCCCCAGGCCGCTTTTGATGCAGTACCTGGAGCGCTACAGCCCGGAGCAGGCGCGCAGGCACGAGGTGCCGCCGGGCATCACCGGCTGGGCGCAGGTCAATGGCCGCAACGCCCTTTCCTGGGAGGAGAAGTTCGCCCTAGACGTGTGGTACGTGGACAACCGCTCACTGTGGCTGGACGCGGCGATCCTGTGGCGGACCCTGCGCGCGGTCATCCGGCGCGAGGGCATCAGCGCCGCCGGGGAGGCCACCATGCCCGAATTCCTGGGCTCGAACCCCGGGCGGGGGAACCGGCCCGCCCCGTGAGGGGTGGCGAAGCCTCATTGAAGTCCCCCGGCCTATCTGCTACCCCTGCGGCAGCGTTTTTCATGAACGAAAGAGGAACCCGAATGTCCGAAAAGCCTCCCGTCCGCACCAAGGAGAATTTCCTCGTCTTCGGTTCGCCCGCCCTGGAGCAGGCCGAGATCGACGAGGTGGTGGCCTGCCTCAAGAGCCGCTGGATCGGCACCGGCCCGCGCACGGCCCAGTTCGAGCGCGACTTCGCCGCGTACAAGGGCGTGCCCGCCGCCGTGGCCCTTTACTCCTGCACCGCGGCCCTGCACCTGGCGCTGGTCGCCCTGCGCCTTCAGCCCGGCGACGAGGTCATCACCACGCCGCTGACCTTCTGCGCCACGGTGAACGCCATCCTGCACGCCGGGGCCACCCCCGTGCTGGCCGACGTGGACCCCGTGACCATGAACATCGACCCGGAAAAGGTGCGCGCAAAGATCACCCCGCGCACCCGGGCCATCCTGCCCGTGCACTTCGCGGGCCGCCCCTGCGACATGGACGCGCTCATGGCCATGGCGGCGGAGCACAGGCTGGCGGTCATCGAGGACTGCGCCCACGCCATCGAGACGAAGTACAGGGGCCGCCACATGGGCACCTTCGGCGACTTCGGCTGCTTCAGCTTCTACGTCACCAAGAACATCATCACCGGCGAGGGCGGCATGGTCGTCGCCAAGGATCCGGAGCAGCTGGCGCGCATCAAGCGCCTGGGCCTGCACGGCATGAGCGCCGACGCCTGGAACCGCTTCGGCGACGAGGGCTACAAGCACTACATGGTGGTGGAGGCCGGGTTCAAGTACAACATGATGGACCTGCAGGCCTCCCTGGGCCTGCACCAGCTGCCCAGGGTGGACGCCTACCACGCCCGGCGCGAGGCCGTCTGGGCGGCCTACGACAGGGCTTTTTCCGCGCTGCCGCCGGGCAAGCGCCTGGGCCTGCCCGCCCCGCAGGAGCCGGATACCCTGCACGCCCGGCACCTGTACAGCGTGCTGGTGGACGAGGACACGAGCGGCATCAGCCGCGACGCCTTCCTCATGGCCATGACGCGCCAGGGCATCGGCGTGGGCGTGCATTATCTCTCCCTGCCAGAGCACCCGTACTATCAGGAGCGCCTGGGCTGGCGACCGGAGGACTATCCCCATGCCGCGAAGATCGGCCGGGCCACGGTGAGCCTGCCCATCTCCGCGCGGCTCACGGACGCCGATGTGGCCGATGTCATCACGGCGGTGCGCCGCGTGCTGGGCGCGGAGTAGGGCGGCGCGGAGATGGGGCCGCGGCCCCGGCGTTGACACGGAATTTCGCCGGGCGGTACAAGGGAAGCATAATCAGGCGGGCAACCTCCGCCGGAGGGACCTATGAAGATCGTGGTTCTGGGGGCCAGCGGGCACGGCCAGGTGGTGGCCGACGTGCTTTTCCAGATGTGGGCCAAAGGCCGGGAGATGGAGATCGTGGGCTTTCTGGACGACAACGCCCAGTTCCACGGCACGCGCCTTTTGGGCCTGCCCGTGCTGGGCCCCCTGGCGGACCTGGCCGCCACCCCGCACGACGCGGTGATCCTGGGCGTGGGCGACAACGCCGCGCGCGCCCGGCTTTATGCGGAGCTCAAGGCCGCGCGCAAGGGCTTCGCCACGGCCATCCACCCCTCGGTGGTGCTGGCCCCGGACGTGGTCGTGGGCCCCGGCGCGGTGCTCTGCGCGGGCGCCGTGGCCAACCCCGGCGCCAGGATCGGCGAGAACGCCATCCTGAACACCTGCGCCAGCATCGACCACCACTGCGTGCTGGGCGAGCACTGCCACGTGGCCCCCGGGGTCCATCTGGCGGGCAACGTCACCGTGGGCGAGGGCGCCCTGGTGGGCATCGGCTCCTGCGCGGTGCAGGGCGTGAACATCGGCGCGTGGAGTATCGTGGGCGCGGGAGCGGCTGTGACGCAGGACGTTCCCGAAAAGGCCACCGTGGGCGGCGTTCCGGCCAAGCCCCTCGGCAAGCCGCTCAAGGGCTAGGCCATGTCCGACGCCAAGCCCCCACGCCTGTTCCTCTCCCCCCCGCACATGGGCGGGGCGGAGCAGCGGCGCGTGGCCGAGGCCTTCGCCAGCAACTACATCGCGCCCCTGGGCCCCCAGGTGGACGCCTTTGAGGCCGCCTTCGCCCAGTTCACGGGCATTCCGCACTGCCTGGCGGTTGCCAGCGGCACGGCGGCCATGCACCTGGCCCTGCACTGCCTGAACCTGAAGCCGGGCGACCTGGTGCTGGGCAGCACCCTCACCTTCATCGGCTCGGTGTCGCCGGTGCACTTTCTCGGGGCCGAGGTCGGCTTCATCGACTGCGACCACGCCACCTGGAACATGGACCCGGACCTGCTGGCCCGGGCCCTGGCCGAGCTGAAGAAAGAGGGCCGGCTGCCCAGGGCGGTGGTGCCCACGGACCTGTACGGCCAGTGCGCGGACTACGACCGCCTCCTGGCCGTGTGCGCGCCCTACGGAATCCCCGTCATCGCCGACGCCGCCGAGAGCGCCGGGGCGCGGTACGGCAAGGGGGAGGCGTCCGTCCACGCCGGGGCGCACCCGGGGCTCTTCGCGAGCATTTTTTCCTTCAACGGTAACAAGATCATCACCACCTCCGGCGGGGGCATGCTGGCCAGCTTCGACAAGGCGCTCATCGACCGCGCGCGCAGGCTCTCCCAGCAGTCGCGGGAGCCCGCCCCGCACTACGAGCACGTGGAGATCGGCTACAACTACCGCATGAGCAACATCCTGGGGGCCATCGGCCTGGGCCAGCTGGAGGTGCTGGAGGCCCGCGTGGCCGCGCGGCGGCGCATCTTCGGCTGGTACCGCAAGCACCTGGGCGGCCTGCCGGGCGTCGAGTTCATGCCCGAGGCCGCCTGCGGCAAGGCCAACCGCTGGCTCACCGTGGCGCTCATCGACGAGAAGGCCCTGGGCGCGGGCCCCGAGGCCCTGCGCCTGGCCCTGGAGGAGCAGAACATCGAGAGCCGCCCGGTGTGGAAGCCCATGCACGCCCAGCCCTGCTACGCGGGCTGCCGGAAGTGGGGCGGAGGCGTGGCGGACGACCTGTTCGCGCGCGGGCTGTGCCTGCCCTCGGGCACGGCCATGGCCGAGGCCGACGTGGAGCGCGTCTGCGCCGTGATCCGCAAGGCTGCGGGCAAATAGGGGACCGGATGCTCTTCAACCCGCGCAACCGCAACTTCTACCTCATGCTGGGGGCGGACGCCGCCTGCTTCGGCGCGGCCCTGGCCCTGGCCTACCTGCTGCGCTTCGACTTCGCCCTGCCCGAGCCCTTCCGCGCGCAGATGCTGGGCATGCTCAAGTACGCCATGGGCATCAAGCTCGTGGTGTTCCTGCTGCTGGGCCTGTACCGGGGCATGTGGCGCTACACCAGCCTCGCGGACTTCCGCCGCCTGCTGGAGGCCGTGGCCCTGTCCTCGTCGCTCCTGGTGGCCTTCACGGCCTACCGCTTCGGCCTGGCCGGGTTCTCCCGCGCGGTGCTGCTGGTGGACGGCATGCTGACGCTGCTGTTCACCTCGGGCCTGCGCCTGGGCATCCGGGCCCTGTGCGCCCGCCTGGACGGGTGGGCCGCCTCGCGCCTGCCCAGCGCCCCGCCCCGGCGCGTGCTCATCCTGGGCGCGGGCAACCTGGGCGAGCGCCTGCTGCGCGAGATCTCCCAGACCCCGGAGCTGAACTACGCCGTTGTGGGCTTTTTGGACGACGACCCGGCCAAGCGCGGGCTCACCGTGCACGGCAGGCCCGTGCTGGGCGCCGTGGCCGACCTGCCCGCCGTGGCCGCCCGGCTGGAGGGCGAGGGCCAGGGCGTGGAGGAGCTGATCATCGCCGTCTCCCGCGCCAGCGCGGGGCAGATGCGCGGCCTTGTGGAGGCCTGCAAGCGCTCCGGCCTGCCCCACCGCATCCTGCCGCCCACCAGCCAGGTGCTGGACGGGCGCATGGCCCTGACCCTGCGGCCCGTGGACTACCTGGACCTGCTGGGCCGCAGCGAGACGCGCCTGGACGAGGGCGGCATCGGGGCCTACGTGCGCGGCAGGACCATCCTGGTCACCGGCTGCGGCGGCTCCATCGGCAGCGAGCTGTGCCGCCAGCTGCTGCGCTTTGGCCCGGCCCGGCTGGTGCTGGTGGACCAAAGCGAATACAACCTCTACGCCATCGCCCAGGAACTGACGGGCGAGCTCGGCTTCCGCGACATCGCCTGCGTGCTGGGCAGCGTGGGTGACGCCGCCCTCATGGAGCGCACCTTCGCCCTGCACAAGCCCAGCTGCGTGCTGCACGCCGCGGCCTACAAGCACGTGCCCCTGGTGGAGGAGAACCCGGCCGCCGCCGTCATCAACAACATCCTGGGCACGCGCACGGTGATGGACGTGGCCGCGCGGGCCGGGGTGGAGCGCTTCGTCATCGTCTCCACGGACAAGGCCGTGCGGCCCACCAACGTCATGGGTGCCACCAAGCGCGTCACCGAGCTCTTGATGGCCTGCCACGCCGCGCCTTCGGGAGCGGGTTCGGCCACGCGGTTCATGGCCGTACGCTTCGGCAACGTGGTGGGCTCCTCGGGCTCGGTGGTGCCGCTGTTCCGGCGGCAGATCGAGCGCGGCGGGCCAGTCACCGTGACCCACCCGGAGGTGACGCGCTTCTTCATGAGCATCGCCGAGGCCTGCCAGCTCATTCTGCAGGCGGGAGCCCTTGGCGGGCGCGGCGGCCCCGGAGGTTCGGGCGGGGAGATCTTCGTGCTGGACATGGGCGAGCCCGTGCGCATCGACGACATGGCCCGCGACCTCATCCGCCTCTCGGGCAAGGAGCCCGGCGTGGACATCGAGATCGCCTACACGGGGCTCCGCCCCGGCGAGAAACTCTACGAGGAGCTCCTCACCAGCGGCGAGGACGTGGTGCGCACCGAGCACGAGAAGATCATGGTGCTGGGCGGAACCCTGGGCGGCAGCCCGGAGGCCGTGGCCTGCGCCCTGGACGGGGCCCTGGAGCGCCTGGAGGCCGCCGCGCGCGCCCAGGACGGGGAGGCCATTCGCGCGCTGCTCATGGAGCTGGTGCCCGAGTACCGCCCGGCGGAGAACTCCCAGGCCTAGCCTTCCCCTCCCTCCGCAAGCCCCAGCACCGCGCGGATGCGCGCCACCACCTTGGCCATGTCGCAGGGCTTGTGGAACACGTCCTCCTCGGTGACGCCGCGCTCCAGCAGGTCCTGGCCCAGGGCGAAGTCCAGGGAGCCGGTGTGCAGCAGGAAGCGCGGGCACAGGCCCCGGTCGTGGGCCTGGATGATGAAGGCCTGGCCGTCCATGCCCGGCAGGCGCATGTCCGCCACGCACAGGTCCGCGCCCTGGCGCTCCAGCTCCTCCAGGGCGGCCTCGCCGGACTCGCTGGCGCGCACGGCCAGGTCGTCGAAGTCCTCGGCGTAGTCCATGAGCAGGCGGCGGATGCTCTCCTCGTCGTCGATGACCAGTATCCTGGCCGGTTTCTGGGCCATGGGCTCAAGCCTCCCTTGCGTCGTCCACGGGCAGGTCGATGGTGAAGCTGGTGCCCCCGCCCAGGCGGGAGGACACCGACAGCTTGCCGCCGTGGCTCTTGCTGATGATGAAGTAGGACACCGACAGCCCCAGGCCCGTGCCCACGCCGGGCGGCTTGGTGGTGAAGAACGGCTCGAAGATGCGGCGCTGCACCTCCGGGGGCATGCCCGGCCCGTTGTCCGCAAGCTCGATGCGCACCCAGGGCCCCTCGCGCCACACGCGGATGGAGATGCGCGGGTCCTCCGCCGGGGGCTTCATGCTTGCCAGGGCCTGGGCGGCATTGCGCAGCAGGTTCAACAGCACCTGCTCGATCTCCGTCTCGGTGCAGCCCAGGGTGGGCAGGTCGTCGGCGTAGTCGCGCTCGATGCGGATGCGCTTGAAGTCGTAGCTCTTCTTCAGATCGTAGTCGTTGCCCGCCAAGGCCAGGGCCTTCTCCACGATGTCCACGACGCTGCAGAGCTTGCGGCGCGACTCGCTGCGGCGGCTGAAGTCGAGCATGTGCCGGATGATGGCCGAGGCCCTGGTGGCCGCGTTCTGGATGTCCTCGATGAACTGGTCGAGCTTGCGGGCCTTCATGTACTGCTGCAGCAGGTCCATGCTCAGGCCGATGGCCTCCGCCGCCTGGAGGTTCTTGGGAAAGTCCGGGCGCATGCGCTGGGCCAGGTTCTGCGAGGCCTGGAACACGATGCCCAGGGGGTTGTTGATCTCGTGGGCTATCCCCGCGGCGATGCCGCCCACGGAGATCATCTTCTCGGTCTGGATCATCATCTCCTGCATCTTCTTGAGCTCGGAGACATCGCGCGCCATGACCAGGATGTAGCGCCGCGCGCCGATGTCCACCAGGTGGCTGGAGAGGATGCAGGCGATGGTGCGGCCGTCCTTGCGGCGGGCCTCGAACTCCAGGTTCTCGGCGTGGCCCTCGGCGCGCACGCGCTCCGAGAGGTCCTGGCGCACCGCCGGGTCCACGTAGAGCTGCAGGTCCTCGGTGGTCTTGCCTATGGCCTCGGCGGGCTCGTAGCCGCTCATCTCGGTGAAGGCCTTGTTCACGTCCACGATGCGCGAGCTCTCCAGGTCCACCAGCAGGATGGCCTCGCTTGTGGTCTCCACGATGCGCCGGAAGCGCTGCTCGCTCTCGGCCAGGGCGTCCTCGGCCTTCTGGTGGGCCTCCCGCCGCCTCAGCGAGAGGATGCCGAAGGTGAGGTCGCCCGCCAGCTGGGAGAGCAGCTCGGTCTCCGCCGGGTCGAAGGCCTCGGCCTCGTGGGCGTAGATGCCCAGCGCCCCCAGGCAGTGCTCCGCGTGGCACAGGGGCAGCGCCAGCAGGGCCTTGAGCTTCTGGACGCGCATGAACTCCCGCCAGGGCTCGAAGCGCGGATCGCTCTCCAACTCGCGCGAGACCTGCGGGGTGCGGGTCTTGATGGCCGTGCCGACGCAGCCGCCCCCCGTGGGCGAGTCGTCCCAGGTGATGTCCAGGGTGGGCAGCAGGCCCGACTCGTCGCCCCACTGGCCCACCAGGCGCACGGACTTGCGCGGGCCGTCCTCGGCCAGGCCAACCCAGGCGATGCGGTAGCCGCACACCTCCACCAGAATGCGGCAGATGTCGGTGATGAAGGCCGCCTCGTCCGAGGCCTGGAGCATGGAGGCGCTGAACTCCTTGAAGGCCGTGAGGGCCCTGCCGGTGCGGCGTAGGGCCTCCTCGGCGGCCTTGCGCTCGGTCATGTCGCGCAGGATGCCCACGGCGTGCCAGTGGCCCTGGATGTTGAGCGGGGAGAGGGCCAGGGACACGCTGAACTCGCTGCCGTCCTTGCGCCGGGCGCTCATGTCCACGGTCTTGCCCAGGATGGAGCCCTGGCCGGTTTCCTGGAACTTCGGGAAGGCCATGCTGTAGGCCGCCAGGTAGCGCTCCGGGGCGATGGCCGCGTGCAGGTCGTGGCCGAGGATCTCGTCGGCGGTGTAGCCGAACATGCGTTGCGCCGCCGGGTTCCAGAAGGTTGTCCGGCCCTCGGCGTCGATCATGACGATGGCGTCGTGGGCGGACTCGGCGATGAGCCGGATGCGCGACTCGCTCTGCCTGAGGGCCTCCTCGGCCTGCTTGCGGTCGGTGATGTCCAGGATGGCGCCCACCAGGCCCTGCACCTCGCCGCTTTCCCCGGCGTAGGCGGCCTTGTGGAAGATCACGTCGCGCAGGCCCAGGCCCATGGTCTGCACCTGGGACTCGTACCGCTGGCTGCCCGCGCCCTCGAAGAGTTCCCGGTCCTTGGCGTGGTAGATCTCCGCCAGGGGGCGGGGGTGCAGGTCGAACACGCTCTTGCCGATGAAGTTCTGCTTGGGCACGCCGAAGAAGCCCTCGAAGGCGGTGTTGCAGCCCATGTAGCGGCCCTGGGCGTCCTTGTAGAACACCGGCACCGGAATGGACTCCAGCAGGGTGGAGAGGAAGGTCTCGCTCTCGCGCAGGGCCTGCTCGGCCTTTTTGCGCTCGGTGATGTCGCGGGCCACGGTCATGCGGTAGCGCTTCTCGCCGATCTCCATGGTCTGGCTGGACACGGAGAACACGCCCTCGCGCCCGTCTTGGGACCGCAGGCGGGCCTCGGCGTTCAGCACAAACCCGTCGCGGCGCACCAGGTCGTTGAGCTCCTGGCGCTGGGCGTCGTCCACGTACACGCCCAGGCTCTGCGCTGTCCGGCCCCGGGCCTCCTCGGGCAGGAAGCCGAAGGTGTTGGTGAAGGTCTCGTTGATGTCCACGATGGCCCCGGTGTCGAAGTCCGTGAGCACGATGCTGTCCGGCGAGAGCCGGAACAGGCTGGAGAAGCGCTCCTCGGATTCGTGCAGCAGTTCCAGGGCCTGCATGCGCTCGGTGATGTCCTCCAGGGTGGCCACCAGGCCGTGGGGCTCCGCGCCCTCCCTCGCCAGGGGGGTGGCGTTGAGGAACAGGGCCTTGCGCGTGCCGCCCACCGTGGTGTGCCACACCAGCCGCCCCACCACGGAGCCGCCCCGGGCCATGGCCTCGGCCAGGGGCGAGTCGGCCTCGGGCAGGGGGCGGCCCTGGTCGTCCTCCAGGCTCAGGGTCTGGGGCAGGGGCGCGCCCTCGGGCAGGTCCAGGATGGCCTGGGCCTGGCGGTTCAGGTACACCGGGCGGCCCCGGGGGTCGGTGGTGACGATGCCCACGGGGCTCAAGTCCGCCAGGGCGCGGTGGTCGGCCTCGGAGCGGCGCAGGCTGGACATGACCCGGCGCAGGGCGCCCAGGGCCAGGGCCACCAGCAGCAGCGTGAGCAGGGATATGCCGCCGCCCACCAGGGCCAGCCGCCGGGCCGGGGCCAGCACCTCGCCCTCGTCGGCCTCCACCACCAGCACCCAGCCCGTGGTGTCGTTGCGGCGGGTGACGCACAGGCGCGGGCCGTCGGGCCGCACGTAGCGCAGGGTGCCGCCCTCCTCGGCGCTGGCGATGAGGGCCAGGGCGTTGGCCCCGGGGTCGAACTGGCCCGCCACGGCCCAGGCCGGGGAGGAGAGCACCAGGCCCGTGGGGCCCAGCACGTAGGCCCCGCCGGTCTGGCCGATGCGCGCCTGGTTCAGGAAGCTGCGGGCGAAGACCTCGGTCTCCACCAGGCAGGCCACCACGCCCACCACCTTGCCGTCCCTGGCCAGCACCGGGGCGGAAAACACCAGCAGCGGCTGGCCGGAAACGCGCGACTCCGGCACGGTCTGCATGTGCGCCCGGCCCCGCCTGGCCTCCAGGAAGTAGGGCCGGTCGGACACGTCCAGGGTGCCCACCAGGCCGGGGTCCGTGGCCTGGACGATGATGCCCTTGTGGTTCAGCAGGTAGATGCGCGTGAAGTCCGTGCTGCCGGTGTGGGCCTGCAGCCTGCGCAGGGCCGCCGCCCGGGCGGACTGGCCCAGGTAGGAGTCCTCCAGGGCCAGGCGCAGCAGGTCGTCGCGGCCAAGCTGCTCGGCCTTGGCGTTCATTTCCCGGGCCTTGGTGCCCAGTTCGCGGTCCAGCAGGTTCAGGGCCAGCACGGTCTGGCTGCGGGCCAGGTCCTCCAGCGCGGCCTTGGTGTGGAAGTAGGCCACCAGGCTCGTCACCAGCACGCCGGCGAAGACCACGGTGATCACCGGGGCCAGCAGGCGGTCC
Source organism: uncultured Desulfocurvus sp. (assembly GCA_964502805.1). Classification (GTDB taxonomy): domain Bacteria; phylum Desulfobacterota; class Desulfovibrionia; order Desulfovibrionales; family Desulfovibrionaceae; genus Humidesulfovibrio. Next base: position 17,989 of record CAZCYB010000006.1, read on the forward strand.
AGGAAGAACCGGCGGGAGAAGGCGCCGCGCGTCATCGCCGGGCCGCCGCGCGGAACAAGGACGCCCGGCCCGGGGCCGGGGGAAGGGCGCAGCCGCCACCAGGGCGGAGCGGGGCGTGGGCGAGAGGGGTCCAGCGCATGCCTGTCCCTCGCCGCGCTGGGCGGCGGGCAAAGGTTTGTGGCTGGGGGACCACATTAGACAGCTATACCAAGGGGCGGCGTTCTGTCCAGGGCGGGGGCGGAAAAGCAGACGTGCGGCGTGGCCCCGGAGGCGGGCCGCGCCGCACGCTGCTGTGGCGAATGGGAGATGGGGCGGGCGTGCCTAGGCCAGCTTCACCAGGCCGTAGTTCTTCTTGCCCTTGCGCAGCACGGCAAGCCTGCCGCCCAGGAAGTCCGCTCCGGCAAGGGTGCGCCCGGCGTCGGCCACCTTCTCGCCGTTCACGGCGATGGCCCCGGCCAGGATGTCCTTGCGGGCCTGGCCCTTGGAGGGGCAGAGCTCCAGGTCCACCAGGATCTGCGGCAGGTCCGGCAGTTCGCCCTGGTAGGTGGTGCTGGGCGCGCTGTCCAGGGCGGCGGCCAGGGTGGCCGGGTCGATGGCCTTGATGTCGCCCTTGCCGAAGAGCGCCTCGGTGGCGGCCAGCACCTTGGCCAGCTCGGCCTCGCCGTGGACCATGGTGGTGACCTCGGCGGCCAGGAGCTTCTGCGCGCCGCGCAGGTGCGGGGCGGCCAGGTGCTCCTGCTCGACCTGGCTGATCTTCGCCTCGTCGAGGAAGGTGTAGTACTTGAGGAAGCGGACCACGTCGGCGTCCTCGGTGTTGATCCAGAACTGATAGAAGGCGTAGGGGCTGGTCATCTCCGCGCTCATGAAGATGGCGCCCTTCTCGCTCTTGCCGAACTTCTTGCCCGAGGCCGTGGTGATGAGCGGGAAGGTGAGCGCGAAGGCCTCGCCGTGGGCCTTCTTGCGGATGAGCTCGCACCCGGCGGTGATGTTGCCCCACTGGTCGCCGCCGCCGATCTGCAGGCGGCAGCCGTGCTCCTTGTACAGGTGGTAGAAGTCGTAGCCCTGCAGGATCATGTAGCTGAACTCGGTGTAGCTGATGCCCACCTCGTCGCGCTCGATGCGGCCCTTGACGCTGTCCTTGCCGAGCATCCAGTTCACCGTGAAGTACTTGCCCACGTCGCGCAGAAGCTCGATGGCGCTCATGCGCTTCACCCAGTCGTAGTTGTTCACGATCCAGGCCTTCTGCCCGGTGTTGCGCTCCACGAAGGCGTTCACCTGGCTGGCGATGCGCTCCGCCCGGGCGTGCAGGGCGCCCATGTCCGAGAGCTCGCGCTCCTTGTCCTTGCCGGAGGGGTCGCCGATGAGGCCGGTGGCCCCGCCCATGAGGTACATGGGCTTGTGGCCGGCGCGCTGCATGCGCACCAGGCAGAGCAGGGGCACCAGGTTGCCGATGTGCAGGCTCTCCGCCGTGGGGTCGAAGCCGCAGTACAGGGTCTGGCCCGGCTTGGCCAGGTAGGTGCGCAGGCCCGCGGGGTCGGAGACCTGGTTGATGAGCCCGCGCCAGGTGAGATCGTCGAGGATGTGCATCGGGATTGGCTCCTGCTTAAGCGTTGAACCGCCAGGCGCGGATGTCCCGCGCGCGGCCTGTGTCGTCGTCGATGTCCAGGACGGCCCCGCAAAGCGCCACGGGGCCGCCGGCCACTTCAAACCGTTCCGGGGCCGCCGTCAAGAACTTCCGCAGGATGGGCGCCACGCTCATGCCCAGGCAGGAATCCACCGGCCCGCACATGCCCAGGTCGGTGATATAGGCCGTGCCCTGCTTGAGCAGCCGTGCGTCGGCGGTCTGCACGTGGGTGTGCGTGCCCAGCATGGCGCTCACGCGGCCATCCAGGTGCCAGCCCATGGAGATCTTCTCGCTGGTGGCCTCGGCGTGGAAGTCCAGCAGGCGGATCTTCACCTCCGGGTGCTCGGCGTCCAGCCGGGCCAAGAGCTCGTCCGCGGCGCGGAAGGGGCAGTCCAGGGCCTGCATGTAGGTGCGGCCCATGAGGTTCAGCACCGCCACCGGTGGCAGCCCCTCGGGGGTGAGCACCATGACCCCGCTGCCCGGCGTTCCGGGCGGGTAGTTGGCCGGGCGGACGAGCCTGGGCTCGCGCGCCATGTACGAGGGCATGTCCTTGAACTTCCAGATGTGGTTGCCGCTGGTCAGGCCGTCCACCCCGGCGCCGAAGAGCTCCTTGGCCCCCTCGGCGGAGAGGCCCAGGCCGCCGGAGGCGTTCTCGGCGTTGGCCAGCACCAGGTCCGCGCCCAGCTCGGCGCGGAGGGACGCCAGGTGCTTCTTCACGGCGTGGCGGCCGGGCCTGCCCACTATGTCGCCAAGGAAGAGGATGCGCATGGGAATTCCTTTGCCTGAAAAAAACAGGCGGACCGGGGCGACCCCGATCCGCCCGATGTGTGCCGGACCGTGCCTGGGCGCGGCCCGCTACTTGGCGTAGCCCACGGCGCGCTTCTCGCGGATGACGGTGACGCGGATCTGGCCGGGGTAGGTCATGGTGTCCTCGATCTTGGTGGCGATGTCCTTCACCAGCAGGTAGGTCTGCTCGTCGGGCACGCGGTCGGCGTCCACCATCACGCGCACCTCGCGCCCGGCCTGGATGGCGTAGGCCTTGGTCACGCCGCCGAAGCTGGTGGCGATGCCCTCCAGGTCCTCCAGGCGCTTGACGTAGTTCTCAAGGAGCTCCTTGCGGGCGCCGGGGCGTGCGCCGGAGAGGCTGTCCGCCGCCTGGACCAGGGTGGCCAGGGCGGTCTGGGGGGGCACGTCCTCGTGGTGGGCCTGGATGGCGTGGATGATCTCCTGCGCCTCGCCGTACTTCTTGGCCAGGTCCGCGCCGATGACGGCGTGGGGGCCTTCCACCTCGTGGTCCACGGCCTTGCCCAGGTCGTGCAGCAGTCCCGCGCGCTTGGCCATCTTCTCGTCCAGGCCCAGCTCCGCGGCCATGATGCCGCAGAGGAAGGCCACCTCGATGGAGTGCTGCAGCACGTTCTGGCTGAAGCTGGTGCGGTAGTGCAGCTGGCCCAGCAGGCGCACCACCTCGGGGTGGATGCCGTGCACGCCCACGTCGAAGGTGGCCTGCTCGCCGATCTCCCTGAGCTTCACGTCCATTTCCAGCTCCACCTTGCGCACGATGTCCTCGATGCGGGCGGGGTGGATGCGACCGTCGTGGATGAGCCGCTCCAGGGCCTGCTTGGCCACCTCGCGCTTGAGCGGGCTGTAGGCCGAGAGCACCACGGTCTCGGGCGTGTCGTCGATGATCAGGTCCACGCCGGTGGCGGCCTCCAGGGCGCGGATGTTGCGGCCCTCGCGCCCGATGATGCGGCCCTTCATCTCCTCGCTGGGCAGGGTGACGGCGGTGACGGTCTGCTCGGAGACATAGTCGCCCGCGTAGCGCTGGATGGCCAGGGAGAGGATCTCCTTGGCCTTCTTGCTGGCCACTTCCTTGGCCTCGGTCTCGATGTTGCGGACCATGCGCGCGGCCTCGTGGCGGGTGCGGGATTCCACCTCGCTCATGAGCCGCTCCTTGGCCTCCTCCACGGTGAGGCCGGAAATTTCCTGGAGCTTGCGCTCGTGGGCGTCGGCCGCGGTGGCTAGGCGCTCCTCCTTCTCTCCCAGGTCCTTCTCCTGCTTGATGAGGCGCTTCTCCAGCTCCACCACACCGGATTCCTTCTGGGCCACCTTCTCCAGCTTGCTCTCCAGGCGCTCTTCCTTCTCCTGCAGGCGGGCCTGCTCGCGCTTCAGGGCCTGCTCGCGGTCCTTGAAATCGCTCTCCTGTTCCTTCTTCAGGGCGAAGATCTCATCCTGGGCCTGCAGGCGGGCCTCCTTGCGGGTGGCCTCGGCCTCCTTGCGTGCCTCCTCGACGATGCGCTGGGCCAGATCCTGAGCGTCCTGGTGGCGTTTTTTGCTGACGTAGCTGCTCAGGTAATAGCCGCCAAGGACGCCCACGAACAGGGCGATGGCGTCCATGGCCACGAGCAGAATGGGGGAGTCGAACATGCGCTGCTCCTTCCGGTTATATGGACAGGCCGGGTGGCCTGACTGTCGCGCGCGCGGACGTGAGAAATCCGCGGGCGCACGTGTACCGTGTCGACCGGAGCTTGAGGAGGGCGTCGATGCTGTGGTGCGGCGGAGCGGTTGCGGGGTGCCAGCCGTGCCTGGCCTGTCCTTGCGGACCTGGCCCGGGTTATGTGGACCCCGGGGCGCCGTGTCGTTGTTGAGTTTTGAACCTCGCTTAGCGAGGTGGGCTCCTCCGGCTCGCCGTCAGGCTCCCCGCTCTGGGCGGGCATGCACACGGGCAAGCGGCTGGCGGATCCCATTTATTGAGTATTGGCTCAAGAACTCGAAAACAATCACGAACTCCCCAGGGTGACTCCCGCTTTCTCCTATACGCAAGGCCGTCGGTACCGGCCTATTACTGCCTCTCCAAAAGCTCCTGCATGCGGGCCTCCAGACCCGCAAGCTTGCGGCGGACCTCAAGATAGTCGTCCGCCATTCCAAGAGCCAGCAAGGTGAGAAGTTTCTCCCTGCTGATGTAGCGCCCGTCCCGGCTCAGGTCCGCAAAGCGTTCCTCAAGCAGGGCCTGGGCCTGTTTGATGCGGTTCTCGTCCGCATCGGTCTTGAACGAGAGCTCCAGCCCGTTGACCGTGATGGTGTAGCGCGGCATGGAACGGTTCCATTAATCCAGCGCCGACTGCACCTTCGAAAGAAGGGCCTCGATGCGGCTTTGGACCTCGTTTTTCCTGCCGAGCTCCGCCTCCAACTGGGCGGCCAGCTCACGGTTGTCCTCTTCCAGCCGCCGGATGCGCTCCAACAGCTCGCCGAAGCGCGCTTCCAGCCTCTCGATAACTTCCATAATCGCTACGTAACCGCTTCCGACGCCGAAATCAAGACTTCCGGCCCCGGCCCCCGCGGCCCCGGCCCTCGATATTGGCCTGCTTGCCCCGGGCGATGCCCAGGGCGCCCTCGGGCACGTCCTTGGTGATGACCGAGCCCGCGCCCACCAGGGCGTTTTTGCCCACCTTTACCGGGGCCACCAGGGCCGTGTTGCTGCCGATGAAGGCGCCTTCGCCGATCTCTGTGAGGTGCTTGTGCGTGCCGTCGTAGTTGCAGGTGATGGTGCCCGCGCCGATGTTGGCCCCGGCCCCCACCTGGGCGTCTCCCAGGTAGGTGAGGTGGCTGGCCTTGGCCCCGGGGCCCAGGGTGGCCTTCTTCATCTCCACGAAATTGCCCACCCGGGCGCCGTTTTCCAGCACCGCGCCGGGGCGCAGGCGGGCGTAGGGCCCGGCAATGGCCCCTGCGGCCAGGTCCGCGCCCTCCAGGTGGCAGTGCTCCCGCACCTCGGCTCCGGGGGCCAGGCGGCTGTCCACGACCTGCGTGAAGGCGCAAACGCGCGCGCCGCGCCCGACGACGCTCCCGCCCAGGATGCGGCAGGGGCCGAAGAGTTCCGCGCCGGGTTCGATGACCGCGCGCGGCCCGACGACCACGGCCTGGGGGTGGTGGATGAGCGCGCCAGCGGCCAGGTGGCGCATGACCAGGCCCGAGCGCAGGTGCTCCTCGGCCTGGGCCAGTTCCAGGGGGGAGTTGACCCCCAGGAGGTCGTGGGCGCCCTCGCGCCGCAGGGCATGGACAGAGAGCCCGGCCTGCACGGCCAGGCCCACCAGGTCGGTGATGTAGAACTCCCCGGCCTTGTTGGCGCTGGTGAGAGTGAACAGCAGAGACTCGATGGCGGCCACGCGCAGGCAGAACAGCCCTGTGTTCACCTCGCCGGTGTCCGGCCCGTGCGTCGCCGGGTCGAAGTCCTTGGCCTCCACGATGCCCGCCACCTCGCCATCGGCCCCGCGCACCACGCGGCCAAAGGCCCCGGCGGCGGGCAGCACGGCGGTGAGGAAGGCCAGGTCCGCGCCCTCGTGGCAGGCGGCCACAAGCTCGTTCAGGGCCTCAGCGGTCACCAGGGGGGTGTCGCCGTTGACCACCAGGCAGTGGCTGGCCCCGGAGGCGCGCACGCCCTCCCAGGCCACCTGCAGGGCGTGGCCCGTCCCCTTCTGCTCCGCCTGGACAACGAAGCCGCCCATGAGCTCCGGGTGCGCCTTGGCCACCTGGTCCTGCCCGTGGCCGACCACGGTGAGCACGCTGGCGGCCACCTGGCCTGCGGCCCGGGCCACGTAGTGCAGCATGGTCTCGCCCAGGAGCGTCTGGAGCACCTTGGGCTTGTCGGAGTGCATGCGCGTGCCCTTGCCCGCGGCGAGGATGACGGCGACGGTGGATTTGTCTGACATGGGGCCCCCTGAGGAAAATGCGGCGCAACCGTGCGCCCAGCCTGTGTACCTGAAGCGGTCGCAAAAAAAAAGCGGGCCGGAAAATCCGGCCCGCCTTGTATCACGGGTGTAGTCTGGCCGCCTCGGGGCGGGCGGAACCTGCTAGCAGGTGCCGGCCTTCTCCCCGGAGGTGCGGCAGCTCATACGGGCCAGGGACCGACGCAGCGCGGCCTGGGCACGGGCGTAGTCGATCTTCTCCTGGGTCCGAGGCAGCCGCTGCTGCGCACGCTCCTGGGCCTTGCGGGCGCGCTCCACATCGATCTCAGCCGCCTTTTCCGCGGCCTCGGCCAGGATGGTGACCTTCTCAGGGCTGACCTCGGCGAAGCCTCCGGAAACAAAGATGTAGTGGGTCTTGCCCGCATCCTTGTAATAGAGGTTGCCGACGCCCAGTGCCGAGAGGAAGGGGATGTGGTTCGGCAGCACGCCGAACTCGCCCATGGCACCGGGAGCCCCGACATAGTCAACGTCCTGCGAGAGGACCTTGCGGTCGGGCGTCACGATTTCAAGCAACAGCTTCTTGGACATGGCGCACTATCCTTTCTTGGCTTTTTCCAGAGCCTCGGCGATGTCGCCCACCATGTAGAAGGCGGCCTCGGGGATATCGTCGTGCTTGCCGTCGATGATCTCCTTGAAGCCCTTGATGGTGTCCTCAAGCTTGACGTAGCGGCCGGGGGTGCCGGTGAAGACCTCGGCCACGTGGAAGGGCTGGGACAGGAAGCGCTGGATGCGGCGGGCGCGGCCGACGAGGAGCTTGTCGTCGTCGGAGAGCTCGTCCATGCCCAGAATCGCGATGATGTCCTGGAGTTCCTTGTACTTCTGCAGAATCATCTGCACGGAGCGGGCAACGGAGTAGTGCTCCACGCCCAGGACCAGCGGGTCAAGGATGCGGCTGGTGGAGTCCAGCGGATCCACCGCGGGGTAGATGCCGAGCTCCGCGATCTGGCGGGAAAGCACCAGGGTGCCGTCCAAGTGCGAGAAGGTGGTGGCCGGCGCGGGGTCGGTCAAGTCGTCGGCGGGCACGTAAACGGCCTGCACCGAGGTGATCGAGCCCTTGGTGGTGGAGGTGATGCGCTCCTGCAGTTCACCCAGGTCGGTGCCCAGGGTGGGCTGGTAACCCACCGCGGAGGGCATGCGGCCGAGAAGCGCGGACACTTCCGAGCCCGCCTGGGTGAAGCGGAAGATGTTGTCAATGAACAGGAGCACGTCCTGGCCGTCGGCATCGCGGAAGTTCTCGGCGATGGTCAGGCCGGTGAGGGCCACGCGGGCACGGGCTCCCGGGGGCTCGTTCATCTGGCCGTACACGAGGGCGGCTTTGTCCAGAATGCCGGCGTCCTTGAACTCGTGGTAGAGGTCGTTGCCCTCGCGGGTACGCTCGCCCACGCCCGCGAACACGGACAGACCGCCGTGGTGCTTGGCGATGTTGTTGATCATCTCCATGAGAATAACGGTCTTGCCCACGCCGGCGCCGCCGAAGAGGCCCATCTTGCCGCCCTTGGGGAAGGGGATCAGAAGGTCCACGACCTTGATGCCGGTCTCCAGCACTTCGACCTTGGTGTTCTGGTCGACGAACGGGGGAGCCTGACGGTGGATGGACAGGTACTTGTCGCTCTTGACCGGGCCCATCTCGTCCACGGGGCGGCCCACGACGTTGATGATGCGGCCCAGGGCGCCCACGCCCACCGGGACCTGGATGGCCTTGCCGGTGTCGATGACGGTCATGCCGCGGACCAGACCCTCGGTGGCGTCCATGGCGATGGTGCGCACGACGTTGTTGCCAAGGTGCTGGGCGACTTCGCACACGAGATCAGGAGCGTCCGTGTTGTTCGGATTCTTGATCTCAAGGGCGGTGAGGATGTGGGGCAGCTGCCCCTCAGGGAATTCGACGTCAACGACGGCGCCGATAACCTGCACAATTTTACCAGTGATCGCACTCATTTGTTTGGCCCCCTTTTAACCTTTCAGCGCTTCAGAGCCGCCGACGATATCCATAAGGTCTCTGGTGATGGCAGCCTGGCGCGTCTTGTTGAACAGAAGCGTCAGGGACCCGATCATGTCGTCGCAGGCGCGGGTGGCGTTGTCCATGGCGCTCATGCGGGCGGCGTGCTCGCTTGCGCTGGTGTCCAACATGCCACGGTAGACCTGGACTTTGATGAAGCGGGGCAGGAGTTCGGCCAACAGGCCCTCGACGGAGGGCTCGTAGATGTACTCCTTGCCGGAACCAGAGCTTTCACCGCCGCCGGGGGTACCGCTGATGGGCAGGATCTGCTGCACCACCGGGACCTGCCGGGCTATGCTGATGAATTCGCCATACACCAGGATGACCTCGTCCAGCGTGCCGTCGAGGAAGGAGCTGATGAGCTCCTGCCCGAGCTTGCTCGCCAGGGTGAAGTCGAAGTGGTTCATCACGTCGCGGTACTGCACGGCGATCTCGTACTCGGCCTTGCGGACGGCGTCCCGGCCCTTCTTGCCCACGCAGTAGAACTTGACGCTCAGTCCCTCGGCCTGCTTCTCCTTGCCGAGCTTCAGTCCAGCCTTGATCAGGTTGGAGTTGAAGCTGCCGCAAAGGCCGCGGTCGCTGGTGACCATGACGATGCCAACGGTCTTCTTTTCGTCGCGCTTGGCCAAGAGCGGATGGACCGACTCGTCCGCCCCGGTCGCCAAGTCGCCAAGCATCTCGTAGAACTTCTGCGCGTACGGCTTGAACCGCTCGATGCGGCTCTGCGCGTTGCGCAGCTTCGCCGAGGCCACCATGTTCATGGCCTTGGTGATCTGCTTGGTCTTCTTGACCGCGCCTATTTTCGTTTTGACGTCCCTCAGGGAAGCCATTGCACCCTCCTGCGCCGGTTAGGCGCGGAAGCCCTTCTTGAACTCGTCGATGGCGGCCTTCAGGCGGCCTTCGAGGTCCGCGTCCAGCGCCTTCTTCTCCAGGATGTCCTTCAGGATGTCGGCCTTGGAGTTGCGCATGAACTCCACCATCTCGCTTTCGAACTTGCGGACGGCCTCCAGCGGCACGTCGTCCATGAAGCCGCGGGTGCCCGCGTACAGGGAGACGACCATCTCCTGGACCGGCATGGGCTGGTACTGCGGCTGCTTCAACAGCTCGACCATGCGGGCGCCGCGGTTGAGCTTCTGCTGGGTGGCCTTGTCCAGGTCGGAGCCGAACTGCGCGAAGGCGGCGAGCTCGCGGTACTGGGCGAGGTCGAGGCGCAGGGTGCCGGCCACCTGCTTGATGGCCTTGATCTGGGCGGCGCCGCCGACGCGGGAGACCGAGAGGCCGACGTTGATGGCCGGGCGGATGCCGGCGTTGAACAGCGCGGGCTCCAGGTACACCTGGCCGTCGGTGATGGAGATGACGTTGGTCGGGATGTACGCGGACACGTCGCCGGCCTGGGTCTCAATGATGGGCAGGGCGGTCAGCGAACCGGCGCCGAGGCTGTCGTTCACCTTGCAGGCGCGCTCCAGCAGGCGGGAGTGGAGGTAGAACACGTCGCCGGGGAAGGCTTCGCGGCCGGGGGGGCGGCGGAGCAGCAGCGACATCTGGCGGTAGGCCACGGCCTGCTTGGACAGGTCGTCGTAGATGATGAGCGCGTGCTTGCCGGAGTCGCGGTAGTACTCGGCCATGGTGCAGCCGGAGTACGCGGCGATGAACTGCAGCGGCGCGGGCTCGGAGGCGGTGGCGGAGATGATGGTGGTGTACTCCATGGCACCGTAGCGGCGCAGGGTGTCCGCCACGAGGGCGACGGTGGCCTTCTTCTGGCCGATGGCCACGTAGAAGCACTTCACGTCGCCGCCCTTCTGGGCCAGGATGGCGTCGATGCAGACCGCAGTCTTGCCGACCTGGCGGTCGCCGATGACCAGCTCGCGCTGGCCGCGGCCGACGGGGGTCATGGCGTCGATGGCCTTGAGGCCGGTGGCCATGGGCTCGTGGACCGACTTACGGGCGACGATGCCGGGGGCCTTCAGTTCGACCGGGCGGGTCTCCTTGGCGGCGATGGGGCCCAGGCCGTCGATGGGGTTGCCGAGCGGGTCGATGACGCGGCCGGAAACGGCCTCGCCCACGGGCACGGAGAAGATCTTTCCGGTACGCTTGACCGGGTCGCCTTCCTTGATCTCGGTGCACTCGCCAAGGAGCGCGACGCCGACGTTATCCTCTTCGAGGTTGAGCACCATGCCCATGAGGCCGCCGGGGAACTCGAGGAGCTCCATGGCCATGGCGTTCTTCACGCCATGCACGCGGGCGATGCCGTCACCGACGTACAGAACGGTGCCGGTCTCGCTCATCTCCACGCGGGACTCGTAATTCGAGATCTGTCCCTCAATGATTTTGCTGATTTCTTCCGCTTTGATCTGCATGGCCCTACTCACCCCTCTTGATGGTTTCTTTCAAAATGTTCAGCTGAGCGCGCAGACTGGCGTCGAGCACGCTGTCCCCGATCTTGAGAACCAGGCCGCCCAGAATCTCCGGGTCGGCAGCGTATTCGAGGACGAGCTTCTTGCCGGTCTGCTTCTCCAGCTGTTCTTTCAGTGCCACCTGCCGGGCATCGGAAAGAGCGACCGCCGTGACGAGCTTGCCGCTGACGATGCCATTGGCCTCGTCGAGCATGGCCTTGTAGTCGGCGGCGATTTCCGGAAGGGAGGCCAGGCGGCTCTTGTCAGCCAGCAGGTTGGCGAAGTTGGCCACGGCCCCGGTGAGGCCCTGCTTCTCCATGATCTGCTTTAAGACCGCCTTCTTCTCCTCGACGCTGAAGACCGGGTTCTTGAAGAACCGCATGGCCTCCGGCGCCTGCGCCAATGCCCCAGCCAGGTCCAAGAGCTGTTTGCCGTAGGCCCCGGCGTCACCCGCCTTCGTGCCTACGGTGAACAGCGCCCCGGCGTACCTGCGTGCGACGATGTTCCCGCTCAATTGAGCACCACCTTTGTTAAGTATTCATCCACAAGACGCTCATGATCCTTCTCGGTGAGCTTCTCGCGCACGATTTTCGTAGCCTGCTCGATGACCTGGTCGGCGATCTCGCCGCGCACGCGGTCGAACGCGGCACGGGCCTCGTTCTCGGCGCTGGTCTTGGCCTGGGCGCGCATGTTGGCGGCGTCCTTCTCGGCCTTCTCGATGATGGCGGCCTTGATGGCCTCGCCCTGGGTCTTGGCCTCAGCCAGGATGGCGGCCTTTTCCTGCTCCAGGTTGCGGATGCCGGCCTCGACGTCCTTCAGCTTCTTCTCGGCGTCGGCCTTGCGGGTCTCAAGGTCGGCCAGGTCCTTCCGGATCTGTTCGCGGCGGCCGCCGAAGAAGGAGGCGATCTTGTCGCCGGCGAACTTGTAGATCAGGAAGATGAAGATGACGAAATTGACGATGCGGAAGGCAAAGTTGCCCCAGGGCAAAGGCTCGTGGGCCTCGCCGCCGCTGGCGTGGGCCAGGGCCGCGGTGGCCAGCACTGTGAGCAGGCCGAGTACGATGTGTCTTGCGACTTTCAAAGTGGTCCCCCTCCTTTTCCTGTGGGCTTACGCCTGGCCAAGAATCTTGGCCGTGGCCTTCTGCGCGAATTTCTCCACATCGGCGGCCAGGGCCTGCTTGGCGCTGGCGACCTGCGCGGCGATTTCCTTGTGGGCGGCCTGAAGCTCCGCAGCCACGTCCTTGCCGGCGGCAGCCATGATCTGCTGCTCGCTGGCGGCGCCATCGGCGCGCATCTGCTTGCGCAGCTCAAGCCCGTCGCGGCGGGCGGCGTCGATGGATTCCTGATAGCCCTTCATCTTCCCCTCCGCCTCGGAGGTGAAGCCCTCGATCTTGCCCAGCTGGTCGGCCATGAGCGTGTTGCGCTCCTTGATTTTCTCACGGATGGGCCGGATGAGCAGGGCATTGAGGCCCACCACGGTGATGAGAAAGTTGACCATCTGGATTCCCATAGTCTTGTCAATATCAATCATGACGGCCCCCGGCGCTTTGGAAATGGGATTGTGAATTTTGGTCCAAAGTCAGAGGGCTGCCTACACGATCGGGCGGGCCCCGTCAAATGCTTTTTTCCTTTTGAGCGCTTCCTTTGCGCCGGAAAAACGGCGCATTGCAACGCTTTTCGGGCAAAGGGGAGCGCTTGGCAAAAAAATCACGTTCGGCGCGATTTGCCCATTTGCAGGAAAAATAGGGGAGGGGATAGGGGAGGGGATACGGGGGCGGAAAATGGCTTACGTCTGCTTGAACAGGTAGCGGCGCATGGAGACGTTGAGCACCAGGCCCACCAGGCTGAAATTGACCAGGGTGGCGCTGCCGCCGTAGCTGATGAAGGGCAGCGGGATGCCCACCACGGGCATGAGCCCCATGACCATGCCCATGTTGATGAGGATCTGCCAGAAGAAGTAGAAGAACACCCCGGCGGCCAGGTAGCTGCCGTAGGCGTCCTTGGCATCGCGCGAGACGCAGGCCAGCTGGTACAGAAAGGCGCAGAACAGCGACAGCAGCACCATCATGCCGAAGAAGCCCCACTCCTCGCCGAACACGGCCACGGCGAAGTCGGAGTGCTTCTCCGGCAGGAAGCGCAGCTGGCTCTGGGTGCCGCCCAGAAAGCCCTTGCCGAAGAACCGCCCGCTGCCCAGGGCGATCTCGCTCTGCAGGATGTGGTAGCCCGAGCCCAGGGGGTCGGTGGCGGGGTCCAGGAAGGCCGTGATGCGGCGCTTCTGGTAGTCCTTGAGCACGAACCAGCCCAGGGGCAGCACCATGGGCACCAGCACGCAGAGCACCTTGAACAGCCGGGGCTTGATGCCCCGGTACAGGATGAGCCCGCCCAAGAGCAGCAGCACGGAGAGCCCGGTGCCCAGGTCCGGCTGCTTGATGACCATGAGCGCGGGCACCGCGCCCACCAGCAGGATGTAGCCCAGGCGCTTGACGTCCAGGAGCTCCGGCTCCGTGGAGAGGATGCGCGCGCCCAGGATGAGCACGGTGAACTTGGCCAGCTCGCTGGGCTGGAAGCTGAACAGGCCGAAGTCGAGCCAGCGGCGGGCGCCGTACACGGTCTTGCCCACGAACGGCACGGCCAGCAGCAGCAGGATGGTGAGCGCGTACATGGGCCAGGCCACGCTTCTCAGCCGTCGGTAATCGAACATCATGCAGGCCAGCAGGCCCCCCAGGCCGATGAGGCCCCAGATGAACTGCTTCTGGTAGAAGCTCTCCACCTGCAGGCCGTCGCCCATGCGCACGCCGCTGGCCGAGTACAGGTTCAGCACGCCGATGAGGAACAACGCCGCCAGGATGCCCACCAGGGGCCAGTTCACGTGGTAGAACAGGCGTCTGTCGATGGGGCTCATTGCGGCGCTCCGGGTTCCTGCACGGGATCGGGGAACTGGGGCTCCACCGGCTCCACGACGTAGCGCGGGCCGGAATCCGCCGCGGCGGTGTCCTTGGGCGGCAGCTCGCGCTTGCCCAGGAACAGGGCGTCGAGCATGGCCTTCATGGTGGGGCCCGCGCCGGAGGCGCCGTGCAGGCCGTGCTCCACCATCACCGCGATGACGAAGCGCCGGCCGTCCTTCTCGCCGAAGCCGGCCATCCAGGCGTGGTCGCGGTACTTGTAGGGCACGTTGTCGCCCATGCGCTTGAGCTCGTCGGTGAGGCGCACCACCTGGGCGGTGCCGGTCTTGGCGCCCACCACAACCCCGGGGGTGAGCGCCCGGCGGCAGGTGCCGCTGGGCTCCTCCACCGTGGCCACCATGGCCTTCTTGACCATGGCGGCGTGCTCCGGGGAGAGGGGCAGTGTGGCCTGGACCTCTGCCTGGGCCCCGCGCATGAGCTGGGGCCGAAGCACCTTGCCGCCGTTGATGAGCGCGCTGATGAACCGGGCCACCTGCAGCGGCGAGACCACTGTGTAGCCCTGGCCGATGGACATGTTCAGGTCCTCGCCCTTGGTCCAACGCACGCCGAAGCGCTTTTCCTTCCATTCCTTGCTGGCGATGAGCCCGCCCTTCTCGTGGGGCAGGTTGATGCCCGTGGGCGAGCCGAAGCCCCCGGCCTTGGCGAAGGCGCTCATGCGGTCCACGCCGAGCTTCATGCCCATCTTGTAGAAGTAGGAGTCGCAGGACTCCACCAGGGCGCGCTGGAAATTCACCGTGCCGTGGCCGCCGCGCTTCCAGCAGCGGAACACGTGGCTGCCCAGGGCCACCTCGCCGGTGCAGTGCACGGTCTCCTTGGGGTCCACGCCGGCCTCCAGCGCCGCGGAGGCGATGGCCAGCTTGAACACCGAGCCGGGCGGATACACGCTTTGGGTGGCGCGGTTCTGCAGGGGATGCATGGGGTTGTCGCGCAGCTCCGCCCACTGGGCGCTGGAGAGGCCCGCGGTGAAGGCGTTGGAATCGTAGCTGGGCTCGCTCACCAGGGCGTGAATCTCGCCGGTGTCCGGGTCCATGACCACCACGGCCCCGGCCTTGCCCTCGAGCATCCTGTGGCCAAGCTGCTGCAGGCCCAGGTCGATGGACAGGAAGAGCTCCTCCCCGGCCTTGGGCTCGGCCATGAGCTGCTCGGAGAGCTTGCGGCCGGTGACGTCCACCTCGATGAGCCGCTTGCCCTTGGCCCCGCGCAGGCGCTCGTCCAGGCGGTTCTCCAGGCCCTGCTTGCCCACGAAGTCGCCCAGGGAGAGGCTGGGGTCGGCCTGCATCTCGGCCTCGTTGGCCTCGGCCACGTAGCCCAGCACGTGCGAAAGCAGCTGGCCGTAGTTGTACTTGCGCCGGGTGCGCGAGAGGATCTCCAGCCCGGGCCAGCGCACGGCCGCGCCCTCCACCTTGGCGATGGTCTCGAACGTCATGTCCGGCACCAGCACCAGCGGCTCGAAGGGCTTCACCTTGGGCTTGCCGCGAGCGTAGATGTCCTTCAGGCGCTCCTGGGGGATGCCCGTGAGCTCGCCCACCTTGGCCAGGGTCTCGGGAATGTCCTCGGCGTCCTCGCGGATGAGCCCCAGGGCGAAGGCGGGCTCGTTGACGGCCAGGAGCTCGCCGTTTCTGTCGCGCAGGAACCCGCGCGGGGCGAAGAGGTACTCCGTGCGCAGCTGGTTGTTGCGGCTCTTTTCGGTGAACACCGGGCCCAGGTGGATCTGCAGGTACCACAGGCGCAGGAAGAACAGGCAGAACAGCCCCAGCACCAGGCACTGGAGCAGGCCCACGCCAAGGCGCGGGGCTTCCTGTCCGTATGGGCTAGGGGCGCTCTTCATCGCACTTCAACCGCTCGGGAAAAAGGTTCGCCGCCAAGTACCACACCAGGGGGTAGGAGAGGGTCTGCAGCAGGCCCTCCAGGGCCACGCGCCCCACGGGAAAGGCGCGCATCTCCAGCACGGCCATGAGGTAGAGCAGCAGGAAGTGGGCCAGGCCCAGGGCCAGGCCCAGGATGGCCTGGAACTGGAAGCTCGCCGGGTCCAAAAACCAGCGCCCGGTGTTCAGCAGGGCGAAGAGCACTGCGTACCAGAGCACCCCGTAGCCGAAGGCCAGGCCGCCCGCGCCCTCCTGCACGGCCACCCATATGACGGCCAGCAGGAGCGTGACCCAGGGCTTTTGCCAGCGCAGGGAGAGCGCCAGCCCCGGCGCGAAGAAGTCCACCCCCGGCACCAGGGCCTGGCCCCAGATGCCGCAGATCGTGAACAGGCTCCACCACAGCGCCGCCAGCATGGCCTAGTCCCAGAGTTCCTCGGTGGATTCCGGGGCGCTGGCGCGCTTGAGCAGCAGCACCTCCTCCAGCCGGGCGAAGTCCACCAGGGGCTCGGCGCGCACCACCATGAACAGCGTGCCCTCCTCGCGCTTGACGCTGGAGACCTTGGCCACGGGCAGGCCCTTGGGGTACACCCCGTCCATGCCCGAGGTCACCAGGACCTCTCCGGGTTCCATGTGCGAGTTCACGCCCACGTACTTCACGGCCAGGGGCTCGTCGGCCCCGTTGCCGTAGACCACGCCGGAGGCCCTGTTGTCGCGCCCCACCACGGCCACGCGGCTGGACGGGTCCACCAGCAGCAGCACGGTGGCCACGCCCCGGCCCGCGCGGTAGATGCGGCCCACCACGCCCTCGGGGCAGAGCACCGGGGTGTCCTCCGCGGCGCCGCTTATCTTGCCCCGGTCCACCAGGATGGTCTCCAGGATGGCCGTGGGGCCGATGCGGTGGGCGATGACCCGGGCCCCCTCGCGCCGCCAGTCCGGCGGCTCGGGAAAGCCCAGCAGGCGCTCCACCCGGGCGGTGGCCTCGGCCCGCTCGCGCAGGGTCATGTTCTCCAGGCGCAGGGCCTTGTTCTCCTCGGAGAGGGCCTCGTTCTGCTGCTTCAGGCCCACCAGGTCAACGTAACGTTCCACGAAGTTGCCGGTGAATGTGCCCACCCATTTGCCCGGGCGCAACACCAGACCCACGCTGTCGAGCCCGGTGTACGTGCTCAGCCGGGTCAGGTGGCCCGTGCGCAGGTTCCAGGTGTAGAGGCTCAGGTAGAGAAAGAGCCCGACGACGAGGAGAATGACGATCCGTTTGGGGTTCACGCTAGTCCGTGGTCACTTCCCTGTACAGGTCTATGCACTCCAGCGCCTTGCCGGAGCCCAGCACCACGGCGGTGAGCGGGTCGTCCACCACGGTGATGGGCAGCTGGGTCTCGTGCTGCAGAAGCTTGTCCAGGCCGCGCAAAAGCGCGCCGCCGCCGGTGAGCACGATGCCGCGGTCCACGATGTCCGCCGCCAGCTCGGGCGGGGTCTGCTCCAGGGCGATGCGCACGCCCTGCACGATGCCCTCCACCTGCTCGCTGATGGCCCCGCGCACTTCTTCCGCCGTGATGGTGCGGTTCTGCGGGATGCCCGTGACCAGGTCGCGCCCGCGCACCTCCATCTCGTTGGCGCCGTCCACGGGGTAGGCGCTGCCGATGGTCATCTTGATCTCCTCGGCGGTGCTCTCGCCGATGAGCATGTTGTACTTGCGCTTCACGTGCTGCATGATGGCCTCGTCCATCTTGTCGCCGCCGATGCGCACGCTCTTGGCGTACACGATGCCGGAGAGCGAGATGACGGCGATCTCGGTGGTGCCGCCGCCGATGTCCACCACCATGTTGGCCGTGGCCTCGGTGATGGGCAGGTTGGCGCCGATGGCCGCGGCCATGGGCTCCTCGATGAGGTAGACCTCGCGGGCGCCAGCGCTCTGGGCGCTTTCCTTCACCGCGCGCTTCTCCACCTGGGTGATGCCCGTGGGCACGCAGATCATGATGCGCGGGCGCACCAGGCGCCGCGAGTTGTGCACCTTGGAGATGAAGTGGCGGAGCATGGCCTCGGTGACCTCGAAGTCGGCGATGACGCCGTCCTTCATGGGCCGGATGGCCACGATGTTGCCCGGCGTGCGGCCCAGCATCTTCTTGGCCTCGCTGCCCACGGCCAGCACCACCTTGCCGCCCCTGCTGTCGCGCTTCACGGCCACCACGGAGGGCTCGGAGAGCATGACGCCCGCGCCCTTGACGTACACCAGCGTGTTGGCGGTGCCCAGGTCGATGGCGAGGTCGGTGGAGAAGTATTCAAAGAATTTGTCGAACAATTTGGCCATAAGCCCCCCGGTTCTTGATCTATTGTCTCGTGGCCGCTAGTCTGGGATTTTGCGGCGGTCGATTGTGGACGTTACCAAAACGTCATCTCGTACCAAAAGAACATCCGGCAGGCAATACATGAGCACATGCCCCGCCCCCACGGGCCGCGAGAATCCGCCCTGGCTGGCCCAGGGGGCCTGGTTCCGGGGGATTTTCGGCGCGCCCGCGCGCAAGGTGCCCCTGGACGCCGGGTTCTCCTGCCCCAACCGCGACGGCACGCTTTCGCGCTCCGGCTGCCTGTTCTGCAACGCGGTGGGCTCCGGCACCGGGCTGGCGGCCCAGGGCCTGACTCTGGCCGAACAGTGGGAGCGGCTGGCCCCCCGCGTGCTGGCCAGGCACCCCGGCGCGCGCCTGCTGGCCTACCTGCAGGCATACTCTAACACACATGCGAGCCCCGAGCGCCTGCGCGCGCTGCTGGAGGAGGTGGCCGCGCTGCCCGAGGTCTCCGGGTTGTGCCTGGGCACAAGGCCGGACTGCCTGGATGCGGACACCACGCGGGAGCGGCTGGACATCCTGGGCGAGTTCGCGCCCCGGTTCGGCTTCCTCCAGCTCGACCTGGGCCTGCAGAGCGCGGACCCGGAGGTGCTCTTGCGCATCGGGCGCGGCCACGGGCCGGAGGTCTTCGCCCAGGCGGTGCGCCAGGCCGCCGCGCGGGGCATGCGCGTGTGCGCACACCTCATGCACGGCCTGCCCGGGGCCGGATTCATCGCCGGGGCGGAAGACCTGTTGCGTTCCGTGGAGTTCGTGAACGCCCTGCCCGTGGCCTCGGTGAAGTTCCACAACACCCTGGTGTGCCGGGGCACGGGCCTGGCGGCCCTGTGGCGCGCCGGGGGCTACGCCCCGCCCGGCCGCGATGAGTACGTGGCGGCCCTGGTCCGGGCCCTGGCGGCGCTCAGGCCGGACATCTGCGTGCAGCGCCTGGCCGCGGACCCCGCCGGGGACGAGCTTCTGGCCCCGGACTGGGGCGCGGACAAGGCCGGGACCCTGGCCCTGTTGCGCAGGCGCATGGAAGAGGGTAGTCTCTGGCAGGGAAAACACCTTCCGCATAGTCCTGATCAGCCCTGACCAGGAGGAGGAACGCTCATGAAACGCGCCCCCCAGGCCAAGAAGCCCCGGCCCGCAAAGCGCCCCGCGCCCCAGGAGACCGTGGAGCTTGTCGCCGCGCCCCTGCCCGATGGCCGCGCCCTGACCCTGGACTTGCACTGGAAGGACGGGCGCATCGCCGGGGCGCGCCTGGGGCTTGCGGCCAAGGCCCGCCCGTCGGCCAGCCCTTCCCCCGAGGCCGAGGCGGTGGCTGCGGGCATGGCCCGGATCATCGCCGGAAAGGATGCCGACTTCTCCGACCTGCCCCTGGACTGGGAGGGGCTGACCCCCTTCACCCGGGCCGTGCTGGAGGCGCTCTTCCGTCGTGTGCCCTGCGGGGCCACTGTGACCTACGGCCAACTGGCCGACATGGCCGGGCACCCCGGCAAGGCCCGCGCCGTGGGCGGGGCCATGGCCCGCAATCCCTGGCCGCTCCTCGTGCCCTGCCACCGTGTCCTGGGCGCGGACGGCTCCCTCACCGGCTACACCAACCCCCACGGCCTGGACCTGAAGGCCCTGCTGCTGGGCCTGGAGTGCCAGGGCGGGGGCGGCGAGGGATAGGGCCGGAAAGACGGCGGGGCGCTCTGGCTCCGAAAAATGAGGCGGCCGCCCGGGGTTCCGGGCGGCCGCCTTGTTTGCGCTGGAGCCTGTTCCGTGGCGGCTAGGCCACGGTGTTGTGGTTGGCGTCCACCATGATGATGTCCGTGGCGGCCATGGTGCCGCCCACGCCGCCCGCCACCATGACGGCCGCGCCGCCGCCCATGTCGCCGTCGGCGTCGAACATGAGCTTGTTGTTGATGCTGTCGTGGTAGAAGCAGGCCGTGCTGATGTCCGCGGCGTTGTATGCGGCCTCGCTGGTGTAGAAGTAGCTCTGGACCATGGAGGTGTTGTTGAAGCCGAAGTTGCCGCCGTCGGTGGTGCAGTAGAAGGCGAACTTGTCCGTTCCGGTGGTGAAGTCGGTGACGGTGTCGCCGAACTCGCTCTGGGTCTTGTAGATGAACAGGTCGTTGCCCGCGCCGCCGGTGAGCGAGTCTGCCCCGGCCCGGCCGAAGAGCTTGTCCGCGCCGCCCAGGCCCGTGATCTGGTTGTTCTCGGCGTTGCCGAAGAGGTCGTCGGAATAGGCGCTGCCGGTGAGGTGCTCGAAGCCGTCGATGGTGATGGTGCGGCCGCCCTCGTCGATGCCCACCTGCGGCGCTGTGATGGCCAGGTCCACGTTCACGTCCAGGTCGGAGAACTCGAAGCTCAGGGTGTCGGTGCCGTCGCCGCCGAACATGGTGTCGTTGCCCATGCCGCAGTGGACAGTGTCGTTGCCCGCGTCGCCGTAGACGGTGTCGTTGCCGTCCCCGGCGTAGATGACGTCGTTGCCGTCGTCGCCGTGAATGGTGTCGTCGCCTCCGAAGCCCTCGATGACGTTGGCCCCGGCGTTGCCGCTGAGGGTGTCGCCGAAGCCCATGGTGCCCTTGATGTTCTCGATATTCGACAGGGTGTCCGTGCAGCCGTAGCCGTCGCTGGCCGTGCCGGCCAGCAGGTTCACCGTCACCCCGGCGCTGGCCGGGCCGTAGGTCACGGTGTCCGTGCCCGCGCCGCCGTCCAGCGTGTCGTTGCCGATGCGGCCCATGAGCAGGTCGTTGCCGCCCCCGCCGTTGATGGTGTCGTTGCCGCTGCCGCCGTGGATGATGTCGTCCTGGTCCGAGCCGGTAATGTTGAGTGTGCCCGTGACGTCGGCCCCGTTGAAGCTGAAGGTGCCGCTCATGGCGCTGGCGTTGATGGTCAGGGTCTGGCCCGTGGTGCACAGATCCTCGTCGGCTTCGACGTCCGCCGCGCCGCTGCCCTTGACCAGGATGGTCTCCACGTTGACCACCCCGCTCCAGTCCGTGGTGGCCAGCACGCTGCCGCCGTTGGTCCAGTATTCCAGGGTGTCGCTGCCCGCGCCGCCGTCCACGGTGTCGGCGGAGGTGAGGCGGTTCGCGCCGTCGTTGGCCACATGGAAGGTGTCGTCGCCGTCCCCGCCGTAGAGGGCCTTGGTGCCGTCGTCGTCGGTGATGGTGTCGTTGCCCGCGCCGCCGTAGATGGTGTCGTTGCCCGCGCCGCCTTCGATGCCGTCGTCTCCGTCGTCGCCGTAGATGGTGTCGTTGCCCATCTGGCCATTGAGCCAGTCGTTGCCTGCGCCGCCGTAGATGGTGTCGTTGTCCTCGCCGCCGAAGATGTCGTCGACACCGTCCTCGCCCTTGAGCAGGTCCGCGCCGTTGTAGCCGTAGATGGTGTCGTCGCCCGCGCCGGCGAACACGGTGTCGCCGCTGCTGGTGCCCAGGCCCGCGTTGCCCGCCATGATCTGGTCGTTGCCCGCGCTGCCGGTGATGTACAGGTAGCCGTCGCCCAGGCCGCTGGCGTCCAGGCTCAGGTTCTGCCCGGCCTGCAGGCTCGGGGCGCTGACGGTGATGGTGGTGCCGGCCTGACCGTTGAAAATGGTGTTGTTGTTGAAGACGGCGTCCACGCTGGTGGTGGCGTTGTCGAACTGGATGTACTTGAAGCTGCGGACGCCGTCGTAGTTCTCGCTTCCGTTGCTGATGACGTGCAGGGTGTCGTCGCCCGCGCCGCCGTCGATGACGTCGGTGGAGTTCAGGTTCACGTCCATGTAGATCTGGTCGTCGCCCTGGGTGCCGGTGATCTGCTCCGCGCCCTGGTCGCCGCCGCCGTGCACTGTCACGCCCGTGGTCCAATTCGACAGGTTTATGATGTCCGAGTCCTGGCCGCCGTTGATGACTTCCATGCCGGAGAAGGTGCTGTTGATGTTCGTGCCGGTGACGGAGCCCGCGCCCTGGGCCATGCCGCCGGTGATGGTCAGGGCGGTGCCGACGCCGATGGCCGAGTAGTCCAGGGTGTCCGTGCCCGCGCCGCCGTCGGCGATGTCGTCGCCGGTGCCCGGGGCCAGCTTGTCGTTGCCCAGGCCGCCGTCGAGCACGTCGTTGCCCGTGCCGCCGGTGATGGTGTTGGCGCCGGAATCACCGGTGAGGGTGTCGTTGTAGTTCGAGCCCAGGATGTTCTCGAACCCGTCGTGCGCGGCGATGACGATGCCCTCGCCCGTGCCCCCGCCCACGGAGACGTTCTGCGAGGTGCTGGTGGCAAGGCTGAAGACCGCGGCGCTGGTGGCGCTGGCGAAGGAGATGGTGTCCGTGCCCGCGTCGCCGTGCAGGGTGTCCGTGCCCCACTTGCCGTCGATGCTGTCGTTGCCCGCCCCGCCCCAGATCTCGTTGTTGCCCTGGTCGCCCTTGAGGGTGTCGTTGTAGGCGGAGCCGATGAGCTTCTCGAAGCCGTCCAGGGTGTCCAGGCCGCCGCCGCCGGTGTTCTGCTGCGACTTCTGCGTCAGGTCCACGGTGACGGCGCTGCTGGCCTGGGCGTAGGTGATGGTGTCGTCCGTGCCCGCGCCGCCGATGAGCACGTCCGTGCCGGTGACGGTGCCGTGCACCGTGAGCGTGCCTGCGGCGGCGCTGCCGTCGAAGTTGAAGTTGCCGGTGAGCGTGTGGGCGTCGATCTCCAGGCTGTTGCCGGAGGTGACCAAGCTGGCGGCGGCGTTGACGCTGACCTCGGAGCTGCCGAGCACGTTGATCTTCTCCACGTTCACCACGCCGTGCCAGTCGTCCAGGTCGTTGGAACTGGTCGCCACGTTCAGGGTGTCGTACCCGCCGCCGCCGTTGATGGTGTCCGTGGAGTAGAGGTACCCGGTGCCGCCGTCGTTGGTGGTGATGGTGTCGTTGCCATCCCCGGCGTTCACCGTGTCGTCGCCGTTGCCTATGATGATGGTGTCGGCCTTGCTCGTGCCCACGATGGCGTTGTTGGCCGCTGTGCCCGTGATCTGCACGGTGTCCGCGCCCTGGTCCGCGTTCCAGCCGCTGCCGAAGGTCAGGCCGCTCAGGTCGAGGTTGGCGGAGTCCATGATAACGCTCAGGGTGGTGTCGCCCGCGCCGGTGGAGTCCACCTGCAGGCCCGTGAGCGCCAGGATCTGGGAGGCGTTGAAGGCCGCGGAGACGCTGTTGCTCGTGGCGTCGAGCTTCACCTTCTCGATGTTAGTGAAGGTGATGGCCTGGGACAGGTCGTTGGTGCGCAGGTCGGCGTTGACGTAGGTGACCTTGATGGTGTCCGTGCCGTCTCCGCCGTCGATGCTGGTGACAGTCTCCAGCTTGTTCTGGTTCAGCCACAGGGTGTCGTTGTACTGCGAGCCCTGGGAGGTCTCGAAGCCGTCCACCGTGTCCGTGTTGCCGTAGGTGTCGGTGATGGTGCCCGCGCTGACGTTGATGGTGATGCCGCAGCCACCGGTTTCGCCCGCGTAGGTAAGGGCGTCGGTGCCGAGCCCGCCGTTCAGCGTGTCGTTCCCGGCCCCGCCGGTGATGGTGTCGTTGCCGTTGCCGCCGGAGATGGTGTCGTTGCCGTCGCCGCCGCTAAGGGTGTCGTTGTCGTCGCCGCCGTCGAGGATGTCCGCCCCGGCGCCGCCGGTGAGGATGTCGTTGCCGGTGCCGCCGTCCATGCTGTCGTCCCCCGCCTCGCCGGAGAGGGTGTCGGCGTTGGCGCCGCCCAGGATGGTGTCGTTGCCCGTTCCGCCGGTGATCTGGTCCGCGCCAGCGCCGCCCTTGAGGGTGTCGGCCCCGGCGCCGCCGGTGATGTACAGGGCGTAGTTGCCCACGCCGGAGGCGTCGAAGGTGAGGCTGTGCCCGGCGGTGAGGGCCGAGCCCACGATATCCACGTGGCCGTTGTAGTCCGCGCCCTGGGCCACCATCAGGCTGGTGGGGATGAGGTTGGTGGTGGCGTCGCCCAGCACCACGCGCTCCACGTAGCTCACGTTGTCCAGGTCGTGGGTCTGCCAGTTGCGGTTGGCCTCCACCACGGTGCCGTTGTCCAGCCGGGCGTAGTCCTCCACCTGGGCCACCTGGGTGAAGTTCAGGGTGTCGAACCCGTCGCCGCCCGCGATGGTGTCGCCCTGGGCCTTGAGGGGCCCGTCGGCGTAGTAGGTGGTGCTGCGCAGGCCCTGGCCCATGAAGATGCTGTCGTCGCCCGCCCCGGCGTTGATGGTGTCCGTGCCGAGCTCGGCGTTGATGATGTCGGCCCCGTCGCCGCCGTTCACGGTGTCGTTGCCGTCGCCGCCGTCGAGGACGTCGTTGCCCTTGCCGCCGTGCAGGGTGTCGTCGCCCGCGCCGCCGTTCAAGGCGTCGTTGTCCACCACGGAATCGTCGGCGTCGCTGCCCCAGAGGACGTCGTTGCCCGCGCCGCCGCTGATGATGTCGTCGCCAGCCTCGCCGAAGATGGTGTCGTTGTCCGCGCCGCCGTCGATGATGTCGTTTCCTTCGTCGCCCTGGATGCTGTCCTCGCCAGCGCCGCCCTCGATGAGGTCGTTGCCCTCGGCGCCGTAGATGAAGTCGTTGCCGCCGCCGCCGTAGATGGCGTTGTTCGAGTCGTTGCCGATGATGACGTCGCCGAATTCGGAGCCGGTGACGTTGACCACGGACGAGCTGATGGAGGTCACCTGCTCGTTGTCGTACGCGCTCTGCTGCTCCCACATGGTGTGGTTGGCCAGGGTCTCGTAGTAGGGGCCGTCATCGCGCGGGCCGGGGTTGGGGAAGGAACTGTCGCCGTCCGGGTTCAGCGTGACGTACATGCCCTGGCTGGCCGTGAGGAAAGACAGGGAGTTGTCCGTGGTGATGTTGTTGATGGTGTCGGTGATTGTGGTGATGATGTCGTTGGGGTCGAAGCCGAGGTCACCAGGCTCGTTCAACTGGTCCAGCGCGCCCTGGGACAAGACGACCCCGTAGATTACGACAGAAGAAACCGGACCGGTGATGGGGCTATTGGGGTTGACCGGGTTGCTCGACATATCACCAATGCGAATAATGTCGCCAATGCCCAGCTTGCTTACATCGGTAAGGAAGGACGGCTGCTGTCCCTGTGCGGCCTGCTGGGCGGCGAAGTCCGCCGCCGCCTTGGCGGCATCGGCCAGGGCCTGGGCCTGCTGCGCGGCAAAGGCCTCCGTCGCCGCCTTGGCCGCCGCCTCCGCCGCCAGCTTGGCCGCCGCCTCCAGCTTGGCCGCCGCCGCCGCCGCGGCCTTGGCCGCCGCCTCGGCTGCGGCCTTGGCCGCCGGGTCCGTGGCCTTGGCCGCCGCCGCAGCAGCAGCTGCTGCCGCCGCCTTGGCCGCCGCCGCCTCGGCCGCCTTGGCCGCCGCCTCGGCCGCCGCCTTGGCCGAGGTGTCCGCCGCAGCCTGGACCTTGGGGTCCACCCGGCCTGTCTGCTGGCCGGGGGCGGTGGAGATGACGTCCGTAGGCGCGCCCTGGGTCTGGATGTTCGCCGGGGTGAGCGCCTGGAAATACTTGAATTCCTGGGGGGTCATGATGAGCACGGGGCCCGCGCCGAACTGGTTCACCTCCACCTTGACGCCGGAGGTGGACAGCACCTGGAACTGCCCGCCGCCCAGGGGCTGCACGATGACGGGCTTGCCGTCGAAGACCATGATCAGGTGGTTCTCGCTGCCCTGGCCCGGAGGCGGAACGGTGTGGCCGGTCTCGGTGCCGCGTATGCCGATGGTGGCAAGCGGGCTCTGCATCTTGAAGCTTTCGGGGTTCTGCTTGACGATCTCGCCGGTGACGGTGCGGAAGGTGCCCTGGGCCATCTTGAACAGGGCCTGGCCCGTGCCCTTGTCGGCGTTGTAGACGTACTGGTCCAGGCTGACCTTGGAGGCCTCGCCCACGTTCAGCACGGTCTTGTCCAGGAACTCGATGGA
The DNA here is from genome assembly GCA_964502805.1 of uncultured Desulfocurvus sp. GTDB lineage: Bacteria > Desulfobacterota > Desulfovibrionia > Desulfovibrionales > Desulfovibrionaceae > Humidesulfovibrio. The sequence goes on from CAZCYB010000006.1 coordinate 43,762, forward strand.
CCCGGCGGAACCCTTGGTGGTGGAAATGGTGTCGCCCTTGAACACGGGGTTGCCCTGTTCAAGGTTGCGGGTCCCTTCCGGACCCATGGCGTTCATCTGCCCCTTGACGACCTTGGCGACGCCGATCTGCTGGGCCATGGCGATACTCCTGGCACGGGTGCGCTTCCTGGGGGGCGGGGGTCTTCGGGCGCGGGGGAACGCCGGGGGGTGAAGACTCCTCCCCTATTGAACTACGCACTACCCCCTTTGCAAGGGGGCGTCAATGCGCCGGGGGTGAGGGTCCCTTGCCCCCAGTGAACCGCGTATGGCGCCCGGTGCGTGGGGCCGCCGGGGTGGGGGGGCGGAGGTTACTGGGCTGTTTTCTTCTTGGATTTCTTCGGCTTGTCCGCTGCGGGCTTGCCCTTGGTCTTGGCCGCCGCCTGGGCCTTGTCCTTGGACTTCTTGCCGGCCTTGGGCGCGTCGTTTTCTTTGCCGGGCTTGGCGGCCCTGCCGGATTTCTCGGCCTTTTCGCCCTTCGCGCCCTTGCGCTTGGCCTTGATGGCCTCGGCCCGGGCGGCCTTGCGCACGGCGGCGGGCTCGTACATGGGCACCTTGCCGATGCCCAGGAAGCCCGGATGCACGCCCAGCTCCCCGGCGGCCTGGCCCCAGCTCTTGCCGTCCCTGCGCATGTCCTCCACCTGGGCCGGGCTTACCCCGGCCACGTGGGCCAGGGCCTCGGCGCGGGTCTTCTCCAGGCGGGCCTCGCTGGCCTCGTAGGCGTCGGCGGCCTGGCGCGCGGCGTCCTTGCCCCGGCTGCGGGCCTTCCAGGCCTCGTCGCGCAGCCGCGCGTTCTCCTCCAGCACGGCGTCCATGCGCCGCAGCACCGGGTCGTCGCCCAGGGCCAGGGCCTCCGCCGCCAGGGGGCCGGACGCGCAGGCCAGTATCAGGATGGCCGCCAGGGCCAGCACGGTGCGCCGGGGATGTGCCGTCATGTTCGCTCTCCGTATTCGCTGGCGCGCAGTGCCGCCCCTTGCCTGGGCGCGCACGCGCGGTGTGTTCTCATCGCCCGCCCGTGGCGGTGTCCGTCCCATCGGCGGCGTGGCCGCCAGCATCCCTGCCCTGGCTCCGGGCCGCCGCCAGGCCCAGGCACAGGGCCCCGGCCGTGGCCGGGACGTGCAAGGCCGGGGAAAGGGCCGAGCAGATCAAAAGCGTGGCCAAAAGCCCGAAGCCGAAGCGCGACCGCGCGGGCCGGGCCGGAAGGACGCAGAAAAGCGCCCCGGCCAGCACGGCCACTGGGCCCGCGGCGCCCCAGGCGGCCAAAAGCCGCAGGGCCGAGGAGGGGATCTCGAAGATGGCCACGGCCAGGCCGCCGCCTTCCATGTCCAGCCCGGGCAGCAGCCACTCGTCGCTGATGGCCAGGGCCAGTGGCTCGCCCAGGGGCAGGCCGGTGAACGGGGCCATGGGGCTCTGGCCCAGGGCCTCGATGGTGGCGGTGAAGTACCAGGCCAGGCCCAGCTCCTCCCGCCCGCTGGCCATGTGCGGCAGGGGCAGGGTCAGGCTCATCCAGATGAGCAGCAGGCACACGCTGGCCAGGGCCAGGCGGGGGCGCAGGGGCCCGCGCGCGAGCGCGAGCAGGACGAAGCCCGCCGTGGCCAGGCCCGGGCGGGAGAACCCGGCGAACAGCCCGGCCAGGATGAGCCAGCGCGGCAGCGCGGCAAGGGGCGTCCGGGCCTCGGGGTCGTCGTCCAGGGTGGCGCACAGGGCCAGGCAGAGCAGGGTGGCCAGGATGTCCGCCGTGGCCGGTCCGCTGGCCGCGACGCTTCCCGCTACACCGCCCGTCGCACCGAGGAACAGGCCCCCGCCCAGCACCAGGCCCTTGGCGGCGATGGCCGTGGCCAGGAAATCGAGCACCAAAAGCGCCCCCAGGGCGCCGCCCAGCCGGGCGATGGCCGCGCGCGGGGCCGGGCCGAAGTGGGCCGTCCACAGCCCGGCGAACAGGGCCAGGGCGGGCAGCCTGAGCTCGTCCAGCAGGGGGGCCAGGCTCTGGGCCTGGGCCAGCCGGGGGCCGAGGTATCTGTGCAGGGCCAGGGCCAGGGCGGCCACGGCCACGGCCAGGCCCAGGCGCGTCAGAAGCCGGGGGCGGGCCGGGGAGGGTTGCCCGCCATGGCCGGAGGCGGCGCGCCGGGGGGCCAGGGCGCTCATGCCCAGGCTGTACAGCAGGGCCAGGGCGGCCAGGGCGGCATAGAGGCCCATGCCCTGGGGCGTGAAATGGCGCAGGGCGTCGGGCTTGCCCGTGACCTTGGCCGCCAGCAGGGCCAGGGGCGCCAGCAGCAGAGCCGCGAAGAATGGCAGCTGCGCCATGACGGCCCCGGCCAGGGTGGCCGGGCGCGTGGTCTGGGGCTGGGGCGTGGAGGCGTCGGGCATGCTCGCTGGGCTCCGTCTATTCCGTCTGCTGGGGGCCATGCCCCGGCAGGGGGAATAGCGCGTCCTGGCCCCGGGGTAAAGCCCGGCGCGGAATCGGGCTGGCGGCTTACAGCTCCACCTGGCTGCCCAGCTCCACCACGCGCCCCGGCGGGATGCCGAAGAAGGTGGTGGCGTTCCAGGCGTTGCGCGACATGAAGGCGAACAGCGCCTTGCGCCAGGAGGCCATCTTCGACGGCCCGCCGGTGAGCAGGGTCTCTCGGCCCAGGTAGAAGGTGGTGGCCTGGAGCTGGGCGTCCAGTCCGTGGGCCTTGGCCATCTCCAGTATCTCCGGCACGCTGGGGGTCTGCATGAAGCCGTAGCGGGCGATGACCCGGAAGAAGCCGTGGCCCAGGGGCTTCACGGTCAGGCGCTCCGCCCTGGGCACGTAGGGCGTCTCCGCGCTCTGGATGGACAAGAGCAGCACCTGCTCGTGCAGGATCTTGTTGTGCTTGAAGTTGTGCAGCAGCGTGATGGGCGTTCCCGTGGGCGAGACGGACATGAACACGCCCGTGCCCGGCACGCGCACCGGCTTCTGCGAGGCCACCACGCTGTTCAGGAACAGCTCCGTGGGCAGGCCCAGCTTGGCGAACTGCACGCCCAGGGCCCTTTTGCCCTCGCGCCAGGTGGCCATGGCGATCATGATCAGCCCGGCCACGGTGAGGGTGAACCAGCCGCCGTCGGCGATCTTGAGCAGGTTGGCCGAGAGGAAGGACAGGTCGAAGAGCAGGAACAGGGCCACCAGGGGCAGGGCCTTCCAGGCGGACCAGCCCCAGAGCATGGTGGACACGAACAGGAAGAAGATGGAGGTGATGGTCATGTCGATGGTGACGGCGATGCCGTAGGCCGCGGCTAGGCCGCTGGAGCTCTTGAAGGCCAGCACCAGGCCCAGGCAGGCCACCATCATGGCCCGGTTCACCCCGGGCAGGTAGATCTGGCCCTTGGTGTGGGCGCTGGTGTTCACGATGCGGATGCGCGGGCAGAAGCCCATCTGCACCGCCTGCTGCGTGAGCGAGAACACCCCCGAGATCATGGCCTGGGAGGCGATGACCGTGGCGAAGGTGGCCAGGGCCACCATGGGGTAGAGCAGGTTCTCGGGCACCAGGCCGTAGAAGGGGTTGAAGGACTTTTCCGGGCTGGCCAGCAAGAGCGCCCCCTGGCCGAAGTAGTTGAGCAGCAGGGCGGGCAGCACCAGCACGCACCAGGAGAGGCGGATGGGCGCGCGGCCGAAGTGGCCCATGTCCGCGTACAGGGCCTCGCCGCCGGTGATGCACAGCACCACCGAGCCCAGCACCACCATGCCGTGCAGGCGGTTCTCGATGAAGAAGCGCACCGCGTGCAGGGGGTTCACGGCGGCCAGGATCTCCGGGTTATCCAGAATGGCCGAGAGGCCAAGCCCCGCCAGGGTGGCGAACCAGAGGATCATCACCGGGCCGAAGACCTTGCCGATGCTGTCCGTGCCGTGCTTCTGCATCAGGAACAGGCCCACCAGCACCGCGCAGGTGCCGGGGATGATGAAGGGCGTGGCGGCGTCCGTGGCCACGCTCAGTCCCTCCATGGCCGAGAGCACGGAGATGGCCGGGGTGATGATGCCGTCGCCGTACAGCAGCGCCGCGCCGAAGGTGGCCAGGAAGACCACGATGGCGTACTTGGCGCGGCTTTCGGCCTGGACCTTGGCCTGCAGCAGGGCCAGCAGGGCGAACACGCCGCCCTCGCCCTTGTTGTCGGCCCGGAGCACGAAGACCACGTACTTCACGCTCACCACCACGATGAGCGACCAGAGGATGAGCGAGAGCACGCCCAGGATGTTGGCGGGCAGAAGCGCGATGGCGTGGGGGCCGTGGAAGCATTCCTTCACGGCGTAGAGCGGGCTGGTGCCGATGTCTCCGTAGACCACGCCCAGTGCGGCCAGGGCCAGGGCCAGGGTGCGGGGATTGCCGTGGGGCGCGTGGCCGCCGCCCTCGTGGGCGGGCTGTGCGGGCTGGCCGGCCTGGCTGGGCTGGGCGGGCTGTGCGGGCGCGGGCGGGACCTCGGCCTGGGGCGCTCCACCGCCTTCCTCGGCCACGCGGGCGAACAGCCGCGACAGGCGCGGCGCCAGCAGGGCCAGGGGACGGAACACTGCCCGGGGGGGAAACGGCATGGACGGGACCTCCGAAGCGGACGCGGGGGCTGCCCCGCGCTGCGGAGGTGGGCCCCTTTCGATGCCTGCGAGGTGAGCTGACGGGCTGGGACCGAAAGGTGTCCCGCGCCTTGCTTCGGCGCTGCGCCCCGGTGAGGAGTGGTTCCCCCGCTTCCGGCCACGGGCCTGGAATTCGGCAGGGCACTTCATACTTGGCCGGGCGAGAGGGTGTCAAGGCCACGCTGGTAGACCCCCCCCGCGAGGCGGAGGGGGAGGGGCGACTCGGGGGCAGGCTGCCTGCGGGCGGCGCCTTGCCCGGCTAGAGCTGCACCTGGCTGCCCAGCTCGACCACGCGCCCCGGCGGGATGCCGAAGAAGGTGGTGGCGTTCCAGGCGTTGCGCGACATGTAGGCGAAGAGCGTCTTGCGCCAGGCGCTCATGCGCGTGTCGCCGCCGGTCAGCAGGGTCTCGCGGCCCAGGTAGAAGGTGGTGGCCTCCATGGGCGCGCTCAGGCCGTGGTCCCTGGCCTTGAGCAGGATGTCCGGAACGCTGGGGGTCTGCATGAAGCCGTAGCGCGCCAGCACGCGGAAGAAGCCATGGCCCAGGGGCGTCACCTCCAGGCGCTCGGCCTCGGGCACGAAGGGCGTCTCCGCGCTCTGGATGGACAAGAGCAGCACCTGCTCGTGCAGCACCTTGTTGTGCTTGAAGTGGTGCAGGAGCGTGATGGGCGTGCCCGTGGGGGAAACGGACATGAACACGCCCGTGCCCGGGATGCGCAGCGGCGCCTGCTGGGACACCAGGCTGTCCAGGAACAGGTTGATGGGCAGGCCCAGCTGCGCGAACTGGCGGCCCAGGGCCTTCTTGCCGTCGCGCCAGGTCAGCATGGCCATCATGATGACCAGGGCCACGGTGATGGTGAACCAGCCGCCGTCGAAGAACTTGAGCAGGTTGGCGCCCAGGTAGGTCACGTCGAAGGCCAAAAACAGCGCGATGAGCGGGATGGTCTTCCAGTAGGGCCAGCGCCACAGGGTGTGCACCACGTAGAAGTAGATCACCGAGGTGATGCCCATGGTGGCGGTGACGGCGATGCCGTAGGCCCCGGCCAGGCCGCTGGAGCTCTTGAAGGCCAGTACCAGCCCCAGGCAGGCCACCATCATGGCGTTGTTCACCCCGGGCAGGTAGATCTGGCCCTTGGTCTCGGCGCTGGTGTTCACGATGTGGATGCGCGGGCAGAAGCCCAGCTGCACGGCCTGCTGCGTCAGCGAATAGACCCCGGAGATCATGGCCTGGGAGGCGATGACCGTGGCCGCCGTGGACAGGACCACCATGGGGTAGAGCAGGGCCCGGGGCACCAGGCCGTAGAAGGGGTTGAAGGCCAGCTCCGGGTGGTCGAGCAGCAGCGCCCCCTGCCCGAAGTAGTTGCACAAAAGCGCGGGCAGCACCATGGCGTACCACGATAGCCGGATGGGCACTGCGCCGAAGTGGCCCATGTCGGCGTAGAGGGCCTCGCCGCCGGTGATGCACAGCACCACCGAGCCCAGCACCACCAGGCCGTGCAGCCTGTTGGCCAGGAAGAAGTCCACGGCGTACGCCGGGTTCACGGCGGCCAGGATCTCCGGGCTCTGGGCCACCTCGGCCAGGCCCAGGGCGGCGATGACCGCGAACCAGACCACCATGAGCGGGCCGAAGACCTTGCCGATGCGCTCCGTGCCGTGCTTCTGCATGCGGAACAGCGCGATGAGGATGAGGCAGGTGCCGGGGATGATGAAGGGACGGGCCTTGTCCGTGGCCACGTCCAGGCCCTCCATGGCCGAGAGCACGGAGATGGCCGGGGTGATGATGCCGTCGCCGTAGAGCAGGGCCGCTCCGAACAGGGCCGCGGTGATGAGCAGGGCGTGGCCGGTCTTGCCCGTGCCGTCCACCGAGCCCTTGACCAGCGCCAGGAGCGCGAAGATGCCGCCCTCGCCCTTGTTGTGGGCGCGCATGATGAACATGACGTACTTGAGGCTGACCACGATGAGCAGGGACCAGAAGATGAGCGAGAGCACGCCCATGACGTTGGCGGGCAGGAGCTCCACGGCGTGGGGGCCGTGGAAGCATTCCTTCACGGCGTAGAGGGGGCTGGTGCCGATGTCGCCGTAGACCACGCCCAGGGCGGCCAGGGCCAGGGCCATGGTGCGGCCGCCGTGGTGGCCGTGGCCTTCTCCGCCGTGGGGCGGGGAATCCTCGGGCAGGGCCAGGGCGGGTCGCGGCGCAATGAGGCCGCGCAGAAACCGCAAGGCGGCGGGCATGAAAATACCTCCGGTACGAGTGGGTGCGGGGGAGGCCCCGTCCAAACCGGAGGTCTTCCCCTTTCGACGCCTGCGAGGTTAGCTGACGGGCTCGGACCGAAAGGTGTCCTACGCGCTGATGCGCGATGCGCCCCAAGGGATGTGGGTCCCCCGCTCCCGGGAAACGTTCCCGGAATTCGGCAACGCGACGATTACGCCCGGAGCCGCGGGGCTGTCAAGCGGTGGACGAGGTTGCCAAGGCGGGCGCGGGCGGGTACCCTGGCGCAAATGGACGGCGCGGGGGCTATGGTTTTCCCGTTTTCTGCCGATATCAACATCAGGTATGCGCTTTGCATACCCGCTGGCCGTGGAGGAGCGCTCCTGGCCCGCGCCTTTGGGGGGCGTGCATGAACCTGTTGGAGATCCTCCTCATTGTCATCATCGGTTTGGTATTGTTCAACTCGGGCAAGCTGCCGCAGGTGGGCGGCGGCATCGGAAAGGCCATCAGCAACTTCAAGCGCAGCCTGAACGAGCCCGAGGAGATTGACGTCACGGAGAAGAAAAAGGACCCGGGCGACACGCCGCCGAAGTCCTGACGCCCGCCAGACGGGCGGCGTGGTTCGGGCGCATTCGCCGCATAAGGGGAAGACATGTTCGCCATAATCGGCCTTGTCGTTGTCATGGGCGCGGTCATCGGCGGGTATCTGCTCGAGGGCGGAAACCTGCACGTGCTCTGGCAGCCCGTCGAGCTTCTGATCATCCTGGGCTCCGGCATCGGTTCGCTGCTGGTGGGCTCGCCCATGAAGGTCAACGTCACCATCGGCAAGAACCTCATGCAGGTGTTCACCGGCAAGCCCAAGAGCAAGAGCGACTACCTGGACATCCTGCTGGTGCTCTTCGACCTCTTGTCCCTGGCCCGGCGCGAGGGCGTCATCGCCCTGGAAGCCCACGTGAACAAGCCCGCGGACAGCACCATGTTCACCAACCGGCCCACGGTGCTGAAGAACCACGCCGTGCTCGACTTCATCTGCGACAACTTTAAGACCTACACCGCCGCCAGCATGGAGCCCCACGAGTTCGAGGCCCTCATGGACATCGACATCGAGGCCCACCACGAGGACGCCCACCAGGCCCCCACCAACCTGAACCGCATGGCCGACGCCTTCCCGGCCCTGGGCATCGTGGCCGCGGTCATGGGCGTCGTGCTCACCATGGGCAAGCTCTCCGAGCCGCCCGAGGTGCTGGGCAAGAGCATCGGCGCGGCGCTGGTGGGCACCTTCCTGGGCGTGCTCCTGTCCTACGGCGTCGCCGGTCCCCTGGCCGCCATCATGGACGCCATGGTCAAGGAGACCACCAGCCAGCTCAACGTGGTCAAGGCCGCCATGAACGCCTTCGCCATGGGCTGGCCCCCGGCCATGGCCCTGGAGAGCGCGCGCCGCGCCATCCCGGCCCACGACCGCCCCGGCTTCGACGAGCTGGAGGAACTGCTGCGCCAGAGCAAGAAGGGCGGCGCCTAGCCCCCTACGCAAGGAGTGGGCCCCAGTGGCTGAGAACAAGTCCATCATCATCAAGAAGGTCAAGAAGGGCCACGCGGGCGCGCACGGCGGCGCCTGGAAGGTGGCCTACGCCGACTTCATGACCGCCATGATGGCCTTCTTCCTGCTCATGTGGCTCCTGTCCATGGTGGTGCCCGAGAAGCGCGCCGGCGTGGAGCAGTACTTCCGCGAATTCAGCCTCTTCGACAAGCAGTCCACCATGGACATCCGCCAGGGCGGGGCCATGATCCCGGACAAGGACAAGCCCCCCGTGCCCCAGCGCGACGAGCTCACCGAGCCCGACGATCGCGGCGTGCCCGCCGTGCAGCCCGTGGAGATCCAGAGGAAGCTCCGCCAGGCCGTGGACATCAACCTGCCCGAGCTCAAGGACCAGGTGGTGGTGGAGGCCAACGAGGCCGGGGTGCGCATCCAGCTCTTGTACGACGAGAAGGACCCCATGTTCGCCAAGGGCAGCCCGGAGCTCACCGCCACCGGCAAGCGCGCCCTCAAGCTCGTGGCCGACCAGATCAACCCCCTGCCCAACAAGATCGCCGTGGAGGGCCATACCGACGCCGTGAACTACTCCGGCGGCAAGTACACCAACTGGGAGCTCTCCACCGCCCGGGCCAGCGCCGCCCGCGTGGCCCTGGAGCTCTCCGGCTTTCCGCAGGAGCGCCTGGCCCGCGTGGCTGGCTACGCCTCCACCCAGCCCATGTTTCCGGACAACCCCGTGGACCCGCGCAACCGGCGCATCAGCATCCTGGTCATGAACTACGTGAAGCCCGAGGGCGGCGAGGGCCTGCAGGAGCGCCTGGGGAGCAAGCCCAAAAAGCAGGAGCCCTCCCTGGCCGAGGAACTCAACGCCACCATCGAGAAGATGCTTTCCATCGAGGCCCGGCCAGAGGTGACCAAGGAAGTGGAGGCCCGCCGCGCCGCCGAAAAGGCCGTGGCCGCCAAGGCCGAGGCCGAGCGCAGGGCCGCCGAGAAGGCCGCCGCCGACGCCAAGGCCAAGGCCGAGGCGGACAGGAAGGCCAAGGCCGCGGCCAAACAGTAGGGGGGCCCTGATGACCGCCGAAACCGCCCCGTTCAGGAATGTGGCCGCGCCGGACCTCTCGCCCGGCGCGCGCGTCTTTGTCGTGGCCCTCAAGGACCCGCTGCGCGAACGCATCGACGTGCGCCAGAGCACCGTGCTGCACCAGGAGGGCGACGTGCTCTTCCTGGCCCAGACCGACCCGCCCCTGGAGCCGGAGCACGCCGGGCTGAGCCTGGAAGTGGCCGCCCTGGCCCCGGACGACGGCGGCGAACTCGGCCCCGTGGGCTACGCCGCGCGGCTGCTCAACGTCACCGACTCCTTCCAGATCGGCGAGGCCGACGCCGTGCCCGCCCTGGCCGTAACCGCGCCCGCGCCCGGCGAGTTCTACGAGACCAGCCTGCGCATGCACTACCGCGTCGCCGTGGACGAGAGCATGAACGTGTTCGTGCGGCTGGAAGGCCTGCCGGACATCGACGAGGCCGAACTGCTCGACTTCTCCGCCGGTGGCGCGCGCGTGCGCCTGGACCTCTCCGCCAACCCCGGCCTGCGCATCCCCCTGGGACAGCGCCTGCCCGTCAAACTCCTGTTCATCGGCTCCGGCTACGCAGACGCCATCGGCGTGGTGCGCAGCGCCACCAGCGGGACCATCGCCGCCGAGGACGGAACCACCCGCCCCGCCCTCGTCCTGGGCCTGTGCTTCACCAACATGGAGATCCGGGACATCCGCTACCTCGAGCGCATGGTCGCCCGCACCGTGTCCTCCTGCCGCCAGCGCGAACGCGAGGCCCAGTACCTGTAAGTGAGGAGAGGAGCGAGTATCGGGAACCCCTCCCCACCCCCTTCCAAAACTTTTGTTGGGGTGAGGTGAGCAGGACCAAAAAACGGGCCGGCCGACCGCCAAAGCCGAGAGCCCCTTCAGCGCGCGCGCTGAAGGGGCTCTCGGCTTTCGGGGCCATATCGCGGGGTCCGGGGGCCCCTCCGATACGACAGGCGCCCCCGGCGCTACTTCAGCTCCTCGTCCGGCGGCAGGCCGCGCCCGGAGGCGGCGGTGCGGGCCAGCACATCGCAGCGCTCGTTCTCGGGGTGGCCGTTGTGCCCGCGCACCCAGTGCCAGTGCACCGTGTGGCCCTCGATGAGCTTGAGCAGGTGCTTCCAGAGGTCCTGGTTCTTCACGGGCTGCTTGGCGGCGGTTTTCCAGCCGTTCTTCAGCCAGCTCTTGAGCCAGCCGTCGGTGAAGGCCTTCTTGACGTATTGCGAGTCGGTGTACAGGTCCACCTCGCTGGGCTGCTTGAGGCTTTCCAGGGCGGCGATGACGGCGCGCATCTCCATGCGGTTGTTGGTGGTGCCGGAGTAGCCCTGGGCCAGTTCCTTGCGGTGCTCGCCGCAGATGAGGATGGCGCCGTAGCCGCCGGGGCCGGGGTTTCCCAGGCAGGAGCCGTCGGTGTAGATGGTGATGCGGGGCTTGGTGGTCACGGTTTCGCGCTGTCCTTTTCGCCGGGGGGCGGCGGGGTTTCTGTGGTTGCGCCCAGGGCGGCCAGGCGCGTCTGGATGAGGTCCAGGGCCAGGAGCAGGCCCTTCTGCCACTTCCTGCCCGGGGCGAAGTGGAAGGGGAAGTGCTCGTCCACGAGCTGCCGGGCGAACTCCGGCCCCAGGGCGCGCTCCACCAGGGGCGGCAGGATGACCACGGCGGTCTTTTGCGCGGGCGAGACGCCCACGAACAGGGTCTTGGCCGCGGCCTTGCCCGTGTCCGGAGGCTGTGGGTCGCCCTCGGCGATCTGGACGCGGGCCTCGATGCCGTAGCGGTTGCGCAGGTCGGTGATGAAGGCCTGCACCTGGTCGCGCTCGGCCTCGGTGAGCTGGCGGGCGGCGTCGCCCAGGCCCATGCGCGCGTTCAGGCGTTCGGCCTGGCGCTGGCTGTTGGCCCAGAAGCCCCAGATGGTCAGGCTGAATACCAGGAGCACGCCCACGAGGCGCAGCAGGTGTTCCCGGATGCCGCCGGAGCGCACGGAAAGCAGGCCCATGTCGATCCTCCGCTGGCGGGTGTGTAGCCCGGCGGCGGCCCGGTGGCAAGCGGGGGCTTGCCGGGGACTTGCCGAGGGTCGGCGGTTGGGCTATCAGCAGGAGTCGGCATGGTGCCGCGTTTGCTTGCAAAGAGAAGGAGTGGGGAATGAGGCGACTGGTCCTTGGGGTTGTGGCGGTTGCGCTGTTCGGGCTCACCGCCTGCGCCCAGCATGATCCGAACCTGCGGGTGCGCGGGCTGGAGGAATTCGGCAAGGCGCCGGGCGGCTACACCCTGTCGCTCAAGACCTACGAGCTGGACGAGAAGGGCCAGGCCAGGCTGGCCAGCGCCCAGGACGCCTCGCTGGCCGGGTTTGCTTCCCGCGCCCTGGCGGCCAAGGGCTACAAGGCCTCCGCCCCGGCGAAATATTCCGTGGAGGCCCACCTGCTGTGCGCCAACCCGCGCAAGGCCGACCTGGGCCTGCGCTCCGAGGAGATCCGCATCCCCGCCGCCGCCGCTGGCGCGGCCTACCACGAGGAACTGCACTTCTGGCTGCCGGGCGAGTCCTCGCCGGTGTCCGGCCGCGACACCATGGACCGCCGCGACGCACTCATGGGCCGCCGCAACCGGGGCACCTTCATGCGCACCAGCCAGGACCCGGTGAGCGGCACGCCCTTTGCCCGCGCGGCCGACGCCTCGGCCTGCCAGGGCCGCGTGCTGCTGCTCGTCTCCCCGGTGTCCGGCGGGTCCCCGGTGCGCGAGGTCTTCGCGGCCCAGGGCGCCACGGCGGACTGCGCCTCGGTGGAGGGCTGTCCGGTAGGCACCTGCCGCTCCGCCCTGGAGGACGTGCTGGTGAACATGATCGAATCGGGCATGTAGCCGCAAGATCCGCAGGATTTCGAGGGGCCGCTCCGCAGGGGGCGGCCCTTTGTGTTGCCGCGGGGGTGTTGCGCGGGGGGGGGCCTCTGGGGTATTTTCCCTCAAACTCCAGCGAGGTCCGCCATGCAAACGCTCCCCACCGCCACCGCCACGGGGGCCGCGCCATGAGGCGCATCGGCCGCTATTCCATCCTGGGCCTGCTGGGCCGCGGGGGCATGGGCGCGGTGTACAAGGCCGCCATGCCGCACACCGGGCGGGTGGTGGCGCTCAAGCTCTTGAAACCCTCGGAGATGCTGGCCGCCACGGCGGACTTGCGCGCGCTGCGACGGGACTTCCTGCGCGAGGCCGCGCTCATGGCGCGCATCCGCCACCCGGGCGTGGCCCAGGTGCTGGATGTGGACGAGGACGCGGACGGGCGGCCCTTCTTCGTCATGGAGTACTACTGCAACAACCTGGGCGCGCTTTTGGGCGAGGACTACCGCGTAGAAGAGCCCACGCGCAGGCTGGGGGTGGAGCAGGCGCTTTCCCTGGCGCGGCAGCTGGCCTCGGCCCTGGCCCGGCTGCACCACGAGGGCGTGCTGCACCGCGACGTGAAGCCCTTCAACCTGATGCTGGCCGAGGAGGACCCCCTCTCCGGCGGCGGCGACGTGGTGAAGCTCATCGACTTCGGGCTCTCGCGCCTGCGGGGGGAGGTGCCCGGAGAGGCCATGGAACTGGGCGTGGCCGGTCGGCCCAGGGGCGCGGTGGTGGGCTCGCCCTACTACGCCGCGCCGGAGCAGGAGGCCGACCCCGCCACGGCGGACGAGCGCGCGGACGTGTTTTCCGCCGGGGTGACGCTGTTCCGCTGCCTCACCGGGCGGCTGCCACAGGAGGGCATTGCCGCCAGCGCCCTGCGCCAGGGCCTGGACGCGCGCTTCGACGACTTCTTTTCCCGCTGCTGCCACCAAAGCCGGGCCGTGCGCCCGGCGGGGGCCCGCGCCCTGCTGGCCGAGTTGGACGGCCTGGCCGAGCACTGGGCGCGCCTGCGCGAGGCCGCCTGCGCCCTGCCCGAGGATTTGCGGGAGGATGCCCCGGCCCCGGCCAACGCTACGGCCCTGCCCCGGAGCGAGCCCATCCGCCAGCCCCTGGCGGGCGCGCGGGAGCGCTTCGGCCTGGACGCGCTGTGGCGGCCCAGGGCCGGAACCGGCGCGGGCCCGGAGCGCTTCGAGGCCCTGGCGGAGGAAGGCGGCAGGCCGGCGAACGAAAGGCCAGTGCAGGAAAGGCTGGTGCGCGACAGGCTCACGGGCCTGGTCTGGCAGCGCGGGGGCACGCCCTATCCCGTCACCCTGGCCGGGGCCCGGGCCTATGCGGCCAGGCTTGGGCGCGAGGGCTTTGCCGGGCGTACGGGCTGGCGGCTGCCCACCACGGAGGAGTTGGCCACCCTGCTGACCCCGGAGCCGGACCTGCGCAGGCTGTGCGTGGGGCCCTGCTTCGACCCGCTGCAACGCAGGCTGTGGAGCGCGGACGGCAAGTCCTTCACCTCCGCCTGGTACGCCGACGCCGAGCACGGCTTCCTGTGGTGGCAGGACGCCACCTGCGAGTTCCACGCCCGCTGCGTCTGCGGCTGAGGCGGGGGCCGTCTACGCCGCCACGCCCCGGCCCCAGATCCAGCGCTTGCGGGCCAGCAGCATGAACGAGCGGTGGCCGTGGACCATCTCCGCCAGGCGCGCGGGCGCGCTGGTGACGAAGAGCCGGATGGGCGAGGGCCCGAGGTGCCTGAGCGCGCGGAAGAGCATCCAGCGCAGCCTGTCGGACCAGAGCAACTCGGGCCGCACGGTGGCGTCGAGCAGGCGCTGGTACTCGGCGTGGGCCGTGGCCGGGGAGCCCGGGCCTTCCAGGGCCGCCAGTATGGCCGAGGCGGCGTGGGCCCCGGTGCACAGGGCGTAGAAGATGCCCTCGCCGAAGAGCGGCTCCACGAAGCCCCCGGCGTCTCCGGCCAGGAGCAGGCGGCCCAGGCAGGGGGTGCCCAGGGCGTTGCCGTAGGGCAGGGGGTGCCCGTGCAGGGGCACGGCCTGGGGCTCCCGCACGCCCAGCAGGGCCAGGTAGCGGCGGAAGACGGTGCCGAAGTCCCCGCCGGGGCCCTGCGCCCGGGTGAGCCCGCAGATGCCGACCTTGGGCCCGCGCGGCCCGGGAAACACCCAGCCGTAGCCCGCCTCTGGCTGGCCCACATGCAGCTCCGGGGCGTGCACCTCCCGAGGGAAGCGCCCGGGCCCCACGCCCACGGGCAACTCCACCTCGATGGCGGCGGCCAGGTTGTATTGCCAGGCGGCCTTGGGCGCCAGCCCGGCGGCGGTGAGGCTGCGCCGCAGCACGGAGTTGGCCCCGTCCGCGCCGATGAGGAAGCGGCCCTGGAACTCGCCCAGGCTGGTGTGGAGCAGGCCGGTTGCAGGGGCGCAGCCCGTGGCCGGCGTGCCCGGGAAAAAGGCCGCGCCGCGCCGGATGGCGGGTTCCGGCAGCAGGGCGTCGAAGGCCGGGCGGTCCACGAAGCGGAAGGGCTCGGCGGCGGCGCCGGAGAGCAGCGCGCGGTTCTCGTGCAGGAAGCGGTAGTCCGGCGTCTTGTGGAACATTCCGCCGGAGTGGGCCAGGGCGGTCTCGGCCAGGCCGAAGATGCGGGCCAGGGCGTCCATGCTCTTGGCCGTGAGCAGCCCGCCGCAGAGCTTGGGCCTGGGGGGGCTGGCGCGGTCCACCACGGCCACGGAGAGCCCGCGCCCGGCCAGCACGGCGGCGGCGGCGCTGCCTGCCGGGCCCGCCCCGGCGATCACCACGTCAAAGCCCTTGACCACGCTTCCTCCGTGCTTCACATTCCTGGCGAACATGTACCCCGGCCCAGGCGCGGCTTCAAGCCCCCATGGGCCGATACCTCAAGGACGCCCAAGCCATGCCCCATCCCCCGCGCGACTCCCTGGCCGCCCACCTGGACCCCCTGCCCGCCCAGGCCCTGCTGTTCGACTTCGACGGCACCCTGGCCCACCTGACCATCGACTTCGCGCTCCTGCGCCGGAAGATCGCCGCCCTGGCCGAGAGCTTCCTGGGCGAGCAGCCCGAGGTGGAGGAGGGCCGCTCCGTGCCCGTGCTGGAGTGGCTGGACGAGCTGGCCGACGAGGTGCGCGAGTTCGACCACGCCCTGGGCCAGGAGTTCCACTGCCGGGGCAGGCTGGTGATCCAGGCCACGGAGCTGGACGCCGCGCGCCAGGCCGAGCTGTTCCCCTTCACCCGGCCCCTGCTCTCCGCGCTGCGCGCCGGGGGCGTGCGCACGGGCATCCTGACGCGCAACTCCACGGCGGCGGTGAAAGTGGTGTTCCCGGACGTGGAGGCGGCCTGCGACGCCTTCGTGGCCAGGGAGGACGCCCCCCGGGTCAAGCCGCACCCGGACCACGCCCTGGAGGTGCTGCGGCGGCTGGGCGTGGCCCCGCACCGGGCCATCCTGGTGGGCGATCATCCCCTGGACGTGGAGACCGCGCGCCGGGCCGGGCTGTTCAGCGCGGCGGTGGCCAGCGGGGCCGTGCCCCGCGAGGTGCTGGCCGAGGCCGGGCCGGACTGGCTGGCGGCGGACTGCGAGGAACTGACGGACCAGCTGCGGCGCGAGGGCGTCTTGTCTTTTTAGCCTGCGCAGCTTAGAGGAGTTGCCACTCTCGGCTCCGGGGCAGGCACGGCACAGGCATGGAACAGCGCATCAAACGCAGCGAACTCAAGCTGGGCATGTACGTGCTCTCGTACGGCCTGGGCACCTTCGAAAGCCCCCTGGTGCGCGTGGACAAGCCCCTGCTCACGCCCGCCGACCTGGCCGCGCTGGTGCCGCAGGACGCGGGCAGCGTGCTCATAGAGTCCTCCATCAACATAGGGCTTTTGGGCCAGGAGCGGCCCGTGGGCGTGCCCGTCACCACCAGCCTGGGCGACGAGCTGCCCATCGCCAAGCGCCTGTACACCGAGGCCCTGGCCCACGTGCGCGGCTTTGTGGACGACGTGCGCCGGGGCAAGGACATCGACTACCGCGAGGCCACGCCCCTGGTGGACAACCTCATCGACAGCGTGTTCCGCAACGAGACCGCCTGCGCCACCCTGTTCAAGCTGCGCTGGTTCGACGAGTACACGTACACCCACTCCATCAACGTGAGCATCCTGGCCATCATCCTGGGCCGCCACATGGACATGGACAGGCCCACCCTGCAGAAGCTGGGCATAGCGGGGCTGTACCACGACGTGGGCAAGGCCCGCGTGCCCGAGGCCATCCTGAACAAGCCGGGCAAGCTCACGGAGCAGGAGTTCCAGGTCATGAAGGGCCACCCGCTGGAGGGCTACAGGATCATGGAAGGCCAGCCCGGCCTGGATCCGGAGGTGTCGCGCGCGGTGCTGGAGCACCACGAGCGCATCGACGGCACGGGCTACCCGCGCGGCCTGGCCAAGGGCAAGATCGGGCGGTTCTCGCGCATCATCAGCGTGGTGGACGTGTACGACGCGCTCACCAGCCGCCGCGTGTACAAGGACCCCATCCCCCCGGCCAAGGCCCTGGGCATGATGTACCAGTGGCGCGACCGCGACTTCACCCCCCAGGCCATAGAGAACTTCATCCGCTGCATGGGCGTGTTCCCGGTGGGCAGCCTGGTGCGCCTGTCCAACGGCGAGTACGGCATCGTGGCCACGGCCAACGCCGTGCGGCCCACCAAGCCGGAGGTGAAGGTGGTGCTCGACGCCAAGAAGCGCCCGCAGATCCCCAGGGTGCTGGACCTGCACGCCCTGGAGGACACCCCCGGGGCCGTGGACATCGTGGAGGTGCTGAACCCCGCTGCGCTCAAGATCGACCTGGAGCGCTTCTTCTTCGCCTAGAGGGGCTGCCTCAAAAAGCGCCTTTTGCCCCGGACGGTTCCTCCCCCGCCAGGGAACACTCTCCATCTTCTTGTCGACAGCCCCACCCCCTGTTCTGGTTTGCCCCGGGGAGGGGCAAGAACGTCCCTCCCGGCAGCTTTTTCCGCCCCGTCGCGGGCGGCGGGCACACTCAACACGCTGAAATTACTGCGCGCCGCCTTTGGCACGGTCCTTGATTGATGGCCGGGCAAAGGAGCCGAACATGCAGGAAGTTCCCGCCATCAAGACCGTGTCCAGCGATCCCTTCGAGCAGCTGCGCTCCGCAGCCCTGGTGGACACCTCCTCCCAGGCCAAGGCCTTCTCCGACTTCATGGGCCTGCTCGCCCGCTCCGGCCAGGACAAGCCCGCCACCGCGCCCCAGCCCGCCCGGGCCGAGGCCTCCCTGTTCGCCGACGGCGCCCAGGCCCAGGCTCCGGCGCAGGCCGTACCCGCGGCTCCGCGCGTTGAGACGGTCTCCAGCGAGCCCGTGCGCGTGGCCGTGGACTCCAGCGGCGCCAGCGCCCCCAGCCCCCTGGTGCAGAGCACCACGGCGGCGGCGGTGAACACCCAGGCCCGCCAGGCGGGCTCGTCTACTTCCTCCGGCTCCTCCGGCTCCGCCAGCTCCGCGGGGTCCGAGTCCAGGCTTTCCTCCGCCAAGAACGCCCCGGTCTCCCGCGAGGCCTTTGAGGAGATGCGCCCGGTGCTGGCCAAGGCCGGGCTCTCCGAGCGCGAGATCGAGGACCTGGCCTCCCGCGTGCAGGCCGGAACCCTGACCTGGGGCAAGCTGGTGCACACCCTGGCCGGCACCATGGCCGGGGCCAAGAAGCCCGTTGAACTTTCCGCCAGCCAGGCCCAGGGCATGGCCTCCCTGTTCCAGAAGCTGGGCTTCTCCTCGGAGCAGGCCCAGGGCATGGTCCTGGACGTGGCCAAGGGCGAGGGCCTGAAGGTGCTCTCGAACATCCAGCAGAAGCTGGCCACCCTGCCCGAGGGCATGACCCTCTCCCTGGACAAGCAGGAGCTGCAGGGGCTGTTCAAGGCCCTGCGCCTGCCCCAGGACTCCGCCGCCAAGCTCGCCCAGTTCATGGAAGGCGAGCGCACCGTGGCGGACATGAAGAGCGCCCTGAACCAACTGGGCCAGGCCCTGCAGGAGCAGCGCGCCAAGGGCAACGCCGCCGACACGGACATCGCCAAGGCCATAGGCCGCATCATGGACAAGGACGTGGCCAAGGCCGGGCGCGACGCCAGCCAGACCACGGGCCAGGCCCAGGCCGACTCCTCCACCCCGCACCTGACCTACGAGATGAAGGCCAAGGACCGCAACGACACCTCCTGGTTCGACCAGCGGGAGAAGAAGCAGGGCAAGGCCGAGGACGGCTCCTGGCGCGACTTTTTGAACAAGGTGCGGCCCGAGGCCGAGGCCCAGGCCCAGGCCCGGACCACCCAGGCCGGGGCCAGGGAGTCCCTGGACGCCTTGGGCTCCCGCAACGCCTCTCTCCAGGCCGCCCAGCAGGGCAGGGCCGAGGCCGCGCAGCAGGCCAAGCCCTTCGACAAGGTGGCCGCCCCCAGAATGCTCGATCAGGTCCAGGAGGCCATGCTGAAGGACCTGGGTCAGGGCCGCAAGCAGCTGACCCTGAACCTGGACCCGGAAAGCCTGGGCAAGCTCCAGATCATGCTCCAGGTGCGCGACAAGGACGTGAACGCCGTGCTGCGCGCCGAGGACGCGGACACCGCCCGCATGCTCACCGCCCAGCTCGACACCATCAAGAAGACCCTGGAGGACCAGGGACTCAAGGTGCAGAGCCTGGAGGTGCAGACCGGACTCTCCGGCGGGGCCGGGCAGCAGGCCCAGTTCAGCGCCGACCAGCACAACCAGGCCCAGGAGCGGCAGGAGCTTTCGCGGATTTTCTCGCAGCTCAGAATGCTGCGCGCGGACGGCTCGGACGTGGCCCGCGATATGCACAATGAGGGCGTGCAGGCAATAATTGCCGAGCGCGGCCTGCACATCGTCGCCTAACCCGCGCCACAGGAGGAACGACCATGGCCTCAGCTGAAACCGTCAACCTGCTCAACTCCACAAGCACCGCGGGCACCTCCAGCGCCGCCAAGGAGCACAAGACCAGCCTGGACCAGGATGCGTTCCTGAAAATCATGATCGCCCAGCTGAACCACCAGGACCCGAACAATCCCATGGACGACAAGGAGATGACCGCGCAGCTCGCGCAGTTCTCCAGCCTGGAGCAGCTCACCAACATCAACAACAACATCAAGACGCTGGTGGCGGCCCAGAGCCAGGGCACCATGCTCTCGGGCGTGGGCTACATCGGCAAGAGCATCAAGGCCTCGGGCTACAACCTCTCCAAGAGCGGGGACACGGTGAGCACCGTGTACTACAGCCTGGGCGAGAGCGTCTCCAACCTGCAGGTCAACGTCTACAACAGCGACGGCAGCCTCGTGCGCTCCGACTCCCTCGGCTCCAAGGGCACGGGCGACTTCACCTACGTCTGGGACGGCAAGGACACCAACGGTAACAAGATGGCCGACGGCACCTACGGCATCGCCATCGTGGCCGAGGACACCAGCGGGGCTCCGGTGGTGGTGCAGTCCAAGATCAGCGGCGTGGTCACCGGGGTCAAGAGCGTCAACGGCACCACCATGCTCACCCTGCAGGACGGGCGGCTGGTGCAGCTCTCTCTCGTTACCGAGGTGGTCAACACCGCCACCACAAAAGACGCGACGGCCTCGTAATCGGTCAGGGCCGCGCGCCAGGCATACAGGCAGACAATTCGGTCGAACTTTCGCAAAGCAACGGGGTCAAGGAGGTCAAGAATGTCTCTCACATCATCGCTGTACCAGGGCATCTCGGGCTTGACCGCCCACTCGGAAAAGATTTCCGTCATCGGCAACAATCTGGCCAACGTCAGCACCGTGGGCTTCAAGGGCGCGAACATCTACTTCGAAGACCTGATGAGCCAGGACGTGAACACCTCCGCAGGCGTGGCCCAGATGGGCCGCGGCGTGCGCGTGGCCGCCATCTACACCGACTTCGCCCAGGGCAGCTTCGAGACCACCACGGAGTCCACGGACCTGGCCATCGGCGGCAGCGGGTTCTTCACCGTCAAGGTGCCGGGCACCGAGCAGAACTACTACACCCGGGCGGGCAACTTCCGCTTTGACAACGACGGCTACCTGGTGGATCCGCACGGCTACATCCTGCAGGGCTGGGCCATGCAGCGCGCCACCACCTCCTCGGTGGCCTCCGGCGCCACGGCCACCGACACCCCGGAATACTCCATCGTCGGCTCGCCCACGGACATCCGCATCAACAACTTCCAGAGCCCGCCGGAAGCCACCACCAAGGTGAACATCATCACCAACCTGGACCCCAACCAGACCAGCAAGTCCAACAACTCCACCGACCCCTACTTCGCCCTGTTCAACAACTGGGACGGCACGGCCACCACCCCGCTGGACAGCACGTCCTACGGCTACAGTTCCACGCTCAAGATCTACGACGACGTGGGCGCCTCGCACAACCTCACCGTGTATTTCGACAAGGTCACCATGTCCAACGCGGGCAGCGACACCGTGTGGGAGTACGTGGTCACCTGTCCGCCCAGCGAGGACGGCCGCATCCTCTCCGGCGCAGACGGCAACATGCTGCGCATGAGCGAGACCTCTGGCGCGGGCATCCTGATGATCGGCACCATGACCTTCCGCGCCGGGCAGTTGGTGGGGCAGAGCGCCTTCACCCTGCAGAGCAACGGCGGCGCCCTGGGCGTGAAGAACCTGCAGAGCTGGAAGCTGGCCGACTTCTCCACCGCGGGCTACCCGCTCATCACCCCCAACTTCATCCAGGCCTCCAACGCCAGCACCGCCGTGGCCACCAGCGCCAACCCCATCGCCATCAACTTCGGCATCCGCGCCACGGACCTGACCAGCAACACCGGCGGCTCGTGGTCCGTGGGCTGGGCGCAGAACCGCGGCACCCTGGCCAGCAACGCCTCGGCCATCGGCGCGGCCATCAGCAACTCCGGCTGGCTGCCCAACTTCAAGACCCCCAGCGTGGACGCCCTGTCCACCCAATCGTACGACACCGGCGGCTCGAGCACCCTGTTCCAGAGCCAGAACGGCTACACCGCGGGCTACCTGCAGAACGTGTCCGTGTCCCGTGACGGCATCCTCACCGGCACCTACTCCAACGGCCAGGTGCTGGACCTCTACTCGCTCACGCTGACCAGCTTCACCAACCAGTGGGGCTTAAGGCGCGAGGGCGGCAACCTGTTCAGCGAAACGCGCGAGTCCGGCCCGGCGCTCACCGGCCAGGCCAACAGCGCGGGCAAGGGCTCCATAGCCTCCAACAGCCTGGAATCGTCCAACGTGGACATGGGCGCGCAGTTCGTGCAGATGATCACGGCCCAGCGCGGCTTCCAGGCCAACACCAAGGTCATCACCACGGCGGACAGCCTGCTCGGCGAAATCATCGCCATGAAGCGCTAGCCGGCGTAGGACAAGACAGCTCAGGTCTCCACCCCGCATGAAGGCCCCGTCCGGATGACCGACCGGACGGGGCCTTTCCCTTTTGTTCCCGCCTTCTTTCAGGGGGGCGCGTCGAAACGGTGGCTGCTGTCCTGTGGCGAGGAAGGGGCCGCCGGAGGGGCGGGGAGAGTACCCTTGGCGGTACAGCCACGTCCCGGCCCGGCTCATGACGACGCCCAGGGGAGGAGAGGCGCGCTTCGGGGCCGCCCCTACCCGCAGACCTCGGCCAGGGCCTCCAGGTGCTCCAGGGCCTGGCGCAGGGCCCCGGGCGAGCCGTCGCCGTTTCGCACCAGCACGTCCAGGTAGCCCGCCAGGGGCCGCCAGAAGGGCGCCGCGCCCGCAAGCGAGGGCCCGGCCTGGCGCTTGAGGTCCCTGCTCACGGCGGACAGGCTCCTGCCCAGGCCTCGGGCCAGGGCCGGGTGCCGGTGGGAAAGCTCCGCCCAGGCCGCGCGGGCGGCGTTTCTTTGCCGCTCCCCGCCCCCGGGCAGTTCCGCGCCGGAGAGCCGCCAGAGGAAGAAGTCGCGCCAGAACTCCCCGGCCTGTTCGCCCGCCGTGGCGCCGGGCTCCGGGCCCAGGGGGCGCAGGGCGTACAGGCCCTCGGGCCCGCGCGCGCTTTCGTAGAGGCGCAGCCCGGGCATGGAGACGCGCGCCAGGCGGTCCTCCTGCCCGGCCAGGGCCAGGGCGGCCAGGGCGGCGATGCGCCGGGGGGTCAGGGCATCGCGGCAGAGGTGCCGGGCCCGACCGCAGGCCCAGCAGCCCCGCGCGCAGGAGGCCCGGGAGCGCACCACCAGGTGCCCGGGCTGGTAGGGCCCGGTCTCCCAGGGGCTCACGTTGCCCACGGAAAGGTTCAGGGTGCGCAGGCCGGTCCAGGCGGCCAGGTGCATGGGCCCGGTGTCCGGGGTGATCATGAGCCCCAGGGTCTTGCCGATGGCCGCCAACTCGGCCACGGAGAGCCTGCCGGTCATGTCCAGGGGCTTGTGCGGGCACAGGGCCAGCACGGCCTCGGCCACGGGGCGGTCGTCCGGCCCGCCCAGGAGCACGGGCCTGAGGTCGCGGGCCAGGAGCTCGGCCACCAGCCCGGCGTAGAACTCCGGGGTGGGGCGCTTGCCCGGCTCGCTGGCGCCCACGAACACGCCCACGGCCTTGTCCAGGCCCGCAGGGTTCCCCTTGGCCGGGATGTTCGGCGGGGCGAAGCGCGTGCCGCCCAGCAGGTCCGGCGGGATGGCGTCCAGGGCGTTCAGGTCCGCCCAGTGGAAGCGGTTGTGGCGGTTGTTGTGCACCAGGCTGGCGCGATAGAGCTGCCAGGGCCCGTGGATGCGCAGGATCCCGTCCGCCCCCAGCACCGGGCCCAGGACGCGCTCGGCCCTGAGGCTGCCCGCCAGGCGCGCGGCCTCCTCGCGGATGCTCAGGTTGATGACCAGACTGTAGTCCGTGCCCGCCAGGGCCCCGGAAGCGGCCTCGGGCCAGGTGACGTACCCCGCCGGGGGGCTCACGGGCAGAAGCGGGGTGAAGAAGCGCTCCTCGGCCACCACGCGCAGGATGGGCCCGGGGTGCAGCCGCCGGAGCAGCAACAGCAGCGGAAAGGACAGCACCAGGTCGCCCATGCGCTGCATCTGGAGCACCAGGATGGGCTGCATGGCCCTACGCCCCCGCCCCGCCGACGCCGAAGATCGTCTGGTCCATGGCCGCCAGCATGGCCGAGAGCCGGTGCTCGTAGGTGTGCTCGGCCAGCACGCGCCTGCGCCCGGCCTCGGCCATGCGCGCGCGCTCCCCGGGATCGGCCAGGTAGCGCTCCAGCAGGCCGGGGATCTCCTCCGGGCCGTGGAACAGGGCCACCTCGCGCCCCGGCTCGAAGAGCCGCTCCATCTGCCTGCGGTGGTCGGTGAGCAGGAACGAGCCCGAGGCGGGCACGTCGAACACGCGCTGGTTCACCGCGCCCTTCATCTGCTTGCTGGTGCAGTTGAAGTTCACCTCGCTCAGCGGGTAGAAGCCCGGCAGCTCCTCGTAGTAGTTGATCTCGCCCGTGAGGCGGTGGCCGTTTCTCCCGGCCAGCAGCTCTTGCCAGCCGGGGTCCCCGGCGATGAGCGGTGCGTAGGGCAGGGTGCGCAGCACGCAGCCCAGACGGTAGACGAGGGTGGCCTGCCAGGCCACGGCGGTCTCGTAGGCCGTGCGCCTGAGCACGTCCAGTTCGGCCAGTTCGGCGGAGAGCTCGGGCCTCTCCGCGGCCAGGAAGGCCTTCACGCTGCCCTGGTCCGAGGCGGCGAAGTCCCGCGCCAGGGGGGCGAAGGCCTCCGCCAGCGCCGGGGTGGGCCGCGCGGCCTGGAGGCGCTGCAGGGTCTTCTTCAGCATGGAGTTGCCCACGAAGCTCACGCGGGCGGTCCACTGGGCCCGGCGCTCCTGCGGGGCCTGGCGCCCGGGGTGGAAGCGCCGGGGATCCGCGCCCAGGGGCAGCCAGAACACGTTGGCGAACCCGTGGCCGCGCACGGCCTCCACGCTGTCGGCGTCCCAGGTGAAGACCAGGGTGCGGGCCGGGTCCGGCGGGGGAAAGATGGGCAGGATGAACTCCGGGTTGTCCACGAACCAGGAGACGATGGGCAGGCGGTGGTCCCGGGCCAGGGCGTAGAGCACGCCCTCGCGGTCCACGCCCAGGTGGTTCACGGTGAGGATGGCGTCGGGCCTGAAGGAGCCGAAGGCCTCGCGCAGGGTGCGCACGAAGCTCTCCGCCGTGACTTCCCTGGCCGCCAGGTCCACCAGCAGGTGGGGCACGCCCATGCGCTCGCAGGCGGCCTTGACCTCGCCCAGCAGGAAGTAGGCGCTGGTGAGCAGCAACAGGCGCGGCAGGCGGCCGGAATGCCTCAGCGGCAAGGCGTCGTCCATCATGGGGGCAAACCCTAGCCCGGTCCGCGCCGGGTGTAAAGCGCGAGCGGCCCGGCAGCGTATCCTGAAATGGGTATACGTAATTTCCCGCTTCGGGTGTGCAATCAAAGCAAAACTCGCATAGACAGTCCGTTCAGTTGCCGTCTTGATGTAAAGCAATACTCAATACTGACAGGAAGGCCATGCCCCCCCTCCATCAGCTCATCGCGGACACCTGCCACCACTGGGAACTGCTTGAGGACCTCACGGGCCTGGTGGAGTACTGCTCGCCCTCCTGCGCCGCCGTCACCGGCTTTGCGCCGGAGCACTTTCTGAACCGCCAAAGCGCGCTCTCCCGCCTGGCGCACCCCACCAGCCGGGTGCCCCTGGAACACTTTCTGGCCGAGCTGCGCGGCGGGCCCCCGCACATGCAGAAGAGCCTGGAGCTGCGCATCCTGCGCCAGGACGGCGCCACCCGCTGGGTGGTCTGCCACGCCCGGCGCGTGGTGGACGAGGACGGGGGCATGCACCTGCGCGCCAGCGTGCGCGACATCACCCGCCGCAAGACCCTGGACCTGGAACTGGCCTCCTCGCGCCTCAAGGACCCCATCACCGGGCTGCACAACCGCGCCTGGTGCATGGAGCAGCTGAACAGGCAGATGGAGCGCGCCCGCTCCGGCGGCAGCTTCGCCGTGGTCATGGTGGACATCGACCGGCTGAAGAAGGTCAACGACACCCTGGGCCCGGCCTACGGCGACGACATCATCCGCAAGGCCGCCGAGCGCATCGCCTCCACGGTGGCCCCGCCCGACGCCGTGGCCCGCATCTCCGGCGACGGCTTCGCGCTCATCCTGCAGGACCGCACCCCGCGCGAGGTCATCAAGCACGTCAAGCGCATCCAGGCGGTGATGGCCGACCCCTTCGACCTGCGCGGCCACGAGGTCACCATCACGGCCAGCGCGGGCATCGTCGTGGCTCCCAAGGCCGGAGACCGGCCCGAGGAGATCCTGCGCAACTGCAACATCGCGCTCAGGCGGGCCAAGGGCAACCGCCACCACCGCCACAAGGTCTTCCACTCCCGCATGTTCGAGGAGAGCTCGCGGCAGATGGAGATCGAGATCGACCTGACCTCGGGCCTGAAGAACCGGGAGTTCTTCCTGGTCTACCAGCCCATAGTCTGCCTGGAGACCAGGCGGCTCACCAGCCTGGAGGCCCTGCTGCGCTGGAACCACCCGCGCCACGGCCTCATGCGGCCCGACGAGTTCCTGCCCGTGGCCGAGGCCACGGACTTCATCGTGCCCCTGGGCGAGTGGGTGCTGGGCCAGGCCTGCGCGGACATGGTGGAGATCATGGCCGCCCACCCGGAGCTTGCCGACCTGTCCATGAGCGTGAACATCTCCGCCCGGCAGCTGGCCCAGCACGACATCACCGACGTGGTGGCCCGCACCCTGCGCGAGACGCGCATGGACCCCACCCGGCTCAAGCTGGAGCTCACCGAGACCGTGGCCATGGAGAACCCGGCGCTCACCGCCCAGCGGCTGCACGCCATCCGTTCCCTGGGCGTGCGCATCAGCATCGACGACTTCGGCACCGGCTACAGCTCGCTCTCCAGCCTGCAGAACTTCCCCATCGACACGATAAAGGTGGACAAGAGCTTCGTGGGCCGCATGGACTCCAGCGCCGAGCAGCGCAAGATCGTGCGCTCGGTGATCTCGCTGGCCCACAGCCTGAACCTGGACGTGGTGGCCGAGGGCATCGAGCTCAAGGAACAGTGGAGCATGCTCAAGGTGCTGGACTGCCAGAGCGGGCAGGGCTTCCTGTTCTCCCACCCCGTGGACGGCCCCACCCTGCGCGCCATGCTGGCCGAGAAGGCCGCGAGGCCCGACAAGGCCGGTCGCGCCTCCTCCCACTAGGCCCGGGGCCGCTTTCCGCTAGTCCCTGGGGAAGCCTTCCGCCAGGCGCAGGGCGTTGCCTCCGGCGTGCTTGGCCTCGTACATGGCCTGGTCCGCCCGGATGAGCAGGGTGTCCTGGTCCGCGCCGTTCTGCGGGTAGCAGGCCAGGCCCAGGGAGGCCCCCAGGAACATGGTGCCCCCGGCCACCTCCGGCTGGAACAGGGTCTCCAGGATCTTGCGGGCCACGGGCAGCGCGTCCGTGGCGCGGAACAGGTCCGTGAGGATGATCACGAATTCGTCCCCGCCCAGCCGGGCCACGGTGTCGGAGTCGCGCACGCAGGCGCGCAGGCGCATGGCCGTCTCCACCAGCACCCGGTCGCCGTGGGCGTGGCCGTGGGCGTCGTTCAGGCTCTTGAAGCGGTCCAGGTCCACGAACACCAGCACCACGTGCATGCCCACCCGCTTGGCCCGGCGCAGGGCCTGGTCCAGCCGGTCGGCGAAGAGCTGGCGGTTGGGCAGCCCGGTCAAGGTGTCGTGCAGGGCCATGTGCCGCACGCGCTCCTCGCTGGCCTTGATCTGGGTGATGTCCTGGGCGTTCAACACCACCTTGCCGCCGTCCATGTGCGAGACCTTGAGTCGGCACCAGCGCTTTCCGCCGTCCTTGTGCACGTAGCTGAACACGCGCTCCGGCGAGCCGCTCTGCGCCATGTCGGCCAGCAGGCTGGCCACCAGCACGTTGCGGTCCTCGCGGTCGGGCATGATGAACTCGGCCAGGGCGGCCAGGGAGGCGGCCTCCGCCACGGAGTAGCCGAACAGCCGCTCCATGCCCGGGTTCATGTAGGCGATGCTGCCGTCCATCCCGGCCACGGCGATGCCGTCGAAGGAGGTGGTGAGGATGGCCTCGCGCTCCTGGCCCTCGCGTTCCAGGCGCGCGTACAGGCCGGAGAGCTCCGTGGTCATGGAGTTGAAGGCCACGGCCAGGTTGCCCAGCTCGTCGCGGGTGAGCACCGGCGCCCGGGCCGAGAGGTCGCCGTCGGCCACGGCCATGGCCGCGCGGGTCACGCTCAGGATGGGCCTGGCCACCCGGCGCGAAAGCACCAGGGCCCCCGCCCCCAGGCATACGCCCGTGAGCCCGCCCACCAGCACGATGACCAGGGCCAGCCGCCGGGCCGGGGCGAAGGCCTCCTCCTGGCTCATCTCGGCCATGAGCGCCATCTGGTAGCTGGGCAGCCAGCGGTACACGCCCAGCACCGGCACTCCGGCGGCGTTGGAGTACTGCCCCTGGCCGCTTACCCCGGCCAGGGCCCGGGTGACGCCCTCGGTGGCGGCCTGGCGCCGCCCGCCGCCCTGGAGGAGCTGCTCGGACACCACCAGGGTGCGCGTGGTGTCCACCAGGTAGGTCTCGCCCGTCTGGCCCAGGCCCGCGCGGGAGCGGATGATCTGGTCGATGGGCTCCAGCCCCAGGTGCATGGCCACCACGGCCAGCAGGCGGCCTTGCGCGTCCTTCACGGGCATGCTGAGGGTCAGGATGGGCCGCAGGGACTCCGGCGAAGGGTACAGGCTCTGCACCGCCGGGCCCTGCCTGCCCTGGGCGTAGTAGCTGTAGATGGCGCGGTACTCGCCCACGTGGGTCGGTTCGGTGGAGGCCAGCACCCGCCCGCCCTCGGGCGACATGATGAGCACCTCCTGCACGTCGGGCTGGGTGGCCTTGAAGTGGCGGAGGTACCGGGAGAGGAACCGGGCCTCATGGGCAATGGTCCGGCCCGTGGCCGAGGCCGCGAGGTCGTCGGCCATGTACACGCTGAGGAAGCGCAGGTCGCGCAGGCGCTCCTCCAGCCACAGGGCGATGTCCGTCTCCTTCTGGCGGCTGGTGGTCTCCAGGCGGGCCAGCACGGCATCGCGCAGCAGGGCGCGCCCGGCCAGGTACGAGGCCGCGCCCACGCAGGCCGTGGCCAGAAGCGAGAACACCAGGTAGGTGCTGACCAGCCGGGCCACCAGACTTCTGCTCAGGGGGACCGTGCCCATGGCGCCGCCTACTGTTGGCCCTGGTTGACGACCTTGAGCAGCTCCGTGCGCCCCCCCGCCACCTTGAGCACGTGGACGCTGCGGTCCGTGTCCCCGTTGGCCCGGAAGGAAATCCTGCCCGTGAGCCCCTCGAACCCGCGCAGGCCCAGCAGACCCTCGCGCAGGTCCCTGGGGGCCAGGCTCTGGGCCTTGCCCGCCGCGGCCAGGATGAGCGCGAGGCTGTCCAGGGTGAGCACGGAGTCCTTGTCCAGGGGCTCGCCCAGCACGGCGGCGTAGCTGTCCAGCTCCGAGCGGGCCTTCTCGCCCAGGCCGCCGGGGAAGAAGTCCGCCGTGAACACGGCCCCCTCGGCCTCGGGGATGGTGTGCAGGCTGCGGTCGCCGTCCCAGGAGTCCGCGCCCATGAACACTCCGGAGAACCCGGCGGCGCGGGCCTGGACCACCTGCAGCTTCAGGTAGTGGGAGTAGTTGGGCAGGTAGAGCAGGCTGGCGCCGGAGGCGCGCACCCTCCCCATGGCTCCGGTGAAGTCCCTGGCGTCCGGTGGGTGGCCTTCGAAGAGCACCACGCGCCCGCCCAGGCTGGTGAAGAAGTCGCGGAAATACCCGGCCAGGCCTCGGCTGTAGGCGTCGCCCGCCTCGTACAGCACCGCCGCGGTGGCCAGGCGCATGTCCTTCACCGCGCAGCTGGCCATGGCCTGGGCCTGGTCCGTGTCCACCAGGCAGGCGCGGAAGACGTAGCCGCGCCCGCGCGTCACCTCCGGGCTGCTGGCCGTGGGGGTCAGCATCACCACCTGCGCGGCCTCGGCCACCGCGCCCACGGGGGTGGCCTCGCGGCTGTAGTAGGGGCCCACCATGGCCGCCACGCGGTCCACCTGGATGAGCCTGTTGGCCGCGTTCATCACCCGCTCGATCTGGTTGCCGGTGTCCTCCACGAACAGGCGCACCCTGGCCTTGCCCGAGGGGGTGTCCACCCCGCCCGCGGCGTTGATGCGGGAAATATACTGCTCCGCCGCGCGATGGGCGATGAAGCGGTCGGGCGTGTTCGTCAGGGGGATGAGCAGGCCGATGCGCAGCTCCTGCTCCTGGGGCTTGCGCTCGCAGCCCGGCAGCAGAAGCAGCCCCGCCAGCAGCAAGGCCGCAAGCCCCGCCACCAGCAGGGCCGCGCGCCCCCCGCGCGCCGCAAGCCGCCTGTCTCCGCTGGTGCTCATGCCCATGCTCCTCTTCACGCCTAGCGCCCGGCCACGGCTTCGGGGGTGATGGTCTCGACGTACTGCAGCCCGCGCGAGGAGACCTCCATGACCAGGGCGTCGCGCTCCGGCGTGCCGTCCTGGTACAGGGCGCGCCCGGCCACGCCGTGGAACTCGCGCACCTTGGCCAGCTCCTGGCGCAGGGCCTGGGCGTCCAGGGCGCGGGCGGTGCGGGCCGCCAGGAACGCCAGCGCGAAGGCGTCGTACACCAGGGCCTCCACCGAGGTGGGCTGCTGGCCGAAGGCCGCGGTGTAGCGCTCCAGAAATTCCTTGGATTTGGCGCTCATGGGCGCGCCGGGCCGCCAGGGCACCAGGAAGCGGGCGCCGATGAGCTCGGGCGGCAGCTCCCCGGAGAGCATGTCCCAGCCGTCGGTGCCCACGATGCCGCCCTTGAAGCCCAGGGCGCGCGCCCGCCGCGCCTGTTCCGGCACCTCGGTGTGGTAGCCGGGCAGGAAGAGCACGTCGGGCCTGGCCTTGGCCACGGGCAGCAGGGCCTTGCCCAGGTCAAGCCCGTTGGAGACGTAGCCCGCATCAACCAGGACCTGCCCGCCCAGGGCGCGGAAGGCCCGCTCGAACTCGTCGGCCAGGCCGCTGGAGTAGATGTCCGTGCGGTTGAAGAACACCGCCGCCGTGGCCGCGCCGGAGTCGCGGCAGAGCCTGGCCAGGGCCTTGGCCTGGAAGGCGTCGGAGTAGGGGGTGCGGAACACGTGGGCGCGCCTGCCGACGAGGTCCGGGTGGGTGGCGCCGGGGCTGATGAAGGGCACGCGCAGTTCCTCGGCCAGGGCGGCCATGGGCAGGGCCTGGCGCGAGACCGGCCCGCCGATGATGACGCCGTTGCCCTCCGAGGCCGCCTGGCGCAGGGCCCGCAGGGCCGATTCCACGTCCTCGCCGTGGACGATGACCTGGAGTTCCAGCGGCGCGCGGCCCAGGGGCCGCTCCACGCCTCCGGCCGTCTCGGTGCGGACCATCTGGGCCACGTTCTTGTAGGCCTGGCCAAGGCCCGCCAGCTCCGGGCCCTCGGACACCAGCAGGGCGACCTTGAGCCGTTCGGCCTTGGGCTCGGCGGGCTGGCCCGAGCATCCGGGCAGCACCAGCGCCAGCATCATCGCCAGCGCCAGCGCGAACACCGCCGACGCCGCCCCAGGCAGGCGGGGCGCCGCTGGCCCGGGGGCCGGGACGTGGTGTGGTGAACGCTCGCTCGCGGACATGGCCGCACTCCTTGCCCCTCGGCCAATGGCCTTGCCGCCTGGCCGCCGGACGTTTCCGGGGGCTAATATAACACGCGCAGGCCAAAAAACAAGGAAATCCGAGTCAACGTACCGTGATTGGCACCCGCCGGGGCGTCAGGCCCTGCGCCAGGGCAAACGCCTGGCCACCGCCTCCAGCAGCAGGCGCGCCTCCTCCAGGCCCAGCGCCCGCGCCAGGCCGAAGTACAGCCCCGCCCACACCGGGATGAGCAGGGCCCAGGCCCACTGTGTGCCCGCCGTGGCCCAGGCGCCAAGCCCGATGGCCAGGCTGGCCGCCGCGCACTTGAGCACCGGCCCGCGCTCCAGGGCCCACAGGCCCGTGCGGCGCTTGAGCAGCAGCGCCAACAGCCCCACGTTGACGAAGCTGGCCACGCTCACGGCCAGGGCCAGGCCGGCATGGGCCATGGAGCCCATGAGCCCCCAGCCCAGCAGAACGTTCACCGCCACGCACAGGGTGGCCACCATCACCGGGGTGCGCGTGTCCTCCAGGGCATAGAAGGCCCCCACCAGCGGCCGCACCAGGGCGATGGCCGGCAGGCCCACCCCGTAGGCCACCAGGGCCGTGGCCGTGGCGCGCACCGCCTCCGGCCCGAAGGCACCGCGCCCGAACAATAGCCCGATGAGCGGCGCGGCCAGGGCGATCAAGCCCGCCATGGCCGGCAGGCTGATGAACAGCGACAGGCGCATGGACGAGCGGATGACCTGGCCGAATTCCTCGGTCTTGCCCTGGGCGCACAGGCGCGAAAGGCTGGGCAGGGCCGCCGTGCTCACCGCCAGGCCGAACACGCCCACCGGGAACTGCACCAGGCGGTCGGCGTAGTACAGGTACGAGATGCTGCCCACCGGCAGGAACGAGGCCAAAAGCGTGCCCAGGAGCAGGTTGATCTGGTACACCGCGCTGCCGAACACCGAGGGCAGCATGAGCCTGCCCATGCGCAGCACCGCCGGGTCCAGCCAGCGCCAGGGCCCGCGCCAGCGGAAGCCCAGCCGCGCCAGGTACGGCTGCTGGAACAGCCACTGGCCCAGGCCCGAGGCCAGCACGCCCCAGGCCAGGCAGTAGGCCACGTTGAGTCCCAGGGCCCAGCCCGCCAGGCCGAACACAATGAATCCCACGTTGAGCAGGCACGGCGCGAAGGCCGGGGCGAAGAAATGGTCCAGCGCGTTCAGGATGCCCATGCACAGGCCCACGGCGCTGATGAAGATGATGAACGGAAAACAGATGCGCAGCAGGCTGGCCGTGGTCTCCAGGAGCTCCGGCTTGGCCCCGAAGCCCGGGGCGATGAGCGCCGTGAGCTCCGGCGCGAACGCAATGGCCAGGGCCGTGATCACCGCCAGGATGCTCACCAGCCAGGCCAGCACCGAGCGCGCCATCTCCCGGGCCCGCTCCTCGCCCTCCTCCTCCCGCACCCTGGAGAACGCCGGGATGAAGGCCATGGTCAGCGAGCCCTCGGCAAACAGGCTCCTGAGCAGGTTCGGGATCCGGAAGGCCACGAAGAACGCGTCCGCGAACAGCCCCGCGCCCAGCGTGAACGCCGTGATGAGGTCGCGCACGAAGCCCAGCACGCGCGAGACCAGCGTGGCGCCGCCCACCGTGGCCGCCCTGCGGGCAATCTGGCGCGATTCGACATTCATGTTGGCGGGAACATAGCCCATGCGCCTTGCGCTGTCACCGGGCTAGCGCAGTGAAAGAAGTGCGGTCGCCACGTCCTCGGGCAGGCGGATGGGCGCGCGGGGGATGCGGGCGAGGTCGAAGCCCGGCACGAGGTCGCGCGGGTGCAGGGGGCGCGCTTCGGGGACGAGCCCTGCCAGGGACGCCAGGTAGCCGGTGATGGCCCGGGGCGTGGCGCCCCGGTCGCGCAGCGCGGCCAGGGTGAGCGAGCCGTGGCGCTTGGCCAGGCGCTCGCCCTGGTGGTCCAGGATGAGCGGCAGGTGGGCGTAGGCGGGGGCAGGCGCGTTGAAAAGATCGTAGAGCAGCATCTGGCGCGGGGTGCTGGCGAGGATGTCGTCGCCGCGCACCACCTGGGTGACGCCCATGTGGATGTCGTCGATCACCACGGCCAGCTGGTAGGCCACCACCCCGTCGGAGCGGCGCAGGGCGAAGTCGCCGCCGCAGTCCGCGAGGGTGAAGCGCTGCGGCCCTGCCACGAGGTCCGTGAAGGCCACTTCGCCCGCCCCGCAGTCCAGGCGCAGGCAGGGGGTGCGGCCCTGGGCCAGCCTGCGGGCGCGCTCCTCCGGGGCCAGGAGGCGGCAGGTGCCGGGATAGACGGGCGAGCCGTCGCCCACAAGGGGGGCATGGGGCGCGCTGGCCAGCTCGCGCAGCTCCCTGCGCGTGCAGAAGCAGGGGTACACCCGCCCGGCGCGCTCCAGGGTGGCGATGGCCCCGGCGTAGGCGTCCAGCCGGGCGCTCTGCTCGTATGGGCCGCGCGGGCCGCCCAGGTCCGGGCCCTCGTCCCAGTCCAGGCCCAGCCATTTCAGGTCCCGGATGATGTCCTGGGCGTACTCCCGGCGCGAGCGGTCGGGGTCGATGTCCTCCATGCGCAGGACGATCCCGCCCCCGGCCGAGCGCGCCGCCAGCCAGGCCAGCAGGAAGGCCCAGGCGTTTCCCAGGTGCAGGTGCCCTGTGGGGCTGGGGGCCAGCCTGCCCCGGACTATTGGCGCGCTCGATTCCATGCTCACCTGCCCGTCTCGCTGCCCAGGCACATGAGCTGGCCCACGGCCCAGGGGCAGTGCCCGCAGGGCACGCTCTCGCCCAGGCAGTCCTGCTCGAAGGGCCCGGCGGCGCCGCAGGCGTCGCTGCACATGCCCATGTCGCAGTCGCCGCAGGCCGGGTACTCCCCGGCCCTGGCGCGCTGGCGGAAGGCCGCCCAGGCCGGGCCGTTCCAGAGTTCGGCGAGGGGGGTGGCGGCGATGTTGCCGAGGTGCGCGGGGTGTACGCGCTTGGGTTCGCCGTAGATGCGGCATTCGTAGCCGTGCCAGAGGAAGTGGCAGGGCGCGGCGTTGCCCTGCCAGTCGAGGAAGGCGGCGTCCGCCTCGATGAAGGCGCAGCGGCGGTCCCGGGCGCTGTCCGGGGCGGAGAGGGCGGGCAGGCGCAGGTCCAGGCCCGAGGCGGCTGCGCGCTGCCGGGCCTGCGCGAACAGGGCCTCCAGCTCCGCGAGCCGGGCGTAGTCCGTGCGCGCCAGGCGCCCCAGGTTCAGCCACAGGCCCTGCTCGTGGGCCTGCTGGTGCATGCGCCGGGCCAGGTCCACCAGGGCGTTCTCCTCGGGACCGCGCCGGAAGCGCATGGCCGCGCGGGTGAGGTCGGCCAGGTCCAGGCCCCTGGCCTCGGCCTCGCTCCGCCAGGCGGAGAAGAGGCGCAGGGCCGCGCCGCTGCACGGGTGGAACAGGGCCTCGGGCTCCTGCCCGGTCGTGGCGGGCAGCAGGTGGGTCACGAGCAGGAAGTCCAGGCCCGTGGCGCTGGCCCAGTCCACCAGGGTAGGCAACTGGAAGGCGTTGCCGCGCATGAGCACCACCTCCGCGCCCAGGCGCAGGGTCCTGCCCTGGGCCGTGGCGGCCTGGCGCAGCAGGGCGCAGCCGCGCGCGGCGACGTCCTCCTGGCCCGGCCCGTGGCCGTGCCCGGCGCCAGGGCCGCAGGCGTCGCCGTCCACGGAGAAGCACACGACGTCCAGCCCGGCGCTGGCGAGGCCTTCGGCGATCTCGGGGGTGAGCAGCAGGCCGTTGGTCTGCAGGCCGCACCAGCCTTCCCTGGGCTGGCAGGCCTTCACCAGGGCCACCATGCGTGGCAGGTCCGGGTGGGTCAGCGGCTCGCCCATGCCGTTCAACACCACGGCCTCGGCGCGGGCGAGGTCCGGGGCCAGGCGCTGGAACAGGGCGAGGTCCATGTGCCCCTCGCCGCCCTGCCAGCCCGGCTGGTTCTTCACGCACATGGGGCAGGCCAGGTTGCAGCGCGTGGTGGTCTCCACGAAGAGGGTGCGCGGGAAGTCGCTCATGCCGGGAAGCGTCCGTCCTTAGGGTTTGCAGTCCACGTGGCACACGCCGGCCAGGGTTCCGGGGTCGTTCGGGAACCAGCGGCGCTTGAGCCACAGGGCCACGTTCACCAGCCCGATGAGCACCGGCACCTCCACCAGCGGGCCGATGACCGCGGCGAAGGCCTGGCCGGAGTCCAGCCCGAACACGGCCACGGCCACGGCGATGGCCAGCTCGAAGTTGTTGGACGCGGCGGTGAAGCTCAGGGTGGCGCTCTGGGCGTAGGTGGCCCCCGCCTTCCAGGAGAGCCAGAACGAGGCCAGGAACATGACCAGGAAGTAGATGAGCATGGGCAGGGCCACGCGCAGCACGTCCAGGGGCAGGGCCACCATGACCTCGCCCTTGAGGGAGAACATGACCAGGATGGTGAACAAGAGGGCCACCAGGGTGATGGGCCCGATCCTGGGCGCGAACTCCGTGTCGTACCATTCCCGGCCCTTGAGCTTGAGCCCGATGATCCGCGTGGCCAGCCCGGCCAGGAAGGGGATGCCCAGGTAGATGAACACGCTCTCGGCGATCTGGCCCATGGAGATGTCCACCGTCGCGCCTTCCAGGCCGAGCCAGCCGGGCAGCACGGTGAGGAAGACCCAGGCGTAGAGCGGGAAGAACAGCACCTGGAAAACGGAGTTGAAGGCCACCAGCCCGGCGCAGTATTCGCGGTCGCCCCCGGCCAGGTCGTTCCAGACGATGACCATGGCGATGCAGCGGGCCAGGCCGATGAGGATCAGGCCGGTCATGTAGGCGTGCTGGCCGGAGAGGAAGGCCACGGCAAGGCCGAACATGAGGATGGGCCCGATGACCCAGTTCTGGACCAGGGACAGCGCCAGCACGCGGCCGTTGCGGAACACCTGGCCCATGAGCTCGTAGCGCACCTTGGCCAGGGGCGGGTACATCATGAGGATGAGGCCCGCGGCTATGGGCACGTTGGTGGTGCCGCTCTGCATGCCGCCCACGGCCTGCTTGAGCGCCGGGAAGGCGTAGCCCGCCGCGATGCCCGCGAACATGGCCGCGAAGATCCACAGGGTCAGCCAGCGGTCCAGGAAGGACAGTTTGCGCGTCACGGACTCGGACATGGGTGCCTCCTTTGCTTTCTCGGGTCTACTTGGTCTTGCCGGGGCCGTTCAGGGCAGCCATGAAGTCGCGGGCCTCGTCGCCGCGCAGGAGCTCCGCCAGGCCCACCAGCCCGCCCACAAGGTAGCAGGCGTTGTAGCCCTTGGTGCTCAGGTAGACCATGGCGATGCTGGAGCGGTCGATGTGCGGGCAGGCCGTGACGATGACCTTGTCCCTGGGCAGTTCCCCGAGCCGGGCGGGCAGCTCGTTGAGGGGGATTTTCAGGGCGAAGCCGGGCCCCCAGGCCCGCTGCTCCTCGGGGAAGCGGATGTCCACCAGCACGGCCTGCTTTTTCACCAGCATGGCCAGCAGTTCCTTGCCCGAGCACTTCATTGTCTTGCGGGTCTCGTAGTCGAAGTCGCGGACGTAGGCGTCGAGGCTCATGGGCTCCTGGGCCAGGGCGGGGCGCGCCGTCAGCAGAAGCAGCGCGGCCAGCAGCAGGGCGGGAATTCTCATGCGATTCTCCAGTGATTGTTTGCTCAGTTCAGCCCAACGCCCAAGAGCGGCGAGACGAGGAAATACACGCCCAGGAGGCCCACCAGCGCCCCGGCGGCGCGGCGAACCCACAGGCTGCCGCCGGAGAAGCCCTCCATGAGCCGCCGGGCCAGGGCCGCGGAGCTTCCGGCCAGGACGATGGGCAGGCAGTGCCCCAGGGCGAAGGCCAGGATGAGCAGGAAGCCCTCCAGGGCCCGGCCCTGGAAGGTGATGAGCGCCAGCATGGGCGCGAGGAAGCCGAAGGTGCAGGAGCCGGACAGCAGGCCGTAGCCCAGGCCCAGGGCCAGGGCGCCGGGCAGTCCGCGCAGGGTCAGCCGCGCAAGGGCCCCGCCGCCCAGACGGCACCTGGCCACCCCGAGCATGTCCAGGGCCAGCCAGAGCAGCGCAGCGCCCACGGGCAGGGTCCACCAGGGGCCGATGTCGCCCAGCATGCGGCCCAGCAGGGCGCAGGCCAGGCCCACCAGCGCGATGGTGGCGAACAGCCCCAGGGTGAAGGCCAGGGCGTAGCGCACGGCCTCGCGGCCTTCCACCAGCCGCCCCTGCCCGGCCACGTAGCCCACCATCAGCGGGATGGAGGCCAGGTGGCAGGGGCTGAACAGCACGCTCACCAGCCCCCACAGGAAGGCCCCGGCCAGCGCCAGGGCCAGGCCGGACATGCCGTCCAGGGCCATCCAGGCGTTGATGGTGAGCAGCAGCTGGTCGAACATGTTCCCGCCCCGCTATTTGGCCAGCAGCAGGTTCAGCCTGGCCGAGATGGCCTGCTTGTCCATGAAGCCCTCGTGGCGCGAGACCTCGCGCCCGCTCCTGTCGTAGAAGATCTGGGTGGGGATGGCCCGGATGCCGAACCGCTTCGCCGCGTCGTAGTCCTCGCGCACGTCGATGAACACCACCGCCGCCCGGCCCCTGTACTCGCGTTCCAGCTCCACCAGGATGGGCGCCATCATCTTGCAGGGGATGCACGTCTTGGCGCCCAGGTCCACCATGGTCACCATGCCCTTCACCGGCACGGCGGGAGAGGCGGGCGCCGCCAGGGCGGGCGCGCGCAGCAGCCCGGCGCCCAGCAGGACCGCGAGGCACAGCAGGGCTATGCGCCGAGCCACGCCAGCACGTCCTTCTTGGAAGGCACCCTGCCCGAGCACTTCACCACGCCGTCCACCACCACCGCAGGGGTGGCGAACACGCCCAGCATGGCCATCTCCTGGAAGTCGGAGACCTTGACCACCTCGGCGCTGTTCCTGATGTCCGGCCCGGCCTCGGCCACGGCCTCACGCACCAGCCTCTCCGTCTCGTGACATTTGGGGCAGCCCGGCCCCAGCACCTTGATCAGCATATGGTTCGCTCCTATTTTTTCAGCTCGGCCACGATGCCCGAGAGCGGCCGTCCGTCCGGGGTCTTGGCGCCCGGGTTGATCTCGATGAGCCTGCCCCAGGTGGCGGCGGCCCCGGCCTTGTCGCCGGTGTCGTGCAGCTGCACCACGCCCATG
The DNA here is from genome assembly GCA_964502805.1 of uncultured Desulfocurvus sp. Taxonomy (GTDB): domain Bacteria; phylum Desulfobacterota; class Desulfovibrionia; order Desulfovibrionales; family Desulfovibrionaceae; genus Humidesulfovibrio. The sequence continues at coordinate 81,827 of CAZCYB010000006.1, forward strand.
TTGTACAGGGCGTTCTCGTGGCGGGGGTTGATGGCCAGGGCGGCGTTGAAGGCGTCGATGGCCTTCCCGGGCTGCTTGTCCTCGCGGTGCATGATGCCCAGGTCCGTCCACACGTCCGGGCTGGCCTTGCCCAGGCCCAGGGCGGTCTCGTAGGCGCGGATGGACAGCTTGGCCTGGTGGGTGTCGAAGTACAGGTTGCCCAGCTCGATCCACTGGGCCTGGTCCTTGGGGTTGGCGGCGGTGGCGGCCTCCAGCTCCTTGATGCGCGCAAGCTCGGCGGCGTGGTCGTGGCCGTCCGCCCCGGGGCCTTCCGGCTGGGCCTGGCCCATGGCCTGGGCCTTGGGGGCCGCCGGGGCCTTGAGCTCCATGAACACCGTGCCGCCGTAGAAGCCCACGGCCAGGGCCACCAGCACCGCCGCAATGAGTTCGCCCTTGCCGAAGGTCCGCGCTTTCTCCGCCATGTGCTCTCCTTGTGCCGCCCTCGCCTGGGGGCGGCGGTTATTTCAGTTCGCTGGCCGCCAGGCGCCCGGCGCGCAGCAGCAGTTCCTCGGGCAGGGCCTCGTGCTCCTGGCCGTCCACGCACAGGGTCCGGCAGTCCGTCTGGCCGCCCAGCATGTCGCAGCAGGACTGGCAGTGGTTCATGCCCACGGCCACCTCGTGCCGTTCGCCCAGGATGTCCTCCACGGCCCGGCCGTTGAAGAACACGCGGTTTGACTCCTCCACCGCGAAGGGCGGCAGGGCCTTTTCCGTCAGAACCACCTCGATGTCCAGGGGGGCCAGTTCGGCGCGCAGGGTCTCGGCCATGCGGCGCACGCTCTGGCCGGTGTCACCGCAGCGCTGGCAGGTACCGCCGTCCACGGTCACGCGCTGCCACAGGATTTCCAGCCGCTTCATGGCGTTTCTCCTACAGGATTGCGTTGAACAAGAAGCCCACGAGCATGATGCCGGAGCCCACCACGCCCACGAAGGTCCAGATGAGCCGGGGCTTGAGCACCTTGCGCAGGATCACCAGCTCCGGCAGGGAAAGGGCGATGACGGCCATCATGAAGGCCAGCACCGTGCCCAGGGCCGCGCCCTTTTCCAGCAGGGCGTGCACCACGGGCACGATGCCAGCGGCGTTGGAATACATGGGCACGCCGATGGCCACGGCCACGGGCACGCTCCACCAGGCGCCCTTGCCCATTATGGAGGCCAGGAAGCCCTCGGGCACGTAGCCGTGGATGCCCGCGCCCACGGCGATGCCCGCCACCACCCAGGGCCAGACCTTGCCCACGATGTCGCGCACGGCGGCCCAGCCGGCGTCCAGCCGCCCGGCCCAGGTCGGCTCCGGGCCCGCCTCGCCGCCGGTGGCGTGCACGTTCTTCACCCAGCCCTCCAGGTGCTCCTCCATGCCCAGCTTGCCGATGACCAGGCCGCTGACGATGGCCACGGCAAGCCCGGTGCCCATGTACAGGGCCGCCACCTTCCAGCCCAGCAGGCCATAGAGCAGCACCACGGCGATCTCGTTGACCATGGGCGCGGAGATGAGGAAGGAGAAGGTGACGCCAAGCGGCACACCCGCGCCCAGAAAGCCTATGAACAGCGGCACGGCGGAGCAGGAGCAGAAGGGCGTGACGATGCCCAGCAGGGCGGCCAGCACGTTGCCCACGGCGGTTCTCTTCCCGGCCAGCAGCCGCCGGGTGCGCTCCGGGGTGAAGAAGCTGCGGATGACGCCCACGCCGTAGACCACCAGGGCCAGGAGCAGCAGCACCTTGGGCGTGTCGTAGAGGAAGAACTCCACGCTGGCGGCCAGGTGGGTGCCGCGCTCCAGGCCCAGGGCGGAGTAGGTCAGGGCGGCGGCCAGGCCGGGCAGGCTTGCGTAGGCCAGCCACCAGGCCGCCAGCCCACCGGCCAGGGCGGCCAGCCTGGGGGCCAGGGCCTGGGCGGGCTTGTCGGGCTGGGCCGGGGCTGGGGCGGCCTGCTGGCAGGCGCAGGGTGCGCCCATCTCCAGCGGGTTCAGCGGCTTCAGTGGTTCCAGGGGCTTCATGGGCGTCTCCTCTATGCGCGCGCGGCCAGCCAGGCCTTGAGCGTGTTCTCGATGTCGTCGCGCACGGCGATGACCTTGGCCAGCTTCTCCTGCTCCGTGGCCTCCCCGTCTCCCATGATCAGGCCGGGGTCGTCGAAGTTCCAGCGCTCCGTGATCTGCACGCCGGGCACGAAGGGGCAGGCCCCGGCGGCCTTGGAGCACACGGTGACGACCACGTCGAAGCTCTGGCCCTTTGCGGCCAGCTCGGCCACGGCCTCGGCCACCAGCTTGGTGCGCTTCTTCGAAATATCGATGCCGCGCCGGGCCATGGCGGCCACGGCCAGGGGATTGATGGGCGCGGGCTCAAGGCCTGCGCTGTGGGCCTCGTAGCGGTCGCCCGCCAGGTGGTCCAGCAGGGCCTCGGCCATCTGGCTGCGGGCGGAGTTCTGGCCGCAGATGAACAGCACGCGGGTCTTTTCCATGTGGGGCTCCTTTAGGGATTGCAGTCGCAGGGCGCGGCGGAAGGGCCGGGGCCCAGGGGCGGGGCGGCGCGCAGGGCCATGCGCATGGCCGCGATGTCGGGGTCGTCCTCCAGCCAGCCGGGCAGGGCGGCCAGCATGGCGCGGGCATAGGGCGTGGGCGGTTCCTTCGCCAGGCGGTAGTGCACCCAGGAGCCCACCTTGCGCCCGGTGACGAGCCCGGCGTCCGCCAGCACCTTGAGGTGGCGCGACACCGTGGGCTGGGCCAGGCCCAGCAGGCGGATGATCTCGCAGGCGCACAGCTCGCGCGCCTCCAGCATCTTGAGCACCTTCACCCGTCCGGGATCGGACAGGGCCTTCATGACGTTCACCAGGTCCTTCATGCGTTCCTCCGCGTTCGAGACATAGCAATATGGCGATATGTTCATGATGTCAACCGGGAAAGGGGGAGGGCCGCGAAAAAGAAGGGGCCGCCCGGAGGAGGCTCGGGCGGCCCGTGGGCGGGGGGCGGGGCGAGGAGGGGGCTAGGGGCAGATGCTGTTGAGCGTGAGCGTGTAGTCGCAGTCGGGCAGCGGGGAGGTTTTCCAGTGGTGGAGCTCAAGGCGGCTGGTGCAGGCCGCGTCCTCCAGCAGAAGCTTCCCGCCGTCCGGGGTGCACACCAGCACGTGGCCGTGTCCGTTCTCGGCCCTGGCGCGCAGGACATACCCCCGGAACGGCTCGAGCAGGCCGGGGTCGTGCCGCGTGGCCAGGGTGAGCAGGGCCATGTCCTGCCTTCCGCCGTCCGTCTTCTTGTAGTGCACGGTGGACTCCACCGCGCTGCTGACCTTGGTCAGGGCGGAGGCCAGCTCGTTCATCTCGCTTTCGGACCGGGCCTGGGCGCAGGCGCAGCCAAACAGGAGCAGGACCAGGACCAGGAGGGAAAGGCGCGCGGTTTTCATGGCTCACACCAGAAGGTCTTGGTTCCTGTTTCGTCTTCGCCGTTGTCCAGGTTCCCGTCGCGCAGGTAGCCTCCGGCCAGGGAGGTGCCGTCCAGCACGTCCGAGGCCACTGCGGCCCAGGCCCTGCGCACGTTGGCCACGCCCCTGTCGAAGACGGCGTCGTAGCGCATGACGCCCCCTCCGGGCACGGAGAGGTTGACGATGTGCTGCGGGTCGATGTCCTCGAACAGCGGGTAGACCAGGCCGCCCATGGTTTTGGGCATGACGTGGCGGGCCAGGGCCACGAGGCGGCTGTCGGCGATGCCGTCGACGATCTCCTCGAAGCAGTCGTGCCAGGCGTGCATGTCCGGGTTGTTCGTGATGTACAGGTCCGGGTCCGCGCCCTGGAACATCTCTCTCCAGAGGAAGAACACGTCCGGGTCGAGCTTGTCCTCGTCGTCCGGGGCGGAGCATTTGCAGATCCCGTTCTTGAGGTGGCTCGAGTAGTGGATGTCCAGGTTCATGCGCGTCTGGAAAATGTAGGTGTCCTGGTTCATCTCGCAGACGCGGTGGGCCTTCTTGTGCTCTTCGTACGGCTCGCCGACCTTGAGGTTCACCACCGGGTGCACGGTGGCGTCCATGACCACGTGGGAGGTGAAGCCGAGCAGCCAGGCCAGGGCCTTGTCCCTGGCGTCGCTTGGCGGCATCTTCGCCAGCGCGCCTATTCCTGTTTCGATCCTGGCCTTGGCATGCCGCCAGTGCATCCGGTCCGCCCAGGCGGCGGCATGGGCCCCGTCCGCAAGGTCCAGGTAGGGATAGTCCGGGCTCACGGCGCCGAGTTCGCAGAACTTGAACCAGTCCAGCACGACGGGAATCCCGGCGGAGGGGAAGCCGGGCTGGTCCTCCAGCCGCTCCTTGGCGACGTTCACCGCCGTGATGTGCGCGTATGCTCCGGGCATTATCCCTCCTTGCTCGGCTGCTTGCCGGTGCCTACTGGCCATTTGATATGTTATGCACGAAGCAATGTCCAATAAAATATAGAAGGACAAGGAGGCGACCGCCCTTCTTTTCCTGGACAACGCCGGGCAATGGGTCTAGGAGGGAATAATCAGGAATCATCCCCAGTTGTTTCGCCCGCACCGGGCTTTGACGGACAAGGAGGACGCACCATGAAATTCGCAGTCGTCTACTATTCCATGTACGGCCACATCCACGCCATGGCCCAGGCGGCGGTGCAGGCCGCCAGGGAGGTGCCCGGCACCGAGGCCGCCCTGTACCGCGTGCCCGAGACCCTGCCCGACGAGGTGCTGGGCAAGATGGGCGCCCTGGACGCGGCCAAGGCCCAGTCCGACGTGCCCAGGGCCACCGTGGACGTGCTGGCCGCCTCCGACGCCATACTCTTCGGCACGCCCACGCGCTTCGGCAACATGTGCGGGCAGATGCGCCAGTTCCTGGACGCCACGGGCGGCCTGTGGATGCAGGGCGCCCTGGTGGGCAAGCCCGCGGGCGTGTTCTGCTCCAGCGCCACCCAGCACGGCGGGCAGGAGAGCACCATCCTGACCTTCATCCCCACCCTGCTGCACCAGGGCATGGTGGTGGTGGGCCTGCCTTACTCCTTCCAGGGCCAGATGGGCGTGGAAGAGGTCATGGGCGGCTCGCCCTACGGGGCCAGCACCATCGCCGGGGGCGACGGCGCGCGCATGCCCAGCGCCCGCGACCTGGAGGGCGTGCGCTTCCAGGCCCGGCACCTGGCGTCCATCGCCCGCAAGCTCAAGAGCTGAAGCCAAGCCGCAAGGAGGCAGCCCATGAAGATCCCCGGAATCCTCATGCTCGCCCTGGTCCTGGCCGCTTCCGTGGCCCTGGCCGCCGACCACGGCCACGGCCTGGACGGCAAGGCCCTGTACGCCGCCAAGTGCCAGAGCTGCCATGGGGCCGACGGCTCCAAGGCCCTGCTGAGCAAGCCCGTGAAGGGCCTGAAGCCCGACGCCGTGGCCACCATGATGCGGGGCTACAAGGCCAAGACCTACGGCGGCACCAAGAAGGCCACCATGGAGAACCTGGCCCAGGCCTTGTCGGACGACGAGATCAAGGCCGTGGCGGCGTTCATCGGCACGCTGTAACGCCCCGGAGCAAGCGGCAAAGAGCACTTTCCCCTGGAAAAGTCCGGGGAATGGTGCCATACGGATACGCAGAACCGCGTACGCGCGGAAACACCACGCCAAGAAGGAAACCGCCATGAAGAAACTCGTCCTCGCCCTCCTGCTCCTGGCCTTCTCCGCCTCCGCCGCCTTTGCCGCCGATGGCAAGGCCCTGTACGCCAAGTGCATCGGCTGCCACGGGGCGGACGGCTCCAAGACCGCCCAGAGCAAGGCCCTGAAGGGCCAGAAGGCCGACGCCGTGGCCGCCGCGCTCTCCGGCTACAAGGCCAAGAAGTTCGGCGGGGCCAAGAAGGCCGTGATGGAGGGCCTGGCCGTCCCGCTTTCCGACGCGGACATCAAGGCCCTGGCCGAGTACGTCAGCAAGCTGTAGGCGATGCCCACGCTTCGCCGCGCCGCACTGGCCCTGGCCTGCGCCCTCGCCCTGGCGGCGGGCCCGGCCCGGGCCGCAGACTCCGCCCCGGAAGGGCAGGGGAGCCACGCGGAGCACAAGCCCGCCCCTGCGGCCCCTGCGGCCCCTGCGGTATTGAAGGCGGAGGGCCTGGCCCAGCGCCTGGGCGCGCCCACGGACCCAGGCGCGGGCGTCACCGAGCGCCTGGGGGCGCAGGCGGCCCTGGACGTGACCCTGCTGGACGAGGACGGCATCCCGGTGCGCCTGGCCGACCTGGTGACCATGCCCACCATCCTGGCGCCGGTGTATTACTCCTGCCCCAACGAGTGCAACGTGCTGCTGGGCACGCTCTCCATGGTGCTGCCCCAGGTGGGGCTGACCCCCGGGGTGGACTACCAGGTGCTGGCGGTGTCCTTCGACGACCGCGACACGCCCGCCACGGCCACGAAGCGCAAGGGCGACTTCTTCCAGGCCGGGGCCGACTCGGGGCTCTCCAGCTTCCCGCCCCGGGCCTGGCGCTTCCTCACCGGCAGCGAGGCGGAGGTGCGCAGGCTCATGGACAGCGTGGGCTTCGGCTACCGGCGCAACGGCGATGCCTTCCAGCATTCCATAGCGCTCATCGCGCTCTCGCCCACGGGCAAGATCACCCGCTACCTGTACGGCATCCGGCCCCTGGCCTTCGACATCGCCATGGCGGCCACCGAGGCCGCCGAGGGCAAGACCGGCCTGTCGGTGAAGCGGGCCATCGCCATGTGCTACACCTACGACCCGCAGGGCCGCAGGTACGTGTTCGACTTCATGAAGGTGGCCGGGGCGGGCGTGTTGCTGGCCCTGGCGCTTTTCGGCGTATTCCTGGCCTTCGGCGGCAAGCGGCGCGGCCCCGGGTAGCGCCAAACCCCGGCCCGGACAGGACGAGGAGAGGGGGAGTGATGGACCACGCGGACGAACAGGCCAAGGGCGGATGGGGCTTTCTTGCCCCGGGCCCGCAGGGGGGCGGCGTCGCCTCCTGGATTTTCTCCACCGACCACAAGCGCATCGGGCTTCTGTACCTGGGCCTGATCCTGCTGTTCTTCGCCGTGGCCACGGCGCTGGGGTTCGTCATCAAGCTGAAGCTCATGACCCCGGGCAGCACGCTCCTGTCTCCGCAGCAGTACAACGCCATGTTCACCCTGCACGGGGTGATCATGATCTTCCTGGTGGTCATCCCCAGCATTCCGGCCAGCTTCGGCAACATCTTCCTGCCCCTGCACATCGGGGCCAACGACGTGAGCTTCCCCAGGCTGAACAACTTCTCCTGGTGGCTTTACGTCACCGGGGCGCTGTTGGCCCTGGCCAGCATCTTCACCGGCGACGGCGCGCCGGACACCGGCTGGACCTTCTACGTGCCCTTCAGCGAGCGCACCACCACCAACGTCAGCGTGGCCGTGGTGGCCGTGTTCATCCTGGGGTTCTCGTCCATCCTCACGGGGCTCAACTTCATCACCACCATCCACCGCCTGCGCGCCCCGGGCATGACCTTCCGCAAGCTGCCGCTGTTCGTGTGGTCGGTGTACGCCACGGGCTGGATCCAGGTGCTGGCCACGCCCATCCTGGGCATCACGGCGCTCTTGATCTTCTCCGAGCGCGTGCTGAAGCTGGGCCTGTTCGACCCCGGCCGCGGCGGCGATCCGCTTTTGTACCAGCACCTGTTCTGGATCTACTCCCACCCGGCTGTGTACATCATGATCCTGCCCGCCATGGGGGTGATCTCCGAGGTCATCCCGGTGTTCGCGCGCAAGCCCATCTTCGGCTACAACATGATCGCCTTCTCCAGCCTGGCCATCGCCTTCGCCGGCTCGCTGGTGTGGGCGCACCACATGTTCACCAGCGGCATGAGCGACACCGCCGTGCTGGTCTTCTCGTTTCTCACCTTCGTGGTGGCCATTCCCTCGGCCATCAAGGTCTTCAACTGGCTCTCCACCCTGTACAAGGGCTCCATCAGCCTGGACCCGCCCCTGCTCTACGCCCTGGGGTTCATCTTCATGTTCTCCATCGGCGGCCTCACCGGGCTGGTGCTGGGCAGCGCGGGCACGGACATCCACGTGCACGACACCTACTTCGTGGTGGCGCACTTCCACTACGTCATCTTCGGCGGCACGGGCCTGGGGATGTTCGCGGCCATGCACTACTGGTTTCCGAAAGTGTTCGGGCGCATGTACGACCACGGCCGCGCGGCCTGGGCCTTCTGGCTCATCCTGATCGGCATGAACGTGCTGTACTTCCCCATGTTCATCATGGGCCTGCAGGGAATGCCCCGGCGCTACTACGACTACCTGCCCCAGTACGCGCCCCTGCAGATGGTCTCCACCTGGGGCTCGTGGTTCCTGGCCGCCGGGCTCATCCTGATGTTCTGGAACCTGTACCGGGGCTGCCGCTACGGGCCGCCGGCCACGAAGAATCCCTGGGGCGGGGCCACCCTGGAATGGACCCTGCCCACGCCCCTGCCGCACGAGGCCTTCCACCACGACCCCGTGGCCCCGGAACCCTACGACTACAAGGGGGTGAATCCAGATGGCTGATGCCGCCCCCCTCCAGGCCATGGCCGGCCACAAGGACTACCACGCCGCCAAGATGGGCATGTGGCTGTTTTTGTTCACGGAGATCCTGCTCTTCGGCGGGCTGTTCCTGCTCTACGCCAGCTACCGCGCCAAGTATCCGGAGGCCTTCCACGCCGCGGGCCAGAGCCTGGACGTGTTCATCGGCGGACTGAACACCGTGGTGCTCATCACCTCAAGCCTCACCGTGGCCCTGTCCATCACGGCGCTGCGGCGCGGGGAGAAGACCCGCAGCCTGTGGCTCCTGGCCTTCACCGTGGCCTGCGCGGGCGCCTTCATGGTCAACAAGGTCATCGAGTGGAGCGCCAAGTTCCACCACGGCATCGTCCCCGGCTCGGAGCACGTGGCCGGGCTGCCCCAGGGCCAAAGCGTGTTCTACGGCCTGTACTTCGCCATGACCGGCCTGCACGGCGTGCACGTGGTCATCGGCGCCGGGGTGCTCGGCTGGGTCATGCTGCTCGTCGCCAAAGGCCGCGTGACGGCCACGGACTACGTCTGGTTGGAGAACGCCGGGCTGTACTGGCACATCGTGGACCTGGTGTGGATCTACCTCTTCCCCCTCTTCTACCTGATATCCTAACGATCCGAGCGCGGGGGCGGACATGCACGACAACGCAAACGGACAGCACGAACCGCTGGGCTACGGCTTCCTGACCCTGGTGTGGGCCGGGCTCATGGCCTGCACGGTGCTCACCGTGGCCGTGGCCAAGGTGGACCTGGGCTTTTTGAACATCATCGTGGCCCTGGCCGTGGCCAGCCTCAAGGCCAGCCTGGTGGTCTTCTTCTTCATGCACCTGAAGTACGAGAACACGCTCATCAAAACCATGGTGCTCACGGCCTTCGTCGTCCTGGCCATCGCCATCGGGTTCACCTTCATCGACGTGGGCTACCGCTACCAGGGGGCCGGGTCATGAGCCTGCAGAACGCCACCCGCCCCGCGGAACTGGTCAACGCCGTGGCCAAGGTGGACCAGACCTTCCTGTTCATCTTCGGCGCCAGCGCCGTGATCCTGGTGCTGCTCACCGCGGCCATGGTCTGGTTCGTCATCCGCTACAACCGCAAGCGCCACCCCGTGCCCGCCACCTTCAGCTCCAACTTCTGGGCCGAGGTGGTCTGGACCGTGCTGCCCACCATCCTGGTCATGGGCATGTTCTGGTCCGGCTGGGTGAGCTACCGCGCCCTGCGCGACGCCCCCCCGGACAGCCTGGAGATCAAGGTCATGGCGCGCATGTGGTCCTGGGATTTCGAGTACCCCGGCGGCAAGCACTCCGGCACCCTGGTGGTGCCCGTGGGTCGGCCCGTCAAGCTGGCCATGACCAGCGCCGACGTGCTGCACGGCTTCTTCGCCCCGGCCTTCCGCATGAAGATCGACACCGTGCCCGGCATGACCACCTACGGCTGGTTCCGGGCGGACAAGGAGGGCGAGTACGTCATCTTCTGCTCGGTGTACTGCGGGCTGCAGCACGCCAAGATGCTCTCGGCCATCCGGGCCGTGAGCGCCGAGGAGTACGAGCGCTTCCTGGCCGAGCCCGCCGCCGGGGCGGGCCACCCGGGCAAGGCCCTGCTGGACTCCAAGGGCTGCCTGGGCTGCCACAGCCTGGACGGCTCGGAGTCCGTGGGCCCGACGCTGAAGGGCGTGTGGGGCCGCGAGGCGGTGCTCATCGGCAAGGACAGGAAGGAGAAGCGCCTGAAGTACGACGCCGCCGCGCTGACCATGGTCATCATGGGCCCGCGCGCGGGCGTGGTGAAGGGCTTCGAGCCCGTGATGCCGGAGTACAAGGATCAGCTTACCCCTGGGGAACTGAAGCAGATCCTGGAGTTCCTGGAGAAGGGCGATTCGGCGGGAGGCCAGGCGGATGGTCCGGAGGCCTGGAAGGCCGTGGCCGAGGGCCAGGGCTGCCTGGGCTGCCACAGCCTGGACGGCTCGGACATCGCCGGGCCCACCTTCAAGGGCATGTTCGGCAGGAAGGGCCTGGCCAAGGGCGGCGGCCTGGTGGATCGCGCCTATGTGGAGGCCGTGTTGAAGGACCCGGCGGCCAGGCTGGGCAAGGCCTCGGTGATGCCCGCCTACCCGCAGCTCACGGCTGCCGAGCGCGAGGCCATCATGAAGCTTCTGGAGAGCGAAGGGACCGTGCCAGGCCAGGCGCCCGGCCAGGCGCCCGGCAAGCCCGTCGGGGTTGCCGCGCCGGACCATTCGGCCCACGAGAAGGGGGGTCACCAGTGACGGGCTGGAGCGACCTTGCTGCCCTGCCGCGCCCGCGCATCGGCCTTTTGGCCGCCGCCGGGGCCGGGGCCGGCTGGCTCATGGCTGGCGGCCCTATCGGCGCAGGGATGGCCGTGGCCCTTGGGGGAGCGTTCCTGCTCTCCTGCGGGGCCTCGGCCCTGAACCAGCTCCAGGAGCGGGACGTGGACGCGCGCATGGAACGCACCAAAAACCGGCCCCTGCCCGCCGGGCGCCTGCTCCCCTCCACGGCCCTGGCCCTGGCCCTGGGCTGGCTGGCGGCCTCGGCCCTGCTGCTGGCCGCCACGCCGGGGGGCGCCGGCGCGGCTGCCCTGGTCCCGCTCACGGTGCTGGTCTACAACGGTCTGTACACGCCGCTCAAGCGCCGCACCTCCCTGGCCATGCTGGTGGGCGGGGTGGCGGGCGCCCTGCCGCCTGTGCTGGGCTTCGCCGCCGCCGGGGGCCCGCCCCTGGATGCCCGCGCCCTGCTGCTGGCCGGGGTGTTCTACGCCTGGCAGGTGCCGCATTTCTGGCTCTTTGCGCGGCTGCACCGCGCCGACTACGAGGCCGCCGGGCTGCGCGTGCCGCAGCACGGCCTGTCCGAGGAGCGGGCCCCGGGGGCGCTGCGCCTGTGGCTCGTCAGCTACGGCGCGCTCATGCTGCTGCTGCCCGCCTTCGGGCTCATCGCCGCCCCGGCGCTGCAGTGGCCGGTGGCGGGCCTTGCCGCGTGCACCATGCTCTGCCCCGGACTTTCCCGCCGCGAGGGCCGCCTGGGCTTCGCCCTGGTCAACGCCTCGCTGGTTCTGCTCTTGGTTCTGCTGGCCGCCGACGCCCTGCGCCTGGCGGCATGACCCCCCACAAGGAGCGACGCCCATGATCATGTGGATCCACCCCGTGCTGCAGACCCTGGCCGTGCTGCTGTCCGTGTACGTGCTGTACCTGGGCGTGGTGCGCTTCCGCTTCGCCCACCTGGGGCACAAGGGCATCGTCTTCCAGTGGAAGCGCCATGTGCAGTTGGGCGCGGCGGTGATGACCGTCTGGCTGCTGGCCTTCGTCATCGGCCTGGGCGCTGCCTGGCTGGGCTGGCACAGCGTGTTCATCACCGGCCCGCACTACCAGGTGGGCCTGGCCATGCTGCCGCTCATCATGTTCGGGCTGGGCAGCGGCGCGTTCATGGACCGCAACAAGGCCCGGCGCACGGCCCTGCCCCTGGCCCACGGCATCGTCAACGCGCTTTTGGTGCTCATGGCGCTCTACCAGCTCTACACCGGCATCGGCATCCTGCGCGACATGGTGATCGGATAGGGCTACCCGGCCAGCCAGGCCCAGAGCCAGGCCCCGCAGAGCAGCAGCGCCGCCAGGGCCCCGCAGGCCCGGTTGAAGGCCACGCCCCAGCCCTCGTTGGGATAGCCCCACCGCGCGGCCAGCAGGCCCGCGCCGGTGCCCAGCCCCCCGCCCGCGAACAGCCCGAAGAAGTGCGCGCCGATGTCCGTGTTCTCGCCCGCGGTGCCCAGGCTGGCCACCAGGGCCAGCCCCGCGGCCACGGGCAGCAGCCACCCGCGCTGCGCGTTCACGGGCGCGTGGGCCAGGGCCTGGTCTCCCGAAACGGCCTTGAGGCCCGCCAGGGCGCCCGCTGCGCCGAACACCGCGGTGGAGAAGCCGATGGAGTGGTGGCCCGGCCCCTGGACCACGGCGTTGATGAGGTTGCCCAGGGCCCCGGAGAGCACCGCCACGAGCCAGGCCGCGCCGGAGTCCAGCCTGCGCGAGAGCAGCACCAGGAAGGCCCCGCCGATCACCGCGTTGCTGGCGATGTGCGCCGGGTCTGCGTGCAGGGTCAGCGCGGTGAACAGCCGCCACCACTCCCCGGAGAGCGCGGCGGCGGCGTCGCCGGTGCCCAGGCGCGAGAAGTGGTGCGGATACAGGCCCAGCTCCGGCCAGGGGCGGCGGCTGAGCACGAAGAAGGCGCACAGGCCCAGCATGGCCGTGAGCGTGGCGCGGGTGCGCTCCTCCACCGGCGGCAGGGGGATGGACGGGTGCGGGGTGATGTTCTCCTGCTGGTACAGGCGGATCTCGTCCACGGCCTGCCGCACGAAGCGGCCGGGCACCTGCACGGTGTAACCCCCGCCCATGGCCCGCAGGCGGTGGGGCACGCGGCGGGAGCGCAGCACCAGGCCCCACAGGCGGGCCTGCCTGCCGGAGAGCCGCCCCGGGGGGCTGCCGTCCACCAGGGGCGAGAGGTCCGGCCATTGGGGCCGGGAAAGGGCGCGCGGTCGCAGGGGCTGCATGGGCCGCATCCTAGCGGAGAAGCGCCCCGGTCCGCCAGCCATAATTCCGCCAGCCACAGACCGGCGGGCGCCCAAACTGAAAAAGGGCCGACGCCTTGCGGCGCCGGCCCGGATGGGCTGGGACTGGCTGGACCTTGCGGCCTAGCGCTTGGAGTACTGGAAGCGGGCGCGGGCGCCGGCCAGGCCGTACTTCTTGCGCTCCTTCTTGCGGGCGTCGCGGGTGAGGAACCCGGCGCGCTTCAAGGTGCCGCGCAGCTCGGGATCCATCTCGATGAGCGCGCGGGAGATGCCGTGGCGGACGGCCTGGGCCTGTCCGGACACGCCGCCGCCGGCGACGGTGATCTTGATGTCGAGCTTGTCGACGTTCTTGGTGAGCTTCAGCGCCTGCTGCACGATCATCTGCAGGGTCTTGCGCGGGAAGTACTCATCGTACGGGCGGCCGTTCACGAGGATCTGGCCGGTGCCCTGGTAGACGCGGGTGCGGGCGACGGCGTTCTTGCGCTTGCCGGTGCCGTAATTGAAATCCATCATGGAATGCTCCCTGATGCCGTGGTTTAGAGATCCAGAGCCTGAGGCTTCTGGGCAGCGTGGGTGTGCTCGGGGCCGACGAACACCTTCAGCTTCTTGATGATCTGCCGGGACAGGCGGTTCTTCGGCAGCATGCCGCGCACGGCCTGGATGATCACCAGTTCCGGGTTCTTCTCAAGCATCTGCTGCAGGGTGCGGCTCTTGATGCCGCCGGGGTACAGCGTGTGCTTGTAGTACATCTTCTGGTTCAGCTTGTCGCCGGTGACCTTGATCTTCTCGGCGTTGACAACGACGATGAAGTCCCCGCCATCCATGTGGGGGGCGAAACCGGGCTTGTGCTTGCCGCGCAGGCGGTGGGCGATGGCCGTGGCCAGGCGGCCCAGCACCTTGTCCGTGGCGTCGACCACGAACCATTCGCGCTTCAGGTCCGCAGGGACCGGGCTGTACGTCTTCATTGGGTCAGCTCCTTCTCAAAACTGGGAACAGGACTCTTACGAGCTTTGCCCTGCCCTGTCAAATGAAAAAATGCATTCTTTCGCTGGTCCGCCCCCGTGGCGGTTCCGGGCCTACCTGCCCACCAGTTCCTTCAGCTTGGCGATGGCGCGGTCGATGCCGCCAACGTCGGTGCCGCCGGCCTGGGCCATGTCCGGCCTGCCGCCGCCGCTGCCGCCCACCTCGGCGGCCACTTCCTTGATCAGCGCCGGGGCGGTGAACCTGCCGTGCAGGTCCTTGGTCACGCTCACCAGCACCGTGACCTTGCCGTCGTCGGTGGGGGCGGCCAGCATGGCCACGCCCGAGGGCAGCCTGCTCTTCAGCGCGTCCATCTGGTCGCGCAGGCTCTTGATGGAGGCGGCCTCGGCCTTCACGGCGATGACCTTGACCCCGCCGATGTCCTCGGCCTCGCTCATGCGCGCCCCGCCGGAGCCGCTGGCCAGCTTGGTCTGCAGGCGCTCCACGTCCTTCTGCAGGGCCTTCACCTGGGCGGCCATGGCCTTGGCGCGGGCCGCCACCTCCTCGGGCCGGGCCTTCAGCACGGCCTGGGTCTCGCCCATCTCCTGGCGCAGGGTCTGCAGGTAGCCCAGCACGTTCCAGCCCGTGGCGGCCTCGATGCGGCGGATGCCCGCGGCCACGCCGGTTTCCGAAAGAATGATGAAGCTGCCCGCCTGGCCGGTGTTGGTCAGGTGCGTGCCGCCGCACAGCTCCATGCTCACCCCCGGCACCTCCACCACGCAGACCGTGTCGGCGTACTTTTCGCCGAAGAGCGCGGTGGCGCCGCGCGCCACGGCCTCCTTCTGGCTCACGTACTCCCGGCCCACCGGGATGTCGTCGAGGATGGCGCGGTTGACGATCTGCTCCACGCGGGTGATCTCCGCCGGGGTCATGGGCGCGATGTGCGTGAAGTCGAAGCGCAGGCGCTCCGGCCCCACAAGCGAGCCGGACTGCTTCACGTGGTCGCCCAGGACTTGGCGCAGGGCCGCGTGCAGCAGGTGGGTGGTGGTGTGGTTGCGCGTGGTGGCCATGCGCGTGCGGGCGTTGACGGTCAAGGTGGCGGTCTGCCCCTGGCCGATTTCGCCCTCGTTGACGAAGATCTTGTGCACGGTGAGCTCGGGCGCGGGCTTCAAGGTCTCCAGCACGTCGGCCCCGCCGGAGCTGGTGCCCACCTCGCCGGTGTCGCCCTCCTGCCCGCCGGACTCGCCGTAGAACGGGGTTGCCGCGGCCACCAGCCAGCCGCCCTCGCCCTGGGCCAGGCTCTCCACGGCGCCTCCGCCCTCGTCCAGCAGGGCCACGATGCGGCCCTCGGCCTCCATGGCGCCGTACCCGGTGAAGCGGGTTTTGAACCCGGCCTCCAGCAGGGACTGGAACATGCTGGCCACGTCCTTCTCGCCGCTGCCCTTCCAGGCCTTCTTGGCCCGGGTCTTCTGTTCCTTCATGCAGGCCATGAAGGCGGGCTCGTCCACGCTGATGCCGACCTTGCCCGCCACGTCGTTGACGATGTCCAGCGGGAAGCCGTAGGTGTCGTATAGCTTGAAGGCGAATTCGCCCTCCACGCGGCTCTTGCCCTCGGCCTTCAGCCGGGCAAGCTCCTCCTCCAGGATCACCAGGCCCTTGTCCAGGGTCTGGGAGAAGCGCTCCTCCTCCTCCTTGATGACGCGGGCCATGAACTCCTGGTTGGACAGAAGCTCCGGGTAGGCGTCGCGCATCTGGGCCACCACCTGGCGGGCGCTCTCGTGCAGGAAGGGCTCGCTTAAGCCGATGAGCTTGCCGAAGCGGAAGGCCCGGCGGATGAGGCGGCGCAGCACGTAGCCCCTGCCTTCATTCGAGGGCAGGATCTGGTCGGTGATGAGAAACGCGATGGACCGGCTGTGGTCGGCGATGACCTGCAGCGCGGTGTCCGTGTCCCTGTCCTGGTGGTATTTCACCTTGGCCTTCTCGGCCACGTAGTCGATGAGCGCGCGGAAGATGTCGGTCTCGAAATTGGAGCGCTTGCCCTGGACCACGGCGCTGATGCGTTCCAGGCCCATGCCGGTGTCGATGCTGGGGCGGGGCAGGGGGGTGCGGGTGCCGTCGGCGGCCTGGTCGAACTGCATGAACACCAGGTTCCAGATCTCCAGGTAGCGGTCGCAGTCGCACTTGCCGATGCCGCATTCGGGCCCGCAGGCCATGTCCGCGCCCTGGTCCACGTAGATCTCGGAGCAGGGGCCGCAGGGGCCGGTGTCGCCCATGGACCAGAAGTTGTCCTTCTCGCCCAGGCGGTAGATGCGCTCCGCCGGAACCCCGGCCACGCTCTGCCACAGCTCCCCGGCCTCGTCGTCGTCCTTGTAGATGGAGACGTAGAGGTGCTCCTTGGGCAGCTTCAGCTCCTTGGTGATGAAGTCCCAGGCCAGGCGGATGGCCTCGGCCTTGAAGTAGTCGCCGAAGGAGAAGTTGCCCAGCATCTCGAA
>CAZCYB010000007.1:0-2741 GCA_964502805.1 uncultured Desulfocurvus sp.
TTCCGGCGGGAGGTGACCGACTCGCCGGCGATCCCCCAGTTGTCCGTGTCCACCTCGTCGATGACCACTACGGTGGTGGCCGGGTTCTTGCCCAGGGTGGCCTGCAAGAGTTCGGTGACGCCTGCGATGAGCCGGGCCTTCTGCTCCGCGGTGGCGCCTTCGCGCGTGATCTTGATGTTCACGTAGGGCATGGTGGTTCCTCGCTTTTTTGTGCCTGTGCGCGGTTTTGACAAGGATGTTCCCAGAAGGTATATTCCCCGCCTTTCCCAACCTCAACGAAAAAGCGGAAACATGAGCGCCATCCAGAAGATCAAGGGCTTTGCCGACCTGTTCCCCGAGGACTCCCGCGCCTTCACCCGCATGGAGGCCGTGGCCCGGGAGGTGTTCGGTCGTTATGGGTTCGGCGAGCTGCGCACCCCGGTGCTGGAGCGCACGGAGCTCTTCGCCAAGGGCATCGGCGAGGACACGGACGTGGTGGGCAAGGAGATGTACACCTTCACCGACCGGGGCGACCGCTCCCTGACGCTCCGGCCCGAGGCCACGGCGGGCGTGCTGCGCGCCTGCATCGAGGCCGGTGTCATCGAGCCGGGCCGCGCCTCGCGCCACTACACCTTCGGCCCCATGTTCCGCTACGAGCGCCCGCAGAAGGGCCGCATGCGCCAGTTCCACCAGATCAACGCCGAGCTTTTGGGCAGCCCGGAGCCCGCCAGCGACGTGGACGTGATCCTCATGCTCCAGGACTTCCTCACCGGCCTGGGCATCGGCGAGCTGTCCTTCGAGCTGAACAGCCTGGGCTGCCGCGAGTGCAGGCCGGACTACCGCGCCGCGCTGACCCGCTACTTCGAGGCCCTGGACCACACCCAGCTGTGCGAGGACTGCAAGCGCCGCATGCACACCAACCCCCTGCGCGTGCTGGACTGCAAGGTGCCTGCCTGCAAGGAGCTGGTGAAGGACGCCCCGGTGCTGGGCGAGCACCTCTGCGGCGAGTGCAAAGACCATTTTTCCGCCGTGCTGGCCCTGGTGGACAGGGCCGGGCTCAAGTACACGCTGAACCCCCGGCTGGTGCGCGGGCTGGACTACTACCAGCGCACCACCTTCGAGGTCACCAGCGGGGCCATCGGCTCCCAGACCGCCGTGGCCGGCGGGGGCCGCTACGACGGCCTGGTGAAGCTCCTGGGCGGGCCGGACGCCCCGGGCGTGGGCTTTGCCTGCGGCATGGAACGCCTGGCCATGCTCATGGAGAAAGAGCAGGCCCCCAGGCCGGACTTCTACCTGGCCGTGACGGACACCCGCGAGGGCGCCTCCCAGCCGGGGGGCGCGCTCTCCGCCGCCCTGCTGCTGGCGCACAAGCTCAGGCAGCGCGGCATGAGCGGCGAGTGCGACTACGCGCCGGGCAGCATGAAGAGCCGCCTGCGCCACGCCGGGCGCTTGCGCGCGCGCAAGTGCTACATCCTGGGCGCGGAGGAGTTCGACTCCGGCCAGGTGACCATCAAGGACATGGACGAGGGCGGACAGATGGCCATCGCCATCTCGGCCTTCGACTAGATTTTTCACACCCGACACCGCCGCCCGCCGCCCCCGTTTTGGCAGGGACGGGCGGGCGAATCCATTTCGAAAGGAATTCACATGACCGAGCAGACCAACGTACAGCCTGGCGAAGAGCGCGACTACGACGAGTACCGGGTCATCGAGGACCTGGGCGGCTGGCGCCGCAGCCACACCTGCAACCAGCTCACCGCCGCCAACATCGGCCAGGAAGTGACCCTCATGGGCTGGGTGCAGTTCCGGCGCGACCACGGCGGGCTCATCTTCATCGACCTGCGCGACCGCGAGGGCCTGACCCAGACCGTGTTCAGCCCCGAGGTGGCGCCCCAGGCCCACGAGCGGGCCCACGCCATCCGCATCGAGTACGTCGTGGCCCTGCGCGGCGAGGTGCGCGCCCGGCCCGAGGGCATGGCCAACCCGAACATGACCACCGGCGAGATCGAGGTCTACGTCACGGACTGGAAGCTGCTGAACACCTCGGACACCCCGCCGTTCCCCATCGAGGACCGCGTGGACGCCGCCGAGATGCTGCGCCTGAAGTACCGCTACCTGGACCTGCGGCGGCCCCGCCTGGCCAAGAACTTCATCCTGCGCAACAAGGCCGCCCAGAGCGTGCGCCGCTACCTGGACAGCCTGGGCTTCCTGGAGATCGAGACGCCCGTGCTGACCAAGAGCACCCCGGAGGGCGCGCGCGACTTCCTCGTGCCCAGCCGCCTCTCCCTGGGCCAGTTCTACGCCCTGCCGCAGAGCCCGCAGATCTTCAAGCAGCTTCTCATGGTCTCCGGCCTGGACCGCTACTTCCAGATCGTCAAGTGCTTCCGCGACGAGGACCTGCGCGCCGACCGCCAGCCGGAGTTCACCCAGATCGACATCGAGATGAGCTTCCCGGACGAGGAGCAGGTCATGGGCATGGCCGAGGGCCTCATCCGCACGGTCTTCCGCGAGACCATCGGCCGCGAGCTGCCGGACCCCTTCCCGCGCATGACCTACAGGCAGGCCATGGACGAGTACGGCGCCGCCAAGCCCGACGTGCGCTGCGACCTCGAGCTCGTTGACGGGAAGGACATCTGCGCGGGCGGCGGCGGATAGCAGACCTGCATGCCGTCTTCGGCGCAGAGCCGCAGGTAGCGCTCGAGGCGCGCCGAGGAACGCTCCGGGCCCTGGCCGTCGTAACCATGCGGCAGCAGCATCGTCAG
>CAZCYB010000007.1:2751-15250 GCA_964502805.1 uncultured Desulfocurvus sp.
CACGGACGTCGCCTTGAAGATGACGGCCCTGAACGACGTGCGCTTCGACCTCAAGCTCGTTGACGTGAAGGACATCTTCGCGGGCGGCGGGTTCAAGGTGTTCGCCGCGGCCCCCTGCCTCAAGGCCCTGCGCGTTCCCGGCGGCGGAGAGCTCTCCCGCAAGGAGATCGACGACTACACCGAGTTCGTGAAGATTTACGGCGCCCAGGGCCTGGCCTGGATCAAGGTCAAGGACGAGGAGTGGCAGTCGCCCATCGTCAAGTTCTTCAGCGAGGACGAGAAGAAGGCCCTGGCCGCGCGCCTGGGCCTGGTGGCCGGGGACATCGTGTTCTTCCAGGCCGCGCCCGAGGACGTGGCCAACGCCGCCCTGGGCAACCTGCGGCTCAAGCTGGGCGAGCGCTTCGGCCTCATCGACGAGGGCGCGTTCGCGCCCCTGTGGGTGACGGATTTCCCGCTCCTTGAGTTCGACCCCGAGGACAAGCGCTGGGTGGCCAAGCACCACCCCTTCACCTCGCCCCAGCCGGGCCAGATGGAGACCATCGGCAGCGACCCCGGCGGGGCCCTGGCCCGCGCCTACGACATGGTGCTGAACGGCAGCGAGATCGGCGGCGGCAGCATCCGCATCCACACCCCGGCGGCGCAGAAGGCCATGTTCGCGGCCCTGGGCATCGAGGAGCAGGAGGCCGAGGAGAAGTTCGGGTTCCTCATCGAGGCGCTCAAGTTCGGCGCGCCCCCGCACGGCGGCATCGCCTTCGGCCTGGACCGCATCACCATGATCCTCACGGGCTCCAAGTCCATCCGCGACGTCATCGCCTTCCCCAAGACCCAGAAGGCCACCTGCCTCATGACCGAGGCCCCGGGCGAGGTGAGCTCCCGCCAGTTGCGCGAGCTGGGCATCCGCCTGCGCGAGAAGGTGGCGGCCGAGAAGGCCGAAGAGAAGAAGGAAGCCTAGCATGGCCAAGCTGCCCATCCGCACCTACCCGGACCCCGTGCTGGCCCAGAAGGCCCAGCCGGTGGCCGAAATCACGCCCGAGATCGAAACGCTCATCCAGGACATGATCCAGACCATGTACGAGAGCGAGGGCGTGGGCCTGGCCGCGCCGCAGGTGGGCCACTCCCTGCGCATCATCACCCTGGACGAGACCGGGCCGAAGGAGCGCAAGGCCCCCATGGTGGTGGTGAACCCGGTGTTCGGCGAGTGCACCGGAACCAAGGACAGCGAGGAGAGCTGCCTGTCCCTGCCCACCTTCTCCTGCAAGGTGAAGCGCTACGAGAACGTCTGCGTCACCGGGCTGAACGAGAAGGGCGAGCCCATCGAGATCAAGGCCGAGGGCCTCCTGGCGGTGATCCTGCAGCACGAGATCGACCACCTGGAGGGCAAGACCCTGGTGGACCACGCCAGCCGCCTGAAAAAGACCATGTACGACACCAAAGTCAAGAAATGGAAGAAGGACTAGGCCCAACGGGCCTGGGCAACTGACATGGACGGTTTGAAAGATCTTCGCCTGAACCAGCCCCCCAGCCCGCCGCTCAAGGTGGTGTTCATGGGCACGCCGGACTTCGCCGCCGTGATCCTGCGCCGCCTGCTGGACTGGCCCGGGGCCACGGTGCTGGCCGCGTACACCCAGCCGGACCGCCCCAGCGGCCGGGGCCAGCAGACCACGCCGCCGCCGGTGAAGGTGGCCGCGCTGGAAGCGAATATTGAAGTCCGCCAGCCGCTGAACTTCAAGAATCCCGACGACGTGGCGGCGCTGAAGGCCCTGGACGCCGACGTGCTGGTGGTGGCGGCCTACGGGCTCATCCTGCCCCAGGCCGTGCTGGACGCCTGCCGCCTCATGCCCGTCAACGTCCACGCCTCGCTTCTGCCGCGCTGGCGCGGGGCCGCGCCCATCCAGCGCGCCATCCAGGCCGGGGATGTGGTCACGGGCATTACCATCATGAAAATGGAACTGGGCCTGGACAGCGGGCCCATTCTTCTCCAGCGCGCCCTGCGCATCGCCGACTCCGACCACGCGGGCATCTTGCACGACGAACTGGCCGAGATGGGCGCCGAGGCCCTGCTGGAGGCCCTGACCCGTCTGCCCCAGGGCAGGCTGATGAAGCTTGAGCAGGACCCGGCCCTGGTGACCCACGCGGCCAAGCTCACCAAGGACGAGGGGCGCATCGACTGGAACCGCGAGGCACAGGCCCTGCACAACCACATCCGGGCCATGCACCCCTGGCCGGGCGCGTATTTCGACTGGGCCAAACCAGGTGGGCCCACGGGAAAGACCCTGCGCCTCTCCATCGAGCCGGGCAGCGTGGGCGGCGACAAGCCCCAGGGTGTCCAGCCCGGAACCATCACGGGCCTGGTGGAGCACCAGGGCGCGCCCATGCTGGCCATCGCCTGCGCGGACAGGCTCTACCTCACGCCGCGCATCACCCCCCAGGGCAAGAAGCCCCAGGACGCCCAGGCCTTCGCCTGCGGCTACCTCAAGGCCAGCCAGGGCTAGCGCCCGCCCGGAACACGGCGGAACCCAGGGAGAAAGGGAGGGGCCATGTCCGCGCCCGCCGCGCCCACCACCAACGTCACCACGCGCAAGCGCCTGTTCATCGCCCTCATCGGCGTGAGCTGCGCCACGCTCTGCGCGCTGTTGGTGCTGCTTTGGGTCATCCCGTACATCGGGCTCAGGAACATCCACCCCTGGGCGCCCTGGGTGCTGGGGGCCATCCTGGGCGCGCTGCTGCTGCTGGTGTGCTGGGCTGGCCTGGGCCTGGTGCTGTCCCTCGTCTCCCCCCGGCCCCTGCCCCTGGCCCAGCGCCTGCGCGGGGTCACGGTGAAGCTCCTGCTGCCCTTGATGAGCCTCATCGGCCGCGACCTGGGCTTCTCCAAGGAGGACATCCACACCTCCTTCATCAAGGTGAACAACGAACTGGTGCTGCGCGAGCTGGGGCGCTTCCCGGCGGACAGGATCCTGCTGCTCATGCCGCACTGCCTGCAGAACAGCCGCTGCGACATGCGCCTGACCTACGACATCGACAACTGCAAGCGCTGCGGCCTGTGCCCGGTGACGGGCCTGCTGGAGCTGCGCGACCGCTACGGCGTGCACCTGGCCATCGCCACGGGCGGCACCATCGCCCGGCGCATCGTGGTGCAGAAGCGCCCCAGGCTCATCATCGCCGTGGCCTGCTACCGCGACCTGTCCAGCGGCATCCAGGACACCTACCCGCTGCCGGTGTTCGGCGTGCTCAACGAGCGCCCCAACGGCCCCTGCCTGGACACCCTGGTGCCCATGGACGCCCTGGAGGCGGCCCTGGGGCGCTTTTTGCGGTAGCCCGGCGTTGCGCCCGGCGCGATTTCCGCTTACTTCCGTCCCATGCCCCAGCCCTCGCCCGCAGACGTCTCCCCGCAGGAGCTGAAGACCTGGTTCCGGCGCTTCGGCGACCGCACCAGCTCCCTGGCCAGCCTGGGGCCTCGGTTCGCCACCTTCGCCGCCGCCGGGGTTCCCGGCCTGGCGCGCTACGTGGACGTGCGCGGGGCCCGGGTGGCCGCCACCGAGCCCCTGGCCGCGCCGGAGCACCGCGCCGCCGTGCTGGCCGAGCTGGCCGGGGCCTGCCGGGCCGGGGGCCTGCGCCTGGCGGCCATGCCCCTGGGCCGGGAGCTGGCGCTGGAACTGCGCGGGCGCGGCTTCTCCGTCTGGCCCGTGGGGGCGGAGCCGGTGTTCGACCTGGGCGAGTATTTCTCCGGCCCGGACCCCCTGGCCCGCATCCTGGCGCGGCACCCCCTGGCCCGGGCCCTGGCCAAACGCGGGGCCGAGGTGCTGGAGGCCGACCCGGCGGAGCTTGCGCCGGGCAGCCCCCTGCGCGCGGAGCTGGACGGGGTGGCGGCGGCGTGGCTTTCCGGGCGCGACTGCCTGCCCCTGGGCTTCCTGGCCTCGGTGGAGCCCTTTTCCCAGGCGGAGGACCGCCGCTACTTCCTCCTGCGCGTGCGCGGCCAGCTCCAGGCCTTCCTGGCGGCCTCGCCGGTGGTGCGCGCCGACCAGACCCTGGCCTGGTACTTCCAGGACCTGCCGCGCCGGCCCGACGCCCGCGCCGGGGCCACGGAGCTGCTCATCCTCCAGGCCATGCGCCTGCTCTGGCTTTCCGGAGCGCGCGAGGCGCGCCTGGGCATGGCCCCGCTTGCCAGCCTGGGGGTCTTTCCGCCCGCGCCCGGGGAGCGGCCCCCGGTCCTGCTGGCCCTGCTGGGCCGCCGCTGGACCTGGGGCTACAATTTCCGCTCGCTGCAGGAGTTCAAGGCCAAGCTTTCGCCCACGCGCTGGGAGCCTCTGTATCTGGCGGCCTCCGCCCCCGGCCTGCCCCAGGCCCTGGCAGACGCCGTGCGCGCGCACTTCCCCGAGGGCCTGCGCGTGGCCGCCGCGCACCTGCTCGCCCGGCCGGGCAGTCCCCTGGCGCTCACGCCCCGGGCCCTGGCCCTGCTGCCGGGTCCCCTGGCCTCCAGGCTGCCCGCCGGGCCGCTGGATCTGCTGCGCCGCACCTGGCTCACCTGCGCCCTGGTGCTGTTCTTCACCGCCCTGCACCTGGGCAGGCTGCACTGGCCGCCCCTGCAGGAGCTGTTCGCCGCCTCGGGCTACGTGCCCGGCAACGTCACCTGGCAAGGGGTCTTCCTGGGCCCGCTGTTCCACAACCACTGGTTCCACTTGACGGGCGACCAGCTCTCCTTCCTGCTCTTCGGCGCGCTCATCGAGCTTCTGCTCGGGCGCTGGCCGTTCCTTCTGCTGCTGGCCGCCGGGCTGTGGCTGTCCAACCCGCTCACCCAACTGGTGTGCTGGCTGCTGCTCTCCGGCCCGGTCCTTCAGCTTGGCGGAAGCGGGGCCTGGGCCGCCACCCTGGCCGAGGTGGATTACGGCTCGAGCAACGCGGTGTTCGCGTTTGCCGGGGCGCTCTCGGCCCTGCTGGTCCAGGGCCGGGGGGTGCTCATCCCCTTCGCGGTCTACGGGCTGTTCATCTGCTATGCGCGGCACAGCTGGCTGGCCCTGCACCACCTGCTGACCCTGGGCGCGGGCTGGCTGGGCATTTGGCTGTGGATGCGGCTGAAGGCGGGGCCCCGGCGGGGCTGAAGGGCTCCTACTTGGCGGCGGCCAGCAGGGTCTTGCGGATCTCCTCGGCGCGGTCCGGGTCCGTGACCTTGAGGCCGTCCTCGCCGCGCACGTAGAAGGTGTCGTGGATGCGCCCGGCGCTGGTGGCAATGCGCGCCAGGTGCAGGGTGAGCCCCAGGCCCGTGAGCGCGCTGGCCAGGTCGTACAAGAGGCCCAGGCGGTCCGGCGCGGCCACCTCCACAAGGGTGTAGAAGTCGCTGGCGTCGCTGTCCACGCGGACCTTGCGCCGTCCCTTGGGCGCGGCGCTCCTCTTGGACAGGGGCGATTCGCGCTTCTGCTCCAGGCGGTATTCCAGGGCCAGCTTGCCCGTGAGGGCGTAGGCGATGGCCCGGCGGATGCGCTGCCAGAGGTCGTCCAGGTACAGGCCCTCGCCCGGCTCCTCCACCACGAACACGTCCACGGCGATGGGCCCGCCCCGCCAGCCCGCCGGGCCCTTCCAGGTCAGCACCTCGGCGGAGAGGATGTTCAGGTCGTGCAGGGCCAGCACCCCGGCCATGACGGCGAAGAGCCCGGGCTGGTCCGGCGCGGCGATGCTGACCTGAAAGCGCTTGTGCGCCAGGGCCACGGCGTCGATCTCCGTGACGCCGATGCCGCCCTTGCCGCTGGGCTTGCGCATGAGGTCCTCCTCCATGGCCGCCTCGAAGCGGCGGATGAGGTCCATGTGCCTGAGCAGCGTGGAGGCGGGCAGCACCAGGGCCGCGCGGGGCGGCAGGCGCTCCAGCAGGGCCCGGGCCTGCTCCGGGTTCACCGGCGAGCCGGGCAGGGCGGAGAGCTTCAGCAGCTCCTCGCGCACCTGGCGCCCGTGCTCCACGGCGTGGGGCTCGGCCAGGGGCCCGGCGGTCAAGAGCCTGCGGGCCTTGCGGGAAAGCTCCGTGAACAGGGAGGCCGTCCAGGGGCTCCAGGCGCGGGGCCCGGTGGCCTGGCTGTCGGCCACGGCCAGCAAGAGCAGCATGTCCAGGCGCGGGGCGGTCTCGCAGATCTCGGCCAGGCCCGCGGCCACGGCCTCGTCGGCCAGGTCGCGCCTTGTCGCGGTCTTGGGGATGTTCAGGTGCTGGCGCACCAGGAAGGCCACGTCGGCCACGGTCTCATCGTCCGCGCCCAGGCGGGGGAGCACCCGGGCGCAGAGCTCCGCCCCGGCCCCGGAGTGGTCGCGGCCGGGCTTGGCCAGGTCGTGGCAGAACCCGGCCAGCAGCAGCCTGTCGAACAGCCCGGCGGCGTCCAGCTCGCGGGCCATGGCCCCCTGCCAGCCCTGGGCATCGTGCAGCATGGCCGCAAGGCCGCGCACCACCTCCAGGGTGTGCTTGCCCACGGGGTGGATGTGGAAGTCGTCGAACTGCACCAGATGCTCCACCGGCCCGAACTCCGGCACCAGGGCGGACAGGAGGCCGGTGTCCAGCATGGATTGCAGGGCCCCGGCCACGCTGGGCACGCATTCGCGGGCGTCGGGCGCGGGCTTGTCCTCCGCGCCGGGGGCCCGGGCCGGGGCGAAGAAGCTCTTCAGGGCCCGGGTGAGCCCGCCCGCCGGGGCCTGGGGGCTCCGCACGCCCAGGGGGGCCATGTCCGTCTCCCGGCCGGAGGCGCGGAAAATCTCCAGGAGCGCGGGCAAAAGGCCCGGCAGGTCGGCGAAGTCCGAGGCCGGGCGCTCGGCCAGGGCCCGGCGCGTGGCGCGCAGGCCGCTCCAGGCCACGGGCCGTGCGGCGCGGGCCGCCGCCAGGTACAGGGCCAGCAGGTCCGCCGGGGAGGCCAGGGCCCCAGGGTCGGCCAGGGTGAGGCCCGTGGGGGTGGAAAGCACCTGCCCGGCCCCGGAATCGGGCGAAGCCTGCGCAGCCGGGGGAAAGGCCTCGATCCAGGCGGCCTGGCGCATGGCCCGGATGCGCGTCATGGCCTGGTGCAGGCGCGAGAGGAAGGCCTCCACGGCCAGGCCCCGGGCCATGGCCGAGGCGTACTCGGCGTCCCCGCCGTCCTGGCCGGGCAGCTCCGCCCCGGCGAAGCCCAGCAGGCGCGCCACCTCGGGCTGGCGGTCGAAGACGAGCCTGTCCGTCTTGCGCCCGGCGGCCAGGTGCAGGGCCGTGCGCGCGGCCATGAGGAAGCGCCAGTCGGCCTCCAGGGCGGAGAGGTCGTCGGGGGTGAAGGGCAGCCGGGGGTTGCCGGAATTGGCCGCCAGCACGCGCGCCAGCCAGTGGATCTGGTGCACGTCGCGCAGGGCGCCCAGCCCGTTCTTCAGGTCCGGCTCCAAGAGGCCGCTGGAGTCGCCGTACTCGGCCCTGCGGCCCGCGTTGTGCTCCAGCACCCACTGGCCGAAGCTCCGCGCCGCCCCGGAGAGCACGCGGGCGGAAAAATCGCGCAGAAAGCGGCCCACCAGGGCTTCGTCGCCAGCCACCAGGCGGGTGTCCAGCAGGCTGGTGAGCACCTGGGTGTCCTCCCGGGCCAGGCGCAGGCAGTCCGCCCCGCTGCGCACCCCGTGGCCCAGGTCCAGGCCCAGGTCCCACAGGGGGTGGAACAGCCCGCGGCTGAGTTCCTCCGCGCTCTTGGGGATGTCCTGGGCATAGAGCAGCAGCACGTCCACGTCCGAGGCGGGCTGCAGCTCGCTCCGGCCATAGCCGCCCACGGCGATGAGGGCGAAGGGCGCGGCCAGCAGGCCCGGCTGGGTCTCGGAGAGCTCCTCCAGCCGCTCGCGAAAGTAGGTGTCCATGGCCGCGGCGCTGGCCGCCGGGTAGCGGTCCAGGTCCGGCCCGCCGTTTTCGCTGGCCGCCCGGGCCAGAAGCAGGCGGCCCTGCCGCAACCGCTGGGCGGCTGGCGGCAGGGCCGGGGTGGAACCTTGGGGGGAGTGCGGGGCGAGGTTCTGCGTCATGGGAGGAGGGCCTCGCCCCGCACGGGTGTGCTTGTCTAGATGGCGGCGTCGCCGGTCTCGCCGGTGCGGATGCGCACGACCTCTTCCACGGCGGTGACGAAGATCTTGCCGTCGCCCACCTGTCCGGTGCGGGCGGCCTTGGTGGCCGCGGCGATGACGTCGGTGACGCGGGCGTCCTCGACCACGACCTCGATCTTGACCTTGACCACGAAGTCCACCTGGTACTCGGCGCCGCGGTATACTTCCTTGTGCCCGCCCTGGCGGCCGAAGCCCTTCACTTCGCTCACGGTCATGCCCTTCACGCCGATCTCGGCAAGGGCCGCCTTGATGTCATCGAGCTTGAACGTCCGGGTGATGATTTCGACTTTCTTCATGATGTGGCTCCTATGTTCGGCCTACGCCTGGTAGCCGGTCTCGTTGTGCTGGGAGAGGTCCAGACCGCGCACTTCCTCTTCCTCGGTGGCGCGCAGGCCAACGGTGGCGTCCACGAGCTTGAAGAGGATGAGGCTGGCCACGAAGCAGAACACCCAGGTGGCCGCCACAGAGGCCAACTGTATCCAAAGCTGGCCCGGATTGCCATAGAAAAGGCCGGTGGCCTTGTTCATGCTGGCGAAGAGCCCGGTGGCGATGGCGCCCCAGGTGCCGCCCACGCCGTGGATGCCGATGACGTCCAGGGAGTCGTCGTAGCCCAGCTTGTTCTTCAGGAGCACGCCGAAGAAGCAGACCACGCCGCCGATGAGCCCGATGATCATGCCGTCCATGGGGCCCACGAAGCCCGCCGCCGGGGTGATGGCCACGAGGCCCGCAACCGCGCCGGAGGCCGCGCCAAGGGTGGTGGCCTTGCCGGAGTGCCTCCACTCCATGAAGATCCAGGACATGGCGGCGGCGGCGGCGGCCAGGTGGGTGGTGACGAAGGCGTTGGCGGCCAGGCCGTCGGCGGCCAGGGCGGAGCCTGCGTTGAAGCCGAACCAGCCGAACCAGAGGATGCCCGCGCCCAGGATGGTCATGGGCAGGTTGTGGGGCATGAAGGGCTCCTTGCCGTGGCCCTTGCGCTTGCCCAGCACCACCACGGCGGCCAGGGCGGCGGCGGCGGAACTCATGTGCACCACGGCGCCGCCCGCGAAGTCAAGGGCGCCCATCTCGGCCATCCAGCCCTTGCCCCAGACCCAGTGGGCCATGGGCGAGTAGACCACGATGAGCCACAGGGCGCTGAACACCAGGAACCCGCCGAACTTCATGCGCTCGGCGAAGGCGCCGGTGATGAGCGCGGGGGTGATCACCGCGAACATGCACTGGAAGACCATGAAGGCCAGGTGGGGGATGGTCTCGGAGAAGGGCCCGGCCTCGGCGCCCACGCCCTTGAGCAGCGCGAACTCCAGCCCGCCGATGATGCCGCCCACGTCGGTGCCGAAGGCCAGGGTGTAGCCCACCAGGGCCCAGATGATGCTGGCCAGGCCGAGCAGGATGAAGCTCTGCATCACCGTGCCGAGCACGTTTTTGCTGCGGACCATGCCGCCGTAGAAGAGCGCCAGGCCTGGCGTCATGAACATGACCAGGGCCGCGCTGATGAGCACGAATGCGGTATCAGCTCCGTTCATTTGAGGGACCTCCTGAAAGTTTTGAGCACCCGCCCCGCCGTCGGCCCATCCGAGCGGCCAGGGCCACGCCTTTCACGATTTCGTCAATCCGCTCCCGGTCGGGCCGGTGTTTGCGGATTGTGCCCGCTTATCCGTCCCGGCCCACCCCATCCCGACAGGACTTTGCCCCGCCCAGGGGCTTTTTGAGGACCGGTACCGGGTCGACATACACGATTGTCATTTCACTTTCGTTTCATCGACCGGACACCCCGGAAAAGCAAGATCGAGGCCAAAGTGCCTGTTTAGAGTATATCACACTGGAATTTATTGATTTAATGAGGCAGGCGCCCTGGAGCGCCCCTTCCGGGACTCGCACAATACTGTCGCGGGGGAGTGTCCGGTTATACAAAATTGCCAAATACGCCCAAGTGGTGCAGGGCAAAAAAGAAGGGCCGGGGGCGCGCTGGCCTCCGGCCCCGGTGGTCTGGGGCGGAATGATTGGGAAAAGAGAGCCTTGGCTAGCGGCTGGCCCGCAGGTAGCGCCGGGCGCCCACGTAGCGTTCGCGCCAGTAGGGCGTGTCCATGGGCTCCTCGCGCACGCGGCCGCCCGCGCTGGGGCTGTGGATGAAGGTGCCGCGCTCGGTGACGATGCCCACGTGCAGGTTCTTCTTGTTGCCCGGCAGGCGGTAGAACACCAGATCCCCGGGCTTCAGGTCGCGGCGGCCCACCGGCGCGCCGGTCTGGTACTGCTCCCAGGACACGCGCGGCAGCTCCACGCCCGCCTGGCGGTAGGCCCACCAGGCCAGGCCCGAGCAGTCGAAGCCCTCCTGGGGGGAGTCGCCGCCCCATTTGTATCTGGAGCCGGTGAGGGAGCGCGCCGCCGTGACGACGGCGTTCTTGCCGCCCGCGCTGGGCAGTTCGGCCTCCGGGCCGGGGATGTGCGCCGGGGCGCAGGCGCCGACAGCCAGGACCAGGGCCGCAAGGGCCAGGGCCAGGGCCGGGGTCCGGGAAATCCGCTTGAGGGCCATGGGGGTCCTCCCTGGGGTTCGCGTCAGCGCAGCACGCGGATGTAGTTCTGCACGGTGCGCACGCCTTCCACGCTGTTCACGTGGGCCATGATCTCGGCGACCTCGCGCTGGCTGCCCACGAGCCCCACCATGACCACGTTGCACTGCACCACCTTGATGTCCACCTGGGTGGACCAGATGTCCTTGTCCTGCACCAGCTTGGCCTTGATCTTGGCATAGAGCGCCAGCTCCTCCTGGGTGCCGCAGGTGGGGTCGTCGCGCTTGGGGAAGGGCACCACCGTGACCCTGCCCACGCCGGTGACGCCCTGGGTGAGCTTCACGGCGCGCAGCTTCTGGGCCTCGCCCTCGAACTCGCCCACCAGGTACACGTGCCCCCGGTACGAGTTCACGGAGATGTCGCGGAGCTTGACCGAGCTGTCCTGCACGAAGCGGGCGCGCACCGTGGACTCGATGCGGCCGTCATCCACGAAGGTGCCCACGTCGCGCTCGTCCACGCTGGCCTTGTAGATGGTTCCGCAGCCCGAGAGGGCGGGCAGGGTCAGCAGAATGACAACGAGAAAGATCATGCGCAGCATGCGTTTCCTCCAATATTTCCGGGGGGTGGAATGCCGCCACCGGGTTTTGCGGGTGATTTAAGCAAGAACGGGGCCAACCCCCTTCGGCCCCCTTCGGGGGTTTCAGGGGGAGCGGAAGCGGGCGGCAGGGGCGAGAGCTACGGGCGCAGGCTGGCCAGCGTGGCCTCCGGCACCGCGAAGGGGCCGGTCCAGGGCGGTGGGGCGAACAGCGCGCGGTCCGGCAGGTCCAGGCGCAGGGCGTGCAGCAGCATGGGCAGCCCGCGCACCTTGCGCCCATAGACCGCGTCGCTGATGACCGGGTGCCCGCGCAGGGAGAGCTGCACGCGGATCTGGTGGGTGCGCCCGGTGAACAGCCGCACGAGCAGCAGCGTGGCCTGGCGCTTGCGCAGCAGGGGCGTGGCCTCGCAGCGGGCTGTTTTGCCGCCGTCCTCCCCGGCGCTGACGACCTTTTTGCGGCCCGCCACCTTGCCCTGCTCCAGCTCCAGGCGGTCCAGGCGGTCCTCCAGCACCTGCGGGCCCTTGGCCTCCCAGGCGCCATCCACCCAGGCCAGGTACGTTTTCTTGACGCCCCCGCGCTCCCCGCCCAGGGCGAAGAGGTCGCCCAGGCGCCGGAGCTCCGCATAGCTCTTGGCCGCCAGCAGGATGCCGGAGGTGTCCTTGTCCAGCCGGTGGGCCAGGGTGGGTAGGAAGGGGGTCCCGGCGTACAGGGCCTTGAGCCGGTCGGCTACGGAGTCCTTGTGCCTGGTGCCCGCGTGGGCGCACAGGCCCGCGGGTTTGAGCACCGCCACCAGGCCCTGGTCCTCGTAAAGGATGTCCAGGGGCAGGGCCGGGGCGGACGGAATCGGGGTGGACAGGCCCGGGGCGGCCTGGCCGACGGCTCCGGCGTCCTCCAGGCTGAAGGGCGGCACGCGCACCTGCTGGCCCTCGGCCAGGCGGTGGAAGGGCTGCCTGCGGCCGCCGTCCACGCGCACTTGGCCGGTGCGGATGGCCTTCAGGATGGCCGAGCCTGGCACCTGGCCGCCCAGGCGGCGCGTGAGGAATTGCAAAAGCTTCTGCCCGGCCTCGGCGGCGGTGACGGCGAGGGGCTCCCGGCGCTGGCCCGGGGCGCGTGCGTCGGCAGGCCCGTTGGCTGAGGCGGAGGTTTCGGAGTCGTCCTGGGGCATGGCGGGCCGGGGGCTGGGGTGGGGGGCGGGGGCTGGGTTAGAAGCACAAAGAACTGGGGAGGCGACGTCACCACGAACACAATCGGCGTCAGCATGGAAAGCTCTAGACCACACGCCAGGCCGGTCTCCCAGGCAAAAAAAAACATGTCAAACACATGTTTTTCGAAACA
>CAZCYB010000007.1:15260-83864 GCA_964502805.1 uncultured Desulfocurvus sp.
GAGGTTTCGGGGTCGTCCGGGGGCAGGGCGGGCCGGGGGCGGGGGTGTGGGGCGGGGGCTGGGGAAGCCGTGGCCCCGGCGCGCTCGCCGGGGCCACGGTGGAAACCGGAATCGTCCTAGTTCGTGCTCAGGTCGTAGGTGACCACGACGGTCTTCTCGTTGCTCATGCCCACGGCGCCGGAATACGTGTTCAGGCAGACCACGAGCTGCTTCTTGCCGGTGTTGTGCAGGTCCTCCACGGCAAGGTCCACCACGGTGCCCTTGATGCGGCGGGTCTTCCAGGCCAGGCTCATGCCCACGCCGTCCCAGAACAGGGAGTGCACCTCGCCCTGGGAGAAGCGGCGGAACTTCTGGAAGATCTGGGCGGCCACGGAGATGTCCTTGTTGGCCAGCACCTCGTACTTCCCCTTGGGGTCAAACGAGATGGGGATCATGCGGATGGGGATGTAGTAGAACAGCGCCGTGGAGTCGTCGCGCTTGCCCATGTCCATGCCCGGCAGGCGCTCGTCGATGATCACGTAGGAGGACGAGCTGTTGTAGCCTTCCTCCAGGCTGGCCTGGGCCTCCCCGTCCGGGGTGAAGGTCTTGAGGTAACCGTACTCGTTGAGCTGCAGGATCTTGTAGCTGGTCTGCTCCGGCAGGTAGGCGAAGTTGTACAGGTTGGTTTTGCTGGGCAGCTTGAGCCTGCGCACGGGCTGGATCTTGCCGTCGGAGTAGTTCATCTCGTTGACGCCGTACTCGTCGAAGGGGCCGTGGCTGCCCTTGGTCTGGCCCAGCAGGGTGGGGGCGTAGGTGGGCGGGATACGCACCACCGAGAGGTGGGTGCGCTGGTAGGGCATGAACTCCTCGAACTTGCCGCCCGCCACTCGGAAGATGTAACTGCGCGGCTCCATGTTGCCGTCCGGGTCGTCCACGCCGGAGATGATGAGTTCGGCGCGGCCGTCGCGGTCCAGGTCCAGGGTGGATAGGCGCAGGATGCGGAAGCGCATGGACAGCTTGGTGTTGCCCAGGGGGCGCAGGGTGTTCTGGTAGAAGTCATAGTGGTACAGCGCGTTCTCGCCCGCGATGACCACGGAGTTCTTCTTCGTGCCGTCAAAGTCGGCCACCACCATGCCCACGGAGGCGTAGCGCAGGCTCTGGCTCTGCCAGCGGCCCGGGGTCTCGGAGCCGCCCTCGTAGCGGAACTGCGGGTTCATCACCGGGCCGCCGCCGGGGCCCACCGGGGCCTCGCCCGTGTCGCCGGTGACGAATTCGGCGTTCTTGGGCACTGGAGCCTTGCTCTGCTGCTCCTTGCGGATTTCCTTCTTCTCGGCCGTGGCCTTGTCGTCGCCGGGGCGCTTGAAGACCTCGCCGCGCACGTCGGCGGCCAGCTTCTCCAGCGCGGGCACCAGGCCCTCGATGGGCGCCTGGCTGGTCTTGGTCCAGGTTTGGCCCTTGCGGTCGTAGACCTTCAGTTCCAAATCGGCCAGCTTGTCCTGGAACACGATGCTCCCGGCCACCAGGAAGTCGGAGTTGATCTGGCCCATGAGGCTCTGGGCCTCCGCCGCCCCGGAGGGGAAGCGGGTGCCCGCGCGGTCCACGTTGGCCGAGGGCGCGGGCTCGAAATAGCCAAGCCAGGCCAGGCGCGAGGACAGCATGGTCTGCGCCCCCTTGCTCATGTACTGGAACTTCTCGCCGGTGACCTTGAAGGGCAGCACCGCGTAGGTGCGCGCGCCCTGGGCCTGGGCCAGCGCGGGCAGGGCCAGCACCACGGCCAGGGCCAGAAGGGTCAGAAGCTTCTTGCGGAACATGTGATGTCCTCCTCAATCTCGAGGGCAGCTTTGTTTGCTCTTCACCGGCCCGCGCCGGGCCCCTGCGGAGCCTTCGCGGGCATTCGTCTCCCGCCCTCTAGCACCAACGTTCGCGGCTTGCAAAAGAAACCTTGGAGCGTCCCCCCGGCGGGGCGGGTTGGTGGGTGCCGAACCGGCCTTTCCGTGTTGCGCGCGCTCGGCGATCTGGGTATGCATACGCGACATGTTTTCCTGCCAGGAGGTGCGCACATGCGCGGGCGTTCCCTCGCCTCGGTTCTTCTCTGGGCCCTGTGTCTTCTGTCGGGTCTCTCCGGGGCGCCGCATCCGGCCGTGGCTTCAGGCCAGGACTCGTGCCATGGCCCATATGAGCGCGGGGCCCATGACGAGGCCATCGCCGCCTGCACGGAGCTGCTGAGGGCGGAGGGGCTGCCCTCTGCCGAGAAGGCCGCGGCGTTGGCAACCCGGGGAGGCGCACACCTGGCCAAGCGGCAGCCGGAACCGGCCATCCGGGACCTCACCGAAAGCCTGCACCTGCGGCCCGACCAGCCCGAGGCGTTTTATCGCAGGGGCCTGGCCCATGCCCGGACGGGCCAGCACGGGTTGGCCGAGCGGGATCTGACCCGGGCGATCCTGCTCAAGCCGGACTGGGCGGAGGCCTACTACGCCCGGGGCCAGGTTCGTGAGGACCTGGGCCAGCTTGAACCCGCAATCAAGGACTACGACCGGGCCGTGGAGATCCTGCCCGGCTTCGTCTCCGCCACCAACCGCCGCGCCAACGCCTACGTCAAGGCCGGGCTGCCCATGCCCGGCAGCAAGCCCAGGAGCCTCGCGGTCCACCGCGAAATCGTGAACACCAACCTCGACCGCATGGTCGTGACACCGCAACTCCCGCGCTCCCAGTCCCGCTTCCCCCTCAAGTAGCTCCGTCCCGGCGCATTGCCTTCCTTGCCGCCGCGGGCTATCAGTCGGGCCATGCCGCAGCCCCAGACCACCCGCACCTATCGCCTGTGCGTGCCGCCGGAGCAGGCCCCGCTTGTGGACGCCCTGCTGGCGGCCCAGGGCTTCGAGGCCGAGCCGGAGCCGTTTTTTCCCCTGGCGCGGCGGCTGGCCAGCGAGCCCTTTCCCCTGGGGGCGTCCATCGCGGCCAGCTTCGGGCTCATCTACATCCAGGACCGCTCCTCCATGCTGCCCCCGGTGCTGCTGAACCCGCCGAGGGGAGCGGTGTGCCTGGACATGTGCTCCAGCCCCGGCGGCAAGACGGGCATCCTGGCGCAACTGGCCGGGGCCGGGCCGGAGGGCGGGTTCGTGCTGGCCTGCGAGCCCAGCAAGGACCGCCTGGCCACCCTGCGGCAGAACCTGCGGCGCATGAACGCCGTCAATGCGGCCACGGCGGGCCTGGAGGCCCAGAGGCTGCCCCTGGCGGCGGGGAGTTTTTCGCGCATCCTGCTGGATCCGCCGTGCAGCGGCTGGGGCACGGTGGACAAGAACCCCAGGGTGCTGGAGCTGTGGACCCCGGAAAAGGCCGAGACCCTGGTGCGCCTGCAGCGCGAGCTGCTGGCCCGGGCAACGGAGCTCCTGGCCCCGGGCGGGGAGCTGGTGTTCTCCACCTGCACGACCAACGTGCGCGAGAACGAGGACCAGGTGGCCTGGGCGCGGGACCATCTGCCGCTCATGCCTTCGCCCCTGGCCGCGCCGCCGGGCTTTGCCGCCGTGGAGCCCCTGCGGGCCGACACGCCGGGCGTGCTGCGCGTGGGCGAGCAGCGCGGCCAGGCCCAGGAGGGCGGGGGCCAGGGCTTTTTCGTGGCGCGCTTCGCCCGGGCCGGGGGCGCACCGGCGCAGGAGATCCCGCGCATGGACGAAGGGACCGGACATGCCCGGCCTGGCGGGCGGCGACTTTCCGAGGCCGAGCTGCTCCAGGCCGCGCCCCTTGACCTGGGCGCGCTGCCGCCGGGGGAGGTGCGCGAGTTCGGCGGCAAGGCGTTTTTTCTGCACCGGGCGGCGCTTGCGCTGGGCCTCTCGGAGAGCGGCCTGCGCTGGCAGGGCTTTCCCCTTGGGGCCACCAGCGGCGGGCGCGACGCCGCCCCGGACAGGGGCCGCCCCGGCCAGAAGGGCCAGCGGGGCCAGAAAGAGCAGAAGGCGCAGAAGGGCCGCGCCCAGGCCGCGCCGCTGAAGCTGGACCCGCGCCTGCGCTGCCTTGTGCCCCCGGCGGAGGCCCTGGCCCCGGCCCGCAGGCTGGACGTGGACGACACCGCGCCGCTGCTGGACCTGCTGGCCGGGCGCAGCCTGGAGACGACGGGAGCGCCGGGCGCCGGGGAGGACGGCCTGTGCGGGCTGTATTACCGGGGGCTGCCCCTGGGCTGGCTCACGCGCAAGGGCCGCCGCCTGCTCTGGACCGACCGCTAGAGGGGGCCGCAAGCGCTGGCGGGCGCGTTTTTTCCTGGCGGCACGGGCCGCTGCAAAAATTTTGAAAAAACCCTTTGACAGCCGACCGCCCCTGTGGCAAACACCACTTCTCCGTGGCGGGCAGCCACACGGAGGCCACCTGGAGCCAAACGCCGGGGCCGCCTCCAGAATCGGTTGCTCGAACCCTCCCGGGCGGATAGCTCAGTTGGCAGAGCATCGGCCTTACAAGCCGGGGGTCACAGGTTCGAGCCCTGTTCCGCCCACCACAGAGTCCCATAGTGCGGAGCGGTAGTTAAGTTGGTTATAACGCCGGCCTGTCACGTCGGAGGCCGCGGGTTCAAGTCCCGTCCGCTCCGCCAGCCCGCACCGGGGGATCGAGCCTGTCTCGGTCCCCCGTTTTGGTTGTGATGAAAGCCATTTCGGCATGGTTTTCGTCCCTGTCCGCGACGGCCTGAGGTTGCCCCCTTAGGCCGTCGCCGCCTTTTTTGGAGTCATTTGTTGGGCCGCCTGTTGGGCTTTTCTTCTGAGCCCTCCCTCCAACAGCTGGAGGTGCGGCCGCAAGTCCGACTTGGCCGACTTCTTCACGTACCTCTCGGTGGTGCTGAGCCGCTTATGGCGAAGCACCCCCTGGATCACGACCGCAGGCACGCCGAGCCTGGCCAGGATGCTCGCGGTCAGATGCCGAATGGAGTGCCGGTCAAAGAAGCGGACCTCCGCCTTGGCGCAAAGCCCCCGAAGGAACTTGCGGTCCTCAAGGAAACCCTCGTCCTTGTGCCGCCCCTCCCGGTGCATGAACACCAGGTCCTCGGCCTCGCCTCCGAACCTCTCCCGATGCGCGAGCAGCTCCTTGCGCAGCTCGCCCGTCATGGGAATCCAGTCCTCCTCCATGGAGCCGTCCTTGCGCTTGCGCGTGGTGAGCCTGACAGTGTTGTCCTCGAAGTCCAGGTCGGCCCACGTGAGCCGGAAGAGCTCACCACGCCTCGCGGCCGTATGCAGGAAGGCCAGCAGCATCGTCTTGTCCTGGCCCTGGGCCACGTCGACCACCCTCCAAAACTCCTCCTCTTTCGGGACATGCCTGGGCACCCGGCGTTCCGGATAGGCGGGCACATCCAGGAAAGGGTTCTGCTTGGGCAGCTTCTTGAACGTGACGCCCCAGCCCCAGGCGGCCACCAGGGTCTTGCGCTCCTTGTTGGCCGCGTTCCCCCCCCTGGACAGGAACTGCGCCTGGAGGATCTCCAGGGCCTGGCCAGCGGTGAGACTCGCCGCCGGCATCAAGGGGTCCAGGCCCGGGTGCTTGACCAGTCTCGCCATGATCATCTTCTTCTCGCTGTAGGTCTTGGGCACGTAGCGCATGGCATAGTCCAGGTAGGCGTTGCTCCACTCAAGCAAGGAGACCGTGGCGGTCGATGCTGCGGATGAGGGCGGCGCGGGGCTCTCCAGCTCCCGCCGCTTGTCCGTCTCCCAGTCCGAGGCCTCGCCCTTGGTGGCCAGCAGCGGGCTTCTGTGCCGCCGTCCCTCGTGCCTGATCTGGCCGAACCACTTCCCTGTCCATTTCCCTTCTCTCATGTGCTTGTACGGCATGGCTTTCTCTCACTTTTTCGCCGATTAAGCTTTCAAAGAACGCAGGTCGGCGACTCAACTTGACCCCGCCGTAGCGCTGGTAATAGCGCAGCACGTGCCGTTCGGAAACCCCGAAGAACGCGGCCACCTCTCCCGGCTCCAACCGGCGGCCCAGGTCTGCGATGGCGGCCCTGGTCATGGCCGCTCCTCACGCTTGGCTTGCCCCTGGCCAGAACTGCGGGCCTCGA
This sequence comes from uncultured Desulfocurvus sp., assembly GCA_964502805.1. GTDB lineage: Bacteria > Desulfobacterota > Desulfovibrionia > Desulfovibrionales > Desulfovibrionaceae > Humidesulfovibrio. Next base: position 21,262 of record CAZCYB010000007.1, read on the forward strand.
TGGCGCGCAGTTCGCGCACAAGGCCGCGCAAAAGGAAAAGCGCCGTCACCTGGCGCTGGATGGAGGGGGGGAAGGGGGCCTGCTTCATGTCCGCCCCCCGTGCTGGGGCAGTTCGCAGCCTTCGCAGGCGCGCGGCGTAAGCACGCCTAGGCATTCCTCGCAGTCGTGGGGCTCGTCGGCGCACCACTGGCAGGCGCTTCCCCAGCCAAAAGCACTCATGAATTTCCGGAGCAACTTCACAGGCCCCCCTCCCAGCCCATGCGCCGCCACGTCTCGGGATCGATGCGCAGCGGAGAGGACAGGCCCTGCTCCAGGTTCAGGAACAGGCCGTGGTGCTCGATGCTGCCCTGGTGGACCAGCCGCCAGAGCAGGGACAGGCCGAAGTCGGCCAGGGTCGCGTTCATGAACAGATCCTGCCTGGCCAGGGCCTCGGCCATGCCGCAGGAGGGCTCGGCCTTGTCGTCCTGGGCCTCGATGTCGGGGAAGAGGTCCAGCACCGTGGGCAGCTCCTGCGCTGCGATCTCACGCCCCTCGCACTCGTCCCTGAACGCGGCCAAGGACACGGACCTGGCCAGCGTCTCCACCTTGCGGTTGGTGCCCAGGATCACCTGGCCCGTGGTGCGGCTGTTGCCGAAGTCCAGCCAGTAGTTCGCGTCCTTGAGCCAGCCCTTGAGGGCCCGGCCAATGCGCTTGCGCGCCCGGCCGGTGTCCACGCAACCGACCACGACTTCCAGCAGCCCGCGCCGGAGCCACGCAAGCTCCTTGGGTTGGGTGGCACCAACGGGCACGCCCAAGGCCTCCCAGTCGAGGCCGAAATAGCGGTTCACGCGGGTCACGAGCACTGCGGCTTTGAGGTGCCCCACATCGCCCGGCGAGAAGCTCTGGCGCCCCACGTTGGCTGGGCTCACGGTGTCCGGGTCGGCCACCACGACGAACAGACCGGGCCGCCCCAGGCCGCGCAGGGCCTGGTCCATCCTGGCCAGGCCGTTCAGCACCTGGCTGCCCGTGCCGCCCGCCCCGGCCAGTAGCACGCCGATGCGGTGGGGTGCTCCCGCGCCGAGCGCCGAGGATGCGTAGTGGCGCATCTAGAAGCCCTCCCGTTGCAGGTACTCGCCCAGGGTCGGGCCATGGGGCAGCAGACGGGCAAGGGGGAACTTGGCTCCCTCGACACCCACCAGCTCCGCCCAGAGGGCCTTGAGCGAACCGCCCTTGACTCTCTCGCCGCCGCCCAGGTGGGCGCTGAAATCCGAGCCCCAGAAGGCCTCCTCCGAGGCCTCGATGCGCCTGGTCGCCCGGCCCTCACGCTCGAAGCGGACGGACCCCATGCACATGGCCCCGTCCGGGTGGTTGTTCCACAGCGGCAGGAGGAACAGCCGATCCTTCTCAAGGGGGCGGCGCTGGCCCGTCTTGAGGGCGAAGGCGAACAGGGAGTTCCGCCGCAGGGCGAACAGCAAGGCGGGCAAGGGGACCACACCGGAGGCAAGCCCGATGTCCGGGCCCAGGCGCAGATGCCTTGGCCCGGCCGGGCACCACCAGGCGATATCCCCGCCGGGGGAGGCTGCGAGAATGCGCTCGGGCAGCATCCCATGGCCCGCGGCGCGCGTTTCCTTGTCCAACTCCCTGGCCAGCCGCTTGGCCACGTTCGCGGACAGGGGCTTGCCCGCCAGCAGCACGGGCTTCCCCCGACGCTCGGCCACTCCGTGGGCCTCCACGTAAATGCGCTGGCCCGGGCTCTGATCGTAGACGGCCAGCATCATGCGCAGGCGAAAATCGTCACTCGGTATTGTCATCGATGACCCCGCAGGCCTGCTCGGCCAGCTCATTGAACCCCGCCAGGGCGTCCGCCAGCGCGCGCAGGCCGGCCGCGCGCACCCCAGCCTGCTCACGGAGCGCCGTGAGGACGTCCGGGGTACTGCCGGAGGCCACGGCGCTGAGCGAGGGCATGAGCAGTCCCGACCCGTTGTTCACTACATCGTTGAACATCTGGACGCTAAATTCGTAGAACTCCGGAGACAGCCAGCTCATGGAGAACAGCGAGGTGTAGTAGTCTCCGTCCCAGTCCCCGGGGTGGACAAGCTCCTTGTCCATGAGATCCCACAACGGGCCGACATTGCGGACAGCCGCCAACACGCTCTCCCCCCACTCCCCCCAGGCCGGGGCGACTGCGGCGCGGCGCACACGACGCGCGAAGCGCTCCGCCATATCCTCGCGCCTCGCGCGGGCGCGGATTTCTCCAAGGATGCGCGTGGCTTCTTCGGCTAGTTGCCGGGCTTCCTCCTGGATATCCAGGGCGCGTTCCTCTCCCTCATACTCCGCCCAGTATTCGGCGAACCACTCCGAGTGGGCCTCGAAAGTATCCGGCTCGCAGGCCAGCAGCAGAGCCAAGCCGTCGCTGGCGTAGTCCCACAGCCCTCGGCTACGGGCGCGCAGGCGGGGGAGGTGGCGCAGGTCCACCCACCAGAGGGTCATTGCGTCCGGAAGACCCTCAGCCATGTCGATCTTGACCCTGACCACATGGCCAGCCTCGCTCTCCTGGATCTCCAGCTCAGGGGCCGAAGGGCCGCTCCCCTGGGACGCCACCAGGACGCGCCAGCAGTGCGTGAGCACCGCGACGGGCGGCTCCGCGCCGCTCCAGGAGCCCGTGACCGCGCCATTGGCGCGGAAGACCGGCCAGAGGTCCAGCAGCACCTTGGCCGGATTCTGCCGCATGGACTGAACGCCCTGCAGGCGGTCCACCTCCCACCAGGGGATGAGTGGCCGCACTCCGGTGATGTCCGGCAGGGCTACAGCAGCGGCGCGAGCAGGCACGTGGGCGTCCTCATGGCGTTGTCGGCGAAGGCCCCGCGACTATGCGCGCGGGAGCCCGTCTCCTCGAGAATGGCAGCGAAGGGCCGGTGGACGCGCATGGGCCGGGTCTCCGCGCCCGGAGCGGCAAAGGCTCCGGGCGCCGCATCGGCCTGCGGCCACTCCTCGCGCAACCGCTCCACGTACTCAGCCGTGGTGATCATCCCTTGGTCCCCACGCTGCGGCTGAACACATAGACCTGCCGACCGTCCCTGATTTCGGGGCCGTCGATGCTGGCGCTGGCCAGCTCGGGATACACCTGGGAATAGTGTGCGCGGACCTCTTCCGGGCTCATGCCCGGAGCCGGGTCGGCGAGGACGCGCTCGCTGCCTCCCTTGCCCTGGCGGGACACGAAATCGCGCTGGAGAGCCTTGACTTCAAGCGCCATAACCTACGCCTCCTGCTCCCTGCTCGTGCCGTCGCCATCGCCACCGCCGGGCTGGGCCTCGGCCAGGTCCAGGAAGGAGACCTGCGGGGCCGCGACGGGCTTCTCCGGCTTCGGCTCAGGCTTGCCGCCCTGCTTGGCCTCGGCCTTGCCCTTGCCCTCCTTTTTGGCCTCCATGGAGGCCCGGGCCTCGGCCAGGTTGCTCTCCAGCTTGGCCACATCGGGCGTGTAGGCGAGGACCGCCTCGATGAACCCGGACTCCAGCTCGTCCACCGGGCCGGAGACGGACAAGGGAGTGAGCCCGGGAGCCTCGGTTCCGGCCGGGAACTCCGGCACCAGGACAACGGCCATGCTGTCGGCGCCGGTGCGCGTGAGCGCAAACCGGACGCTGCCTTTGTCGGGGATCAGGTCGAACAGTTCCTTGAACACGGTGTCCTCCTCTATTCGCTGGTGTTGTTGCGCAGGGGCATGATGACGAAGGTGCAGCCCTCGTCCGCATCGTCCAGGCCGGTTACGCTGCACGGGCCCTCGTTGCCGAAAATGGACAGCCGGACGCGTTCGCTCTTGATGGAGCGGAGGATGGCGGCCAGGCGGTCGCAGGGGATGGCCTCGCACACAGGCTTGCCGCCGAGCTCGGCCACCAGGATCTCGCGCGCCTTGCCGTGGTCGCCCTGGGCCGAGAGCGTGACCTCATCGGCGGTGGCGTCCACCACCACGCCCCGGAACTCCTCGGTGGTGAAGAGCACGAGGCGGTCCAGGGCGGCGAGAAAGGCCTCGCGCCCGGCCTCCAGAGTGGTGGCTGCGGACTCGGCCTTGGTCAGGATCGTGGCGTAGGCCGGGAAGGCGTAGGTGCTGCGGGGCACGGAGAAGGCCTCGGCCTCGGTGCGGAACTCCACGCGCTTCTCCGTGAGGCGCATGAAGACGCCCTCCTCGGGCAGCCACTTGCGCAGCTTGGCAAGCGTGGCGCGGTGGAGCAGCAGGCCTTCCGGCCCCAGCAGGGAGCGCAGGCGTTCATCCCGCACCTGGCACCTGGCCAGGTTGTGGCCGTCCAACCCTACGGTGGCCGCCCACTGGCCGCAGGCGTCGATCTTGAGGCAGGAGATGGCCTCCATGGAGTTGTCGTCGCAGACGCAGCCGCTCGCCCGGTCAATGCCCTCGCACAGCAATGCGCCCTCCACCACGGCGCCGCCATCCAGGATGTCCAGGCTCACGAGCGCGGAGGCGTCCCAGGCCGGGTCGCTGGCCAGGTCGTAGTTGTGCTTGCCACAGTGCAGGAACAGTGCCCCCCCCGCAGGGTCCCGCTCCATGACCAGCGGCCAGGCAGGCAGGCGCTTGACCAGCCCGGCCAGGAACTTGCCGTTGACGGCGACTTCGCCCGGCCGCTCCACCGTGGCCTCGACCTTGCCGCAAAACTCGGTGTCCCCGTCCGTGGCGCGGATGAGCACCTGCCCATCGGCGGCGCTGATGACCACGGAGCGGTAGGCTGCCTGCCCGCCGGCGGAAATGCGCGAGGCCGTGGCCAGCCTGGGCGCGAACAGATCCTTGCTCACCTCGAATTTCATGGTCCCTCCTAGAGAGTGCCGCCGCATTCGGCCCGCGCGACGGGGTTCGTGGTTCACTGCGGCGGCCTCACATGCTGAACCGGCTTGCGGCCAGCTCGGCGTCGGCGTCGCGCAGGCGCGCGCGCAGCTCCCGTATTGTCTCCTCGGCCTCCTTGAGCCTGCTCAAGGTGTCGCTTTTGCGCTCGGCCAGGTCCTCGGCTGTCATCCGCGCCATGCTCATGCCCTCGGCCACTGCGGCGTCCAGGCTCTCCAGCGCGCACAGCCCCTGCCGCACCTGGGCCTCGATCTCCAGCACCCGCGAGCGGTGAAGCGGCTGGCCCTCGCCGCTCAACAGCCACGGCAGGGATACTCCGGCCTCGGCCAGGGCCAGCAGCAGGCGCACGGGGAAGGTGGAGCGCTTGAGCATGGCGGGCCTGGCCGGGAACACGTCCCCTCCCGCCAGTTCGCAGGCCTCCAGGCAGCGGGCGAGGAAGTTCCGCATGTCCGCGCCAGGGCCCTTTACGCTCAAGCGCGAACCGTGGGGCTCCTGGGCCTCCTTTCCGGCCTCGCGGGCGTGGTGGCCCAGAACGGTCCCCGTGATCGCCCGCATGATCTCGCAGATCTCCGGAGCCGGGGTGCCCTCGCGGTCCTCGACAAGGTGCGCCAGGTAGTCGGCGACCTGCCGTGCGGCCACGCCTTCGGGCACGTCCTGCAGGCGGAACACTATGGTCATGATGAGATCGCGGCTCACAGGGCACCTCCCGGACGGTTCGGAAGACGGAGGCGGCCCGGGCCGGAGGCGAAGGGCGAATAGCCGCCGCCCTCGGCGTGCAGGGCGTCCATGGGGCCGTCCAACAGGCCCCTGCGGTGCGCCCATTCCAGGAACTCGGCGTCGCGCAGGGCATCCAGGAGGTTGGCCTCGGTGAAATACATCTCCACGCCGTGGCCGCAGGGGAGCGACGCGGCCTGGGTCATGAGGTAGCCGGGGGGCAGCAGAAACAAGGCGTTGCAGCGCAGGCACACGGCCATGCGGTTGGCGAGACGGGCGGGGGCGCTCATGATGCACCGCCCTTACGCGAACCATCTAGGGCGGCCGTCGATGCGCCATGGTGCCAGAGGAAGACGCAGAACGCGGCCACGTCCAGCGGGTCGCCCTTCTCCGTGTGCTCGTGAAGGGCGGCGCGCATCTGGTCCACGTTGGAGGGGTCGGCCCAGTCGTTGCCGAAGCCGTACTTGATCTCGGAGCTGCGGAGCTTGGCGACCAGGGACTCCACGAAGCGGAGAACGAGAGCGGCCGTGTCGGGGTGCAGGCCTGCGGGGATGCGCACCTGAGCGACCGTGGCGCTCGCGCCGGCGGACACGGCGTGGTGGACAACCGGGTCGAAGGCGTCCAGAAGCCCGGACAGCGTCAGCGCCATCCCGAAGAGCTTGCCCATGGTCGAAGGGTCGGTGGGCACCCACCAGCCAGCGGAGGTGCGCACAATCTCCCCGTGGTAGGCCGCCTTGAAACAGTTCGGGCACAAGTCAAGGAAGGTGCGGCGGTCGCGATGCCCGCAGTATTCGCAGATCCCCTCCGTCTGGGCGTAGGCCCCCGCCACCCTGTGCGCATGAAGGGTGTCCAGGCAGCGGCACAGGCCAGGATCGTTCTCCCAGAGGCTACGCATTGGGCACCTCCCCGTCCTCGTGATCCAGCAGCCAGCCACGGCCCAGACCGGGCACCGGGGCGAAGGCCTGCAGGCGCGCGCCCTTGGGCAGGGTGGCGGGGTCCAGGGGCAGCCGCTTGGGCATGTGGGCCAAGCCCACCGTATGCAGGATGAGGCTGGCCCTGCGCAGTTCGGCCCGCTGCTCCGGCGTGGCCTCCGGGTGACGCATGGCCTTGGTGAGCAGCTTGTCGACGATCTTCATCTGCTCGTAGAGCGTGGGCTCCTTGACGCCTGACATGGTGTCCTCCTTTCCGCCGGTTATTCCGGGGTGTCTCTGGCGATGCCGCTCAATCCGATCATGGTGTCCAGGGCCGCCGTGGTCAGCTCGCGCAGTTCGCGCATGAGCCGCCGGGCCTCGCCCCGTTCGATCCTGCCGTTCTTGATGGCCTCCTCGCCCTCGCGGGCCACGTCGCCCAGCTCGCGGAACAACACGCCCATGCGCATCACCAGAGCCGCGCAGTCGAGGGGCTCGGGCAAATGGCGCACGCCCCCGGCCTCGGACTGGACCCGGGCCCAGTCAAGCAGGATGCTGTTGCCGAGCACAGCCAGGAGCCGGGGGAAGTCCTCGAAGGACCACCAGTACCGCTCGTTGGTGAAGACCCTGTTGGCGTGGTGGGTGCTCCAGCCCATTTCGTCCGTAATGCGCACCCTCGACTTCCCGGACTTGGAAATGGCCAAATCCAGCGCGTCGAGGAGGGTGAGGGCGCGCAGGTTGATATTCTCACTCATGATGTAAGTTCCTCCAATTTCTCACCTTGCCAGGGCGTGGGCCCAGGGGCATAGGGGACATGCGGCGCCGAAGCGCCGCGCCCTGGCCTAGTGGATGTGTCGAGCCGCCCAAGCCAGACGGAAGCTCGACATTTCGAGGATGCGGTCCCGGTCCTCCTGGGACTTGCCCGCCGCATCCAGCAGGTGCATCAGCGACCGGACATTGAAGAGGAGCAGGTTGTGACGGAGCAGGAGCGCCGAAACCCTCTCGCCGTAGCCGTCGGCAACTGCCCGGCACGCCTTCTTCTCCACGAGGAAGTCCGAGAGGCCGTGCCCGACCTGGGCGAAGAGACAGCACAGGGTGGCTGCGGAGATGGGCGCGAGGCCCGCTTCGAGCATCCGCTCCGCCGGGGCCGGGCCGAAAGCCTGGCGCATTCGCTCCATCACCGTGGGATTGGGGCGCATGTGATTCCCTCCTCGTGGGCTGCGGGGTCAGCTAGCGGCCTGGAGGCCGCCGGAGAGGCTGGGGGGGCCAGGCCTCTCGCGCGAGGGCTTGGGCAGGAGGTTCTCGGGCATGCCGAGGCCGCGCAGGATGACGATGTGCCGCTCAGGGCATTCGCCCGTGCCGAGGATCTCGGAGACACGGGAGGGGGTGACGCCGAAGGCTGCGGCCAGGTCGCGGCCGGTTATTTTACGTCTGCGCAGCCACTCCTTGCGGAGCATGGCGTCGGAGACGAGATCGCCCGCTCCCGAACCGGACAGTTGACCGTCGCTATCAATTCCCTTAACCATTCAGAGAACTCCTTTTTTGGCCTTGCGCCTGCGCGCGCGGCTGCGGAGGTATTCAAGGCCGGGCAGGTAGTCTTGTTCGCCCGCGCCTGTCTTGGCAGGAGGAGCCGCCAAGGGCTGGCCCACTGGTTCCGTGTTGCGCCGAGCCGCGATCATGGCGGCCCAGTTCACCTGGACCGAGGGCTTGCGCATGCGGAAGCTCAGAGCTGACTTGGTCATGACCACCCCAAACAGTTTGGCTAACTGTTAGGTGAATCATTAATATGAGATTTCATAAATTGTCAACTGGATTTCATAAATCTTGGTGAGATTTGCATGGAATGGTCCCAACAGCTCGAAATAATTGAGCAGGTCGCCACAGAGGCACTAGCCAGACGGGGGCGGAAGGCCACGCTGGCCAACCTCGCCGAGCTGCTGGACGTGAAGGTGCCCAAGCTCCAGGCCTGGAAGCGCGGCCAGAAGCCCGGGCCCGAAGACCTTGTGCGGCTGGTGGTACGGCTGGGCATTTCGCCCGCCTGGCTGTTGCTGGGCGCCGGACGGCCCACCCAGGAGCCGGGGGGCGAGAGACTGGTGCCGGAGTACACGGCCATCGGGGACACCCTGCACGACATGGTGACTCAGCTGCCCGCCTCGCTGCCCGAGGTGGCCCTCACCGGCGGCATGACGCTGGATGAGCTCACGGCGTGCATGGAGTCGCGCGCGCTGCCGTCCTCCCTGGCCGTGGCCCGCTGGGTGCACGCCTACCGCGTGAACGCGAATTTTTTGCTGGCCCAGGTGGGCCAGCCGCTCCTTACCGAAGAGCAGTACGAGGAGCGCGGCCCCTTGACCTGGCTGCGCGAGAAGCGCGGCGACTTCGCCGAGGCGGACGAGAGCCCAGCCTTGGCCTCGCTCACCGCGAGCCGCCTGGCCAAGGTGGAGAGGACCATGCTTGACGCCGGGGCGTCGCAGCTTGATGTGCTGAGATCGCTCCGGGCCATGCTGGATGGAGAGATTTCACAGGTCATGAAGAGGGACGGATACGGAGTGGCCGAGCCTGGCGCCACCTTCCCCCAGGCAGCGGAAGACCCGGCCCCGTTCCCCGACCAGAAAAAGGCCGCCGGGGGCGGTTCCGTCTAGTCTCCGGCGGCGGGCTTGGTGACGGAAGGCCGCGCGCAAAACTATCTGTTCTCGCATCGACGTGTGAGTGGATGCTTACAGTTTGTGCATTTGATTGGTCGGGTATTATATAAGCCCGGAAGCGGCAGAAAAGCGTTTGCCGCACAGAGGGAGCAACGATGATTTCATCCCGCGGCAAACATGCTATTACCGTCCTCGGAATGGGGCTTCTCGTCTCCTGCTCTCTCTTGTTCCTGGCGGTCATGTTTGGCCCCAAGGATGCGGACAAGCTGCCTGCCGCCCTTTCGCCAACCGCAAAGCAGGGACTCAATACCCCGGCGCAAGGCCCGGACAAGCCGGTGCGCATGATCGTCCAGCCGGGCGTCTGGTTTGGCTTCCGTGACCGAGACCGCCTTGAAGGCATCATCAAACTTGGCTTGCGAGGCAACAAGGACGCATGGGAGCGGCTCGTGGCCGAAGGCGTCACCGACGGCCCAACCATTCCGCTCAAGCCCGGGGACGAGGTGTACTTCGTGGACATCGACATCCCGGGCGGGATGACAAAAGTACGGCGCAAAGGCGAGACGAACGGCTGGTGGACGAACATTGAGGCAGTGCTTGCGAACTAGGCCGGCACACGCTTACGGCCGGAAATGCGAGGAGGACGGGATGAGGCTTGCCGAGTGGCTCAAACAAGCGGATACGAACAAGCGGTATACCCACTACAGGAAGAAGGCCCTTTCGAAAGCTGACATCGTGAACATGCACATCCTGCCCGTTACCTGCGAAGGCCTCGGCACGCCCACTCCAGCGTCGGCAACCTCGCTTTGTCAGAAGGTCTCCCTGGCGGATCTCACGCCAGTCAACAACATCTGCTACGACGAGCAGGGGATGCGCGAATGCGCGCGGACGCATGGACGCAAGATGTGCGGCCAGTGCGTGGCCACCCTGTACGCGGACAGGCTTTAGGGGGCCCCATGGGCGACCGGGCCAAGACGAACAGGGCCATCCTCATCCTCCTCGCCTGTGGAGCGCTCGGCGTGGCCGCCCTGGGGATCTGGGGCATGACGCGCCCGGCGGCGGAACAGGCCAAGGCCACAACCGCCGCACCAGCCCGGATGGAGACGGCCCAGGTCAAGGGCGAAGTGCGCCGCCTGCTCGCGGAGCTGGACTCCTTCAAGTCCCTGGAGGGCTTCCACTCCGGCGCCTTCTCCGCCGCCAGGGGGCTGCCCCAGGCCGCGCGCTGGCACGCGGAGGCCACGGCCCTGCGCGACAGGATCAGCGGCGACAGCTCCCTGCCTCCGCAACTCCGGGCCGCGCCCGGCCAGCTGCTGGGCCTGGGCCTGACCTACCAGCAGAGCAAGGGGGCGGAGACCCCGGCCACACGTGGGGACCGGGCTATGGTGACGGAGGCGCTGAAATAGGAGAGTGGCAACATGGCCGGGATCGACCTGAACAGCCCCAGCGTCCAGACTTATCTCACCTCCCTTCAGGGGGTGATCAGCCGCATGGCCAACAACAGCGCCCAGTGCAAGACCATGTGCGTCGCCGTGGTCGCCGCCATCATCGCCCTTTCCTCCGAGATCCAGCGAAACGGAGTCGGCCTCCTTGGGCTCACCGTCATCCCCATCTGCTGCCTGCTCGACTGCCACTATCTTTCGCTCGAACGCGGCTACCGCCAGAAGTACAATGAGGTGTGCCACAAGTTGCGAGGCGGAACGCTCACCGTCGATGAGTTGTTCAACTTGGCCCCACCCGTCAAATACCTCTCACTTTGCCAAGCCTGCAAATCGTTCCAGTCCTGGTCGGTGTGGACCATCTACACCATCCTTGCCATCATCGTTCTAACCACGTGGTTCATCACGAAAGGAGCCTAACATGCCGAAACGCAAAGTGTTTTTCAGCTTCCATTTCGACAACGATGTTTTCCGCGTGCAATTAGTGAGGAATATCGGAGCACTGGAGGGAAATCAGCCCGTCACAAAAAATGCCTGGGAAGAAGTAAAGCGCGGAGGCGATGCAGCAATCCAGAAATGGATTGCTGACACGATGAAAGACAAGTCCTGTTGCGTTGTCCTTGTCGGTGAAGAAACGGCTAACCGAAAGTGGGTCAAATACGAAATCGAAAAGGCATGGAATGACAACAAGGGTGTTGTGGGAATCTACATACACAATTTGAAGTGCCCAAACAATGGTACTTGTCGGCAAGGCGCGAATCCCTTCGATTCGTTCACAATGACGAAAGACAAAAAGACTAAGCTTTCCTCAATCGTTGATTGCCACAACCCAAAAGCAGGTGATGCCTATAACGACATCGCTGCGAATTTGGACTTTTGGGTAGAGTCAGCGATAGCCATTCGCCAAAATTACAAATGACACAGAGCCCGGCCACAAAACCCTAATGCGCTGACAGTGCTCGGAATATTTAAGCGGCCCCACAACAGGTGAGCAGCAGCAGCCAAGAAAACTACCCGCCCGCCAGCCGTTGAATACCAATGGTTGACGGGCGCAGCTATTGAGCTGCCTCGCTTCTCGGGGCATTTTTTCTTCTAGACATTCTTGGTATAATCTTGACAGACGAAGAGGTAAGGTCGGCAGCGATGCAGGGCGATGTTTTCTCGGCCTTGTCTCCAGACCGGGTGAAGGCTACACTTCATGTCGAGTTGAGCAGATGACGATGACAACGAGGCGGTCGGCGAACCGGCCCCCTTTGACCATAAAAATGGCGAAGGCCGCCACTCAATAGGGAGAGTGACGGCCCTTGGCACAACCGAATGCACCTAGGTAAGTCTGGTAACCTCATCTAGTGCGCCTTTGGAGACCGTGTCAAGTTTCTTCCCGGCTTTCCAAGGAGCCTCATCATGTCCAAGGGTATCAAGCCCGGCACTCCGTGCCCCACCTCCGGTCAGTACGGCATCGTCGGCCCCAAGGGGGGCAAGCAGCCCGGCGAAGTGACTTCGACCGCTGGCAACCCGATGCCGCCGACCCAGAAGCCTGGCCAGAGCTACGTGCTCGTCGATCCTACCAAGCACAAGAAGTAGCTCCGACACCGTGACCCGCAACAAGAGGCCCCGGCTCATCACCGGGGCCTCTTCATTTCTTCGCTCTCCCGTCTCTCCCCCGACTACGCCCGCACGAACTGCCGCTCCAGCTGGTCCCACTCCTCCTGGCACGTGGTGCAGCGGGAGCAGCCGGGCCGGGCGGCCAGGCGCGCGGGCGGGATCTCGGCGTCGCAGTCCACGCAGCAGGCCTTGCCGTCGATGATCTGCGGCCCATCGCCCAGCTCGGCCACGGGCATGCTGGCTAGGGCGGCCTGGTGCACGTAAGCCTCGGCGACCTGGCTGTCGTCGCAGAAGTCGCCCATGGCTACGCCTCCGGCCCCGTGGGTATCCCGTCCACCAGGCGCGAGCCCTGGGGCCAGCCGTACTCGGCCTCCAGCAGGGCCACCACGTCGGCGGCGGCGATCTCCGTGCCGCCCGCGTCCGGCTCGCCCTCGAAAGCGGCCAGCACCCGCCCGCCGTGCTCGGTCATCCAGACGTGGGTCGCCGGATACCCGGCAAAGCCCTTGTGTTCAAATCGCTCCTCGTCTCTGTTGGACAGCCCCCATATCTCGGGCAGCGGGTCTATGCCCGCCACCGGGGCGCGGTAGCCGAGGTCAGTCAAGGTGTATTGCGCGTACTTCATTGGGGAACCTCCCTAGGCGAGCACGAAGCAGGGCTTCTTGGACAGCGTCAGCGACTTGATCGTCTGGGCCGAGGAGTAGTTCGAGCCGTAGTTCCAGGCGAAGCTGCCGATGATGCACTTGTACTCATTGGGGTACCATTGCGTGATGGGGTTGGGCCCACCAAACGGCACCAGCTCTGCGATGGAAAAGAACAGGAAGTCGGACAGGCTGCTGGGGAATTTGCCGCTATCGACCATGATGCCCACAAAGCCAACACCACCGATGTAGTCATTGGAAAAGACGAACATGTAGTCCTTTCCAGCAATGGGGAATTTGGCGTTGTTGAGGGGGATGGAAATGCCCGCTCCGACACCATCCGTGTTGCTGTAACTGCCGATGGAGCTGTTTACCGAGGTACACAATACCTGCATTGCGGCGTTGCCATTGGCATCCTGGGCAATCAGATTCGTGAGGTAGCTCCCCTTGCCGATGTCCCGGTTCCGAACGACACATGACCAGCCGCGCGGCGACGCTGCAAACGCGTTGCACATCGCCATCGTTCCGAAGAACGACTGGAAAGTCGAACCTGCGATGGTCCGGTAGGTTCCGTTCGAGCCGGGGTTGGCGTATTGGGTCAACACTAGGTCCGCTCCGGACAGCCCACCTCCTACGCCGACCTCATTGGCCCCGGCGAGGCCATTGAACTCGCACACGTAGCTGTCCGCGTCCGCTGCGGCCTCCGTGATCGGGAGCGAGCGGAAGCGGAACTTCCCGTCCGTCGACCGGTCGGGGTAGGACCGGCCCATCTTGGGCAGGGCCATATGGGGAGTTGCGCGCAGCATGATCTAGTCCTCCGTGCCGTCGATCTGGAAGCTCACGTTGGCCTGGCTGGAGTTGACGCGCACCTTCCACCCGGCGGGAGCCGTCTTGAGGCAGGACTTCGAGCACACCTCCACGGTGTCCCCCTGGGGCGCGGCGCTGCCAGCCTTGACGGTGTTGCTGAACCAATAGGCCTTCACGACATTGGCCGCATCGGTGAGCATCACCTTCACGACGGCGTCCACGCCGCTGTAGTTGGTGATGGTGAGGCCCAGCACAGACAGGCGCTTGCCGTCCGTGACGGTGTGCAGGTCGGTGTCGGTGTTGGCGGCGACGCTGGCCAGGGTCTTGGGGTCGATCATGGGCATGGCGGTTTCCTCCTAAGAGTACATGAGGATGGTTTCGAGAGAGACGCCCTTGGCATCGAGGGCGGCCTTGAGCCCCTCCGGCGTGACGTGCGGCTCGGCGGCCTCGCCCGCCAGGGCCTCGGCCACGGTGGCCCGGCGCGAGATTCCCGCGGCCTCGGTGGTGGCCACCGGGATCTCGATGGCCTCGATGAGGGCGCGGATGTCGGGGTGGGCGGCGGGGTCAACCACATGGTCCCCGAAGTCCTCCTGCAGCGCGTCCAGGTCGGTGCGGACCTTGGCCACCTCGGTGTTGACGTAGGTCTTGCTGGCCAGCACCACGCTGGGGTCGATGAGCAGCACCACGGAGGAGGCGTTGCTCACGGCCAGCCGCATCCGCACCTGGTAGCCGACGCCCACGCCCTCCGCGAGCACGGGCTTGTAGCTTTCGGGCGCGTTGCCCACGGCGTAGAGTATGCCGGTGGAGGTATACACCCCGATTTCGCGGACATACCAGCCACCCACAGCCTCGGGGATCACGGCCTCGACGATGATCCAGTTCGCGTTCTGCTCGTCGGGGTAGATGGCCGTCAGGGCCCCGCGCCACGTCTCCCGCACAAGGGTGGTCTGGGCCTCCGACGGGGACATAACCGCCCCACCACCGTCACCGACCGCGATCTCGGTCAACTGCACCGGCACGCCCGTGGCCTTGGCCGTGGCGTCCAGGGCCTGGCCCAGCTTTGTCAACAATGAGTAGTAGTTCATGCCTTCTCCTTATTGGCCGTAGTTCAGGACGGCGACCACATGCACTCCGCAGGCGACCCGCCGCTCACAGTTCAACTCGGTCTCGACAGGGGTCCAGGGCCTCACGTCCAGCATGATGGCGGGCTGCATGACGCAGGGCATTCGGATGACGCCCCGGCTGGTGATGACCACGCGCAGCCCGTCCAGGTGGGACCGGGCGTTCTTGGTGGCCTGGATCACGCTCAGGGCCCGGTCGGGCAGATCCGGCTGGAGCGGGGCTTCGGCGATTTCCACATCCACCCGGAAGCGGCCCGGCGCCCCGCCGTACCTGTTCCAGTTCACCACGCGGGCGGGCTCGCCGAACACTGCGGCGCAGGCCTCCTCCACGCACGCCGCCGTGCCGTGGATGCGCCTCCAGGCGATGGCCTGGCGGATGAGCGTGCGCTTGGTGGCGTCGGGCAGGTCCGCAGCCCAGAACACCACATTGTATTCCCAGGCCAGCAGGGAGAGCACCGGCTCGGTGAGCTCATCGAGCCGGGACTTCACGCGGACGAGATCGCCCAGGGCGGCCGTGGCCCGCAGTTCTTGGCCGACGCTCTCGGCCAGGGCCCTGATCGCCGGATCGCCGGAGATGGACTCCGGCAGCAGGGCATGAAGATCGAGCTCAGCCTGGCGCATCACTCCAACCCTCCGAAGGCCACCACTATCTCGCCCGCGTGGGCCACCTGCCAGCGCTCCAGGGCCACGTCCACCGGGGATTCGACCGTCACCCGCTTGACCCCGGCGGACTTCACCAGCCGGACCAGTTCGGAGGGCGTCACGTCGCGCTTGAGGCTGGCGCGCTGCCAGGCCACGTAGGCGGCCACGGCGTTGTCCACGGCCTCGGCCACCAGCCCCTGCGCGGACTCGCGCCCCTGCTCCAGCCACCAGGTCAGCCGCAGGTCGTACTCCACCACCTCCGGAGCCTGCACGCTCACCACGTCCGTGAGGGGGACGCGGGCTTTGCTGTCCACCGTCCGCCGCACCAGATCGAGCAGGGCCGGGCCGGGGATGCCGCCTCCCTCAAGCAGAGGGTACAGGTCCACCAGCACGGGCGAGGGCGACACCACGGCCACGTCGGAGATGGTCTGGTGCGCGGACATGACCCAGTACCTGTAGGCGTCCTCGGGCCCGGCGACGGAAAACTGGGCAGGCGCCAGGTGGATGCGCTCGCGGTAGCGCTCGTCATCCTCCACCTCGGCCCCGCCGCTCGTGGCGTCCACGTTGGCCACCGAGGCCACGAACGGCAGCGGGTCCACCAGCTTGGCCACCTGGCCGGGGAGGTAGCCGTTGCCGACCTCGCCCGTCGTGGCGCAGGTGATGCCCACCTGTCCGGAAGTCTGCCCGGGCGGGATGCTCAACAGCCCGTCCGTGGTGAAGAAGAGCTTGCCGTCGGGGCTTACGCGGGTGCCCGCGGGCGCGGTCCAGGTGACGCCCTGGGCCCCGGCCAGATCGACGCGCAACGTGGCGACGGCGGCCGAGGCCGGAAGGCGCTGGCAGTAGAGGGGGGCGCCGATGTGGTCCAACTGCGCCCCGGCGGCGAAAGCGAGGAGCTGGCCCCTGGCCGCCTCGTCCACGATCACCCGCTGCGCCGCCAGGACGGCGGCCACGGTGGAGAGCACCAGGCGCTCGGGGTTTCCGGGGCTGAGCGACTGGCCAGTCACCTTCTCGTGGATGGCGAAGAGACCCTGCTCGATGACAGCGGGATCCGTCTCACAGAAGTGCAGGTTGGGCAGATAGTCCAGGAAGGGCAGAAGCGTGCTCACACATCACTCCTTGAGCTTGAAGCGGACCTTGGGGAAAAGCCGTCCGGCCAGCGCGGATTGGGGATCAGGGGCGAAGGTCACGCCAAGCACCTTCGCCCTGGGCTCGTAACGCTCGACCATTTCCATGATCTCGGCCACGCGGCTGGCCGTGACGAGCGGGGCCGGACTGTCCAAGTAGCCTGCGGACCCCGCGAAGCGCCGATCCAGCGCACACGACCACGCGGTGGTGGTCAGGATGACGCGGATGTTCTGCGCGATCTCCACGAGACCGGAGGCGCCCAGCACCAGGGGCCCACCGGGGATGCCGAGAACCTCGTACTCGCCCGCCATTACTCATACTCCTTGAGCGTCAGCTCCAGGTCGGACACCATGACCACTCCGCCAGGGCCCATGCGCCGCCAGACTTCGTTGATCTCCTCGATGTAGTGCAGGCCGAGATTGCGTCCGCCCAGGACCAGACGCTCCACGCGGCCCTCCCTGCACATGGCGGCCAGCTCCTCCGCATCCCGCTCCGGCGAGGCCCCCAGGCCGGAATCCAGGCGGACGGAGAACTTGGTCGGGGTGACATCGGGCGAGAGGTACTCGGAACGCGGCTTGGCCCCGAGAAGCTCGTGGACCGCATAGCGGGCCTTGTGCCCGCGCGAGGCCTCGCGCCACGTCATCACGCGCTCCGGGCTGGCCACGAACGACACCGGGCCGAAGCTGCCGGTGCCCCGCACCCGGAGGTCCGAGCCCGAAAAGGCGTCGCCCTGCAGGCCGATTGTCGGCAGGATCTCCCCGGATGCGGCCTCGCGACCGGCCTCCAGGATGTTCGAAACGGTCTGAAGCGCCCCCATCGCCTGGGTCACGATGGAGGGGACGGGCAGGCTGGCCAGGGCTCCATTGACGACGGCGTCCGCCGTGGCCTGGGCCGCCCCCTGGTACAGCCACAGCGCCCAGGATTCGGGCCCCAGGCCGCGTCCTCGGCTGTGCATGACGCCGGACACAGCGAGTCCCGCCAGATCTCGGCTTGCCGCGCCCAGGCCGGGCACGCGGCCCAGGCTGCGAGTCACACCGCCGGAGAGCGCACCGAGCTCCAGTTCGAGCTTACGCGCCCAGGGCTGGAGACCGGACTCCGCAAGGCTGTAACCACGCGTGGCGGCTTCCTGCGCCACACGGCCCAGGATGGCGGACGGGTCCGGCGGGGCTGCGGTGAACAGGCTGTCCAGCACGGCGGCCTGGGCCTGGGCCCGTAAGGCGGAATTCATGAAGCCCCCCATCCCGCCTCCTACGAATGGCTGTGGTGGTTGGAGTTGCCCGCGCCGTCCATGACGGTCCCACCGGCGGAGATGTTGCCGCTCACGCTCTGGCTGCCTTCCTGGGTCAGGTCGCCGCGCAGGAGGAAGCTGGCCTCCAGGGTCGCGGAACACGCCCCGCCGAGACCCTGCATGGCCAGGCTGGGCGTGCGCATGACGATGCCTCCGGCGGCCTCCATGGTCAGGATCTGCTCCGTGGCCAGATGCACGTCGCCTTCGGCATTGAGGTCCACCGCGCCCTTCACGTCGGCGCGCAGCCGGTGGGCCTGGCGGTCGTACTCCAGCTCGGTGCCGTCCTCGAAGCGCACGAAGCGGATGTGCCCGGCCTTGCCCGGGGCGGGGTCGGCGGAGGAATAGACCGCGCGCACCACGAAACCCTGCTCCAGGCCCGTGGGCAGGAACAGGCACAACACCTGCTCGCCGAGGTCGGGCATCCACTGGCTCTGGTCGCGCAGGCTTTTGTCCACCAGCACGCGCAAGGGGTGGCTCACCAGATCCTGCGCATCGGCGAAGCGCACGCGGGCCGTGCCTGCGGCCTCATCAACGCCGACCACCTCGCCCGTGCGGATGAGGTGCCGGACCATGGCCTCCAGCGCCTTGACTCGGAGTTCAAGGTCAGCGCTCAACGTGCCCTCCTAGTAGCCCAAGGCGGTGCGCGCCTTGATGGCCGTGGTGTACCCGCCGGATGCGTCGACCCGGTGCTGGGCCTCCTCCACGACGTACCGTCCGGAGAAGGCCCTGAACCCGGCGACCTCCACAACGATCCCCGCAGCGAGGCCCGGATGCCCCATGCAGGTCAGCCTGGCCTCATACTCGCCCTTGTTGCGCTTGCGCAGCTCGGCCTTGGCCAGGGTCTCGGCCTCGGCCAGGCTCTCGATGCGGCGGTTGATGCGCAGGATCTGCTCGGACGGGGGCGTTCCGGACGGGGCAAAGGTGTAGGTGCGGTTTTCCCGCGTCTCGGGGTCCAGCCAGGCCACCTCGCAGGCCTTGAAGGTGCCGCTGCCCACGCTCTTGAAGGTCCACTTGGTGGCGGGAATGCCTGCCCCGCCGGACCTGGTGATCGTGTGGACCGCGCTCTTGGCGTCGTATTCCTGCGCGCCGAACAGCACGAGCTTGCCGTCGTGAACCTTGAGGTTGACGCCGCGCTCGCCGCAGAGGCGATGCAGGAAGGCCAGGTCCGACTCCTCGCGCTGGTCCACCCGGCCAAAGCGGTGGTCCTCGCCGTCGTAGAAGAGCTTGAGCTTGTGGCGCCTGGCGATGTCCTGGGCCACCAGGCGCAGGCTGGCCGCTTCCCAGGCCCGGGTGCGGGCCTCCTGGCGCAGAGACGTGGCCGTGCTGGCGCTCACCGCCTTGATCTCCACCACGTCCGGCGGCCCGCCGAACTCCACCTCGTCCACGGCGAAGGCCCCGAAGCTGGCGCCCAGGTCGCGCCCGTCGCGCAGCCAGTTGACGCAGCGGATGGAGGCCGCGATGGCGAGGCCCTTGGCGGGCCGCCAGGGCCCGCTCCAGCGGCCGTCCGTGTCCCGCAGGATCAGACGCAGATCGTCCGCCTTGCCCTGAGCGTGGTCGGTCAGGTCAAAGCCGAGCAGGTCCGGGGCCACGGAACCGCTCACGTCGTGACCGCCGATGGTGACAGAGAGCTCCACCCTGCGTGCGAGGCCGACTGTTTTCAGCGCATCCATGGCGGAAGCTCCAGCGTCTGGGGAATCTGCACCGTCGGCACCGCGAGCACGACGCCCGCGGCGAACACCAGCACGTCCAGGTGGGCGGGGTTGGCGCGCATGAGCTGGTCGAAGAGCCGCTCCTCGCCCCAGAGGCGAAAGGCGACGCTGTCCCAGGTGTCGCCCTGGCGCGTGGTGTAGGTGTCGCTAGGCATAGGACAGCCTCCTGGCATCGCCCAGGCGGTCTTGGATCATTTCCACCAGCCGGTCGGCGGCGTCGCGGAGTACGGCGTCCAGATCGGCGGCCGTGTTCGCGGAGCCCGCAGGCAGGGTGATGTTGGGCGCGAAATGGATCACGAGGCCGCCTCCGGCTCCCTGGGGGCCCCTGCCGCCGCCCGCGCCGCCCAGGGACAGGCTGCGGTCGAGCGCCTGGCCGAGGCCTCCGTCGCTTGCGGCGGCCATGCCCTGGGCCATGGTGGCAGGGATGGCCGCGCCCGAGGCTGTGAGGGTGGAGAGGGGCCCGCGCTCCGCATCGGAGCCCGGCAGGTATTCGCGCACCTTGGCCACCACCGCGCTCACGGCCTCCACCGGGGCCATGGCCACGGCTCTGATGCCCTCGGCGAACGTGGTGAGCAGCTTGACCCCGGTGTCGTACAGCGAGATGGAGCTCAGCCACTCGATGGCGGCGCGCGCCTGCCCGGTCACGGACTCCCAGGCGGCCACGGCCCCGGTGGAGACGCTGGACCACAGGCCGTCCACCACGCGGCGCACCGGCTCGCAGTAGGTGTAGAGAGCCCACACGGCCGCGCCCAGGGCTACGGCTCCGGCGATGACCAGGCCGATGGGGTTGGCGGTCATGGCGACATTGAGCGCCCACTGCGCCGCCGTCATGACCTTTGTGGCCACGGCGCTGGAGATGGCCACGCTGCGCTGCCAGAGCAGGGCGGCGTTGGTGGCGATGACCGTGGGCCGCATGGCCGCCACGATGCCCTTGGCGATGAGCCAGCCGTCGGACAGCACAGTGGCCGCGTAGCCGCAGGCCACGGAGCCGACCTTGAGTATGGCCAGGCCCGCGGCGAAGCCAACCACGGCCGTCGTGACCACAGGGAACTGCTCGGCCATGGCGATGACCGGGGTGAGAACAACGCCCGTGGCGTCGGCCACGCCGGCCAGGGGCGGAAGGAGCACGGACCCCAGGCCGATGCCCAGGGACTCCGCGCCCCGGCGCATGCGCTGGAGCGCGTTGGCCGTGGTGGCGGAGCGGCTCTCGTACTCCTTGCCCATGGACCCGGCGTAGATCTCGGCCTTGGCCACGTGGCCGAAGGCCTTCTTGAGGCCGTCCAGGTTCTGCAACATCGGAGCGATGGCGCCCAGGCTCTCGGTGCCGAACATCTCGGACAGGAGCGAGGCCTGTTCGGCCTCGGGCATGCTCCGCAGAGCGGACAGCACGCGGAGCACAGCGCCCTGGGCGTCCTTCTGCATGTCGGCGGCGAGCAGCTTGGGGTCGAAGCCCAGGCGCGCGAAGCTCTTCTGCTGGTCCTTGCTCATGGCCGTGCCCTTGGCCAGGGTGAGCAGGAAATTCTTCATGCCCGTGGCCGCGATCTCGGGGCTGGGCGAGGCGGCCACGAAGCTGGCGGCCAGGGCGGCTATCTCACCCGTGGCCAGGCCGGCCGTCTTGGCCACGGCGCCCACGCGCTCCACCACCTCGCTGGTCTTGAGCGGGTCGGCGGCCATGTTGTTGCCCAGGTGGTTGATGGCGTCGGCCAGGGCCACGACCTCTTCCTGGGTCAAGCCCATCTTGGCCCGCCAGGAGGACAGCCGCTGGCCCGCCTCGGCGGCGCTCATGCCGAAGGCCACGGCCATCTTCGCGGCGGTGGTGGCGAACTCGCGCAGCTCCCCCCTGTTCTTGGCGATCTTGGCCGAGGCCGCAGCGGAATAGATGCCCGCGATGTCCGCCGCAGCGAGTCCGGTCTCCTTGGAAAGCTTGCGGATGTCCATGGGCATCTGGGCGATTTCGTTCTCGCTGAAATCGTCCATGACCTTCTTGGCGTCCGCGAAGGCGCTCTCGAACTCCACGGCCATCTTGACGGGCGCGGCCACGGTCATCACCGTGGCCACCGTTCCCATCATCTCTCCCTGGAGCTCCTTGCGCTGCCTGCTGTTGGCCTGGCGCTTGTTCAGCCGGTCGAGCGAGGCCTCGGCCCGGGCGATCTGGGAATCCATGTTCTTGTACACGGCGGCGCACTGGGCCACGGAGAGGCCGTGCTTCTCCGCCGCCGCCGTAGCTCGGTCCCAGCGCGCCTGGACCGTCTTGATCCGGGAGTCGAGCATGCCCCGGTCGGACTCGGGGGCGGTTTTCCGCGCCTCCTTGAGGGCTGTCAGCTCCCGGCTGGTCTCGACAACCGCCTTGGCCTTGCCCGAGGTGGCGCGCATGGTCTTGAGATCGGCATTGACGGCTCGCGCCTTTTCGGCCACCGTTTTGAACGCGGAGCCGACAGACGAACCCACGGCGGCGCCGATGAGGAAGGATATGCCGAAGGTTCTGCCGACAGCCACGAGCTACCTCGAAGTGGGCAACCCGCTCCCGCGGGCCGTGAGTATCTTTGTCTTCCTGGTCGAGATGACCATCCGCGCCCTGGCCGGGCAGGAAGGGCGGGAGGCCTGGGGCCTGCCGCTGCTACACGGCCTGCTGGCCTGGCTGGCTCTGAGCCTGTATGTCCGGCTCACGGACCACCTGTACGCCCGGCTGTGCATGCCCAAGCCCTCCTCCGCCTCTCGCCTTAGCCCGCCACGCTGCGGCTGACCTCGGTCGCCGCATCCAGCCACTGCCGAAGCTCCCCCACGGTGAGGTCGAGCAGTTCGGCCATGCTCCAGCCCGTCACCGCAGCCACCTGGACCACCATGAGCCTGATGGCCCTGATGTCCGGGGCTACTTCAAAAAACCCCGGTAGGCCTCCTGCAGCTTCCGGTAGTCGGCCATGTCCATCTCGGTCATGTCCTCGGGATTCACCCCGCACAGGGCGGCGAAGAGGGCGCACTCGCTCTCCAGTTCGTCATTGCTGGCCTTGTTGGCCGCGATGTGATCCTTCAGCTTGGGGCGCCGCATCTCCAACTCGGCCAGGGTCGTGCCCTGGTTCGTCAACGGGCGGGCCAGGACGATCTTGACGCTCTCGGTCTTCGCGGGTTCGGTGGGCCTGCTCACTGGTCACTCCTCATGTGGTTTTGGGGGGAGGCGTGCGGCCTCCCCCCGGTTATTCGCTGGGCCTAGCTCTCCATGCCCAGGTTCGCCCGGACAGAGGCGAGGAGATCCTCGCCCTGGATGCGGCAGATCATGCCCAGCTTGTCGATCTCGATCACTTCTTCCTGGCCGACCCAGACCTTGAGGTAGACCACCTCGAGCTCGGTCTCGGCGTCCATGGGCTTGCCGACCTCGAACTTGCCCAGGCTGCCCTTCTTGGGCGCCGTGCGGACAAAGACACGCACACCCTGCTGGACGAACTTCCCGGAGGCCACGTCCAGGAGCTGGGCCGATCCGCGCAGGTCGAGCTGCTGCAGGGCGGGCCCGGCCAGCGCGGCGGCGGGAGCAGAGAACGTGCGCCACTTGAGCTTGAGGGTCATGGACTTGTAATGCCCGACGGTGGGGCTCTCGATCTCGCCGGCGATGCCGGCACCGCCGATGGTCTCGGTCATGTACTCCAGCGAGGGCAGTTCCACGTCGGCCAGGCCAAGGAGCTCGGCGCTATCGCGGTAGACCTTGAAGTTGTTCAGCTTCTCGGGGATGGGGTTGCTGTTGGGCAGCGCCATGGCGGCCTCCTAGTTCGACCCGAACAGGGTCGAGAGGTAGGTGGTGTCGTACTCCAGGATGAACTCCAGCTTCTGCGCGGGCGGCGGCGGCGCCAGGTACACGTGCCAGCGCGCGATGCCGGAGAGCAGGTCCGACGTGGGGTTCTCGGCCTCGATGAAGGCCACGCGCCCGCCCAGGAGGAATTCGCGCGCGGTCAGGCCGTTGAGCCAGACGTTGACGGTGTCCTGGACGGTCTCGATGGTGCGGCGGCGCAGGGGCCAGTCCAGGAACTGCCAGGCCGTGAGCACCAGGGTGTTGCCGACCCAGTCGAACATCCGCCTGATCGGGATGAAGGTGTCCTTCACATCGGTGACGCCGGGGTAGGCGGCGGTGTAGTTGCCCCAGAAGCGCAGGCCCCCGATGAAGTTGAGCCCGGTGACGATGCCGTTGGCGTTGAGGTAGTTGGCCTGGTCCTGGGTCAGCCGCAGTTCCTTGCCGGCATGGACCAGCCTGTTGGCCAGCATGCGGCTGTTGGACGGGCTCCAGAACGGGACGCCGTCGCTCTTGGCGTCGCGCAGGCCGATGCCTCCGGCCAGGTGCGAGGCGCCGCGATGGATCTCATCTTCGCCCAGGGCCGGGGAGCCGAAGCAGACGAGGAGGTTGGGGTCGGTGAGGTTGTTGTCGTTCAGCCAGGCCGGAGCGTCGGTGTAGCGGGTGACGCTGTCGGGCACGTCCACGAGGGCCTTGCAGCGGAAGTTGCCGCTGACCAGCCCGGCCTTGGCGCCCATGACCACGGCCACGGCGGGGTTGCCGGAGAAGCCGGGGGCCAGGATCTGGCCGGGCACGAGGCGGAAGCGCGGGAAGACCTCGTCCACCAGCTCCAGGCCGGTACGGGCCAGGGTGGTGGCGTCGATGCCGCCAATGATGTCCGCAGCAGTGACCTTGGTGGGGTCCGGGGTCTCGCCGGTCTTGTGGGTGGCCGGATCGAACACGTTGATGAAGACCAGCGGAGCCACGCGGTAGAGAGACAGGTAGACCTTGGCGACCTCGCACAGCCCGTAGGTGGCCAGGTCATCGGACCAGCCGAAGGTCTCCACGAACTCGGCATAGGTGTAGATGAGCCTGGGCTCGTTGACGGGACGGGACACGCCGACGGCCAGGGTGTGCACGGGCGCCACGCCGACCACCACCGGCAACGAGACTTCCGTCTTCACCGGGGGGACGATGCTCGTGGGCACATCGGAGATGTATGCGCCGTGGATTTTCATGGGTTACTTCCTCCGGTAGCGGTCGGTGATGCGGGCCGCAGCCTCGGCCAGGGCCTTGGCGCCCTCGCCGCGAATGGCCCGGCCGACCAGGTGGACAGGGACGAAACAGGACGCGAGGTCGGCATCGCCGGAGGCCAGGGCCGCGACTTCGGCGGGCAGGCCGTTGGCGTAGACCGAACGCGGGCTCAGGTGCACCGGGGCGATCATGCGCGGGCCCAGGTACATCACCGGCCCGGGGTCGGCAGTGGCGACAGCCGGGGCCTCGGCGACTGCCGAACCGTCGGCTGCGGGCTTGGGGGTCTGCTTGCTGCTCATGTGGTCTCCTTGGGCCTACGCCTGGAAGCCCCAGATCGAGACGATCCAGCACTCGGCGTAGGGTCCGGGTTGGGTGTCCGGGGTCTCCCAGCTCAGGAGCTGCCCCCTGGAATCGGCCTCAAGACAATATTTGGACGCCAGGGCCTCCGCGACGAAGGGGCGCAACCGGCGACGAATATGGGACACGAGGTTGGAGAGGTCCTCCTCGGCGGCCTCGCGGGCGGCCCCCTCCTCGCGGCTGTAAACGCCGCAGCGGATGAGCACCTCGGCCTTGTCGTCGGCGTGGCCCACTCCGAATCCGGACTTGGCCTGCAAGAGCACGAAGGGGAACTCCTGGTCCGGGCCATCCTGCTTGGGCGGCAGATCGCCGATGAAGACCCTGGCCGTCCGGACCCCGTCCGGGCGCTGGTCCCGACCGGGGGTGGCAAGGGGCAGCTCGTGGAGCTGCTCCTCCAGATGCGCGCGCATGGCCAGCATGAGGGTGAAGGCGCTCACGGGCGACCTCCCAGCGACGGCACGCCCTGGTCCAGCGCTTCCAGGAAGCGGGCCGCGAGGATGCCATCATAGCGCTGGCGCTTCTCGTCCGATGCGACGAAGAACTGGGCCGAGGGGCCGGTCTCTTCGGACAACGATCCAAACAGGCGGGAGAACACGCCGACATGGCCGGAACGCATCTTGGCGATGAATAATCTGGACTGGCCATCCATCGCGGAATCGTTGTCGTACTGCTTGCCTTTACGCTCCAGGCGGTAGCTCAGGGCCTGCCAGTCCTGGGGCCGCTTGCCGCGCTCGGCGGTGACGCGCAGCGGGGTGATCCCGCGGGCGTAGCGGATGAGCGGCAGGCGAGTGGTGGCCACGCGCACGGCGCCCTCGACCAGGCCGTGGCGGTTCTTGGGCGTTCTGGTGCGCACGGCCTTGGCGATGACGGGGCGGTCAAGCGTGGTCTCCTCGCGGAGATCCGTCACCACGACTTGGCGCAGGGCCGTCAGCGCCTTGCGCTGGGCAAGGGCGGCCAGCCGACCGGCCTGCTCCGGGAACGCTTTTGCCACCCTGGACACGGCGAGCTGCACGTCGCTGGCGTCCATGGTGACTGCCACGCCGAAAAAGTGGTCAAGCTCGCGGAGTCTGCTGTTCATGGCGGCCTCAGGACAGGTTGCGGGTGAGCTCGATCTCGAAGATCCCGGCGCGGTCGCGCACCGGGCCGACCCGCCAGTACACCCCGGCCACGCACAGCTCCTGCCCGGACATGGGCCGGGGCATGGCGCCGTCGTCCAGCACCAGCAGGAGACGGCGCTCCACGTTGACGCCGTACATGGCCTCATCGAGCCCGCCGGAGGTGCCGACCATGCCCGCGCGCATGGAGTCGTCCCACATGGCCGTGACCGTGCGGCCGTCCACCACGAGCGCGGCGGCGAAGCGCGCCTTGTCCATGAAGACCTGGCGCGCCTGGCGGGCGAGCATGGCGGTGAAGGGGGTGGTGGTCATTGCGCCCACCCCCGCACCAGCTCCTGCAGCTGGTCGCGCCGGGCCAGCTCAGTGCGGCAGAACTGGCCGTAGTCTATGATGTGGGCCAGGGCATCCGCCGGAGTCACCTGCTGCTGTAGCCCGGGGCCAGCGGAGCCGGGGGCGGGGGCCTTTCGAGCAGCTCCGCCGGGGGCACCGGCTTGGGGCACATCGGCGGCGGGCAGGCCGAGGGCCTGGTTCCACAGCTCCACAAAAGAAGGGCCGAAAGCACAATCAGCAGGCACAGCAGACGCCGCATGGATGATCCTCCCTCGCAGGGTGACGCGCTCCGCTTCCAGCGTGCGCTTGGTTTTGGAAAGCTCCACGGCCAGGCCGTTGGCGAACACCTGGGCCGCCTGCTGCTTGGCGGCGGCCTCGCGCGTGGCCTGGGCCAGGTTAGCGCTGTACTCGGCCTGCATCTCGTTGCGGGCGCTGGCGCTGCCGCGCGTCCAGCCCCACCAGCCACCGGCCAGCAGGGCGATGAGCACGGCGCACACGGCGGCGACGATGTACAGGGCCGTGCGGTTGCTGGTGCCGGGCAGGGTGGGGATCATCGGGCCACCTCCGTCACGTCCACGCCCGGGCCCCAGTCGCGGTACAGCCTCTGGTGGCGGAGCAATATCCGCTGCGGGTAGTCCCGGTTCTCGCGCCAGAAGGCCAGGGCGCGCGACCCGCGGACGGTTTCCACATGGCCGAACCAGCGCTCCGGATCGAGGCCCTGGGCCCTGGCCAAGGCCCGCTCCTTCAGGATGTGCCCGGCCCCACCGTTGTAGCTGGCCAGGGCCAGGCCCCAGCGGTCGGCCCCGGTGGCCGCGTTGGGGAACATGCCCAAGAGCCGCTGGTCGTAACGGCACAGGGCCAGGAGCGCCCAGCGCGGGTTGGTGGCCATGGCGCTGCCCAACTCCTCGGGGTACCACTTGGCCATGTCCCGCGCCGTGTCCGGCGTAAACTGGGCAAGGCCCGCGGCATAAGCGCTGCGGGCTTCGGGATTCCACGCGCTCTCCTGGTGGACCTGGGCGGCCAGCACCGCTATGGGCGCGCCCAGACCGAACACGTACTGGGCGCAGCGGACGAGCTCCCGGCGGTAGTGCTCGGCCCTGGGCGGGTAGCCCCAGGCCCGGGCCTCGGAGGAGCACAGCGGGCCGACGCTCGCGGCCAGGAGCGTCGCCGCCAGGATGAGCAGCAGCCCTCTCTTCACGGCGCGGCTCATAACGACATCGCCCCGGCCACAGTGACGGCTGCCATGATGACGGCGCGCCTCTGCTCGCGCCTGCCCCGCTCCACGGCGTCGGTGGTGCCGCCCGGTCGCGAGCGGTAGAAAACCAGCATATCGATCATGAGGCCCAGGAAGGCGAACCACATCACCAGCCAGGTGCGCCAGTGGGCCTGGATGAGCTTGGCCACCGGGCCGGGCAGGCGGGAGAGGTCGGCGGGCATGGTCATGAACAGCCAGAGGCCCAGCCCCATGGCGAAAAGGAAGAGGCCCAGCAGCTGCCAGGGCCGGGCGGACTTGATGAGGGAGATGGCGCTCATTGCGAGCCTCCGTCGTTGTTGAGGATGGACGCCTTGGTCTCGTCTTCGATGTCGGAATGGGCCACCAGGGCCCGGCACATGTTGAGCGCGATGCGCAGCGTGCGTTTGAGCGAGGCGAGTTCCTCGCGTGTGGCTTTGCCGCTCTTCTCCAGGCTCTCCTGGTAGGCCTTGCGCTCGTCGCGCATCTCGCGCTCGATGGTCGCCAGCTTGGTGCACAGGAGTTGGCGTTCGGACCCGCACTGCTCCTTGGTCATGTAGCGGTCGTCGCTGTTGCGCTTCATGACCAAAACCGTCACCACGACGCTGATGAGGGACACGATGACAGCCAGCAGTGCGACAGTCGTGGGAGCTATTCCGGTGGGCTCCATGCGCCGTCCTTTTCGTTTTGTCGCCCCGGCCCGAGAGGGCGCGGGCCTGGCCGGGGCAAAGCCAGGCCCGCGCGGCACATGAGGGGGACAGGGACTACTGCATCACCGCCTTGACCAGCACGCCGGGGCGCAGGCACAGCGGAAGAGGGTTGCTCTCCATCCAGATCTCCACGCCCTTGTCGAACTTCTTCAGCTCCTGCTTGGCGTAGATCTCCTGGCCGGGGGTGTTCACGGTCTCCAGGAAGTCGCCGGGGGCCACGTTCCAGGTGAAGGTGTTCGCCGTGCCCTCGGGGAAGGCGTGGGCTTCGCCCGCGCCGATGAAGCGGATCATCTCGCCGCTCTCGCCGCCGGGAGCGCGCCCCCGGTACTCCTCGAAGACGATGCCGCCGAACAGGAAGCCCTTGCGCGGATCGCCGCCGATCAGGCGGGTGGCCTCGGCGTGGCCCAGGTAGAACTTGAGGACGTTGGGGTGCGCGGTGAGCTTGTCGAAGAACTCGCTGGACACCAGCATGCGCACACCGCTGGAGATGTCGCCCATGAGGTTGTCCTCGATGTGGCGGGAGACCTCGAAGCACTTCGCCTGGACGTCGGTGGTTTCGTCATCCAGCTCGAAGTTGACCACCTTCTGGGTGAGGCCGAAGTGCGCGAACAGGTTGTACAGCTCGGTCACGCCGTCGCCGTCGATGATGAGCCCCTTGAGGGCACCCATCTTGAGGTACTCCCAGGTGATCTCGAACTTGGCGCGGTTGGCGGCCAGCTTGCGCGCCATGACGTTGGCGAAGACATCCGGCTGGGAGTTGGTGCCGAAAGCGCGCAGGCCGCTGTACTCCTCGGGCCGGATCACATCCTCGACCGGGATGTGGGGCACCTTGAAGCTGAGCACGGAACGCTTGCCGTGCTGGCTCTTGCTGCCGTCGGAGCCCTTGGGCTTGGAAGGCAGCAGGCGCAGGATGTGGTTCTGCTGCTCGATGATGACGACGGCGTTGGTGAGGGACTGGGGCACGAACAGGCCGAGCTGGTTCAGCCGCCCGTACTTCAGGGGGATGAGATTGACGGCGCTGGTGAGCGGGAAGAGCCCGTAAACGGACTCGTCGGCGAAGGGGTTGATCATGACTACACTCCCTTGCGGACCAGGATACGACGGTCCGCGAGCTGCTTGAGCGCCTGGGCCTTCTCCGGCGCGGTGATCCCCTCGGGCCAGACCAGGCCGTCGAGGTCGAAGATGGCGTCGCGCTCGATGCCGATGCCGCGCACCGAGGCCACGGTGGCGTCACAGCCGGTGATCATGACGCCGCAGGCGACCTGCTGCCCGTCCAGGGCTTCGGGGGCGAGGATGCCCACCTTGCCATCGCCCTCGGCGACGGCGATGGTGAACTCGTCGCCCACGGCGAAGTCGGTGGTGCCGTCGTTGACCACGAAGCTGATGTGCGGCTGCTCGTACGATGCGCCCTCGGCGGCGTCGGCCAGGCGAACACCCTCGGGGGTGAACACGGCGAACACGCCGCCGTCCGCCTCGGCCTTAGTGCACACCAGGCGGTAGCTGCCCAGGCTCACGGCCGGGCCGGGGGAGACCAACTCCACAGTGCCGTTGCCGGTATTCCCGGCCTTGGCGGTGCCGACCTCGGGACAGGAGACGGCGCGGCGGCCGTACACCGTGCCCATGGCCAGGTTCTGGCCCTGCATGACCTGCACGGTCACGCGCGAGAAGCTGGGATCCAGCTCCTTGTGCAGAATGTCGCTGATGTTCTTGGGTTCGCGGATGATCATGGCTTACTCCTTGTCCCCGGCCATCTGCTTCACGGCCTTCATGAGGGGGTTCGCTCCGGGCTTGGCCGCGCCACTGCCGGGCTTCACGCCGGTCGGGTCGCCCTGCTGGAGCGCGGCCAGGATGTCGGCGCTCTTGTCCTGTCCGGCCGGGGCCTGCGCTCCGGCCAGGCCCAGCTTGGCGGCCTGCTCGGCGGTGAGGTTGGCCTCCACGACGGCCCCCAGCTTGTTCTTGGCCTCCTCGCCGAACAACACGCCGGCGAGTTCCACAACCATGCCCTTGCCCTCGGCAACGGCCTTCCCCGACTGCTCGGAGGCGTTCTTGGCGACCTCGTCCTCGAGGGCCTTCACGGCTTCGGGGAACTGGGTGCGCAAATCGCTGACCTTCATGTTGACCTCCAGTTTGATGGACTCCAGATATTCGTCCTTGGCGCAGGCCCGGTCCAACAGGCCGACGCTCACCGCATCGCCAGCCAGGAAGACCTTGCCCTCCGCCCAGTCTTCAAACTTCTCCGCCGAGACCCCGCGGCTTTTGGCCACAAAGCCCCGGAACAGCTCGTACATCCCGTCGAGAGTGGCCTGGTGGACTTCGCGGGCCTTCTCGTCCAGGGCCTCCCACTCGTTACCCAGGGCCTTGAACTCGCCCGCGCGCAGGACGTTGACGGTGAGCCCCACGCGCTCGTCGTACTTGGTCCATTCCGTGTGGACCCAGACCACGCCCACGGAGCCGACCTCCGCCGTGGGGGAGGCCGCGAAGCCCTTGGCGGCGGCGGCGATGCCATAGGCCGCGCTGCAGGCCATGCCGTCGGTCCAGGCGTAGACGGGCTTGCGCGAGCGTGCCGCGTACACAGCCTCGGCCAGGTCGAGGAATCCGGCCACGGAGCCGCCGGGGCTGTCGATGTCGAGCAGGATCGCCCGCACTTCGGGGTCGGCCAGGGCGGTTTCGAGCTTGAAGCGGACCACCACGTAGCTCGTCCAGAACGGCGGGTAGTGGAACTCCTTGATCAGGCTGCCCTGGATGGGAATGACGGCCAGGCCGTTGTCCACGCGGTAGGGCCTGCGCTCGCCGGGGGCGGCCTCGGCGCCCTTGGACGCGGGCCCGGCCTGAACGTCGCCGAAGCTCTTGATGGTCGAGGCCTCGGTCATGGCCTTGCGCAACGACTCGGGCCGCATGGCCCAATAGGGAGGCAGAAGATCACTCAGGGGCATGGGAACCTCGCTTATGTCCCCGGCCGCGCCGGGGGGGCTTCGGGCATGAAGGCCAAGGGGTCGGGCTGGTCGTTTGCCGCCTGGCCGGTGGGGAGCCCGCGATCTTGGCGCGCCTTGAGCTCGCGGGCCTGCTGGTCGAAGGCCTCCTCCCAGTCCTCCCCCTGCTCGCCCAGCACGCCCGCGTAATTGAGCAGCCCTTTGTCCAGCCCTTTGATCTGGCTCATAATCTCTTTGTAGGGGTCCACGTGGCCACGCGGCGGCGGGGTCCAGCGGCAGGCGGTGTACAGGTCCATGGCCGCGTAGAAGTCCGGCGCGCCCTGGGGGATGGTCCACATGCCGCGCAGCCATGCCTCCTCGAGAACATGCTCGCGCACGGGCTGGCAGAACTTGCGCACCAGCCAGGCGCGGTAGTCCTGGTAGACGCGCCAGGCCTCCAGCAGAGCCGCGCGGGCGCTGCTGTAGTTGGTGTCCGAGAAGTCCTTGAGGATCTGGTTGTAGGGGATGCCCGCCACCGCCCCCAGGGTCTTCAGGATGAGCTTGAAGAAGGAGTCGAAGTTGTTCCCGGGGCGGTTGCTGGTGATGGGATTCACCCGCTCGCCGGGGTTGGGATAGATGATCTGCGCCGGGGCGACGCTCTGGTACCAGCGCTTGTCACCCTGGGCCGGGAGCGTCTGGCCGTAGTCCTTGGGGTTTTCGCTCTCGATGGCGATGGGGAAGGAGGCGGTGATGATCTGGGCCACCACCTCGTAGTCCAGGAAGTCGTACTTGTCGCGGAAGAGCTTGATGACCGGGGCCAACAGGGGTATGCCGCGCGCCTGCTCGACCTCCGTGTGGCGATAGCCGTGGAAGACGAGCTGGCGATGCCCCTGCCGCGCGGCCACAAAATGGAATTCCTCAAGGGAGGCACCAAAGCCCACGCTTTGGGAATTGTTGAACCAGTAGCCCAGGGGTTCGCCGTCCTCATCCTGCAGGATGCCGTCGCGCACGGCGTCATTGAGGACCTGCTCGGGCGGCGTCTTGAGGCGCAGGGGGTGGACATCCTGCAGGGCGAAGCTGAACTTGCGGCCCTTGAGTAACCGCTTCTGCTCATCCAGCATCCGCCCGATCCACACATACTCGCCGGACGTGACCACGCCGCCGATGCAGAGCTGCTGGCAGTCGGCGAAGTGCATGGTGCGGGCCACGTGGGCCTCGCGCGTCCAGAGCCGGAAGGCCCGCTCCTGGGCCTTTTCGATCTCGCGCGCCTGGTCCTGGCTGATGCCGAGCGCGGCCGCGTCCAGCATCGATTGCGGGGTGAGCCCGGTGCCGATGGCGTTGACCGTCATGGTGCCGCGCAGAGCCGAGGCGTGGCCGTCGTTGGCCACGATGTCTTCGCTGCGGGTCTGCATGACTTCGCGGTCGTAGGGCTCCTGCTGGCGCACCACGCGCTGAGGGTGCCAGTTGGCCAGCGTGCCGCCGTAGGAGGCGGCCACCCGGCGCACGGGCCTGGCCTGGCCGACGCGGAGCCGGGGGCGGAGCACCACCGGGGCCGCCATCAGATGACCCTCTCGATGCGGCAGGTGACGACACGCGGAGCCCCGCGGCCTTCCCGGCGGGCCTTCTCGCGGGCCAGGCCGGACAGGACGGACTTGATCTCTGCCAGGTTGGCCAGGGTCAGGGTGCGGTTGTGGATGGTGTAGCTCTGCCCCAGGGACACGTCGGCCAGGGCCTGCTTCCAAAGGGCGATGAGCTCATCGAGCTCGGCGTCGGTGTAGAGCGAGAGATACTCGGACATGGCCGCGAAGATACGCGTCCGAGCCCGGCGAAGTCATTGGACGGCAAGGTACGCTGTGGACACCTGTGGACACAATGTGTGATCCGGGCGGAAAACTCACCCTGTCTCGCCGCGCTTTCGCGCGTAGCTGTGTTGCGTCCTGTACGCATCGATATCCCCCTGGGGCACACGCACGCTCTGGCCCACGTAATAGGCGTGCGGGAAACTCCCTTCGCCCAGCAGCACGTAGAACATGCTGCGGCTGCACCCCAGGCTGTGGCACACTTGGCGGAGACTCCGGCCAGGGCCAAGATCCGTCTTTTCGGATTCCGACATATCATCTCCTCCAGGACGGCCCGGAGCCGCCGAATGTGCTGGGACCGCCGCCCCGTACGCCGGGGCCGGGGCCTGTGCTCATGCCCGGAACAGGCGGCGGGGCCGAGGCCTCGCCGGGCCTGCCCGCCATGGCCTGCGCCACCGTGGCCAGCGACGGCGCCCACTGGAAGTGGGCCATGGCCAAGTGGAGCACCAGCGTGTCGAACCAGTGGTTGTCCTTGCGCACCCTGACCCAGACCTCGCGGCCGTCCTTGAACTGCTTGCGCTCGCCCAGGAGCTGGCGGAAATAGTCCGGCGTGGTGCTGGCGTGGAAGCGCAGGGGGTCGGCCCCCTCCTCGCCCGCCATGCGCCACACGGCCTCGCTCTTGAAGGCGTCCGTGTCGATGTGGAAGAGCTTGAGGCCCGCCTTCATGGCCGTGCCGTCCGGGAACTTTTGCAGCAGGTTCCAGTGCACGTGCGTTCCCGGCCTGGTGTAGCTCATGCCCTTGGTGGCGAAGACTTTCCCCGGAGGCACGGTCAGGAGCCATCGGTAGACCTGCATGGTGCGCGAGGGCTCCAGGGGGGATTCTCGCGTGCCGCCCGAGTCTATGGCCGCGCGCCAGATGCCCAGGCGCTCCCCGCCGGATTCGCGCGGGTAGGAGGTCCGGAACGCGAGTTCGGCCAGCTCCGCGAAGCTGGCCGCCCGGCCATAGTCCACCAACCACTCGGCCCGGGGCTCCACGGCGTGGGCGTACACGGACCAGTAGAATTCGGCCTGCTGGGTATCCACCGCCAAGGTCAACGCCACCGCGCCGTCGGGCACGGTCTGCGCCGCCCTGCCGTGGTCCTTCTGGGATTCCAACACTTCTTCGTCGGCCTGGGCGGTGATCACGGAGTAGGGGATGGCCTTGTGGCTGTTGTCGAACCAGCACATGGCCTTGTGCCCGCCGCGCTGGCATTTGAAATAGTCAGCCATGACCTTGGACAGGCTCATGCCCATGCCCACCCAGCTCGGCAGATGGAAGGCCACCACCGTGGGCGCGGCCACGTCCCTGTCCGGGTGCCAGTGCCCGGAAGCCACGGCCACGTTCTTCACGTAGTCGGTCCACTGATACTGGCAGTGCGGGCAGACATAGCGGGCGAGCCGCTTGTCCATGATCTCCTTGGGATCGCGCACGCCGTCGGGCACCTTGATGTTCTCCAGCTCCATGACCTGCGGCGTGGCGCAGGCCGGGCACACGGCGCGCCACTTGAACAGAACCTGGGCCTCGGCCTTCATGTCGCGCCAGATGGTGGAGGCCTCCTCGGTGCCGCGCGGCTTGGAGAAGCGCAGGATCTTGCTCGTGAACGGGAAGGCCAGGACGCGCTCCTCCAGGATGGCCACGGCCCCCTTGTCCAGGTAGGCGTCCTCTTCGTCGATGAGCAGCTTCTCGACGGAGACCGAGGACATGCGGGACTCCGAGCCGGTCCAGAGGCCATGCACCATGGAGCCGTTGCGCAGCATCAGGCTGGTCTTGCGCTCCGCATAGCGGTCTGCGGCCAGGAGGTCGGCCAGGGGCCGGGTCTGGCGCACATGCGGGATGATGCGCTCCCGGAACACCCGCTCCACTGCCTCCTCGTCGGGCATGGCCACGCCCAGCGGGCCGGGCTTGCGGCACAGGCTGGCGAAGCCGCAGGCGTAGGCCACGGTGGTCTTGTAGGTGCCCTGGCTGGGGGCGATGAGGAAGATCTTGCGCACCTCCGGCCGGTCCCACATGTCCATGACGCCCTTGGCGTAGGGCGCGGAGTCCGCGTCCCACAGGCGGCCGGCCTGGGGACCGACCACGAGCCGGAAGTGCCGACAGGTCCATCCATAGGTGCCGGCCCACGCCATGTTCTCCAGAACGGCCAGCTCGCCTGGGAACCACTGGATGGGCGCCCCTCCCGGCCACTGCACCGCCTGCTCCATCATATCCGCCCCACCTTGCGCCAGATCATGAACGACGCGGAGAGCCGCTCCGCTTGGCCTTCGTCGGCGCCCAGATCGCGGCAGAGTTCGCGGAACTCCTTGACCTGGCGCATGGCGCGGGACTCCTCCCAGGCGCGCATGTGGTCGCTCATCTCCCTGGTGAGCCAGAGCCCGGACGCATAATCGCCCAGGGCCTTGGCCAGCTCGTCGACGAAGAGCGCCACGAAGGCGGGCACGCGGGCCAGCGCCCAGGCCACCAGTTCCTCGGCCTTGGCCTTGTCGCCGCCCACCAGGGCCACTACTTCGGCGGCCTGCGCCGGATCCGCGCCGAACAGCCCGGCCACGTCGCCGCCCACTTTGGAGGCCCAGCCCTCCAGGCCGAGGCGGAAAGCCTGGGCCCGCGCGGCGAACTCGCGCTCGGCCACCTCCGCCGGGAAGAGCCCCCCGACCTCCCTGGCGTACTGCACGTCCAGAATGCGACCGCGTTTTTCCTTGAGGGCGGCGTCGGCGTCGGCGCGGCGGGCTTCCGGCGCGGGGGGCTGGCTCGGCCCGGCTCCGTCGTCTTGGGCTGGGCCGGACAGCCTCTCCAGCCCCTTGTCCCTGGCGTAGCGCTCCACCACGGCCAGGGTGAAGACCCCGTTGCGTTTCTTCATCTTGGCCTTGTCGAGGTACAGGGTGGACAGACCCACCTTGTAGCCCTGGGCGGTCAAGAACCGGTGCACCTCGGGGATGTTCTTGAAGGTCGGCGGGGAGCCGTCGTCGTCCAGGCCGTGCGCCGTCCGGAACTCGGCGAGCATCCGCTCCGCAGTGCGCATGGCATCCAGGTTCGACTTGCTGGAGTTCTCCAGGGCCGCACGCTTGGCGTTTTCGCGGGCGGCCATGAGCACCGCCAGTTGCGTGGCATCGGACTCCGACAGGGCCTTGATGAGGTCGCTACGTTTGATCGGCAAAAAAAATTAGCCCAGCAGCGTGGGGTGAGGGGTCCACTCGGGTATGACCATGCCGAGCACATCCAGGGCGAATTGGGCCAGAACGCGGCGATGGCACTGCGCGGAGTTGCGCTCATAGCAGCAGAGGATGGGCTCGGACACCAACGCCTCCACCCCGGCCAGGGCGGAGCGCAGGGCTTCCGGGGTTGGGAAGCGTTCGGCCAGCTCCTGGCGGTAGCGCGCGCGCCAATCCCCTTTGGCCCAGGGGTCGAGCGGGGCGAACTCCACGAACTGCGGGCAGGGGCAGCCGCGCGGGCACTTGCGCGCAATGCAGACTTTCCGCTCTCGCGGAGCCTGGCTGTCGAAATACGAGGTCGAGATCATGGTTCTCCTTGCGCGGTCGGGGGCGCTGGGCCCCCGACCGACGGCTAGTTGTTACTGGATCATCGCGGCCTCAACGGCCTGCGTGATTCCGTCCAGGGACTCGAAATCGTCCGCCGCCATCCAGGCGGGCCTGGGCGAGGCCGCAGTCTCACCTCCAATCAGGGGCATGATGACGCCCACGAACGAGGGGTAGCCCTCATTGCGCACCACCACCGGGCGCTCGTGGCCGGTGGGGTAAAGCCGGATGCCGCCGCTCTGGCCAGCCTGGAAGTGGAAGAGGACAAGGCCCTCGGCCTTGTACAGCGGGGAAGGGACAGCCCCTCCGGTGCTCGCGGCGGCGCTCACGGCGCTGTCCAGGATGGCGCGCCAGTTGGGGTAGGTGCCGTCCTCCAGGATGGGTTCGGGCTCGATGTAGTAGACGCGCCCGCCGCCGCCCTCCACCGTGGCCTTGCCGCCGTCCAGGACGATGCGGCGCTGGCCCACGTCGTTCCACTTCGGCTTGCAGTTGCGCAGCAGCTCCTTGGGCAGGCGCAGGTTCAGGGGCTCCTCGCAGTAGGCGTCCGGGTCGTGGAACACGCCCATGGCGTGCTGGTTCATGGCCACCAGCAGCGCGCCGCCGCCGGGGGCGGGCTCCACCCGAAGGCAGTTCATGGGGACCTGCCCGGCCTCGGTGGAAACGAAGGGCGCCAGCAGGGACACGTACTCGGCCCGCAGGCTGATGAGGCGCCCGGTGAACTCGAACACCTCCTCGGGCAGCATGATGGTGAGGACCGGCTCGGCAAAGTCGCCACGCCCGCGGACACCCTTGAGTGCGACATCCACCGGGGTGCCGTGGTTGTTCAGCAGCGCCCGGTAGAGCAGGCCGCCGCCGGGTGCATCCAGGGCAGGCAGGAGGCCGCTTTCGTGCAGGCGGAAGCACCACGCGGCCTGGTGCTCAAAATCCACCTCCGGTTCGTGCGGTCCCGCAATTCCAGCCAGCTTGGCGCTTGCGGCCTGGGAAATGGCGATGTCGCAGCCAAGGCCCACGCCCTCCGCCAAATCGCTCATGTCCTTGAGCATGCCCAGGCCGAAGGCGGCCCGGCGGGTGAAGTTGCTCGGAATCGTCATATGGCTTCTCTCCTTGACGTTTGGTGTTGGCCGGGGCTAGGCTCAATCCACCACGAAGGGGCCTGGCCCCGTTTTCCTCAAGCCCCCGAAAGGGGGCTTTCTAGTCCTCTCCCGGGAACATGATGGTGATGACGGGCTCGCCGTGGTCGCCGGGGCCGCAGACAGCCTTGAGGCGCACGGTTTGCATCTTGCCCTGCTGGACCACCAGCAAGTCGTACTCGAACTGTGAGTCCGGAGTGACCGGGGCGATGGTGCGGAACATCCAGAGCACGTCCCACAGTCGCCCTTCGGCGTCCTGGCCCTGCGCCGCCGACTGCTCGTCCGGCATCACCACCTCGTTGACCACGCGCTCGGTCAGGGCCACGGGGTAGACAATCCCCGCCTCCCTGGCCGTGTCCGACACGTCCATGAGCACGCAGTCCTCAATGGCCATCTTGCGCGTGTAGGTGCTGACCACAACCATGTCTCCAACAGTGTCCAACAGCGCTTCCTCCTTGGTAAGGGTTAATGTGTAACCATGCGTAAAACTTACCAAATTGGCTGCGCCATGCAATAGTTTTTCATACAATTCATGCTATTTAACATATTTTTTGCACCAGATTTCATGTGCATCCGCAAGTCCCCACTGCCCGAAGCGCGCATAGTAGTTCAGCGCGAATCCCGCCCCCTGGGCCTTCCTGGTGTGCAGGTCGAACACGCCCCGATACTTCATGCTCACCGGGCCACTGGCGAAGGCCGTCGTGATCACCCAGGAAAAATCCTCCAGCCACCGGCCATCCACGAGGCTCTTCACCTCGCGCGAGAGCAGGCAGAGCAGCACCAGCTTGGACAGGCGGGGAACCAGACTGGAGACCGCCAGGTCGCTCATGAGGTAGATCATGGCTCCAGGCTCCGGCAGCTTCCACTGGTGGGCCGAGGGCGCGAAGTCGGCCTTGCCGAAAATCTCCCCGTCCAGGGTGAAGGCCAGGGAGAGACCGACCCCGCCGGTGAAGTAGTCGATGCGCGGAGACAGGAAGAGCTCGTTGAGCCGGATGGTCTGCGCCAGCGCCAGGGGGGCCAGGCCGGGCCGTTCTTTTCCGGTCATGGCCTTGTCCGCCGACCGGATTGGCCCAACGGCCTGGCTCTTGGCCACCTTGCGCATCACGATCTTGCGTGGCGCGCTGCGGGCGAGGATGTACGTCCGTGTCCCTCTGCCCCTGGGCAGCACGGCCACCGGCTCGCCCAGGATGGCCCGGGCCTCGGGGATGTCCTTCTCCAGCACCACGAAGTAGGACTCGAAGCGGGCCACCAGCTCGTAAAGCTCCTGGCTGCCGTCCGTCATTTCGCGGTACTGCGGGGGCGTCCATTCCAGCACGGCCCCGAACAGGGCCTCCAGCTTCTCGTAGCCACGCTTGTACGTGGGAGGAAAGGCGAACACAGCGTGCTCGGGCCCATGCTCCTGCAGGAAGTCAAACCCGTCGCGGGGAGCGAACTCCACGGGGCCGACATGGTTGCGGAAGGCCTCCAGGCGTGTCCGGGTGTCGGCGAGCAACTGCTCCCACCGCGCCCTGTGCAGGTTCACCGCGCGCTCCTGGAACGGGTTGCGCACACGCCAGACCTCGCGCAGGTCCAGCAGCAAGGCTATGGATGCAGCCAGATCCAGGGGGCTCCCGGTGCGCAGCAGCCCGCGGAGATGCTCTGGACAGTCCGTGCGCTCGCGGACATCCAGCATGGTCCCCGTGAGGTAGGAGCCCAGGGCCGAGGTGTAGAGCGACACGTCGCAGGCCTTGATGGCCCCGGCATACCCGCCGCTGCGCAGCACGCTCGGGACCGTGAAGTTGCCCGCGCCGCACACCAGAACGGGGTGAGCGATCGAGGCCGCGTAGCTGGCCAGAACCTGCCGCACCGGGGCGGCCACGGCGCCGACGAAGCTCACTGCTCCACCTCCATGCCCTTCCTGGCCAGAGCCACAAGGCGCAGCATGGCCAGCGAGGCGTTCTTGACGTTCTCCCGCTTCTTCGTGGCCTGCAGGGCGTCGAAGAACGGCTGGAATTGGGCCATGGCCGAGACATAGATCGCATCGCTCCCGGAGTAGGCCGACAGCTCCGCCACAATCCGATCCACGAGGTCGGCCTCCTCCTCGACGAAGGCGAAGGTCAGCGTGCGCGTGGCGAGGCTCGGGGTAGTGAACTGCACCAGCCTGACCTTCTCCAAGTCCTGCATGGTCTCGCTGGAGAGTCCTGCGTAGAGGCGGTCGCGCACGTCGTCGATCCTGGCCCAGAGCGAGGCCAGAATGCCTGGGTCATCCAGGCCCACCAGCGCGTTGTGCGAGAGCTGGATGGCGAGCTGGCGACCCTGCTCCAGCGGCTGCACGAGCACCATCACCAGTATCCACGGGACGCCCGCCTGCACGGCGCCCTTCACGCGGTGGTTCCCGGACAACACCTCGCACCCTCCCGTCGTGTCGTGACACAGGGGCACCGAGGACAGGCGGGCGTCGGACCGGATGTTCTCCACCAACTGTTGGAACACCTCCTTCTTGAAGAACCGGGCGTTCTGCCCACGCAGGAGCAGACTCTTCGGATCCATGATCCGAAGGGTCGCCGCATCCCCGAACAGGGCTTTTCCGGTTTCCATCAACATCGCGTTCTGCCTCTCCACTTCTTCAACACTCAACTTTACCATCCGACCTTTCCCGTGCTATCCCCACGCCGCCTTATGGTGTGAGGGTTGGGGTCAACCTGGTCGGATGCCGCATCATCCGGTCGCCGCCAGGAGTTCCAGCTCCTGGCGGCAACCCTCTCCTTGCCGCCTAAACCTCCGTTTCCTGTTTCTGTTCCCTGGCCGTGGCGGGACCACTCCCCGCCACGGCCGCCTGAAATTTCTCGGACCTGAGCAGGTCGAGGAGGCAGCCGGGGTGCCCGGCGCAACCAGCGCAGCCCTCTTCGTAGGTCCACCAGTAGGGCGGCCTGGTGCGCGGACAGGGCACAAGACAGCCTGGCTCGCCCAGGGGCTTCGCGCTCAGCGCCCGCAGGATGTTCTCCAAACCTGGAGCGCCAGCGGGCAACTGCATGGCGTCAAGCGCGCACGCCGGAACGGCCCAGGCCGTGGCCACCTTGCCGGGCGCCGGAACCTGGGCCACCGCTGGCACCGACCGGGGCTGCTCGGCTTGAGCCCGGGGCTGCCGGGTGAGCAACGCCGGGGCGTGGCGACTGATCCCGGCCTCCGCCCACAGGCGCACATCCACTCCGGCCCGGGCCAGATCGCCAGGATCCTTGCCGTAGCGCTTGGGCACCGGCCAGCGCCTGGCGTTGGGCATGTGCTGGGCCCACCACGTCCAGGCCGCCTTGGCCCCGGCATCGTCACCGTCGAGCGCGTTCAGGATGAGCCGAGCCTCCCGCAGCACTGTGGCGGCGGCGGCGTCCGGACGGCGCTGCGCCGACCCGGTGGCTACACCACACGCGGCCAGGTCGCCCAGGCGCTCGGCCAGCAGGATGGCGTCAAGCTCCGTCTCCACCACCACGGCCACATCCCGGCCTTGGCCGTAGATCGAGTAGCGCTGGTTCGATCCCTTGACCTCACGGTACTTGTCGCCCGCCGCCCACTCGGGCCACGGGGCGCAGGGAAACTCGCGGACCTTGAGCTTCTGGAGCTGACCGGACGCCGGGTCGAACCACGGCACGACCAAGCCCGGCAACAGCACGAGCCGCTGCTCCTTTCCATCCGGCTTTCTGGGGGCGCTCAGGCCCCAGGCCGAAAGGGGCCGGAATGCGGGTTTGCCGCCACACCCGGTGTGGAATCCGAGGCGGCATCTGCGCGCCGTGTCCTCGGAAATGCCGCGCTGGGCCAGCCACTCCAACACCTCGGGAACAGACGGCAGCGCTTGCTCGCAGTGCTCCACAAAGGCCAACCCCTTTGCGGCCCACAACTCGGTGGGCGCCGCCGCCACAACCGGCTCCCAGGCCGGGGCCGCAGGACGGCTCTCTCGGGGACGCCCCTGCCGCCCTGCCCAGTCATCCACCACACCCAGGTATTCCTTGGCATCGCGGAAACTCAGGCCCCGAAAATCGCGCAGGTACTGCACTGCGTCACCCTGCCAATCGCACCCGTTGCCGGCCGAGGAGCCGCCTCGGCACCAGCCACGCCCGCCCCCCAGACCACCAGTTGACTCAGGCCAGCAGGCGAAACGGTCGCGCCCACCGCATCCCGGACATGGCGAATGGTATTCGCCGCCGTTCTGCCCCCCCACCCTGCGCGGGGTGAAACCGTCCTCCCTCAGGAGATCGAGGATGTTCTTCATAGTCGGTTCGCCTTTTTTCGCCCTTCCTGAAGAAAATTCACTTAAGATTTTATGACTTACTTACTTTCAATCTATTTTTTTAGAGTGGTCTAAATGGGCTAAATCCACTCTTGGCCTTTGGTATCTGTGGCCTTCTGCACCAGCCCTTTGCCTAGCCCTCTTTCTTTCCGCCTCGCTTCCGCCTGGCCTTCTCCTCCTCCACCGCCACGGCTGGAGAGACCTCCCCGTCGGCCAGGGCCTTCCAGGCGATGTCCTGGTACCAGACCACGTTGGACTCATAGACCGGCAGCCGCTTGCGCAGCTCCTTGCCGAAGCGCACGCCGCTGACCGCCTTGATGCGGTTCTGCGCGCACCAGATCTCGTACCCGGTGTAGAGGTCGCCGGCCTGGATGCGCTCCTCGGGGATGCGCTCAGTCCAGGCGGACAGGAACATGCCCAGCAGGTCGGAGTCGGCGCGGTATTCGGACGTGGCGGCCTGGACCTTCGGCGGCGGCTCCAGACCCCCCGGCTTCTGGGCGCGCAAGCCGTGCTCCACGAGCGAGCGGAGGATGGCCGGGTACTCCTTGGCGAGCTCCCGCTCCAGCTCGTCCTTGTCGCGCTTGCGGCGCTGTCGAAGCTGGTGGTTGGGTTCGCCATCCACGAACTCGACCTCGAAAGGGATCACGCGCATGCGGCGCCAGAACCCGCGGTCATTGGCCGGGGGGATGGGCAGCTTGTTGGTGAGCAGGAACAGGGTCTGGCTCTGGGCGAACTCCACCTGGCGCTTGTCGTGCGGGGCCCTGGCCGTGATCTTGTCGCCGCCGGAGAGCGCCTTGATCTCGGCGGTGTCGAAGCTCTCGCCCTGTTTGGACTCCGAGGCGCAGGCGATGCGCAGGCCCCGCAGCATCATTTTGGTGGCGCTGGGCTTGTCGGCGTCGCCCGCGAACTTGCCCCGATCCATGAGCATGGCCGGGGGGATGGGCCTGGCCAGGGGCCCAAGCACCTTGTAGAGCGTCTCGATCAGCACGGTCTTGCCGTTGCCGCCCTCGCCGTAGAGCACGAAGAAGTGCTCCACCAGCGACTTGCCCACGAGCGAATGGCCGAAGACCCGGAGCACGTACTCGACCATCACCTGGTCGCCATCGAACAGCTCCTCCAGGACGGCCATCCAGGTGGGGCAATCCTGCGGGGCATTGGCGTAGGAGACCGGGGCATAGAGCCGGATGTAGTCCTCGGCCCGGGCCGGGTGGTGCATGCCACTGCGCAGGTCGATCGTGCCATCCAGCACGCCGAGCTTCCAGGGGTCGGCGTCCCATTGCTCGCCGGACACCGCCAAGTACCGCTCGCCCGAGGCGGCCAGGGCCAGGACGTTCAACTTGCGGCTGCGCTTCTTGAGGTCCGTGGCCCGCTTATTGAGCGCGTTCCGGCGCACCCCGGCGGTCTTGCTCACGACCTCATCGTCGGTTTCCGACATGATTTTGAACTGAGCCGCAGCCTCTCTCCGATAAAGATCAACGATGCCGTCAATATACGTGAGGACATTACCGTGCTTGTCGAGGCGCCAATGCCCCGCCTCATCACGCTCATACCAGGCCTGCTCCAGGTGGTCGTAGCAAAGGCGGCCCCGGTACAGGCGGCACAGCAGATCTCGGTCGCCGTCCTCCTGGTCCCACAAGGCCTTGAGGATCTCTTCCGATTTGATTTCTTTTGGCTTCTTGGTGTCGCCGAACTTCGCCTGCTCTTCGGCCACGTCCGCATCAACCAAGGCCAGGATATCGGCAGCTCCCAGATCGTCGGTCATGGCTGCACATCCCCCCGGTTACACAGACGAGCCAGGGCGTGACACGCTTTAAGCGGCCCACAAAAAATTCTATTTTTCCAATGGATTTGTCCCAATTTGGGCGCGATTTGCCCTTGGTCCCAAGTGCCCGTGGTTTGCATGCCCCAGGAAGGACCCAGAAGGGTGGCCAGTGCCCAATTCGCCCCCTGCGCGGTTATCCCTTGGGGAGGGGGAGAGGGGGCGCGCGGGGTGGTCCCCCTCGGGACATTGCAGGAAGGCAACATCACCGGCCCACCAACGTACCTTGACCGTTGACGCTCACGGCAGTGCGTTGGGCTCGTGTTGGGCTTCCTGTGCGTCACGAAGCGCGTTTCAGCGTTGTGGAATGCGGAAAAGTGTAAGGATACGGCGGGGTCTATGTCGCTCCTGTGTCCTGTCACGTCGGAGGCCGCGGGTTCAAGTCCCGTCCGCTCCGCCAGCCCGCACTGAGGGGTGAGTTCGCGAGAACTCACCCCTTTCTCATTTCCGCGCCCGGGTCCGAAAGGATTCGGGCCTTTTACATTATTGCCCGGGCCATGCGCGCCGCCCCCCTTCCCATCGGGGAAAAAAAGCGGTAGGTTACACAATACGCATCTTCCCCCCTCTGGAGGCTCCCATGACCGAACGCACCGGAATAGTGACCATCCACGGCAACCCGCTGACCCTGCTGGGCCCGGCCCTGAAGGTGGGCGACGCGGCCCCGGGCTTCAACC
Organism: uncultured Desulfocurvus sp.; assembly: GCA_964502805.1. Taxonomy (GTDB): domain Bacteria; phylum Desulfobacterota; class Desulfovibrionia; order Desulfovibrionales; family Desulfovibrionaceae; genus Humidesulfovibrio. The sequence goes on from CAZCYB010000007.1 coordinate 65,629, forward strand.
TGCTGACCAACGACCTGGCCCCGGCCACCCTGGCCGACTACGCGGGCAAGGCCCTGGTGCTCTCCGCCGTGCCCTCCCTGGACACCCCCACCTGCGACATGGAGACCCGGCGCTTCAACGCCGAGGCGGCTAGGCTGGGCGACGGAGTGAAGATCCTGACCATCAGCATGGACCTGCCCTTTGCCCAGAAGCGCTGGTGCGGGGCCGCGGGCATCGACAAGGTCCAGACCCTCTCCGACCACCGCGCGGCGGAGTTCGGCCTGGCCTACGGCGTGCTCATCAAGGAGCTGCGCCTGCTGGCCCGCGCCGTGTTCGTGGTGGACCGCGCCGGGAAGCTCGCCTACGTGCAGATCGTGCCGGAACTCTCCAGCGAGCCGGACTACGCCGCCGCCCTGGCCGCCCTGGCCAAGGTCTCGGCCTAGGAAGCGGAGCCTCCCATGCGCATCCTCATCGTGGACGACGACCCGGCCACCCGGCTCTGCCTGGCCAAGGTGCTGGAGCCCTCCGGCCAGACGGACACCGCCTCCGACGGCTGCCAGGCCATCGAGCGCTTCGCCCTGGCCCTGGCCCAGGGCCAGCCCTATTCGCTGGTCTGCATGGACATCAACATGCCCAAGGTGGACGGCCAGGAGGCGCTGCGGCGCATCCGCGAACTGGAGGCCGAGCAGGGCGTGGCCCCGGGGCGGGAGTGCAAGGTGGTCATGACCTCGGCCATGACCGACGCGGGCAACGTCACCAAGGCCTACTTCCAGGGCCGGGCCGACGGTTTCGTGAAAAAGCCCCTGCGCCTGGACGAGCACCGGGACGCCCTGCGCGCCCTTGGAGTGAACCTGGCGGAACCGGTGGAAAAGGGCCGGGCTGGCGGGGCTACCTGCTCCCGCCCAGCAGGTCCTGCAGGGCGCCGATGGCGCTCACCGCCGCCCCCGGCCCCACGCCCACCGAGGCCCGCGCGCTGGTGCGCGTGGTGGTGGTCTTGGTGCTCACCGAGCCGTCCTGCCCGTAGGTGGTGCTGGTCTTGGTGGAGCCCGAGGAGCCCATGTCCCAGCTCTTGTGGGCCGTGGGCACGGCGGTCTGGCCCAGGGCGCGCATGGTCTCGGCCTGGGTGATCTCCTCGGCGCCGGGGTCGGGCTTGCTTGTGTCGCCCTGGCTGGCCTCGCCGCCGCCCATGAGCACCGGCGGGCTGGCGGCCTGGACCTGGCCTGACGGGGCCGGGCCCCCGGGGGGAGGCCGGGACGGGCGGAAGTCGGGGAGGGCGGCGCCCCACTCCGCGCGCCCCACGGGGTGCGCCGGGGCGTGGCCCACGTCGGTGCGTCCGCCCTGGCGCACGGCCAGGGTGAACCAGCGCACCACCAGGCCCGAGCCGGTGATGGTGGCGGGCTCCGGCACCACGGAGAAGCCGGTCATGCTCTCCGGGTTGGTCCACACCGTGGGCTCGCCGCTGCGCGAGGTCTCCAGGGCGTTCTCTAGCATGTGCTCGTCGTCCGGGGCCATGCGCCGGAGCAGGCTGGCCATGCCCACGACGGGCTGGGCGCCGGGCTGGCCGGAAGCCTGGGCGGGCGCCGGGGCCGCCTGCGGGGGGGAAAGGACGGGGAAGCCCGCCGTGGGCACCAGGCGCACGCTCACCGCGCTGGGGGTCAGCACGTAGGCCTCGCCGGTGTCCTCCTGCCTGTTCACGGACTGCACCCCTCCGCCCAGGCCCCAGCGGGCATCCTTGAAGAAGTCCGCCTGGCGCGCGCCGTCGTTGATGGCGTTCAGCATGACCTTGGCGCTCTGGTACTGCCGCTTGATGATGACGTCCTTCTGGCGGTAGCCGTCCAGGCGCAGGGTCAGGATGTGGTCCTGGTTGCGCTCCAGTTCCGGCTTGCAGGGGGTCAGGCAGGCGGACTTGCCGTCCACGTACAGGGCCGCCCCGGGCGGGTCGGTGGACACGGGCACGGGCTGGGTGAGCACCTGCGGGGCGCAGGCGGCCAGGAAAACCAGGGGCAGGGCGGCGAGGCGAAGGCGCATGGCGGCTCCTCGTGTTTGGCCGGTTACCGGGGCGTCGGCTCTTCGGGGTTGGCGGCAAGTTGGGCGCGCACCGTGAACAGCAGCCAGGTCAGCCGGGCCAGAAAAAGCCCGCCCAGGGCGGAGAGCGCGGTGCCCGCCACGATGAGCAGCGGGTCGAAGTCCACGGTGTCCAGGTCGGGCATGCGCACGATGAACACCGACACCTCCACGAACAGGCCCACCAGCAGCAGCACCAGGCCGTAGCCGTGGCAGTGGTGGTCCGTGCGCCGCTGCTCCGGGGTGTGGCCCTCGGGGTACACGCCCAGGAACTTGAGCAGGGTGTCGCGCTCCTCCAGGGCCACGCCGAAGGCCACCAGGATGGTGCCCAGGGCCTCCAGGATCTCCTCGATGCGGTGCTGCACCGCGTCGGTGAGCGGCAGGTCCAGGACCACGTCCCACACGCCCTGGAACACCAGGGCCAGGAGCAGGATGTTCACGGCGGCGATGGCCTGGCGGCTGGTGAGGGCGATGGCGGCGGTTTTCTTCATGGCGTCGCGCTCCGGCTGTGCTATTTGGCGCGGTTATGCCATGGCCCGGGCCCCCTGGCAACCCGCGTGTGGTCCGGGGCGGGGCCCTTTGCCCAACGCCTGTCAACAGGGAATTCTTGTCCTTTTTCCGGCCAAAAATGGGAGATTTTTGTCCCGGGGCAAAAACCGGGGCTATACTTCGCCTCGTCCGGCCCGCCTGGGTCGGCACCGGCCCCGCTTCGCCGCGCCCCCGGAGCCCGTCAGCCTGTTGCGACCTCCGAGCTCCCCCTCTCCCGGCCACCTCCGTGGCGCGCGGCGAAGCCCCCTGGGACACCCGGCAACCCCCAACTTTGGAGGATTGCATGTCCACCAGCATCGCCAACAGCTTCATCGCCATGTACGTGGCCGACGTGCACGAGGCCTACCAGCAGCGCGGCAGCAAGCTGCGCAACACCGTGCGCCTCAAGACCGGCGTCACCGGCGCCACCGCCGTGTTCCAGAAGAACGGCAAGGGCGCCGCGGGCAAGAAGACCCGCCACGGCAACGTGCCGCTCATGAACGTGGCCCATTCCAACGTCACCGCCACCCTGGAGGACTGGTACGGCGCGGACTACGTCGACAAGCTCGACGAGCTGAAGACCAACACCGACGAGCGCCTGGTGGTGGCCAACGCGGGCGCCTACGCCCTGGGCCGCAAGATCGACGAGCTCATCGTGGCGCGCATGGCCCAGACCAGCAGCGCCGTGGCCGAGGGCGCCAAGGGCCTGACCAAGGCCAAGATCCTGGAGGCCTTCGCCATGCTCAACAGCAAGGACGTGCCCGACGACGGCAACCGCTTCGCCGTGGTGGGCGCCCACCAGTGGAACGAGCTCCTGGACATCAGCGAGTTCAAGAGCGCGGACTTCGCCGGGGACCGCTACCCCTGGCTCAAGGGCACGGAGAGCCGCACCTGGCTGGGCATCACCTGGATGTTCCACACCGGCCTGCCCCTGGCGGGCGGCACGCGCAAGTGCTTCCTGTACCACAGAAACGCCGTGGGCCTGGCCGAGGGCCAGGAGCTCAAGGTCTTCACCGACTGGGTGCCCGAGAAGGCCGCACACCTGGTGGACCACATGCTCTCCGCCGGGGCCTGCCTCATCGACGAGGACGGCGTGGTCCAGATCGACTGCGACGACGATGCCGCCCTGGCCGCCTAGCCGTCGCTAACCGCAACTAACCGCAACCAACCACAACACGGGAGACCCCATGACCTACGATGCCTCCACCATGCGGCTGATGGGCGGCGTGCCCGGCCAGCAGCTGTTTCTCTACCGCTCCGCCGACGCCGTGGCCAGCGTGGACGACGCGGGCTACTTCAACAACGCCATTGAGGAGTACAACCTGAGCACCGGCGACGTCATCCTGGCCGTCACCGGCTTCGGCACCGCCCCGGCCCTGTCCGCCCTGGTGGCCAGCGTCAGCGCCGGCGTCGCCAGCGTGACCCCGCTGGCCTAGCCTTACGGCCCTCCGGGCAAACAGGGGCCCCCTCCGGCGCATGCGCCGGAGGGGGTCCTTCCGCTTGCATGCCGGCGCCGGACGCTATCCCGCGCCGTCCTCCCGGTCCTGCCGCCGCGCCAGGATGCGCCCGAGCACGGCCAGCAGGTCGGCCAGCTCCAGGGGCTTGGGCAGGTAGTCGTCCATGCCCTCGGCCAGGAACCGCTCCCGGTCCCCGGCCATGGCGTAGGCCGTCAGCGCCACCACGGGCAGGCGCGCCGTGCCGCGCTCGGCCTCGCGCTGGCGGATGGCCCGCGTGGCCGAGAGCCCGTCCATCTCCGGCATCTGCACGTCCATGAGCACCACGTCGAAATGTTGCCGCTCCAGCTTCTCCAGGGCCTGGACGCCGTTTCCGGCCATGGCCACGCGGCAGCCCTCCCGGGTGAGCAGGTGCGACATGGCCAGCCGGTTCACGGCCTCGTCCTCCACCAGCAGCACGCTGAGCCCATCCAGGCGGAGGGCGGGGGCCGCGGCCTCGTGGGGCGGGCTCTTCGCGCCCTGGCTGGCCGGGGCCTCCTCCCGCACGCCCAGGAAGGGCAGGCGCAGCACCACTGTGGTGCCCCGGCCCTCCACGCTTTTGACCTCGATGTCGCCGCGCATGAGGTCCACCAGGCCCTTGACGATGGCCATGCCCAGGCCCGCGCCCTGCTGGCGGCGCACGTAGGAGCTGTCCACCTGGGTGAAGGGCTGGAAGATCTCGCGGATGCGGTGGCTGGGGATGCCCACGCCCGTGTCCGTGACGGAGAAGCGCACGGTCAGGGGCTCGGCCCCGGCCGGGCTGTCCAGGTGCAGCGTCAGGGAGACTCCGCCCCGGTCCGTGAACTTGATGGCGTTGCCCAGCAGGTTGAAGAGCACCTGGCGCAGGCGCGCCTCGTCGCCGATGAGCGTGGCCGGGACGGCCTCGTCCACGGTCCAGGCCAGGTCCAGGCCCTTGTCCCGCGCGGTGAGGGCCAGAAGCTCGCAGACGTTGCCGACCATCTCGCGCACGCGGAAGGGCGCGGCCCGCAGGGCCAGCCGCCGCGACTCCACCTTGGCTAGGTCCAGGATGTCCGTGAGCAGGGCGGTGAGCCTGCGCGTGGAGCCCAGGGCCGCCTGGAGGTACTCGGCCCGGTAGGGGCCGGGGGCATTGCCGCCGCAGGCCTTGGCGTCCGGGCGCATCTCCTCCTGCATGAGCTGGAGCATGCCCATGATGCCGTTTAAGGGTGTGCGGATCTCGTGGCTCATGTTGGCCAGGAAGGCGCTCTTGGCCAGGCTGGCGGCCTCGGCGGCCTCCTTGGCGGCCATCAGGTCCTGCTCCATGCGCTTGCGCTCGGTGATGTCCCGCGAGATGCCGAACAGGCCCAGCACCTCGCCCTCGGCGCCGATGAGCGGGCCCTTGGTGGCCAGGTAGGTGCGCGGGCCCTCCACCGTGGTCACGTGCTCCTCGCCGGTCTGCACCGCCCCGCTGTCCATGATGGCCTGGTCCAGGGCCATGAGCACCAGGGCCTCCTCCCTGGGGAACAGCTCGGTGTCGTCGCGGCCCAGGATGTCCCGCGCGGGCCTGCCCAGCACGCGCGCGGTCTCGGAGTTGGCGCGCAGGTAGCGGCCCTGGCGGTCCTTCACGAACACCGCGTCGCTGGTGCCCTCGATGATGTTGTCCAGGATCCGCCGCTCGCTGGCCAGGGCCTGCTCGGCGCGCTTGCGCTCGGTGATGTCGTGGACCATGCCCACGGAGCGCACCACCCGGCCGGAATCGTCGCGCTCGTGGGTGCAGCGCTCGTGCACCACTCGCACCTCGCCGTCGGGCCGCACGATGCGGTGCTCCAGCTCGTAGCCCTCGTGCCCCGGCGTCAGCGAGGCCCCGTAGGCCCGGGCCACCGCATCGCGGTCCTCGGGGTGCACGGCCTGCAAAAAGGCCTCGTAGGTGCAGGGAAAGCTGCCCGGATACAGCCCGAAGATGCGGTAGACCTCGCCGGACCAGAACAGCTGGCCCGCGGGCAGTTCCAGCTCCCAGCTGCCCAGGTGGGCCATGCCCTGGCTGCGGAAGAGCATCTCGTTGGTGCGGGCCAGGTCCTCCTGGGCCTGGGAGCGCTCGGCCACCTCGGCCTGGAGCCGGGCGTTGGCCTGGGAGAGCTCCTCCAGGCTGTGGCGCAGGTTCTCGCGCATGTCGTTCATGGCCCCGGCCAGCAGGTCCAGCTCGTCGCCGGGGCCCCGGTCGGCCCGGCCGGGCAGCACAAGGGGCCGGTCCAGGGTGGACCGGGAGAGCCCCACGGCATAGGCCGAGATGGCCCGCAGGCGGCGGTAGATGGAAAGATGGAAGAGCAGCACGATGAGCGCGATGCTCAGGCCCGTGCTCACGGCCTGCCCGGCGAAGAGCAGCGCGGCCGTGCGGCGGATGTTCGCCTCCGCCTCCTCGAAGCTGGCCACCACCTTCAGGCGGCCCACCTGCATCTTGCGGCCGTCGAAGTCGTGGACGAGCGGGTACTCGCGGCGGATGGCGTCCGGGCTGTCCTTGCTGCCCGCGCGCAGCACCTGCCCGGTGTCCAGCGTCAGCTCCACGGAGCTGATGTAGGCCCGGCCCGCCAGGCCGTCCAGCTGGGTCTGGGCCATGGGCAGGTTGGCCGTCCAGGCGCTCAGGGTCAACAACGGCAGGTCCGTGCGCTCCAGGCGCTGGAAGCGCTCGTACAGGGTTTCCTTGGCCCGGGCGTACTCCGAGGTCAGGCTCACGGTGTAGCTGATGGCCGAGACCAGCAGGCCCACCAGGGTGACGCCCAGCACCACCCGGCGCGCCAGGTTGCCGCGCCGGCCTTCCGCCCCCGGCTCCGGGGCCGGGCCGGGGGCTTGGGCTGGCCCGTGCATGGGGGCTGCGGGCTCCTGGCCGTTCATGGCTGCCTCACCGCCTCCGGAATCGCGCCACGATGGCCGCGTAGGTCCCGTCGGCCTTCATGGCCTTGAGGGCGGCGGCCAGCCTGGGCGCCAGGGCGGCGTGGCGGACGTTCAGGTACAGGAACATGTCGCGCCGGGCCAGGGGCGGCTCCAGGGCCTTCGCCCCGGCAAGCTGCAGCTCGCGCAGCAGGTGCTCGCCGGTCCAGCGCTCGTAGAGCACCAGGTCCACCCGGTCCTGGGCCAGCAGGGCGAAGAGCTGCCTCGGGGTGTCCACGCGGGTCACGTTGGCCGCGCGCACGTTCTCCTCCAGGATCTTCCAGCCCGTGATGTACCCGACCTTGTAGGGCTTCAGGCTGTCCCAGCCGGCCAGGGCCAGGGGCCGCTTGGCGAAGGCCACGAACTCGTAGGACATGTTGGGCTCGGCCACCTGCACCAGGTTCGGGTAGCTTTTGGCCAGCCCGGCGATGCGGTTGATGTCGCCGTCGGCCACACCGGTGTTGGCGTTGATGAGCCCGCGCTCGCTGGGGGTGATCACCAGGCTGACGGGCTGACCCGCCCGGCGGAAGGCCTCCTGCACGATGGCGTCGAGCATGCCGGAGCCGTCCGGCAGGGAGAGCGGAGGGGCGTCAGTGGTGCATAACAGCAGCGGCTGCTGGGCCAGGGCCGTGCCGGGGCCGAGGAAGAGGGCCAAGAGCAGGGCGGCCAGGGCTGCCAGAGCGGCCTGAGCAGACAGACGCATGGGGGGCTCCGTGGCTTGCCCGCCCGGGGGCGGGGCATGGCTGGGGCGGCAGGAGTGCTTGTCCTCCCTGGCTTGTATACAATCCAGGAGGCATTATCAATGGGAGCGCCCGCCGCCGGGAGTGCCTCCGCCTAGCGCAGGGTGAACACGATCTTCACCACCGTGGCGTTGGAGCGCTTGTAGTGCACCGTGGCGTTGTAGAATTTCGCGGGCTCGTACAGGTCGCGCCCGGTGACCAGGTCGTACAGCTTCAGGGCCAGGCTGATGAGGTCGGAGAGGAAGCTGCGGGCCTCGGGCACGGGCACGGCCTCCACCTTGCCGCCGGCCTTCTCGATGGCCGAGAGCCACTTGTCCCGGCGCTCTGGCAGCTTCTTCATGGAAACGGGCAGCGGGCAGAGCACCTCGAAGCTGGCGGGGCGGGCGGCCAGGCTGTCGGAAAGCTTGCGGTCGAAGGCCTCGGAGTTGACGTAGGGCAGGGAGGTTGCGCCCAGGGCCGAGAGGCTGGTGGCCGAGCTTGCGGCGTAGGCCTCCTGCACGCTGGCGGCCACGGTGAGCAGGGTCTTGGCGCGCCCGGCCAGGGTGCCCCAGGTGCCGCTTGAGTTGTTGGCCACGATGTCCAGCACGGCCCCGGCCAGGTTGGTGGCGGTTTCCGTCCGGCCCTGGCCCAGGGCGATCTCCGTGAGCGCCAGGGCGGCCTTGCCCGTGGCCTCGGAGCTGGGGGAGGGCCCGGCCAGCAGGCTCGTGAGGCTGCGGCTGGCGGCGTGCTCCTCGGCGGTGGCGTTCTGGTCTGCATTGATGCGCTCGGCCAGCTCGGCCAGCTCGCGCAGGCGGACCGAAGCCTGTGAAGGGGCCTTGGACTCCGTGGCCGGGGCGGACTCGGCCAGGGCGGGGGCCAGGGGCGCCAGCAGGCCGAAAAGCAGGGCGAGCAGGGCCAGGGCCAAAGGCAGGGCGCGGCGAAGGTCGGGCATGGCGGCTCCGGTATGGGGCGGGATTGCCCGTGACGGTAGCGCGGCTTGCGCGTCTTCGTCAACGCCGGGGCCTGAGGGGTGGGCAAGGAAAAAGGCCGGGAAGGGCGAACCCCTCCCGGCCTTGGCCATCCAATCAGGTCGGCCAGACCACAGCCGTCCGCAACCTACTTCAACAACTCCGCAACCTTCTTCACCACGGCGAAGGCGTCGGCAACGTAGAGCACGTCGGCCTTGCCCTGGGCCCAGCCGCAGCTGGCGTCCAGGTTCACGGCCCGGCGCTCGCCGATGAACCGCCAGCCCACCACGTGCGGCTCCTCGCCGTGGCAGCAGGTGGCCAGGCCCTTGGCGTGGCGCGGGGTGGAGCCGGTCTGCCCCACCTGGTGCATGTGCGTGAGGAACGGCAGGGCCGCGCCCTCGCCGCTCTGGTCCACCAGGGACTTGGAGCTGCCAAGCGAGCACTGCGTGGCGGAGAGCAGGTCCAGGATGAGCTTGGCCGCGTCGTCCAGGTGCTTCGCCCCGTCGGGCTGGGTCTTGCCCCAGCCAGCGCCCGCCACCAGCAGCAGCTTGGCCTCGGGGCGGATGGTCTGGGCGTCCGCCGCCGGGCTCAGGATGCCCGTCACCGTGGTCTTGCTGGCCACGGCGGGGGTGAGCATTTCCAGGCTGGCGCTGCCCGGCGCGTTCACGGCCTCGAAGCAGCCGGAATCGACAGTGACGAGCCAGGGGCGCGCGTCGCGCTCGATCTTGCCCAGCATGCGCTGGCGGTAGAACCAGCGGGTGGCCACGACCTTGCCGCCAGCCACTTCCAGGCCGGTCAGGCGGGAGTCGAAGGCCGCGCCCAGGCGCTGGGCCACTCCGGCGGCCACGCGGCTGGCCCGGCTGGTGGCGGGCATGACCACGAGGTCCGCGCCAGCGGCTTTCGCGATGGCCTCGCAGGCGGCGGCGTCGCTGCCGTAGCGGGCGGTGGCGAAGTCCGGCCCGGCCACGCCGAGGAACTTGGCCGCGCCGCAGCCGGCCACCTGGTCGGCGGCCTTCTGCACTTCGGCCCCGTACAGGCCCACGATCAACTCTCCGCCCAGGGCCTTGGCCGCGCCCAGGGCCTCGCAGGCGGCCTTGCCCAGGGTTCCGTCAGCCTCGCTGTGCGCAAGGAAAAGAATTTTCATATCGGCTCCTTATGCCGCGCAGCCTAGGCGCGGATCCAGTCCGCGATCTCGCGGGCGATGTCGTCGACGCTCATGTCCTTGACCACGCGCGTTTCGCGGCGCTGGCTGGGCACCTCGACCCCCAGGTACTTCAGGCCCTCGCCCTTGAGCGGGGTGGGCGCAGCTTTCTGCAGCGCGGGCATGATGAGCCGCATGTTGGCCATGCCCACCTGGGGGTTGTTCGGCGGCTCGGGCAGGTTGCCCGTGGCCCAGCCCAGGGCAGCGGGCAGCGCGGAGCAGGCGGACTTCTGGTAGCTGCCGCCCTCGATGCGCTCCAGCACCGTGAAGCCCTCGCCCTCCACCTTCAGCTCGTCCACGCCCTGGAACTGGTCGGTGATGCCCAAGAGCTCGCCCACCATGGACAGCACCGCGCCCGTGCCGCGCGAGGCCGACTGCCAGCCGCCGAAGAGCAGCAGCTTGGACTTGTCCAGCCCGGGGATCTTCTCCACCGCGCCGGCCAGGGCCGCAGCCGTCTCCCTGGCGTCGGCAAAGCCGCCGGCCGGGCCGTCCAGCACCACGATTTCGAACGGCACCTTCTGGGCCACGTTCATCATCACCTGCTGCAGCTTGGCCTTGGGGCCCAGGGCAACCAGGTACACCTTGCTGCCCGCCACCTGCTTGGCCAGGTTGGCGGCCTCGTACAGGGCATGGCCCGCCCAGGGGTCGAGCACGGCGGGCAGCATCATCTCGTTCTTCAGCGCCGGGCCGGTGGGCCCGGCCACGGGCTCCAGGGTCTGCAACGGGTCGGGCACGATGGACCCGAGCACCACAATCTGCAATGCGTTCATGAGGACTCCTTCCAAAAGGATTTTCGCGAGGGCGGGGGCTGCGTTGGCAGCCCCCGGCCCTCAAAGAGATCTAGTTCTCGGCCGAGTGCAGGCCGCCAGCGCCGGGGCCGAAGGTCACGTTGGTGGCCTCGCCGCCCTGGGGCGCGTTCTTGGAGCAGTTCCACAGGCAGGCCCCGCAGTGCACGCACTTCTCGCGGTCGAAGAGCGGGGTGCCGCCGTCGGGGTTGGTGCTGATGGCCTGGCCCGAGCAGGCCTCGATGCAGACCTTCTCGTCGCAGGCCTTGCAGAGGTTGTTGCTCTTGAAGGTCACGTGGTCGCGGTAGCCCGGGGGGGCCTGGACCTTGCCGCCCAGCAGCAGCGCATCCTGGTGCGAGACCAGCAGCTGGCCGTCGAACTGGATGGCGGGCCAGCCCGCGCGGTCCATGAGCGCGCCGTGCAGGGGCAGGCCCTTGGCCGTGCACTCCTTGCGGATGCGGTCGATTTCCTCGGCGGGGATGCGCCCCCGGAAGAATTCCTCGACGCTGGGGATGCGGTCCTGGGGCTTTTTGGAGGCCCCGGGCCAGAACAGCTTGCCGTCGGTGAGGCCGGTGATGCCCATGCCGATGAGTCCCTGGAGCACGCCCACCTGGAAGCCGTCGCGGGCCTTCTCGGCGATCTTGGCCTCGCGCTCCAGCCAGGAGTCGCGCCTGCGGCGCACGTAGGTGCGCTCAAGATTCTCGCGGGTGAAGGGCTTGTCGGCCTTCAAGAGCTCCAGCACGCTGACGCCCAGGAGCACGCCGGAGGTCCAGGCCTCGTCGAAGCCGGAGCCGGTGAGCACGTTGGTGGTGCCGCTGCCCTCGCCGATGCGCGCGAACCCGTCGCCCACCAGGTGGGGCTCACCGCGCCTGCCGGATTCCTGGAGGCTCTTGGCCCCCCAGGAGCGCATGCGCCCGCCCTTCAGGTGCTTCCACAGGTAGGGGTGCTGCATCCAGTGCTGCAGGTAGCGGTAGGCGGTGCGCACGGGGCTGTCGAACCAGGAGGGCACGAAGATGCCCAGCGAGGCGACATTGCCGGGGTAGACGTAGAGGAAGCCGAAGATCTCCGGCTCCGGGTAGCCCAGGGTGTGCAGGACAAGCCCTTCCTTCAGGCGGCAGCCCTCGGGCAGGTCGATGACCATCTTCATGCCCACGGCCCACTCGCGGCTGTGGTTGCCCGCGGGCAGGCCCAGCTTCTCGTCCAGGGCGCGGCCCACGGCGCCCACGGGGCCATCGCCCACCACGGTGAGCTGGCTCCTTATGTCCATGCCGGGCATGAACCCGGCCTCGGGGTTGCCGCGCTTGTCCGTGCCCTGGTCCATCAGCCGCACGCCCACCACGTTCTGGCCGAACATGAGCGGGCCGTCCACCGGGGTGCCGGGCCAGATCTGCGCCAGGCCCTGGCCCATGATCTGCGAGCCTGCCCACTGGTTGAACTGGCCCATGGACAGGAGCACGCCCGGCTCCTTGCGCAGGAAGTGCGGGATGTACGGCAGCTCGAAGGCGTGGTCGGCGGTCTTGCCCAGGGCTTTCAGCGCCTTGTCGGCCAGCTTCATCAGCGCCGGGCGGCGCGAGGCGCCCACGGGGTCGAGCAGGTAGACGACCTTTTCGTCGCGCACCTCGCAGGCCATGGGAATCTGGGAGAGGTCCAGGTCCGGGAAGCTGGCCTTGATGCCCCGGCCCTTGGTGACCACGCCGGAGACGCCGAAGCCGATGTCGTCGGCGCGCTCGTAGCAGATGATCTGCGGGGGCATGCCGGGCATGGCCTTGCTCTCGGCGGCGCAGGTGCCGTCGGGGTTCATCAGCCCCTGGGAGAGCGTGTGCAGGAAGCCGCCCATGGCCGGGCCGAAGCCCACGCAGGCGATGTCCACGTCCATGCGCTGGCGCTCGACTCCCTCGGGGAGCGGGCTTTCGTGGATGGAATCGGGGGTCGTGTCGGTCATGCAAACCTCGGCTTTTGACCAGGTGCGGCCGCCGCGAAAAAAAGCGGCGCGGCGGGCACGGGCCCGGCGACGCAAGGCCCTGCCCCTGGCAATCGGGCTCGCCGTTCTTTACAGGCGGGGGCAGGCGGAGTCAACTCGCGGGCACTCCCGGCACGACTCGAGGCGGGGGTGGCAATGGATCACCTCCCCGAATTTCCCCCGATAAAAGTTTCTGAGGGGATGGGTGGGGGTTGGGGGGAGGGAGGGGGAACTCTTCCCAAAGAGTTCCCCCTCCCTCCCCCCATTCGCTACGGATACCTCGGCCTGCCGCGCACCAGGTCCAGGTAGGCCGTGGGGCCCTTGGCGCGCAGGATCTCCCCGTTCTTGAGCCAGCGCTCCTTCAGGCCCTCGGGCAGGCCGGGGGCTTCGCAGGGGAAGTCCGGGCACAGGCCGCAGAAGTCCATGTTCCGCTCCATGGCGCAGGCGCGCACCCCGCAGTTGCCCAGCAGGCAGCCGCCCTCGCGGCAGCCCCGGCACGACCCGCGCGAGAGGAACTCCAGCAGGTCGGCGAAGGCCGGGTACTGGTCCAGCACCGGGTTCATGGCCGAAAGCCTCTCCGCGTAGACCCCGAAGTTGGGGCCCAGCAGGCCCGCCAGGGCGCGCGCGTGGTTGCGGATGGGCCCGCCCTCGAAGGCCAGGCAGCCGCCGCAGAACAGGCCGCAGGGGGCCACCAGCCGGGTGATCTCTCTCGCGCTGCGCACGGTGGTGTCGGGGGCGTCGTTCACTGCGTGGCCTCCTCGGTTGGGGGATGGCGGAACTATAGCAGCCGGGTCAGGGTCAGGTCCAGCCCGCTCTGCTCCAGGGCCTCGCGCCCGCCCGCGATGACCACGCAGCCGCCCTGCGCCGCCGCCACCGAGCGCCCGAAGTCCGCGAAGTCCGCCGGGCTGGCGCCCAGCACGGCCTCGCGCACCTGCTGGCGGTAGGCCTCGGTCTCGCCGGTGAGCTCCCTGGCCATGGCGGTGAAGCCCTTGGCGTCGGGCAGCATGTAGTGGTCCAGGTCGCCTATGGTGCCGATGATGCTCTTCTCCAGCTCCGCGCCGTCGATCTCAAGCCCGGCCAGGTACGGGGCGATGGCCTGGAAGGCCTCGATGGTGCGGGCGGTGTTGGGGTCGCGGTAGGAGCTGAACACCAGGTTGCCGCTGGTGCGGCTGTAGGAGACGCCCGCGCCGTAGGCCCCGCCCTGCACACGCACGCGCTCCCACAGGTAGCCCGCGCGCAGGAACTTGCACACCACGCCGCTGGCCAGGCCGGGCTGGGCGGCAAGCTGGCGCAGGTTGGCGCCGAAGGCCGCGTAGTTCACCTGGGCGGGCAGCACCAGGCCCTCGCGCTCCGGCAGCTGCGGGATGCTTCGGGGGGCCTTGGGCGCGGCTCCGGCGGGCAGGTCGGCGGGCAGGCCGGCCACAAGCCTTTCCAGGCGCGCGGCGGCGTCGGAGAGCGCCGGGCCCTCGGCGGTGAGGCCCGCCACCAGGGTGGAGCGGCAGAGCATGAGCGCCAGAAGCTCGCGCAGGTCGGCCAGCACGCTGCCGGGGTCGGCTTGGATTCGGGCCGCCAGCTCGCGCAGGGCCAGAAAGCCCGCCACGCCGTGCATGGCCTCGCCCATGGCCTGGGCAGCGCCGTAGCGGGCCTTGAGCCTGGTGGCGGCCAGGGTGTGCCCGGCGGGGATGAGCCGCTGCTCGCGCCGGGCCTTGGATTCCAGGATGATCTTGGCCAGGCGCTCGCGGTTCCCGGCCGTGTCCCCCAAGCCCGGGGCCGTGAGCACCTCGGCCAGGATGTCCAGCAGGGCGGGCAGGTTCTCCGCCGTGGCCTTGCCGCGCAGGAACAGCCGCGCCGCCGGGTCCGGGGCGCAGCCGCCGCGCTCATCACGCACCGAGGACACGAACACCTGGCCCCACATGCCGCCGGTGACCGTGGCGATTTTGCGGGTCAGGTCCACGAAGCTCGTCTTCTCCGTGCCCATCTCGAACAGCGCGCGGCCCAGGATGGGCACCAGCGGCAGCAGGCGGTCCGGCACGGCGGAGAGGTCCAGGCCCAGGTCCAGGTACACGATGCCGCTGGTGGGCAGTTCGTGGACGTAGAGCGGCGCGTTGCCGCCCGCGACGAGGGGCCTGGTCTCCTGCGGGATGCGCGCGTTCTCGCGCGGCAGGTCGGCCAGGGTCAGGCGCGGGATCTTGGCCAGGTCCTCGGGGCTGTCCGGGGCCTCCTGCAGCTCGCGCAGGGCGTGGGTCTGGTCCACCAGCTCCTGCAACTGCCGCGGGGTCAGGGCGTCCTTCACGGCCTTCAGGCGGGCCTTCTCCTCGGCCTCGCGCCGGGCGGCCAGGGCGGTGTCGGGCCTCAAGAGCACCAGGGCGCGGTGCGGATTGTCCAGGAAGTGCTCGCGGAGGAGCGCCTCGAAGACGCGCTCGCCCCCTGCCAGCCGGGCCTTGAGCCGGGCCAGCGGGGCCTCGAAGGGCAGGAGCATGAGCGGGTCGCCGTCGTACAGCCAGGTGGACAGCGCCTCGAAGAACAGGGCCAGGCCGCGCGGGTAGCTGCCGGTGTTGTTCTCGCGCAGGTCGAACTCCACGCTGTTGATGGCCGCGGCGACGTCGTCCGCGTGCAGGCCCTGCCGCTCCAGGTCCGCCAGGGTGGAGAGCACCAGGGCCTGGACCGCGTCGGCGTCCCGCTCGGCGCTGGCGGCGCGCATGCCCTTCAGGCCAACGGCGAAGGACATCTGGCGCAGGTCCGTCTCCAGGCCGCCGCCGGTGATGTCCTCGCCCAGGCCGGAATCCACCAGGGCCTTGCGCAGGGGCGAGCTGGGCAGCCCGATGAGGCAGTGCTCCAGCACGTTGAGCGCCAGGGAAAGGTCCGCGCCCGCCTCGCTGGGCAGGTCCACGATCTGCGGCAGGCCGAAGTTCACGGTGCACATGGCCTTGGGGCCGGCGTTTCCGTCCGGGGCCTCGCCGGAGTCTTCGCCGGATTCCGCGTCGTCCTCGAACTCGCCGTCCGCTCCCTCCTCCGCCGCGTACCAATGCACGAAGCGCCGGGGCTCGGCGAACTTCGCCTGCACGTCCACCCCGGAGTCCGGGTCCAGCCGCTCGTACTGGCTGAAGGCCGCGTCCAGGATCTCCAGGCGCCTGTCCGGGTCGTCGTCGCCGCTGAAGAAGGCGTAGGCGTTGGACGGGTGGTACAGCCTGCGGTGGAAGTCCATGAACTGGGCGAAGGTCAGATCCGGGATGCGCTCCGGGTCGCCGCCGGAGTCCACGCCGTAGCAGGTGTCCGGGTACAGGGCGCGCTGGGAGTATTCCGAGAGCAGGCTGTCCGGCGAGGAGTAGGCGCCCTTCATCTCGTTGTACACCACGCCCTTGATGGCCAGCTCGTCGTCCGGGCTCTCGATGTCGTAGTGCCAGCCCTCCTGCCTGAGCGTGTTCTCCGTCAGGCGCGGGTGGAACACCGCGTCGATGTACACGTCCACCAGGTTGTAGAAGTCCTGCAGGTTGGCGCTGGCCACGGGGTAGCAGGTCTTGTCCGGAAAGGTCAGCGCGTTCAGGAAGGTGTTCAGCGAGCCCTTGATGAGCTCCACGAAGGGCTCCTTCACCGGGTACTTCTCCGAGCCGCAGAGCACGCTGTGCTCCAGGATGTGCGGCAGGCCGGTGTGGTCCGCCGGCGGCGTGCGCAGGGCGATGCCGAAGACCTTGTTCTCGTCGGGGCTCACAAGCGACAGGAGCCTGCCGCCGGTCTTGGCGTGGCGGTACAGGCGGGCGGTGGCGGAAAGTTCGGGGATGGCGAGCTCGCGCTCAAGGGCGAAGCCGTGGGTCAGTTTCTCGGAAGGCGTGGTCATGGGGCCTCGTGGGGGCTTGGATGTGGGCGCTGGCCCTGTCCCTCCTCGTTTCGCCCGGTTTCGGGCAACGGAGCGGGCCCGCGCGAACCCCCTAGATAATGCAGGTTGGCCCGGGGGGGAAGGGGGGGCGGGGGCCCTGCCGCGCGTACCCCCCGGTTCTTGACTCCCGCCCCGCGACCACCTATCGTTCCTAGAATGGCGCAGGGCTCCGGTTCGTCCGGGCGGCCCCGCCGCCCGAACCCATCAACCGGCAACCAGGAGAACCCCCGTGAGCTGCTGCGACACCGAAGAATACGAGGACTACATGGAATGCGCCAAGGTGGGCCAGCCCGTGCGCGATTTCGTCATGGACGCCTACGACCCCGCCGAGGGAGGCTTCACCACCGTGGAGCTGGCCAAGATCAAGAAAAAGAAGAAGTGGACCATCCTGTTCTTCTACCCGGCGGACTTCACCTTCGTGTGCCCCACGGAGCTGGCCGACCTGGCCGCCAAGCACGCCAAGCTGAAGAAGCTCGGCGCCGAGGTCATCAGCGTGTCCACGGACACCAAGTTCACCCACATGGCCTGGAAGACCGACGAGCGCCTGCTGAAGGACGTGAAGTTCCTCATGGCCGCCGACACCAACGGCGCGGTGTCCCGCTACTTCGACGTGTGGGACCACGCCACCGGCCTGGCCCTGCGCGGCACCTTCATCATCAGCCCCGAGGGCCTGCTGGTGTCCAGCGAGGTGAACTTCTACAACGTGGGCCGCAACGCCGAGGAACTGGTGCGCAAGATGGAGGCCAACGCCTACCTGGTGAAGAACCCCAACGAGGCCTGCCCGGCCAAGTGGACCCCCGGCGCCAAGACGCTGACCCCCGGCAAGGAGCTGGTGGGCAAGGTCTACGAGGCCCTGAACGCCGAATAGCCCGGACGAACGACCACACGCCGCCCCCCGGCCCCACCGCGCCGCCGGGGGGCGGCATACGCAAAAACACAGGGCCGCCATGGACTGGGACGCCGAGCGCTACGAGAAGTGGTTCGCCACCGAGGAGGGCCGCGCCGCCCTCTCCGCCGAGCGCCGCCTGCTGGACTCCGTGGTGGACCAGTGGCCCAGGCGCAACCAGCGCGTGCTCGAAATCGGCTGCGGCACCGGCGTGTTCCAGCAGATCCTCTTCGACGACGGCTTCTCCGTGGCCGGGCTGGACAAGTCCCCGGCCATGATCGCCGCCGCGCGCAAGCGCCTGGGCCCCGCCGCCGAGCTCTACGTGGGCAACGGCGAGTCCCTGCCCTTCACGGACAAGGAATACGACTTCTGCGTGCTGTGGACCGTGCTGGAGTTCTGCGACGACCCCGGCGCCGTCATCGCCGAGGCCGCCCGCGTGGCCGCCAAGGGCCTGGTCATCGGCTTTTTGAACCGCCACTCCCTGCACTGGCTGGCCAAGGGCGTGGGCTGGCCCTGGAACCACAGCACCACCCTGGCCCGCGCCCGCTGGTTCACCTGGCCGGAAATGCGCGCCCTGGCGCTCGTCCATACCGGGCGCAAGCCCGCGCGCATCCGGTCCATCCTGCCCGGGCCGCCCTGCACCTGGACCGCCCGCAAGCCCTGGAGCTGGATCAACAACCTCATCCTGCCGCCACAGCTGGGGGCCATCACCGCCATGCGCATCGACCTGGTGGACTACCAGCCCCTTACCCCCCTGTTCGCCTGGAAGACCGAAGCCGGCATGACCTGACGGGAGACGGGCGCGGGGAGCGAATCGGGGGAGGGCCCCCGCAAAAAAAAAAAAAAACTTTTAGTGGTGGGTTTCCTGCTGCCGGATTCGTCAGCGCATTCCCAAC
>CAZCYB010000008.1:0-20433 GCA_964502805.1 uncultured Desulfocurvus sp.
CAGCCCCCGCGTTCTCCCGAATTCCCCCCCCCCGCTCCAAACCGGGCCAACCGCGCGCAGGGCTTTTTCGGGCGGGCCTTGCCGCTCGAAAAAACCTGCGCGCCTGTTTGCTGGCACCGGGGCATGGCCAGGCCAAGGCTGCCCAAAGTCGGTATCGAGCCCTGCGCGGGGCCCGGGGGCGCGGAGCCCCCGGCGGGGTGCAGGGGCGGAGCCCCTGATGGGGGCCAGGGGGCCCTGCCATAAGAAAGCCGGAGCCTCCTCCCTGGTCTCGCCCCACTAGTGGGCGTCGGCCCAGGTGTGTCCGGTGCCGAGGTCGACCTTGAGGGGCACGCGCAGGGTGACGACGTTCTGCATGAGTTCGGCGAGGATGGGCGCGGCCTGGGGGGCGGCGTGGGCGGGCGCCTCCAGGAGCAGCTCGTCGTGCACCTGCAGGATGAGGTTGGCGTCCAGGCCGCGCAGGCGCTGGTCGGCGTGCACCTGGAGCATGGCCAGCTTGATGATGTCCGCCGCGCTGCCCTGGATGACGGTGTTGACGGCCTGGCGGCGCGCCTGGGCCTGCACCTGCTGGTTGCGGGAGTGCAGTTCGGGCAGCAGGCGGCGGCGTCCGGCCAGGGTGGTGACGTAGCCGTGGGTCAGCGCGTCCTCGATGAGCCCTTCGTAGAAGGCCTTGAGGGTGCCCAGCTTCTCGAAGTAGCGGGCGATGAACTCCTTGGCTTGGTTGGTGGTGATGGACAGCTCGCGGGCCAGCTTTTGCGGGCCCATGCCGTAGATGAGGCCGAAGTTGATGGTCTTGGCCCCGCGCCGCTCGTCCGGGGTGATGGCCTCGGCGGGCTTGTCGAAGAGCAGCGCGGCGGTGCGGCTGTGGATGTCCTCGTCGCGCCGGAAGGCGTCCATGAGCGCGGGATCCTGCGAGAAGTGGGCCAGTACGCGCAGCTCCACCTGGGAGTAGTCCGCGGCTACCAGGAGCTTGCCGGGGTCGGCGGTGAAGCAGGCGCGCATGCGCTTGCCCTGGGGGCCCCGGATGGGGATGTTCTGGAGGTTCGGGCCGGAGCTGGAGAGCCTGCCGGTGGCGGTGGAGAGCTGGTTGAAGCGCGTGTGCAGGCGGCCCTGGGCGTCGGCCTGGCGCGGCAGGGGCTCCAGGTAGGTGGAGCGGAGCTTTTCCACGGTGCGGAAGGCCAGGACCTCGGCCACCAGGGGGTGCTGGTCCAGGAGCTTTTCCAGGGCCTCGCTGCCGGTGGAGAGCGCGCCGCCCGGGGTTTTCCCGGCGGGCTTGAGGCCCAGGCGCTTGAAGAGCACCTCGGCCAGCTGCTGGCTGGAGCGCACGTTGAAGGGCCCGTGCTGCGCGGACCCGGCCAGCTCCTGGATGCGCGCGGAGTGGCCCTCGATCTGGGCGGTGACCTCATCGAGGAAATGCTTGAAGGCCGCGAAGTCGATGCGCACGCCGTGGCGCTCCATGCCCACCAGCACGGGGATGAGCGGCAGCTCCAGGTCGCGCATGAGCTCGGCCAGCCCGGCGGCGGCCAGGCGCCTGAGGAAGCGGCGGCGGCAGGCCAGGGCGGCCAGGGCCTGGGCCTGCGGGTGCGGCGCGGGTTCGGTGGCGTCGGGGTCCGGCGCGTCGTCCCCGTTGGTGTCCTCGGGCGCGGCATACAGGGCCAGGCGCAGGCGCTCGAAGCCGTAGCCCCGGTCCTCGGGGTTGAGCAGGTAGGCGGCCAGGCCCAGGTCGAACCAGCGGTCCAGGGGCACGGCGTCCCAGGCCGGGCTGCGGCGCAGCAGTTCCTGCACGCTGGGCGCGGCGATGGCCCCAGCGGCCGCAAGCCGGGACACGAGCGCGTCCTCCGGCCCCAGGTAGCGCCACTCGCGCTCCTGCTTCTCGCCTTCCAGGGCGATGCGGAAGCCGGCCTTGCCATCGGGGCCGGGCTCCTGGGGCGCCAGGCCGACGACGCGGCTGGAGAAATCGGGCAGGGCCGAGGCGTCCAGCACCTCGGTCACGGGCAGGTCGTTCCCGGACGGGGCCAGCGGGGCGGAAGCGGACTGGGGCGCGGCGCCGAAGAGCGTGAGCTGCGGCTGGCCCACCTTGGAGGCGGCCTTGGGCGCGGCCTTGCGGGGGGCCTGGGGCGCAGGCGAGGCATCGCCCAGCAGCGAGGCCTGGCCCTGGGCCGGGGAACCGGGCGCGGCGTGAGCTGTGGCAGCCGGAGAGGCGGCGGGCTGGGCGGACTGCGGCGGGGTGGGAATCTCGCGCAGCAGGCTGCGGAACTCGTAGTCGCGCAGGAAGGCCGCCAGCTTGTCCACCTCCGGCGGGCGCACGGCCAGCAGGTCCAGGGAGAGGTCCGGGCAGCAGTCGGCCTTGAGGCGGGTGAGCTCCCGGTACAGGAACACGTCCTCCACCCTGCCCTCCAGCTTTTTGCGGAAGCTCTCCGGCAGCTCGTCCACGTGGTCGCGGATGTCCTCGAGCGTGGGGAAGTCGTGCATGATCTTGAGCGCGGTCTTGGGGCCCACGCCGGGCAGGCCGGGGATGTTGTCCGAGCTGTCGCCCATGAGGGCCTGCAGGTCCGGCCACTGGGCCGGGCGGATGCCCGTCTCGGCCACGAAGTCGGCCTCGGTGACGAGCTTCTCGTTCTTGCCCGCCGGGTCCCACAGGTACACCGAGGAGGTGAGGCACTGCTTGAGGTCCTTGTCCGAGCCCACGATGACCACGGGCCGGGTCTCGTGGTGGGCGGCGGCCAGGGAGGCGATGCAGTCGTCGGCCTCCACGCCCTGGCTCACGGTGAGGTTCAGGCCGAGCAGGCGCACGGCCTCGCGCAGGGGCTCGATCTGCTCGGCCAGGCCCTCGGGCATGGCCGGGCGCTGGGCCTTGTAGGCGGCGAAGCGCTCGTGGCGGAAGGTCGGTCCCTTGCCGTCCATGAAAAAGCCGAGATACTTGGGCTTTTCCTCGCGCAGGATCTTGAGCAGGATGCGCAGCACGATGAAGATGGCGCCGGTGGCCATGCCGTCGGAGCGCTTGAGGTCCGGGTAGGCGTAGAAGCCCCGGTACAGGAAGCTCGTGCCGTCCACCAGGAACAGCGGCTCGCGGGAGTGGGCGGAAAGGCGGGGTCTGACCGGGGCCATGGCGGGCTAGATGCGCTGGAAGCTGGTGGTCTTGCCGCGGGAGAGCTTCTTCAGCACGAAGAGCTCGGGATCCTTGCCATCCAGGGCCTCCAGCGGAATCTCCGCCCGGGCCGCGCCCTTGTGGCCGCCCGCGCTGCCCAGCTCGCCGAACACCGAGGAGGCGAACTTGCCCATGTCCTTGCGGATGCCGTCGCCGCGCAGGATGACCACCAGGGTGTCGCCGTGTAGGCCGGAGACCGCGTCCCAGGAGATGGAGTGCACGCGCATGAAGAAGTCCGCCACCACCACCAGGATGTCCGGGCTGTCCACCTTGCCCAGGTGGGCGCACAGGCCCGTGCCGATGCGGCGCAGGTTGTAGAAGGCCCGGGAGAAGTAGCGCATCCACTCCAGGTGGTATTCGCTGCGCACGATGCGGGTGATGAGCCCGTGGTCGGCGTACTTGGAGAGGTACTTGAAGGCGTTGATGTCCGCGTCCACGAACTTGCGCTGGAAGCTCTGGGTGTCGGCCTTGATGCCGTAGAGCAGGGCCGAGGCCAGGAGCTTGGGCGGACGGATGCCCGCGCGCTGGATGTATTCCGTGAGGATGGCGCTGTTGGACCCGAACTTGGGCCGCACGTCCACCAGGTCGGCCTGGGGCGGGTGGTCCGGCAGCAGGGGGTGGTGGTCGATGATCACCGAGTACTTGAGCTTCTCCAGCTCCGGGTGGTGGTGCGGCTGGGAATCCACCAGGGCGAAGCGGTCGTACTGGGCGATGAGGTTGGGGATGAGCCTGCGGGTGGGGATGCGCAGGTAGCGGATCATGGCCAGGTTGTCTGGCCGCTTGACCTCGTTGACGTGGCCGATGCCGATGTCGCACACCTTGCGCGAGAGGATGGCCTTGAGCGCCACGGCCGAGGCCATGGAGTCCGGGTCGGCGTTGATGACGATGAGCCAGCGCTCCTCCTTGCTGAGCAGGGAGTACAGCGCCTGGAGCTTCTCGTCAGTCTGCCTGCCTACCGCCATCGTTCGCCTTTTTGAGTGTGAGGGGCAATCCCGCGACCACAAGATACGCCTCATCGGCCCTGGCCGCAATAGCCTGGTTGAGCCGCCCGAGCTTCTTGAGGAAGGCGCGGGCCTCGCTGGCCCCGGGCAGCGGCGCGAAGCCGATCTCGCAGGAGACCATGATGATCCTGGCCTTGGGCCGCCTGTCCAGCACGTCGTACAAGAGCTGGGTCAGCTCCACGTCGTGCTGTTCCTGGGCGCACACATAGAGCCAGAAGTCCAGGCTGTCCACCAAAATGGCGTCGTACTCGTCCACGGCGGCCAGCAGGGCCCGGGGCAGGTCCCAGCCCACCTCGATGACCGGGATGCAGGGGTCGCGCCGGTCGCGGTGGTCGGCGATCTGCTTGCGGAAGGCCAGGTCGCGGGCGCGGCCCGTGGCCAGGAACACGCCCCGGCCCCCGGCCTGCTCCAGCTGGCGCAGGGCGAAATCGGACTTGCCGGACTTGTTGCCGCCGATGATTAAGGTGAGCATGCCTGATGCGCTCCTTGAAGGGGCTTGCCGCGCCCGCTAGGCCTGCCGCTTCTCGGTGATGGGGCAGAACCCGTGCAGCACGTAGTTGCCGGAGTTGAAGCAGTTCGCCAGCTGGCGCACGGCCTCCTCGCTGGTCATGAGCATGTCCGTCTGCCGCGTGAACTGCAAGAGTTTTCCCATGAGCCAGAGCTTGTCGATGATCTCCCCGCGGCTGTACTTCTGCAGCCTGCCGGAGACCTTGTCCCCGATGACCGAGACGTCGAAGCCCAGGTGCGCCAGGATGAGCCCCACGGCCCGGGCCCGGCGGGCGCGCTTCACGTCGTCCGCCGCGCCGCCCTTGAAGGAGAAGGCGATGTAGTTCTTGCTCACCGTGTTGCCGCAGTAGCTGTCCAGGATGCCGTAGTGGTAGCCGATGCGCGAGCTGAAGTTCACGTACTTGTCGGAGATGATGGCGTAGCTCTTGTCGCCGAAGCGCTGGCCGTCGGCCAGGGGGTTCTGGAGCATCTGCTGGCCGATGACCGAGGCCAGGCCGCTGACCTGCACCGGGCGCGGGGTCCTGGCGTGCTCGTCGTCCAGCACCAGCCCGCGCACCAGGGACACGAAGGGCTCGGAGCGGATGTCCTCCAGGCGCACGTTCCGCCCGCCCCCGGCGGAGGGCGCAAGCCCGCCCCCGAGGTCGATGACGTAGAGGTCCAGGCCGGTGCGCTCGCGCAGGCGCCGGGCCCCGCCCTCGGCGGCGGAGGCCGCATCGCTCAACTTGAACATCTCCCCGTAGGAGCACTCGTGCAGGTAGCGCATGAGGTCGTGGATGGTGCGGCAGTGCCTGGGCGAAAACTCCGGCGCGCGCGGGTCCGTCAGGTTCAGCGGGGTGATGAGCGGAGCCAGAACCGCCAGCAGGGCGTGCACCGGGGTGGCGCGCCGCTGGGCCCCGTCCCTGGCGGACAGCGGGGCCAGGCGCTCCTCCAGCTCCGGCACCCGGCCCTCGTAGATGCGCCCGTGGCTGGCGTCCACGGTGACGATCTGGCCCTGGGCGAAGCGCCTGGTGGCGTCCTTGACGCCGAAGAGCGTGGGGATGGCGAACTCGCGGCAGAGCGAGGCCATGTGCCCGGTGACGCTGCCCACCTCGGCCACGATGGCGCTGGCTCTGCTGAAGGCGGACACGTACTTGGGCGAGGAGTGGCGCATGACCAGCACCGCGCCGGGCTCCACCGCGCGCAGATCCTCCTCGGAGTTCAGCAGGTGCACAGCGCCGGAGCGCGCGCCGGGCTGGGCGGCCTCGCCGCCGGAGAAAAGCAGCACGCAGTCCGCCGGGGCGTCGGGCTCCTCCGCCTCGCAGGCCTGGGCAACGTGCAGGGGCCGGGCCTGCAGGATCACCAGCCCGCCCTGCCTGTCCACGGCCCATTCCACGTCCTGGGGCACGCCGTAGTGCTCCTCAAGGCGCAGGGCCGCGCGGGCCAGCTCCGCCACCTGCTCCGGTGCCAGGCTGGGCCTGCGGACGAGCTCCGGCGGCACCGGGGCGTCCTGCAGGGTGCCCTGGGCCGAGGCCGTGAGCATGTGCTCCTTGGCCTCGATGGTCTGCTCGAGCACCGCGAGGCTTGCGCGGTCCACCAGGAAGCTGTCCGGCCGGACCACCCCGTCCACCACGTAGGGGCCCAGGCCCCACAGGGAGTTGATGAGGATGCCGTCGTGCCCCGGCTGGGAGGGGGGCCTGTAGGGGTGGCGCGTGTACATGACGCCGCTGGACACCGGGTCCACCATGGCCACGCAGGCCACGCTCATGGCGATGTCGTCGTCGATGATGCCGTTCATGATGCGGTAGTAGATGGCCCGGGGGGTGTACAGGCTGGCCAGGATCATGCGGTAGGTCTGGCGCAGGCGGCGGCGCTGCACGCCCAGCACGGAGAGGTACTGCCCGGCGTAGGTGATGTCCCCGTCCTCGCCCAGGGCGCTGCTGCGCAGGGCCGCCAGGGCCGAATCGCCCGCCGCGCTCCCCCCGTCCGCATCGGAGCCGAACACCCGGTCCCAGGCCGCGTCCAGGGCCTGGGCCAGCTCCGGGGGCATCTCGCCGTTCAGGAACAGGCGCTGGATGTCCTCGCTGGCGGCCTCCAGGGTCTCGGTGCGCTCCGGGTCCACGTGCATCAGCGCCGCGCGGATGCCCTCGGGCAGGCTGTTGTGCGCGCAATACAGGGCGTAGGCCGAGGTGGTGACCGCGAACCCCGGCGGCACGGCCAGGCCCACCTTGTTGCGCACCTCGCCCAGGTTGGCGTTCTTGCCGCCCACGGCGGCGTAGTCCGCCGCGCCGATCTCGCCGTAGTCCAGCACCAGCCTGCCGTCCTGGCGATAGCTGCGGGCCTCCAGCTGTGCGGTCACGGCCTCCTGCACGGAGGCCACCAGGGCCAGCAGCTCCGGCTGCGGGCGGCCGGAAAGGCCCTCGAAGCTGGTGGTCATGCGCATGGCGTGGAACACGATGCGCGCGCACTGCTTCTTGATGTGCGACAGGGTGAGCAGCCCCTGGCCGGAGAGCTTCTGCTCCAGGTCGGCGATGATGTCCAGGAGCTCGGTGTTGGATTCCAGCAGGCGCTGGAAATGGCCGTACTTGGCCCGAAAGCGCTCGCTCAGGGCATCGCCACCGGGAACCTCCGGGGCCGGGCGACGCAGCAGCCAGCGCCAGAGCGCGGCCAGGGAGTCCAGGATTTCGCTTTGCATCTCGGCCCGACCACTATCACCGATCCTGGGCGGAGGCCAGCCGGTAGCAGGTGGCCGGACCGCGCCCCTCCTTCACCAGGAGGCCCTTCTTCACCAGGTCCTGCAGGTCGTACTGGGCCATGCGCAGGGAGAGCCCGCCGCCCACCTGCTCCTGGAAGTCCAGGCGGGTGAAGCTCTGGCGGGAGCGAGCCAGCTCCATGGCCTGGCGCTGGCGGGGGGTCAGGTCCGGCCCGGCGGGCCGGGGTTCCGGCTCCGGCCGGGGTCTGCCCTGGCCGTTGGCGCCCTGCGGGGATGAGGCCATGTCCGGGGGCAGCGCCTCCGCAGGCTGGAAAAGAGGCCCCGGCAGCACCGCCGCCCTGCCCATCCAGTCAGGGGAGATGACGTGGCCGTCGAACTCCAGGTCCTCGGTGAAGATGACGTTGCGGTCGGTGAAGGTCACGGCGCGGGTGATGCAGTTCTTGAGCTCGCGCACGTTGCCGGGCCACTCGTGGTTCATGAGCTTCTCCAGGGCCCCGCGCGAGAGGCTGACCTCCTGGCGGTTGGCCAGCACGGCGGCCTCCTTGAGGAAGGTGTTGGCCAGAAGCGGGATGTCGTCCTTGCGCTGCCTGAGCGGCGGGGTCTGGATGGTGATGACCTTGAGGCGGTAGTAGAGGTCGTCGCGGAACTTGCCCAGCTGCACCAGCTCCAGCAGGTCCACGTTGGTGGCGGCGATGACGCGCACATTGAACTCGATCTCCTGGTCGCTGCCCAGGGGGCGCACCCGGCGCACGGAGAGCGCGCGCAACAGCGCCTTCTGGACCTTGTCCGAGGCCGTGCCGATCTCGTCGAGGAACAGGGTGCCGCCGTCGCTGGCCAAAAACGCGCCCTTGCGGTCGCCGTGGGCCTCGGAGAAGGCGCCCTTGACGTGGCCGAAGAGGGTGTCCAGGAGCAGGTTCTCGTCCAGGCCGCCGCAATTGATGGAGATGAAGGGCATGCCCGAGCGGTTGCTGAACTTGTGCACGGCCTCGGCGGTGAGCTCCTTGCCCGTTCCGGTCTCGCCCACGATGAGCACGTCGGCGTCGGCCTGGGCGGCCTTGAGGATGGCGTTCTGGAGCTGCTGCATGGGCGCGCTCTGGCCCACCAGGTCCGGTATCTCGCCCACCAGGCGCCAGCCTATGCTGGCCGGGACGTGCTCGTCGAAGGACACGCTCTGCCGCTGGCGCACGTGGTGGATGTGCTCGTCGCGGATGCGGATCTGCTCCTTCTGCTCGATGACGGCGATCATGAGCTCGTTGAGCGCGTTCTTGAGCGCGGTGGTCTCCTTGTCCAGGTTCTGCGTGTCCAGGGTGCGCAGCTCCCCGCTTCTGAGCAGATCGCAGATCTCGTCGGACAGGCGCAGGATGGGCCTGGTGAGCAGGCTGGAGAGCACGGAGATGAGCGCGGCGATGAGCAGCATGGCCCCCAGGGCGATGATGGTCATGACGTCCAGGTGTCGGAACTCGGCCACGTCGGCCAGGCGGGACTTGTCGGCAAAGGCCACGCCGGCCCAGACCACGGGGCCCTTCTCGGGGTTGGACTGGAAGCGCACCGGGGCGAAGGCCACGATCTGCTGTCCGGTGGAGAGCATGTCCGTATCGTACATGGAGGCGCCGTCGGCCAGGCCGTGCTGCCCGGCCTGGATGGACACCACCATCTTCCAATAGCTCTCGTTCTTGGGCGATGGGCGGAAGGCGCGCTCGTACAGCGGGGTGCCGAAATCGCCCATCATGCCCGAGCGGGCGTCCTCCACGGAAAGCGGCTTGTCCCACTCCTCCAGGCTCTCGGACTCCAGCAGGATCCAGCCCTGGTCGTCGAAGAGGAAGCTGAAGCGCAGCTCGCTGGTGCGCGGGTAGGCGTACAGCGGCGACTTGGGGGAGTTGTACAGCGAGAGGATGTTGCGCAGCTCCAGCGCGCTGATGCCCAGGATGAGATGCCCACGCAGGCGCTGCGAGGCGTCGAACACCGGGGTGACGAACCGGAAGACCGCGACGGTGCTGGACTGGTGGTCCGCCCCCAGCACCGTGGCCGGGTACACGGCCTCCACCAGGTTGGAAAGCTGCACCACGCCTTTGGCGGTGCCCAGCAGGGCGTTGGGCACGGAGAGCGGGCTGTTCTTGATGAAGGTGTGCTGCTCGTGCCCCACCTCCACCAGACCGGAGCGCCCGCCCACGCACAGCACCGACTCCTTGGGGTTCTGGGCCAGGAAGGCCATCTCCCGGACGTAGCCGGGGTGCTGGCGCTCGTGCCTGCGAAAGGCGGCCTCAAAGGTGGCGCGGTCCTGCCCGCCATCGGAAAGGTTCAACGCGGCGATGCGGAAATACTCGAGGATCTGCTCGATTTCCCTGACCTGGGCCAGGTTCTGGGTCTGGGTGGTGCGCTCCAGCGCCTGGGTGAGGTACTTGGCGGCGATGCGGTTGGTGGCGTAGCCGGTGATGAAGAGGACCAGCAGCACCGAGGGGATGAGCGAGAGCAGGAGCTTCTTGCGCACGCTCCAGGAAGAAAAGATCATCCGGCCCGCCGTGGCCTCCGCCTTGACCTTGTACGCTCCCCAGACCATGTCCCCTCCCCTGCCCTTCGCCCCGACCCGACCTTGCGCGCTTTCGTGAAGGCCACCACCCGGCGCCTTCCCCTTCGCGACTAGCGCAGCGTGCGCATTGTGTCAAGCATTTCAAGCAATCGCACTCAAATCCGGAAAACCTGCGGAAAGAATGCGCAGACAAGGCGCGGCCTATAGCGAAACACACGAAAACAGCCCTCTCCCGCCAATCACGCAACGAAGCGGCCACGGATTCGGCGCCGGGCTCCGGACAGGAGCTTCAGCGACGCCATTACCTGCGCCTTGTATAGCAAATTCAGACATATGAATCAACACAAGTTGCGCAAAACCTCCCACCGCCGGGCACCCAAATCACGAACCAAAACTCTAGACTCTACGTGCAACAGAGCCGACCAAAAGCGAACCAGTCACGAAAATTAACGAAAAGCCGTACGTGCAACATGCCGATTTAACAGGACGGCATTCGCGTGGCACGGATGTTGATATTCTTCATGTCGCGCAAGGCAAGGCGCGGACACCGGTCAAGGCGGCGGTCACGGCTCGCAAAGCGCCATTGTGGCACAGAGGCTAGAGGAAGAATGGGTCTGAAACTGGAACACTGTAGAGGGAGGCATAGCATGAAAGCTCGAATCGCCAAGCTGTCCACCTGGTTCATGCTCCTTTGCCTGGCGCTGCCGGAATTCGTTCTGGCCGCCGGCGGGGGCAAGGTCGACAACATCGTCATCGTGGCCGACACCAGGAAGTTTACCGGCTGGGAGGCCTGGTGGACCAACCTGTACAATGAGAGCCACCTGTACTTCACGCTGCTCACCTGCGCCCTGATCCCCGTCATCGGCGTGGTCTTCGGCGTGGTGGCCGACCTGCTCATGGGCTTGATCGGCATCGACCTGAAGTCCCGCGACATGGCCGCGGGCCACTAAACCAGGCCAACCAAGAGGAGAGTGCGATATGGAATGGTTGTACGTTCTCATGCCCATCGCTGGCGTGAAAATCTTCTGGCCCGGCCTCATCATCCTTGGTGTGGGCGTGGGCATCATCGGCGGCTTCTTCGGCATGGGCGGCGCCTGGATGGTCACCCCCGGCCTGAACATCCTGGGCTTCCCCATGGCCTTCGCCATCGGCACCGACATCGCCCACATGGCGGGCAAGAGCCTCATCTCCACCATGCGGCACGGCAAGTTCGGCAACGTTGACTACAAGCTGGGCATGATCATGCTCATCGGCACCGTCGTGGGCTTCGAAATCGGGGCCCAGATGGTCATGTGGCTGGAACGCATGGGCAGCGTCGAGAAGGTCGTGCGCTACCTGTACCTGTTCCTGCTGGCCGCCATCGCCTGGATGGTCTTCCACGACATCAACGTGAAGAAGCGCAAGGAAGCCGCCATGCGCGCCGCCGGCAGCAACGAGGAAGTGGCCGGCATCGAGTGGCACAAGAAGTTCCACGCCATCAAGATTCCGCCCATGATGCACTTCAACGAGGCCGGCATCTACTGCTCCATGTGGCTGCCCGTGGCCGTGAGCTTCCTCACCGGCTGGCTGGCCGGCATCCTGGGCATCGGCGGCGGCCTCATCCGCATGCCCTCGCTCATCTACCTCGTCGGCTGCCCGACCCACGTGGCCGTCGGCACCGACCTGTTCGAAGTCATGATCTCCGGCCTCTACGGCGCGGGCACCTACACCTACAAGGGCCGCACCGAGCTCGTGGCCGCCGTCATCATGCTCATCGGCGCCTCCATGGGCGCGCAGGTGGGCGCCGTGGCCACCAAGTACATCAAGGGCTACGGCATCCGTTACGCCTTCGGCCTGGCGGTCATCGGCTGCGCGGTGTCCATCGTGCTCAAGCTGGCGGCCAAGCAGTTCAGCCTGCCCATCCTCGACGACGTGTCCACCTTCTTCGTCCTGAGCGTCGTGGCCTCGCTGTCGATGTACATCCTGCTCAAGTTCATCGCCGGCGCCAAGCAGGAGCTGGCCATGAAGGCGGCCAAGGGCTAGAGCGGGAAGCCAAGACGGGCAACACCAACTGCAACGCACGCACTAGAAGGAGACTCGATATGACCTGCAAAAGCATGTGGCGCACCCTCCTCATCGCCCTGCCCATGTTGCTGCTCATCGGCTGCAGCGAGTACGGCAAGGTCGACCAGGGCCGTGTCATCAAGTACGACCCCCAGACCAAGACCATGGTGTTCATCCGTGACGTGAAGAACGACACCATGAACCCCGACTACACGCACCTGCCGCCCGTGACCTACATCCTGCCCGCCGATCCGGCGGAGATGGGCCCCGAGCCCAAGGCCGGCGGCCGCATGAAGATCGACAACAAGAAGAACCAGATCACCATCTTCGATCCGACCAGCCAGAACTTCAAGACCATCGACTTCACCATGGTGGACTTCAAGGAGAACATCGACAAGGAACACCCGCTGGTGTACGATAAGGAAGCGGGCAAGGCCAAGAAGTTCCCCGCCGTTGACAAGGAGAAGAAGACCATCACCATCTACTCCGGCCGCCAGAAGACCCTCTCGGTCATCTCCCTGCCCGAGGAGTACTTCTCCCTGCCCGAGAGCACCTGGGACGCCGGCGACGAAGCCCGCGTGTACTACAAGGAAGAGGGCAAGGCCCTGCGCTTCATGAACATCAGCAAGACCAACATCTTCAAGAAGTAGACGCCTCTCTCGCCCACGCGGCGGGCCGGGACCTCTCTCCCCGGCCCGCCGCGCACCAGGCCAAAGACGCGCACCAGCACACACAAGGAGACCGGCATGCTGTTCCACGACGACGACGCCCCCAGAATCCGCATGAACGGCCGCCAGAAGCTCTTCCTCCTGGGCATCGACCTGGCCATCCTCATCGAGCTGTGCGTGGCCATGAGCGCTGCCACGGCCAACCCGGACGCCTTCACGCCCACCTTCATGAAGACCTTCTTCAGCATGTTCCTGCCCACCCTGGTCACGGGCATCGTGGGCTACCGCAAGCTGCGCAGCCCCGAGGACGCCGCCCCCGCCGCATCCGCCCCCGCCGGGCAGGCCGAATAATGCGCCACACCCAGCTGGCCGCCTGGCGCAACCTCGCCGGGTGGCTGGGCACGCTCTGCCTGTTCCTCGTGCTGGCCTGCCTCATCGACGGCTCCCAGGCCGGGGGCCGCAAGGATCCCAACGTCAACGAGATCCTGGCCGGGCAGGAGATCAAGATTTCCGGCCCCATGCCGCGCGACGCCGAGACCCTGGAGCACCTGCTGCTGCGGTCCGACGAACCGGCCCTGGGCCTGAGGCTCGAGGAGACCTTCTCGGGCTTCTGGATGGGCGGCCAGCTCTGGCGGGCCGAGGTGCGCATCCCCCGGGACCTGCCCCCCGGCGACTACGCCGTGAGCCTCTCCGCCCGCAACGAGACCTCGCCCAAGCACACGCAGTTCTTCACCATGCGCGTGTTCCGGGACCAGAAGGCCCTGGACGGGAGCTCCCTGTCCGTGGTCACCAGCCGGCTGGGCCTGAGCCCCTTTGTGCTGGCCGCCCTGCTCCTGCCCGTGGGCATCGCCTTCGGCGTGCTCTCCACCCTGCTCTCCCGCCGCCTGGCGCGCACCCTGCGCGGCCTGGGCCTGGGCCAGCTGTTCCGCCTGCAGAGGACCGAGGAGGGAGGCCTGCGCGTGTTCTACACCCTGGGCGCCCAGGACGGCCTGGCCGCCACCGACACGGTGGAGATCCTCGACCCCAGGGGCGAGCGCGTGCTGTTCACCCTGCCCGTGGCCACGCTGCGCGCCACCGACGCCGATTCCCTGCTGCCCGAGGGCGCCAGGGCCCCCATCAGCGCCCTGGTGCGCCGGGCCAGGGCCTCCTGACCCCCGGCGGGACCACCGCCCAAGCCGATCCGCCTCTCCGTCACCAGCCCTCAGGCCCCCCTGCGCTCTCCGCCGGGGGGCCTTCTTTCACGCAATCAGCTTGTATATGCAAACATAGCGATACAAATTACGTAGTTGCACCGCGAAATTTTGTTCGGAGCCGCGCGAACCCACGCCGCCCAATGGCCCCCGGCCCGGGGTGGTTCACGTTTTGGCAGCGGGCCGAAGCAATTCACACGAGAAAATATGACATTCCCGGAAGACCCCTCTTCCAATGAGCGCGAAAATCGGCTAATGCCCAGCGTTCAGAAAAGTTCATCATGTTTTTGAGGGGGTTTCATCACATGACTGAGGCGTACATCGGGCTTTTGGTTCTCTGGCCCCTGGTCGCCGGGCTTGCCTGTCTGGTCCTTCGCGGACCGGGGGTGCGCGCGGCGCTCGTGTTGGCAACGGGCGCGGCCCTTGCCATCGGGGGTCTGGCTTTGGCTACCCAGGCGCCGTTTGTGGCAAGTCCTGGCTTCCTGGCTTCCGCAACCGCCATCCACATCGCTCAGGCAGCCGCCTTCGTGCTGCCCGCCTTCTTCCTGTTCATGGGCTTGAAGGAAAAACACGGCCTTGTGATCCTGTTCTCCCTGCTTCAGCTGGGCCTGGCCGCCGTGAGCGAGTTCGGCCTGCCCGCCCCCGCCGCCGCGGCCAACGCCGTGGTGGTGGACGGGCTCTCCCTGGCCCTGGTGCTGGTGGTCTGCTTCGCCGGATCGCTCATCTGCATCTTCGCCCTGCCCTACATGAAGCACCACGAGGAGCACCTGCACCTCAAGGTGAGCCGCCAGCCCGGGTTCTTCCTGATCCTGCTGGCCTTCCTGGGCTTCATGAACGGCCTGGCCATGTCCAACGACCTGCGCCTGTTCGCCGCCTTCTACGAGTCCACCACGCTGTGCTCCTTCCTGCTCATCGGGCATGACCGCACCGCCGAGGCCAAGCAGAGCGCCTACCGCGCCCTGTGGATGAACGCCATGGGCGGCTGCCTGCTGCACGCGGGCATCATCCTGATCCAGAAGCAGCACGGCCTGGCCGACATCAGCCAGCTGGTGAGCCCGGCCCTGTGGACCGGCGCCTCCCTGCTGCCCATCGCGCTGTTGGCCGCCGCCGGCTGCGTCAAGGCCGCGCAGATGCCCTTCCAGCCCTGGCTCTTGGGCGCCATGGTGGCCCCCACCCCGGTCTCCGCGCTCTTGCACTCCAGCACCATGGTCAAGGTGGGCGTGTTTTTGGCGCTGCGCCTGGCCCCGGTGATGCAGGGCACCACCACGGGCAAGGTGCTGTGCCTGGTGGGCGCGTTCACCTTCTTCGCCACCTCGGCCATGGCCATGGGCCAGAGCAACGCCAAGAAGATCCTGGCGTACTCCACCATGGCCAACCTGGGCCTGATCATCGCCTGCGCGGGCATCGGAACGCCCATCGCCATCGCCGCGGGCACGGTGCTCCTGGTCATCCACGCCGCCACGAAGGGCCTGCTCTTCATCTGCGTGGGCGACATGGAGCAGACCATCGGCAGCCGCGACCTGGAAGACCTGCGCGGCATCATCGCCAAGTCGCCCACCACGGCCTTCGCCGCCGTGGCCGGTGCCATGGCCATGGTGCTGCCGCCGCTGGGCATGCTGGTGGGCAAGTGGGCCGCCCTGGAGGCCGCCACCGCCAGCCCTATCGCCATGGTGCTCATCGCCCTGGGCAGCGCGCTCGGCGTGGTGTGCTGGGTGCGCTTTGGCGGCACGCTCATGAGCGGCAAGAGCGTCGGCAAGGCGACCGGGCACAGCTCCGCGCTCACCAGCGGGCCCATCCTGGCCATGCTGGCCTGCGCCGTGGGCCTGGGCATGGCCGCTCCCTGGATCAACGCCCTGCTGCTGCCCGCCGAGCTGGCCAATCCCATGGCCGGTGGCTGGGGGCTCATGCCGCCCATGTTCATCGTGGCCATGCTGGCCTGGATCGTGGGCATGAAGGCCCTGCGCCGCCAGAGCGAGACCGCCCTGGCCTCGCCCTACATCGGCGGCCTGCCCTCCAATGAGCCCGGCACCTTCGTGGGTGCCCTGTCCAAGAACTGGACCCTCACCGAGGGCAACCAGTACGTTCCCGAGATCTTCGGCGAGGCCCGCTGGGCCAAGATCGCCGGGGCCGTGGCCTTTGCGCTGCTGCTCGCATTGCTTGGAGGTTCCGCCATATGATCAGCCTGAATACCTTCTACCTCGCCATGGCCGGGCTGATCCTGGCCCCGCTCCTGGGCGGCTTCGTGGCCGGTGTGGACCGCGTGGTCACCGCCCGCCTGCAGTCGCGCATGGGCCCGCCCCTGATGCAGCCCTTCTACGACGTGGGCAAGCTCATGAGCAAGGTCATCGCCCCGGCCAGCAGCTGGCAGGGCATGTTCGTGCGCTGGGCCCTTGTGGCCTCCCTGGCCTCCGACGTGCTCCTGGCCGCCGGCGCCGACGTGCTGATGTGCTTCTTCGTCCAGGCCGCCAGCGCCTGCTTCGTGACCATGGGCGCCTACTGCGGCAGCAGCCCGTACAGCAAGATCGGCGCCCAGCGCGAGATCTTCCAGATGCTGGCCTACGAGCCGGTGTTCCTGGTGTGCATCCTGTGCATGGCCAAGGCCGCCGGCGGCTTCGACGCCTTCACCATCATGGCCGCCCAGGGCCAGCCCCTGCTGTACAAGATGCCGCTCATCGTGCCCGGCCTCTTGTTCGTGGTGCTCATCAAGCTGCGCAAGTCGCCGTTCGACATCGCGGCCAGCCACCACATGCACCAGGAAGTGGTCCGCGGCGTGTACACCGACTTCGCCGGGCGCGACTTCGCCCTGCTGGAAATCGCGCACTGGGCCGACGTCACCGTGATCCTGTGGATCTGCTCCTTCCTGTGGGCCACGGGCCCGGCGCAGATGCTGGCCACGGCGTTCGTCTTCCTGTTCGCGGCCCTGGTCATCGACAACATCAGCGCGCGGCTCACCTGGCGCACCATGCTCCGCAAGGTGGCGCCCATCACCCTGGTCCTGGCGACGGTGAACCTCGTCTGGCTGTACCTGGAGTAAGGACATGTTCGGAACATTCAAGAAGAAGTCACAGATCAAGTCTCCGTGGCTGATGCACTTCGACTGCGGGTCGTGCAACGGCTGCGACATCGAGACCCTGGCCTGCCTGACCCCCATGTACGACGTGGAGCGCTTCGGCATCATCAACGTGGGCAACCCGCGCCACGCCGACGTGCTCGTGGTCACCGGCACCGTCAACCCCCGCAACGCGGTGGTTTTGAAAAACATCTACGATCAGATGCCCACGCCCAAGCTGGTCATCGCCATCGGCGCCTGCGGGTGCACCGGCGGCGTGTTCCGCGAGGCGCCCAACGTCCTGGGCGGCGTGGACAAGGTCATTCCCGTGGACGTGTACGTCCCCGGCTGCCCCGCCAAGCCCGAGGCCATCATGGATGCCGTGGTGACCGGCCTGGCCAAGCTGGGCAAGATTCTGGAGGTCGCATGAGCATCGAGTCCATCAACGTCGCCCCGGGCGAGCTGGTCGCCAAGGTGACCCAGCTGAAAAACGACGGCTGGCGCCTGGTCACCTTCTCCAGCGTGGAGCTGAACGAGACCGACATGGAAGTGTTGTACCACTTCGACAAGGATCTGAAGCTCACCAACCTGCGCGTTCCGGTGAAGAAGGGCGGCAAGCTGCCCAGCGTCTCCGGCGTGCTGTTCGCGGCCTTCCTCATCGAGAACGAGATCCGCGACCAGTTCGGCATCACCTTCGAGGGCCTGGTGCTCGACTACCAGGGCAAGCTCCTGAACGACTGCGTGCAGACCCCGGCCACCTCCCCGTTCTGCCGCTACGCCGTGAAGGCCAAGGAGGCGCAATAACATGGCCCGCACCACCATTCCCTTCGGCCCGCAGCACCC
This sequence comes from uncultured Desulfocurvus sp., assembly GCA_964502805.1. Lineage (GTDB taxonomy): Bacteria > Desulfobacterota > Desulfovibrionia > Desulfovibrionales > Desulfovibrionaceae > Humidesulfovibrio. Next base: position 17,663 of record CAZCYB010000008.1, read on the forward strand.
CGTGCTGCCCGAGCCCATCCACCTCTCCCTGGTCGTCGAGGACGACAAGGTCGTGGAGGCGCTGCCCACCCTGGGCTACGTGCACCGCGGCCTGGAGATGCTTGCCACCAAGCGCGACTACAACCAGATGATCCAGATCGTGGAGCGCGTGTGCGGCATCTGCTCCATGATCCACTCCCTGTGCTACTGCCAGGGCATGGAGCAGATGATGGGCGTGGAGGTTCCCCGCCGCGCCAAGATGCTGCGCGTGGTCTGGAGCGAGCTGCACCGCCTGCACAGCCACCTGCTGTGGCTGGGCCTCTTCGCCGACAGCTTCGGCTTCGAGTCCCTGTTCATGCAGCTGTGGAAGATCCGCGAGGCCGTCATGGACCTCAACGAGGCCACCACGGGCAACCGCGTCATCGTGTCGGTGAACGTGGTGGGTGGCGTGCGCGCCGACCTCGACGAGAGTCAGATCCGCTGGATCAAGGACACGCTGGTCGACGTTGAGAAGGGCATCAAGAGCCTGCAGAGCACCATCATGCACGACGCCACCGTGTGCAAGCGCACCAAGGGCGTGGGCGTGCTGCCCAAGCAGCTGGCCTACGACCTGGGCGCCGCCGGCCCCATGCTGCGCGGCAGCGGCGTGGCCCAGGACATGCGCCAGCTCAAGTACGCGGGCTTCGACGAGATCGCGTTCGCGCCCGTGGTGGAGCAGGACGGCGACTGCTGGGCGCGCTCCAACGTGCGCTTCCTGGAGGCCCTGCAGTCCATCGACCTGGTGCGCCAGGCCCTGGACCGCCTGGACAACACCGAACTGGCCGTGAAGATCAAGGGCAAGCCCGAGGGCGAGGTCATCGAGCGCGTGGAGCAGCCGCGCGGCGAGTGCCTCTACTACCTCAAGGGCAACGGGGACAAGTTCCTCGAGCGTGTGCGCATCCGCACCCCAACGTTCGCCAACATCCCGCCCCTGGCCGCCATCCTGCCCGGGCTGGACTTCGCGGACGTGCCCGTGGTGGTGCTGTCCATCGACCCCTGCATCAGCTGCACGGAGAGGTAGCCATCATGAAAATGCTCCCCACCGTCCTGTCCAACCTGTTCTCCGCCCCGGCCACCCGGAACTACCCGTTCTTCGTGCGGGATCCGTTCCCCCATGCCCGCGGCGAACTCATCAACGACATCGACAAGTGCATCTTCTGCGGCACCTGCGCGCGCAAATGCCCCTCGCAGTGCCTGGAAGTGAAGAAAGACAAGACCGAGGGCGCCTGGTCGCTCACGGTGCTGGCCTGCGTGGGCTGCGGCGTGTGCGTCGACGCCTGCCCCACCAGCTGCCTGAGCCAGAAGACCACCCACCGCCCCGTGGCCACGGAGCGCTCGGTCATCACCATGACGGGCAAGCTGCCTGAGAAGCCCGCCAAGAAGACCGACCCCGCCCAGTAGGGTCCGCGAGTCCATTCCCTCTCCGCGCCCGCCTGGCCCCCTGTGGCCGGGCGGGCGCGGTTCTTTTCAGGCCGCGGGGCATCTTGACGTACTCCCGTGAGACTCCTACAAAACGGGGGGAGATGCGGCCCAAGCCGCCCAATTCGTTACCGGAGGCCCCCATGATCCTCGATTCCCTGGACAACTGGCGGCAGTACAGCGCCCTGCCGGCCTGGCAGCTGGCCTTCGGGTTCCTGCGCGGCCTCTCGCCCGAGGCGCCCCTGGGCGAGCAGGAGCTCCAGGGCCGGGACGTGTACGCCAACATCTTCGAATTCCAGACCAAGAACCTGCTGGACACCGTGCTGGAGGCCCACCGCGAGTACGTGGACATCCACGTGGCCCTCACCGGGCCGGAGGTCATGGGCCGCTTCGCCCTGGCCGAGCTTGCGGAGAAGACGCCCTACGACGCGGAGCGCGACGCGCAGAGCTACCACCACCCGGACCGCTTCGGCGCGCTGTTCACGCTCCAGCCCGGCATGTTCGCGGCCTACTTCCCGCAGGACGCCCACCTGACCCAGGGCAAGACCGACCCCCAGGCCGCCCCCCGGCGCAAGGCCGTGGTCAAGGTGCGCGCCTCGCTGCTGCTGCCCTAGGCCATGACCGGGCAGACTCCCCCCACCCTGCCGGACATCTACCGCTGCTTCCTGCGCATCGGGGCCACGGCCTACGGGGGCCCGGCCATGATGCCGCTGATGCGCGAGCAGATCCTGCGGCGCGGCTGGCTGGACGCCGAGACCTTCAAGCTGGGCCTGGCCCTGTGCCAGACCATCCCCGGCGGCACGCTGATGCAGATGGCCGCGTACACCGGGCTCATCCTGCGCGGGCTGCCCGGCGCGGTGGCGGGTTTTCTGGGCTTCGCCACGCCCGCCACGCTGCTCATCACCGCGCTCTCCGCCCTGTACCACGCGGGCCGGGGGCTCAAGGCGACGCAGTCGGCCATGGCCGGGCTCTCCGCCGTGGTGCTGGGGATCATCGCCCTGGCGGTGTACGACTTCTGGGCCAAGTACGCCCGGGGGCCGCGCCGGGTGGGGCTCACCCTGGCCGCCTGCGGGCTGTTCCTGTACGGCGTGGGCCCGGCCTGGATCATCTGCGGGGCGGCGCTTGCGGGCCCGGTGGTCTTCCGCGACGAGACAGCGCCCCCGGTGAGCCTGCCCGAAACGCCGGTCTCCCTGCGCGGGGTGGCCGCCCTGGCGCTCCTGGCCCTGGGCTGGCTGGCCGTCACCTTCGCCGCCGCGCCGGTGCTCTTCGACCTCTCCGTGTCCATGGCCAAGGCCGACCTGCTGGCCTTCGGCGGGTACGGGGTGTTCCCGGCC
>CAZCYB010000008.1:20443-83444 GCA_964502805.1 uncultured Desulfocurvus sp.
ACCCGGTGGCGCAGGGAAGCGCCAGGGCCGACGGGTGCGGGGTGGTCCGGGCCCTGCGCCACGAGGCCGTGGAGGTGCGCGGCTGGATGGACGCGGCCACCTTCCTGGAGGGAATGGCCCTGGCCCAGGTGACGCCCGGGCCGTTCATGCTCGGGGCCTGCTTCGTGGGCTACCATATATATGGAGTGCTGGGCGCGGTGACGGGCGGGGCCTGGATCTTCACCCCGTCCTTCTTCATGCTCATGTTCACGGTGCCCGTGGCCGGGCGGCTCATGGCCTGGCAGCCCTTCCGCCGGGCGCTCTCCGGCGTGCTCTCCACCCTGGGCGGGCTCATCCTGGCCGTGGGCGTACAGCTGGCGCGCACCATGGACTGGTCGCCGCTCAAGGTCGCGCTGTGCCTGGCCGCCGGCGTGGCCCTGTGGCGCAAGGTGGACCCGCCCTGGGTGGTGCTGGCCGGGGTGGGCCTGGGGGCGCTGCTGCTGTAGCGGCGCCTAGGAAACGATGCGCCCCTCCTCCAGGGTCAGCACGCGGTCGGCTATGGAGGAGAGCCAGTCCACCTCGTGGCTGGCGATGACGATGGCGGCCCCGTGCGCCCGGGCGGAAAGGGCCGCGTCCTTGACGTGCTGCGTGCTGGCGCGGTCCAGGCCCGTGGTGGGCTCGTCCAGCAGCAGGGCCTCGGGCCGCAGGATGAGCCGGGCGGCCAGGGCCACGCGCCGGGCCTCCCCGCCGGAGAGCTGCCGCCAGGGCCGCCGGGCGTAGGCCGCATGGTCCAGCCCCACCAGGGCCAGGGCCCCGGCCACGGCCCGCTCGCTGACGGGCAGGCCGCGCAGGGTCAGCCCGTAGGCCACGTTGGCGGCCACGCTGCGCTTCAAAAGGCAGGTATCCTGCCCCAGCAGCACGGCCCGGCGGCGCAGGGCGTGCCCGGCGCGCCAGGCGGCGCGGTCCACCACGCGGCCATCGAAGAAAAGATCGCCCGCCTTGGGCTGAAGCAGGAAGCCCAGCACCTTGAGCAGGGTGCTCTTGCCGCTGCCGTTGTGGCCCACAAGCCCCAGGATGGACCCGCGCGCGATGGACAGCTCCGGCACGCAGAGCGCGCAGGCCGCCCCGGACGCGCCGGACACGTCGGGGTCGTAGCAGGCCTCCACCCCGCGCAGTTCGTACAGCGGCGCGCTCACGCCGCGCCCCCGGCGCCCGTGCCGGCCGGGCCGCCGAAACCGTTGGACCGGCCCCGCAACAGGTGCACCAGCAGGTTCACCGCCAGGGCCACGACCATGAGGATGATGCCCAGGGCGATGCCCGTGGCGAACTCGCCCTTGCCCGTCTCCAGGGCGATGGCCGTGGTGATGGTGCGCGTCTGCCACTTGATGTTGCCGCCCACCATCATGGCGATGCCGATCTCGCTGACGATGCGGCCAAAGGCCGTGGCCGCGGCCAGGGCCATGGCGAAGCGCGCCTCGACCAGGGTGGCCACCAGGAGCTGCCAGCGGTCCGCGCCCAGGGAGAGCAGGGTCTGGGTGAGCCGGGTGTCCGTGCTCTCCACCGCCGTGGCGGTCATGCTGACCACGATGGGCAGGCCCAGCAGCGTGAGGCCCACGGCCATGCCCGGCACGGTGAACAGCAGGCCCCACTCGCCAAGCGGCCCGCGCGAGGTCAGGAAGGCGTAGACGATGAGCCCGATGACCACCGTGGGCAGGCTGAGCATCCAGTCCACGAACAGCCGTACCGCCCGCCTGCCGGGAAAGCGGAAATGCCCCAGGGCGAACCCCAGGGGCAATCCCAGAAGCAGGCTGGCGGCCAGGGCCAGGGCGGTGACCACCCCCGTGGCCCGGACCGCCGAGAAGGTCTCGGGGTCCAGGGCCAGCAGGAGCGCCAGGGCCCGGGCGAAGCCCTCGCTGAAGTAGTCCATGGGCCGGGGCTTACCTTACTTGGCGTTGGGGGTAAACAGCGACTTGCCCTCGACCTTGAAGTCCGCGATGGCCTTCTGCCCGGCCTTGGACACGAACCAGGCCTGGAGCTTCCTGGCGGCCCCGTGCTTGATCTTGGCGCACTTGGGGGCGAGCTGGATGATGCTGTACTGGTTGCGCAGGGCCGCGTCGCCCTCGCTGACGATGACCAGGCCGGAATGGCCGTGATGCTTGGCCTCGTAGGATATCCAGGTGCCGCGGTCGGTGAGGGCGTAGGCCCCGCGCTCCGCAGCCATGCGCAGGGTGGCCAGCATGCCCTGGCCCACGCTGATGTACCAGGACTCCTTGTCCGGGGTCAGGCCCGCGCCCTTCCACAGGGCCTGCTCGGCCTTGTGCGTGCCGGAGTTGTCGCCGCGGCTGGCGAAGGGGGCCTTGGCGGCGATGATGGCCTTCAGGGAATCGGCCACGCTCCTGCCCTTGATCTTGGCCGGGTCCTTGGCCGGGCCCACCAGCACGTAGTCGTTGAACATGAACTCCACGCGGGAGACGCCGTGGCCTTCCTCCACGTATTTCTTCTCCGCCGCCGGGGCGTGGACCATGAGGATATCCACGTCGCAGTTCTTGCCGTGCTCCAGGGCCTTGCCCGTGCCCACGGCGATCCAGCGCATCTCCAGGCCGGTGTCCTTCAGGATCTTGGGCGCCAGGGCGTCGAGCAGGCCGGTGTCGGCGGTGCTGGTGGTGGTGCCCACCAGGATGGGCTCGGCGGCCAGGGCGGCGCCGGCGCACAACAGCAGTGCCAGAAGGGAGAAGGCGAGGGACAGTTTGCGCATGGCGGATCCTCCAGAGGGTGGTCGGGCTGTTTATGCCAGAAATGAATGATGCCATAAATGACATAACTCTCGGGCCGCTGTAAAGCGCTCTCGACGCCATGAAGGCCTGGCACCCGCGCCCCGGGCATGTGTGCATTGCACTCGCCCGCGTTTGCGGGTAAACGCTTTGCCAAGATGTTCCGCATGTTGCGGCACAGCGAAGCCCGAGGAGCCGGATGAGCACGGAAGGCAGACACAAGGAGTTCGGGGCGCGGCTGCGCCAGCTGCGCAAGCAGGCGGGGCTGACCCAGGCCCGCCTGGCCGAGGCCGCGGACATCTCCTGCGTGTACGTGAACAAGCTGGAGCGCGGGCTGGCGGTGCCCTCCCTGGACGTACTGAGCCGCCTGGCCAAAAGCCTGGACACCGACGCCGCGGGTCTGCTCTCCTCCGGCCAGCCAGGCCAGCCCGGTGCCACCGCCAAGCCCGGCAACGGGGCGGGCCACGCCACCAGCCCGTACATGGACCTCTACCTCGCTGGCGACGCGGGCCGGATGCTGGACCTGGTGTTCCAGGACGGCGAGCCCCCCATGCCGCCCCTGCCCTCCGCCGAGCGCAAGAAGAAGGGCTGACCCCCACGCGGCCCCTCTGCGCCCCTCGTTCAAACTCGTACTCACAGTATCTTGCCACTGCGCAGCCACGTGCTATAAGTAGCTCGCAATGGGTTGTATTCCCATGCGCTTTTTGTGTCATCGGATACAAACGCGCTGCGCGGCAAGACACTGGCGGGGATGCCATGAGGGACAGAATCACGGTTCTTGTCATTGACGACAGCCCGCAGCTCTGCGAAAGCCTGAAGCTAGGCCTGGAGTTGCGTCACGGGTTCGTGGTGCTGGCCGCCCAGGACGGCAGGACCGGCCTGCGCATGGCGCGGGAGCTGGCACCCGACGTCATCGTGCTGGACGTGATGATGCCGGGGCTCTCCGGCGGCCAGGTGGCGGAGCAGTTGCGAGAGCACCCCGCCACGGCGCGCACGCCCATCCTCTTCCTCACCGGCATGATCAGCAAGGCCGAGGTAGAGGAGAGCGGCGGGTTCATCGGCGGGGAGCGCTTCCTGGCCAAGCCCGTGGGCGCGGACGAGCTGGCCTACGCCATCAACGGCCTGCTGGCCGCCCGGGCCACGGGCGACAGGACCCCGGAGCGCCGGGGCGCGGACATGTAGGAGGCGGCCATGACAAGAAAAATTTCGTACGTCATGCTGTGCGCGATGTGGCTTGTTCTGGGCGTGGCCTGCCACCTGCGGGCCGAGGAATTCATCGTGGGCGGCACCGGCTCCGCCGGGCCCCTGGTGGAGATCCTGTTCCGCGAGTTCCAGAAGCAGGCCCCGGGCGTGACCCTCAAGCTCGTGCACCCGCCCATGGGCACCAACGGCGCGCTGACCGCCCTGGCCCAGGACCGGGTGCATCTGGTCATGGTGGGGCGGCCCCTGGCCAAGGAGGAGCTGGACAGGTTCGGCCAGCACTTCGACCTGGCGGACACGCCCTTCATCATGGCCTCCAGCGACGGGCTGCGCCGGGGCGGGTTCACCCTGGACGAGCTGGCCCAGGCCTACGAGGGCAGGCTGACCCGGTGGGACAACGGCGCGCCCATCCGCGTCATCCTGCGCGGGGCCTTCGAGAGCGACACCCTGCTTTTGAAGGACATGTCCACGGCCCTGGCACGCTCCCAGGAGATCGCCCGCTCCAGGCCGGGCATGGCCAAGGCCGTCAACGACATCGACACCGTGCCCCTCATCGCCAACACCCCGGGCTCCCTGGGGCCCACAACCCTTGGCCTGTTGACCACCATGGGAGTCCGTCTGCACGTGTTCCCACTCAATGGGGTGGCCCCCACCATATCCAACCTGAAGAACGGTAAGTATCCATGGCACAAGAAGCTCACCGTGGTTCTCCCCCTGAAGCCGACCCCGGCAGCCACCGGGTTCGCGGCGTTCCTGCGCACGGCCAAGGCCAGGGAGCTGCTGCTCAAGAACGACTATCTGCCCGTGGCCCAGTGACCGTGCCGGAGAACAGCACCTCGCCGGTCATCGCGCTGGTCTCGCGGCTGGCCCTGCTCCTGGCCATCGTGGTGGGCATCACCCCGCCCGTGGCCTACCTGACGTACTCCTACACCCGGCTGGCCACGCAGCTGGAGGGCACGCTCAAGATCCAGGCCATCACGCTCACGGACTTCATCACCACCCAGCCCGAGACCTGGGACGTGGCCCACGACCGCATGCTGGGTACCCTGGACCGGCACCTGTCCTACGACAAGGGCTTCCGCGTCACCAAGACCACGGGCGATATCGTCTACGAGGTTCCCTCGCGCCTTCGGGCGCCCCTGCTCGTCCGTAGCCTCCCGGTGTACTCCTTCGGCCTGCCCGTGGGCCACATTGAGGCCTACGAGTCCTTCTACGACGAGCTTCTGACAAGCATCGTGGTGCTCTGCGGCAGCCTGGCCTGCGCCTGGCTGCTCTGGGGACCCATCCGCCGCCTGCCCCTGGAGGCCCTGGCCGCAGCCGAGCACGGCCTGAAGGCCCGCGACCGCTACCAGCGCGCGCTTTTGAACAACTTCCCGTTCATGGTCTGGCTCAAGGATGTGGAGAGCCGCTACCTGGCCGTGAACACAAAGTTCCTGGAGGCCTCCGGGCTGTCCTCCGAGGAGGGCATCATCGGCGAGGCCTGCCCCAACTCCGCCCCCTGCGAGCTGGAGCAGAAGCTCCAGGCCGACGACCGGGCCGTGCTGGCCAGCGGCCAGGCCAGGCGCGTGGAGGAGTGGGTGGAGCACCAGGGCGGCCGCCGCTGCCTGGAGATCTACAAGTCACCGGTGAGCCTGGACGGGGCCATCATCGGCACCGTGGGCTACGCCCAGGACATCACCGACCGCAAGGCCAGCGAGGAGAAGCTGACCCAGACCCTGCGCCTGCTGGAGGAGACCCAGGCCCTGAGCCGCTTTGGCGGCTGGGAGTACGACGTGGCCAGCAAGACCATGACCTGGTCCACGGAGGTGTACCGCCTGCACGGCGTCGGGCCGGACTTCGACGTGAACGACATGGAGGCGGGGCTTTCCTTCTACCCGCCGGAGACGGCCAGGCTCGTGGCCGAGGCCTTCCGCCAGGCCGTGGAGCAGGGCATCCCCTACGACATGGACGTGCAGTTCCAGCCCGTGGGCGGCAGCCCCATGTGGGTGCGCATCATGGGCACACCGCAGTTCATGGACGACAAGATCATCTGCGTCCACGGCAACTTCATGGACATCACCGAAAAGAAGAACATGGAGCTGGAGCTGCAGCTGGCCAACGAGATGCTGGAATTGCGCGTGTTCCAGCGCACCCAGGAGCTGGCCGCCACCAACCGGGGCATCAACCAGATACTCTCCTCCATCTCCTCCATCCTCTTCGTGGTGGATACGGCCGGGCGCGTGAACAAGTGGAACACGTCGGCCCAGGGCATCCTGCTCGACCCCGCGGCGGAGGTGCAGGGCATGCTGCTGGGCCAGCTCTGGCTCGGGCTGGACGTCCAGCCCCTGGTCGAGGGCATGGAGAAATGCAGACAGGAGCAGCAGCCAGTGAAGATCCACAACCTCCACTACAAGGGCGGCGACGGCAAGGAGGGGTTCCTGGCCTTCACGGTCAGCCCCATCCTGGACGAGAACGGCGAGTTGGGCGGATTCCTGTACCTGGGCGACGACATCACGGACCTGAAGTTCCTGGAATCCAAGCTGGCCCAGGCCCAGCGGCTGGAGTCCATCGGCCAGCTGGCCGCGGGCATCGCCCACGAGATCAACACCCCCATCCAGTTCATCGGCGACTCCATGAGCTTTCTGCAGGACGCCTTCACCGAGCTGCGCGGGGTGCTGGACCTGTGCGGCCAGTTGAGCCAGGACGGGCACATCAGCCAGGAGGCCCACGCCCAGCTGGTGGGCGCCATAGGCTTAAGCCTGCAGGAGGCCAACTACTCCTTCCTGCAGGCGGAGATCCCCAAGTCCTTCACCCGCGCCTTCGAGGGCATCGACCGCGTCACCACCATCGTGCAGGCCATGAAGCGCTTCTCGCACCCCGGCGGGCCGGACAAGCGCGCCGTGGACATCAACAAGGCCGTGGAGAGCACGCTCACCGTCTCGCACAACGAGTGGAAGTACGTGGCGGACACGGCCACGGACCTGGCCCGCGACCTGCCCCCGGTGGTCTGCCTGCCGGGCGACGTGAACCAGGTCCTGCTCAACATCATCATCAACGCCGCCCACGCCATAGCCGAAAAGACCGCCACGACAGGCGGCAAGGGGCGCATCACCGTGACCACCCGGCAGGAGGGCGAGGACGTGGTCATCGCCATCTCCGACACGGGCACCGGCGTGCCCCCGGCGGTGCGGGAGCGCATCTTCGACCCCTTCTTCACCACCAAGGAGGTGGGCAAGGGCACGGGCCAGGGCCTGGCCATCGCCTACGACATCGTGGTGAACAAGCACGGCGGCGCCCTGACCTTCGAGTCCGAGGTGGGCGTCGGCTCAACGTTCTACGTGCGCCTGCCCATGGGCGGCTAGCCCGGCGCGGGCCAGAGGTACGGAAGTGAAGCCACGGATCCTGTTTGTGGACGACGAGCCCGAGATTCTGGAGGGGCTGCAGGCCATGCTCTACTCCATGCGCTCGGAGTGGGAGCTCTCCTTCGTGGGCAGCGGGGCCGAGGCTCTGGACATCATCTCACGCACGCCGCAGGACGTGGTGGTGACGGACATGCGCATGCCGGTGATGGACGGCGCGCAGCTGTTGCACGCCGTGCAGGAGCGCACCCCAGAGACCGTGCGCATCATTCTCTCCGGCTATTCGGACCAGGAGAGCGTCATGCGCACGGTGAAGCTGGCGCACCGCTACCTGAGCAAGCCCTGCCCGCCCACGGAGATGAAGCAGGCCATCCGCAAGGCCCTGCGCCTGCGCGACATCATCCAGAGCGTGCAGCTCAAGCAGCTCATCTCGCGCATCGAGTCGCTGCCGGCCCTGCCGGAGCTGTACCGCAGGCTGACCATGGCCCTGATGAACGAGGGCGCGTCGCTGCAGCAGATCGGCGACATCATCGCCCAGGACGTGGGCATGAGCGCGAGCATCCTGCGCCTGGTGAACTCGGCCTTCTTCGGCCTGCCCACGCGGGTCTCCAACGTGCAGCACGCCGTGAAGCTTTTGGGCACGGAGACCATCCGCGTGCTCATCCTGTCCATCCACCTGTTCTCCACCATCAGCCCCAGGCACTTTCCGGGCTTCTCCCTCAAGATGCTCTGGGAGCACAGCACGCGGGTGGCCTGCTTCGCCCGGGCCATCGCCGAGGTGGAGCACGCCAGCATGGACGTGCGCGACGACTGCTTCATCGCGGGCATGCTGCACGACGTGGGCAAGCTGGTCATCGCCACCACCATGACCTCCGACTACCGCAAGGTGCTGGCCCTTGTGCGCGACCGCGAGATCCGCGTCAGCGAGGCGGAGATGGAGATCATGCACACCACCCACGCCGACGTGGGCGCCTACCTCATCAGCCTCTGGGGCTTCAACGACACCATCGTGGAGGCCGTGTGCTGGCACGGCAGGGCCGACCACCTCACCTGCTCGCAGTTCACGCCCGCCGTGGCCGTGGCCGTGGCCAACAGCTTCGACCACGACTACGTGTACATCGGGCCCAACCAGGGCAACTCGCGCAACAAGAACCCCCAGGCCCCTGGCAAGAGCGCGCACTTCCGCTTCGCCGACCGCCACGAATACCTGCGCGAAATGCGCGACTGGCGGGCCATCTGCGCCCGGCTGGCCCACAAGGAGCACCTCGATGACTGAGAAGATCCTCTTCGTGGACGACGAGGTCAACGTGCTGGAGGGCCTGCGCGCCAACCTGCGCAGGCGCTACGAGGTGGACATCGCCACCAGCGGGGCCGAGGCCCTGGCCCTGGTCAAGGCCTCCGGCCCGTACGCCGTGGTGGTCAGCGACCTCAAGATGCCCGAGATGGACGGCATCGCCCTGCTCACCCAAGTGCGCGAGCTCTCGCCGGACACGGTGCGCATGATGCTCACCGGCTTCGCAGACGTGGAGGTGGCCATCGGCGCGGTGAACGAGGGCCAGGTGTTCCGCTTCTTGACCAAGCCCTGCACCCCGGACGTGCTGGCCGGGGCCCTGGCCTCGGGCCTGGAGCAGTACCGCCTGGTGACGGCGGAGAAGGAGCTGTTGCGCGGCACCCTGCGCGGCAGCATCCGCGTGCTCACCGAGGCCCTGAGCCTGGCCAACCCCGAGGCCTACGGCCGCGCCGAGCGCATCAAGGCCCTGGTGCGCAGGCTGGTGAAGGACGGCGGGGTCAAGGGCTCCTGGGAGCTGGACCTGGCGGCCATGCTCTCGCACATCGGCTGCATGGCCCTGCCCCGCGCCGTGCTGGAAAAGATCGCCACCGGCCAGAAGCTCACCAGCGACGAGCAGAAGCTCTACGCCAGCCACCCGGCCGTGGGCGCCGGGCTCATCGAGCACATCCCGCGCATGGGCAAGGTGGCGGAGATCATCGCGAACCAGCACAAGCGCTACGACCCCAACCTGCCCCTGGGCGCGCGCGTGCTCAAGATCGTGGTGGACTACGACACCCTGGAGAGCCGGGGCCTGCCCCCGGGCAACGTGTTCACGCGGATGCGCTCGTGCAAGGGCTGCTACGACCACGGCCTGCTGGACCGCTTCGAGAAGGCCATCGGCGTGGAGGGGGCCTACGTGCGCAAGCAGGTGGCCGTGCGCGAGCTCACCGAGAACATGATCCTGGAGGAGAACGTGGTGACCCGCGAGGGCCTGCTGCTCCTGGCGCGCGGCATGGAGCTCAACGAGACGAGCATCTACCGCCTCATCCAGGCCGGGCAGACCTTCGACATCGTGGAGCCCATCTCGGTCCTGGTCATCCCCGAGACCCGCGAGCAGGCCCGGGCCAGCTAGCCGGGGCCCATGGCGGGCAGGCAGAAGCCCGGGGCGGCGCGTCCGTCCCGGGCTTTTTCCTGCCCGGAACCGGGAGCGCGGCGAGGGTGTTCTGGACGCCCCCTGGAACCACCAGCCATGCAGAATTTCGGGCCATGATTTTATTTTTTCGCAGTGGACATTTCAATTTCCGGCGGCGCCGTACGCAATTTTTGCGACGCATCCATGCAGGATACCGCGGGTAAACTGCAATTTTCAGCCGAAAAACATTTTTCAGAAACCTTGCGAATATCTGTTTACAATCGCTGAGGAGCTGACTATACTTTCCGAATAAGCCATGTTGGTTTTTGTCTTTTGCTCGGACTTTTTGAGCAACAATGTTTTTGAGGAGTTTTTAAAAGCATGTCTAAGTCTCTTTATGTCGGGAACATCGCCTTCAGCACTTCCGAGACCGAGATCCGCAACCTGTTCGCCACCTACGGCGAGGTTGTCTCCGTGAAGTTCATCAACGACCGCGAGACCGGCCGCTTCCGCGGCTTCGGCTTCGTGGAGATGGACGACGCCGCTGCTGCCGAGGCCGTCCGTGGCCTGAACGGCAAGGAAGTCGGCGGTCGCTCCCTCAAGGTCAACGAGGCCCAGGAGCGTGAATCCCGTCCCATGCGTCGCGACTACTAGTAGCGACAATTCACGACGGCTGGCCCCGTCCTGCTCACGCAGGGCGGGGCTTTTCTTTGGCCTTGCGCCTGTTGTGCCGCGCGGCGCGCTCGGGCGGGCATTCCGGTGTGTCGCGCCGGCATCCGGAGGCCGTCCAGTACGGCTGCCCACAAAGGCACGGACATGGGCCAAGCCCCCCAACCCCAGGGCAACCGCGCCCCGGAGGCCCCCCGGCGGATTTCGTGCTCCTGGGGACTGGACGCGGAGGCTGGCCAAGCCATGGCGAGCCGACAGGACGCCCCGCCCGCCAACTCTCCCGGGCCACACACCTATCACTGGTCATGAATTCGATGTAACGCCTGATGTGGCGCCGGACTCCGGGAACCACTTCAGGCGGGCCTGGACCGATGGAGGCCGAGCGCGTCACGCAGAGCCCCTCTTTGAGCAGCCGCCCGCCATCGTTCGAACAAAAATCAACTTGCAATGTCATGACATTTCGACAAGTGTAAGGTATTGGAATGTCCTCGTAGCGCACCAATAGACACCATGGCGGAACGCATTGCACATGACACACCCAAGGGACGCTCCGAAAGGCGGGGCTTCCGTCTCGGGTGCTGCCCGCCCGGGCTGGTCCTGGGGCTTTTCATCTTCTGCCTTGGCCTCACCGCAATCGGCTGGTACAGCGCCTCGAATCTGACCGACAAGCTCGCCCACGAACGCTTCGAGGCTCGGGCCTCAGAGATCGTGCTGGCCATCGAGGACCGGCTGGCCACCTACGAGATGGCCCTGCGAGGCGGCCAGGCCCTGTTCGCGTCCGTCCGGCAGGTTGACCGCCACCAGTGGCGGGACTACGTCGGCAAGCTCAACATCCAGCAGAACTACCCGGGCATCCAGGGCATGGGCTACAGCCACGTGGTGCGGGCAAAGGACCTGGACAGGCACCAGAGGGAAATCCGCGCCAAGGGCTTTCCGGAATACGCTGTGCGCCCTCCGGGCCAGCGCGAAACGTACACCTCCATAATCTACCTGGAACCTTTCGATGCCCGCAACCAGCGGGCCTTCGGCTTCGACATGTTCAGCGAACCTGTGCGCCGGGCGGCCATGGAGCGCGCCCGGGACTCGGGCGACACCGCCGCCAGCGGCAGGGTGACCCTGGTGCAGGAAACGGAAACCGGCGTGCAGGCGGGCTTCCTGGTCTACCTGCCCTGCTACGCGCCCGGGGCGCCGGTGTTCACCGTCGAGGAGCGACGGGCGGCCCTTCGCGGCTACGTGTACAGCCCATTCCGCATGAACAACTTCATGCGGGGCATCCTGGGCAAGTCCATTCCCGGCCTGGGGGTCGAACTCTTCGACGGAAGGACGGGCTCCGAGGAAGCGCTGCTGTTCCGCAGCGAGGGGCAGGCGGTCCAGCGCGGCAGCGGTCGGGTCGCCCTGTATCGATCACAACGGGAGGTCATGACCTTCGGCCAGCCCTGGGCCCTGGTCTTCCACTCCCTCCCGGACTTCGAGGCCACGGTGGACCGCACGGTGCCGCGCATGGTGCTCGGCGGCGGAGTGGCCATCAGCCTGCTCTTGGCGCTCATCGTCCACTCCCTGCTCACCACCAGGGCCAGGGCGCTCTCCCTGGCGGAGGCCATGACCCTGGAGCTGCGCGAGAGCGAGGAACGCACCCGGCTCATCCTGGAATCCACCGGCGAGCCCATCTACGGCATGGACACCCAGGGCCGGTGCACCTTCTGCAACCCGGCCTGCCTGCGTGTGCTGGGCTACTCCCGGCCCGAGGACCTGCTGGGCCGCAACATGCACGATCTCATCCACCACACCCGCGCCGACGGCGCCCCCTTTCCGGTGGAGGAGTGCCGCATCTTCCGGGCCTTCCGGGTGGGCGAGGGCACCCACGTGGACGACGAGGTGCTCTGGCGCGCCGACGGCACCAGCTTCCCGGCGGAGTACTGGTCCTATCCGCAGAAGCGCGACGGCCAGATCGTGGGCGCGGTCGTGGTGTTCCAGGACATCACCGAGCGGAGAAAGGCCGAGGCCGACTCCGCCAAGCTGGCCGGGCTGGTCAACGCCGCCAGCCAGGTGGCCATCATCGCCACGGACAGCGAAGGGCTCATCACCGTGTTCAACCACGGGGCCGAGAACATGCTGGGGTACCGGTCCTCGGAAATGGTCGGCCTGCGCACCCCCGAGGCCTTCCACCTGGAATCCGAGGTGCGGGAACACGGCCAGCGGCTCACCGAGCAGTTCGGCCGGCCCGTGGAGGGCTTCGACGTCTTCGTGGCCAGTGCGCGCCAGGGCGGGTACGAGGTCCGCCAGTGGACGTACGTGCACAAGGAGGGCCGCCACATCCCCGTGGAGCTGGTGGTCACGGCCATCAAGGACCGGGAGGGCCGCGTCATGGGCTTCCTGGGCATCGGCGTGGACATCTCCGCCCGGGTGCAGGCCGAGGCCGCCCTGCGCGAAAGCGAGGCCAGGCTCTCCGCTGTGCTGGAGAACGCGGTGGAGGCCATCTTCACCGTCGGCGAGGACGGGATCATCCGCTCGGCCAACGCGGCGGCCTGCCAGGTTTTCGGCTACACCCACGCGGAGATGGCGGGACAAAATGTCAAGATGCTCATGCCCGAGCCCTACCGCAGCCAGCACGACGGCTACCTTGCCCGCTACCTGAGCACGGGCGAGCCGCACATCCTGGGCCGGGGCGGGCGCGAGGTGCAGGGCCTGCGCAAGGACGGGGCCACCATCCCCCTGGAACTCTCGGTCAGCGGCATGGTCATCGACGGGGAGCACCTGTTCACGGGCATCCTGCGCGACATCTCCGAGCGGGTGCAGGCCCGCGAGACCATGGAGGCCGCCAACCTGGCCCTGGCCAAGGGCGAGAACTTCCTCAAGTCCATCACCAACAACATCCCCGGCCTGGTGGGCTACTGGAACGCGGAGCTGCACTGCGAGTTCGCCAACGATGCCTACCTGGACTGGTTCGGCAGGCCCGCCAGCGCGGTGCTGGGCATGAGCATGCCCGAACTTCTGGGGCCGGAGCTCTTCGCCAAGAACGAGAAGCACATCCGCGCGGCCCTGCGCGGAGAGCCCCAGCACTTCGAGCGCGAGCTGGCCAGGGCCGACGGCAGCAGGCGCCACACCCTGACCCATTACATCCCCGACGGCGCCCCCCCCAACGTGCGCGGCTTCTTCGTGCTGGTCAACGATGTCACCGAGCTCAAGGCAGCCCAGGTCGAACTGGAGGCCCGCCAGCGCCACCTGGAAGCCGACCTGGAGGCCGCGGCGGAAATCCAGCGCAGCCTGCTGCCCAAGGAGGGCACGTGCAGCCTGGGCCTGGAGTCGGACTTCCGCTTCATGCCCAGCGCCAGCATCGGCGGCGACATCTTCAACGTGGTCTGCCTGGGGCCCCACCACACCGGGCTGTACATGGTGGACGTGAGCGGCCACGGCGTGCCCGCCGCCCTGGTGTCCGTGTCCGTGGCCCAGGAGCTGGCCCCTTCGGGCGACCTGCTCATGGACAAGTTCTTCGGCCAGCCGCGCTCGCCGGAGGGCGTGCTGCGCCAGCTGGACGACGCCTTCCCCATGGAACGCTTCGACAAGTTCTTCAGCATGTTCTACATGCTCTACGAGGTGAAGAGCGGCACCCTGGCCTACTGCAACGCGGGGCACCCGGCGCCCATCCTGCTGCGGGCCGATGGTCGCACCGAAGTCCTGGAGACTGGCGGCACCCTGGTGGGCATGGGCATGGGCCACGGCTACGAAGCCGGACACCTGGAAATCGGCGACGGGGACCTGCTGCTCATCTACACTGACGGCGTGAGCGAACTGGAGAACCCGGCCGGCGGGCAGTTCGGCGAGGAGGCCCTTTGGGAGGCCTTCTCCGAATGCCTGGGCCAGTCCCCGGAACAGGTGCTCAACGCCATCACCGGCAGGCTGCAGGCCCACGCCGACGGTCGCCCGCCGGACGACGACATCTCCATAATCTGTGTGCGCTTCAGCAAAACTTAAGTGAGGGAGAATACCATGGATTTTGCGGACAAGTACGAGCAGGGGGTGGCCGTGGTGACGGCCAGGGGCCAGCGCCTGGACGCCGCGGCCGCGCCGCAGTTCAAGGCCCACATGGTGGACCTCATCCAGAAGGGCGGGCTGCTCTTCGTGCTCAACCTGGAGCAGGTGGACTTCATGGACTCCAGCGGCCTGGCCTCGCTGATGTCGAGCATGAAGACCCTGGGCGGCAGGGGCGAGATGGCGGTGTGCTGCCTGGGCGAGAAGGTGCGCAAGCTCTTCGCCATCACACGGCTGGACCGGGGCGTGTTCCGAATCTTCGGCAGCGAGGCCGAGGCCGTAAGCGCCCTGGCCGCCGGACCGCGAGCGGGGTGAGCCCATGGAATCCATCGACCTGACCATCGCCAGCCGCCTGGAGCTTGTCTACCTGCTTGGACTGGCCGTGCGCGGGGTCTGCCAGGGGCTGCCCCTGTCCAAGGACGAGGCCGATGCGCTGGAGCTGGCCGTGTGCGAGGCGGCCAACAACGCCATCAAGCACGCCTACCAGGGGCGGCCGGACTGCTCCGTGCGCGTGACCCTGGTGGTGGACGGCACCGGGCTTGTCATCTGCGTCCAGGACCGGGGCCAGTCCCTGGAGGACCGGCAGAAGCTCACCAACGACCTGGCCGTGGCCCAATCGCTGGAGGAACTGCCCGAGGGGGGCATGGGCCTCTACCTCATCCGCAACGCGGCGGACAGCGTGGGCTACAAGGCAGGGGACCAGAACAACGTCCTGGTCATCCGCAAGGCCTTCTCCCAGCCCCTAGAGTGAGTTGATGTACAGCAGCACGCAGGTGTTGTAGTTGGACAGCAGCTTGCGCTCCAACTCCTTGATGGCCTTGAGGAACAGGCCCACGGTCTCGTTGCCCAGGGCCGCGCTGAACATGTCGATGTAGAGCTCCGGGTCCATGGCCCGGCGCAGTTCGTCCAGGTCCAGCCGCTCCAGGGCCAGCTCGCCGTTCTCCTCGGCCTGCCTGAGCAGCCCCGCCAGGATGTCCAGGTGGGCCTGCACGTGCTGGCGCACCTCGTCGATGATGGCCTCGCGGAACAGCGCGTACTCCTCCCGCCCCAGGTCGCACACGCGGGAAAAATACGCCGTCAGGTGCTTCAGGTAGACCAGCATGCCCCGCTTGAGCAGAACCGAGTCCTTGAGCACCCGGGCCAGGATGTGTTCCAGTCCGCGGAATCCGGCGAGATCGATGGCGATCTGCTGCGTGTCCATGGACACGAATACCGGGTAGAGCGCGGGGGCGGCGGCATCGAGCACCACCCCGGCCAGCTGGGCCTCCTGCTCCTCGTCCCAGCGCGCCCAGGTGACCACGCCGCTATGCAGCAGCTTCCCGCCCAGCTCGAAGGGCAGGTGCAGGTGCACGCGCTGGCCCTTGTGCAGCAGCTCGCGCGAGGTCAGCCAGCGGGGCAGCGCCAGGCCCACGCCACTGGGGCTCACGTCTCCCAGAAGGTACTCGAAGGTCTGGTAGTCCTCCGCGCGGGAGCCCAGGAAGGGCAGCACCACGCTCTCCACGCCCAGGCGCTTCTCGCGCCGCTGCGCCAGCGTCATGGCCGCACCCCCGGAAGCCTGGACAGCCAGGCCGCATCGTTCGTCACGTGGGGCCGCACGCCGGGGGCCGGGTCGCGCGGGGCGTTCTTGCGCAGGGGCCAGTCCAGCTCCTTGTCCACCTCGAACCAGACCACAGCCCCCAGCCCCCAGGCCGCGGCGGTGTCGAAGGCCTCGGCTGCCCAGCGGGCCTTGTCGCCCCCGGCCGAGGCCGAGGCCGTCTCGAAGACCATCACCGGCCTGGCCGGAGCCAGCTGGCGCAGCTCCCGGAAAAGCGGCCCGAAGATCTCCCGGAACGGGCGGAAGGAGCTGTCGTAGCCGTGGCTGGCCTTGGTATGGCTTGTTCCCCAGTTGTAGCCGTCCATGCCCAGAACGTCCACGTGGGCATCGCCTGGGTAGTAGGCCGAGGGCGTGTTCCAGGCGGCCACGGGCAGGGAGTCCACGTTGGGGCAGAACACCAGCAGGGCGTTCTTCGCCCCCTGGGCGCGGACCGCGTCCGCCACGTGGCGGAACAGGGCCTTGTAGAGCTCCGGGCTGCCCGCCCCGCACCCTGCCCTGTCCGTGCCCCAGTGGTAGCGCTCCAGGTTCATCTCGTGGGCCAGGCGCAGCAGCACCGGCGAGCCGAAGTCCCGGAGCGTCCGCGCCACGCCGGCGATGTAGGCGTCGTAGTCCCCGGCCAGGATGCGCGCCGCCGGGATGACCTGCTCGCGCCCGCCCTCGCCGATGCTCATGGGCTCCCAGGTCAGGCAGGGCACGGCACCGGCGGCGCGGACGGCCTCCAGGCTGGCGGCCAGGGCGGCGGCCCGCTCCCCATGGGGTCCGACCGGGTCGGCGGGCCACTGCTCGTAGAACAGCACCAGGCGCACGGGCAGGCCCGTGGAGGCCTTTGCGGCACCGAGCATGGCCGGGGTGACCGGGTGGCCGTCCAGGGCCACGCCGAAGGCCGGGGTGCTGCGCGGCAGGCCGCCCGGCTCGCCGCCGGCCCCGCAGGCGGCCAGGGCCGAGAAGAGCAGCGCGGCGAGGAAGGCTGGCAGGGTCCGCATCACTGCTCCACCTCCGGGAAATTGAAGTGCAGGGAGGTGGAGAGGATGGCGAAATGATACAGGCACCAGCCGGAGTTGGTCAGCACGGCCAGGGGGGGGCCGTCGCCGTGCCACAGGCGCAGCATCCCCCAGGTGAAGCCGCCCAGGCAGGCCAGGGCCAGGCCCAGCTGCGGCCAGAGCCGGAACATGGGCAGGGAGGTGCTGCCGCCCTTGGGCGTGATGCCGAAGCTGCCTCGCACGCCCAGCACGGCCAGGAGCGAGGCCTTCATGTACACGGGGAAGGTGACTGCCTGCAGCAGGATGCCCTGGGCCAGCTCCCAGAAGCGGTATTTCCGCTGGCTCATGGAGTACAGGAAGATGGTCACCGTAAGGATGACGTAGGGCAGGAAGAAGAGCAGGTACAGCTCGGGGTTGGCGAAGAAGCTGGGCGTATCCGTGAACAGGTACAAAAGCGGGCACGCGGCCATGACCAGGAACACCCAGCCCACGAAGTAGTGCGTGCCGGAGAGGAAGTACTCCCACCACTTGGGTCCGGGCAGCCGTCCGGGCCCCTTCAGGAACTCCCGGGCGATGGACCGCAGCAGGCCCACGGTGCCCAGGGCCCAGCGGAACTGCTGCTTGAAGTAGCCGCCCAGGTCCTCCGGCCCCATGCCGAAGGCGCAGACCTTGTTCAGGTAGGCGCTGCTCCAGCCGTTCATGTGGAAGCGCAGGGAGGTGGCGAAGTCCTCTGTGACGGAGCTCTCGTCGAAGCCGCCCACGTCCTCCAGGGCCGCCCGGCGCAGGATGACGTTGGTGCCGCAGCAGAACATGGCGTCCTGGGCGCTCTTGCCCTCGCAGATGTACTCGTAGAACACGGCCTGCTGCAGCCCGGCGGCCTTGGCCACCAGGTTGGCCTCGAAGTTGGAATAGTACTGCGGGGTCTGGATGAAGGCCAGCCTGGGGTGCTTCTCCATGAAGGCCACCAGCGGCTCCACGAAGTCCGGCAGGGGGTTCATGTCCGCGTCGAAGACGATGACGTACTTCTCCGTCCCGCCGTTGCGGGGCCGGTCCTCGAAGGAGGTGAGCACGGCCTCGGCCACGGGCCTGCCCGCCAGGAAGTCCAGGAAGTCGTTGATCATGCCCGCCTTGGCCCCGCGCCAGGGCCTGCGGAACAGGTTCACCCCGATGCGGCGGCACAGCGCGTCGATCTGCGACCGGTACTCGGCCAGGGCCACGGGGTCCTCGCCGGGCTTGTCGTAGCGGGTGTCGTCCAGGAAATAGATGCGCTTGTTGGGGTAGGTGAGGTTGTAGAAGCAGGTGAGCGTGTCCTCCAGGACGTCGAGGGGCTCCCTGTAGGAGGCCACCACGATGGCCACGGGCGGGTAGGACTCCAGCGGCGGCACGGTGTCGCGGGTGATGCGCGGGGCGTCTCCGGCGGCCAGGCCGTGGTAGACGTTGAGGAAGTAGCCGAAGGCGTGGAGCATGGTGAAGGCCTCGGCCAGGAGCAGCAGAACGCCCACGACGATCTCCGGCCAGAGCCGGGCGCTCATGACGAAGAGCGCCGTGCGGGCCATGAGGTAGAGGAAAATGGACAGCATGGCCGCCGTCAGCCCCAGGGCGAAGATCTTGGTCTTCAGCGCGCCCGCCATGCCGTCCCCCTAGAACCCCAGCCCCAGGCCCAGCCACAGGCCCTCGGCGTCCCACTGGCGCGAGCGGTGCACCAGCCCCCGCGCCTCCACGGTCCAGCGGGCGGCGAATTCGTAGCGCCACTCGGCCTCGAAGCGCACGGACGGGTTGTTCTCCGAGTCCGTGCCGCCGGTGGCGCGCAGGGCGTACCAGTGCTGCGGCGCGCCGCAGAACTCCAGCTCGCCCAGGTCGTGCCGCCACTCCAGCGTCAGCGCCGTGGCGGTGTAGTCCTGGGGCGTCCAGTACGGGCGGCGGATGTCCGCCAGAGTGGCCCCGGAGTAGACCTCCTGGCTCTTGCGGTCGGTGTTGCGGCGCTCACCCGAAAGGGTGGCCTTGAGCTGGCGCGGGTGGTCGGTGAGGCTGTAGCCCACGGAGAGCTTCTGCAGGTCGCCGCTGTTGCCGTCGCTGTAGCTCTTTCCCCGCACCTCGGCGGCGATGTCCCAGTCCCGCGCCGGAAGCACGCGCAGGTCCAAAAACAGCGCGTCGGAGAGGCTTTTCTGCGCCAGGGCGTAGCGGTTGGCCAGTTCCTCCACCCGCTCGTAGCCCAGGCCCAGGCGCGCCGCGTCGTCGAAATTCAGCTCCAGCCGGACCCGGCCGGTGTCCACGTTGCCCAGCCGCCCGGTGGAGTAGCGCTTGTTGGTCCAGGCCGCATCGCCGCGCAGGGCGGGGCCGAACACGCCCTCCCAGGCCAGGGTCTGGCCCAGGGCCTCGTGGGTCTGGCCGTGGCGCGGGGCCTCGGTCCAGAGGTGCTGCGTCAGGCTCAGGCGGTGGTCGTCCCAGGCGCTGGCCGCCGCGCCCAGGTCCGTGCGCTGGCGCAGGATGCGCGCCAGGTTGCCTCGCCCGGCCTCGTGCCAGACGTTCTGGCGCAGGGCCAGGGCCGGGGCGGTGCGGCGCTCCAGGCGCTCCAGGGCCGTGCCCGCCAGGGTGTGCAGGGGGTCGATCTCCAGCAGCCGCCGGTAGGACTGGCGCTCCTGGCCGCACAGGCCCAGGGAGCAGGCGGCCTGGGCCTGGTCGAAGCGGGCCTCCTGGTTGCCGGGCTCGAAGGCCAGCAGCTCCCGGTACAGGGGCAGGGCCCGGGCGAAGCGGTTGTTGAAGGACTCGTCCTTGGCCCTGGCCTCCAGGTCCGCGCCCTTCTGGATGCGGTAGGCGGGCAGGTTCTGCGCCAGGGCCCGGTTCACCGCCGGGGCGGACTCGGAGGAGTGCTCGGCCTCGCGGCCCAGGCTCAGGGCCTCGTAGCGGCGGTACCGCGAGCCTTCCGCCGCGCTTGCGGCCATGCTCGCCGCGATGCCGCGCAGCTGAACGTCGCCGGTGGCCTCCGCCGCGCGGCCCAGGTCCCCGGCCAGGGTCCGGTCCACGGGCGGCTCCAGCAGCCGGGCGTAGGCCGCCAGGGCCTGGGCGCGCTCCTTGGCCCAGAAGCGCACGCGCGCGGCCTCGCGCACGGGCACGGGGTCCGTGGCGTCCCGGCGGGCCAGCTCCGCGTAGGCGGCCTGGGCCTCGGAGTAGCGGCGGTCCCAGGAGAGCACGCGGGCGCGGGCGAGCAGGATCTTGGAGGAGTCCGGAAATTCCGTGGCCAGGGCGTCCAGTTCGGCCAGGGCCGGGCCGTACCGCCGGTCCGCGGCCAGGGTCTCGGCCAGGGCCATGCGCGCGGGGAAGAAGTCCCTGTCCGCCGCCAGGGCCGCCCGCAGGCAGCGGAGGGCCGCCTCGCGCCAGCCCCTTGCGGCGTACTGCCCGGCCCAGGCCGTGAGCTCCGCCGGGGTGCGCGCGCCCGGGGCGGCGAGGGCGTCCAGCTGCGCCGGTGACGCGGCGGCCTCGCCCAGGGCCAGGAAGGAAATCTCGGCATCGCGCGGGGCGGCGGCGCGGGCCGCGGCCAGCACCTTCCCGGCCTCGTCCGCACGGCCTGCGGCCAGCAGCAGCCGGGCGCGCATGGCCGGTTCCGCCCCGGCGGGAAGCGCGGCCAGGAACGCCAGACCGGCCTGCGGGTCACCCTGCTTCCCCTGCGCCTGCGCGGCCAGGGCCACGGCCTCCCTGCCCTGCTCCGGGGCCAGATCCGGCGGGGCGTTGCCGGGCAGCAGCGGGTGCAGGGCCTCCAGGGCGGCGGAGGGGTCCTCCTCGGAGAGCTTGAGCCGCGCCAGGGCCAGCCGGGCGGCACGGGCATCGGCGCCGGCAAGGCCTTCCAGCATCAGGCCGCGCAGCACGCCCTCGGCCTCGGCGTTGCGCTGGGCAGCCACGCAGGCCAGGGCCAGCGGCAGCCGGGCCGAGCCGTCGCCCCGGGCCACGCGGTCCCGCCAGAAGGACACGGCCTGGCCGAAGGCGCCCCAGGCGTTGCGGGCCTGGGCCTGGCGCGCGGCCAGTTCGCCGCCGCCCGGCAGGGCCAGGGCCTTGGCGTACAGCGCGCGGGCGCTTGCGGCGTGGCCCAGGGCGGCCTCCACGTCGGCCAGCTCGGCCAGGGCCTGCGGGTTGTCGGGCGCGGTCCCTGCAAGTTCCCGGGCCAGGGTCGCGGCCCCTGCGGCGTCGCCATCGGCCAGGCGCAGGCGCACCAGCAGCAGCGCCACCTCGCGGTCGGCGGGATTCCCGGCGTAAAGCTTCTCCAGCAGGGGCCGGGCCTGCCGGGCATCCCCGCCCCAGGCCAGGGCCTGGGCCAGCTTGCGCAGCACGGGCCGCCCGCCCTCCTGGGCCATGTGGAAGTGTCCGGCGGCCTGGGCCATGCGCCCTGCGGCGAACCAGGCGTCTCCGATGCGCTCCTGGGTCTCGGGCAGGGCCAGGAGCTTCGGCGGCAGGGCGCGCAGGGCCTGCTCCGCCTCGGCCACGCGGCCGGACCGGGCCAGGACCTCGGCCAGGGCCAGGCGCGCCTCGGCGTCCTGCGGCGATGTGCGGAGCTGCGCGTTCAGGATCTCCAGGGCCTCGGCCCTGCCGGCCTCGGAATTGGACAGCAGCCGGGCCAGCTCGCGGCGGGCCTCGGCGTCGGAAATGCGCTCGCCCGGCGGCACCAGGCTCCCCGGGGCGGCCCAGGCCAGGGCCGGGACCAGGGCCAGCGCGGCCCAGACCAGGAAGGCTATGGCGCGCCTATTGGCCAAGGCTCTTCCTCATCTCGCGGATGGCGTCGTCGTTGCGGCCAGCCCAGGAGAGCACCCGGGCGTAGCGGCGGCGCACCTGCTGGTCGTCCGGGGCGCTGGCCAGAACCTTCTCGTACTCGGCCAGGGACTCGTCCAGGCGCCCCCGCCAGGACAGGGCGTCGGCCAGCTTGACCCGGGCCTTGAGGTCCGCCGGGCGCGCCGCCAGGTAGGCCCGCAGGGCGTCGATGGCCTGGTCGTGGCGGCCCGCGGCCAGGTGCAGCTCGGCCTGCAGCAGCCTGTCCTCGGCGGAGAGGGCGGCGGCGGGCGTCTTGGCCAACTCCGCGGCGGCCTCGTCGCGCCTGCCGCTCCAGAACAGGGCCCGGGCCAGCCCGGCGCGGGCCTGGGCCTCGCCCGGCCTGTCCTTCAACACACGGCGGTACTGCTCGGCGGCCTCGGCGTGGCGACCGCTTTCGGTGAGCAGCCTGGCCAGTTCCAGCCGGGCCTGCCAGTCGGCCATGTCGTCCCGGGCCGGGGGAGGTCCGGCCTCGCGGGCCTGGAGCTGGCCCGGAGACTGGGCTATCGCCAGGGGGGCTGGAACAAGCAAGGCGAGGATGAGCAGGGCGGCGAGGCCCCGGCGCGTGGTACAGCTCACGGCGTGTCTCCCAGCAGCTTCTGGTATTCGGCGATGGCCGCCTCGGCCCTGCCCCCGGCGGCCAGGGCGCGGGCCAGGACGATGCGCCCGGCGCGGGAGTCCGGCCTGCGGGCCAGCATCTCCCGCGCGGCGCGCTCGGCCTCGGCGGGCTTGCCCATCCACAGGAAGGTCTCGGCGTGGTCGGCCCAGGCGGCGGTGTCGTCCGGGTTCTCGGCCAGCAGCCCGGCGTACAGGGCCAGGGCGGCGTCGAAACGGCCCGCGCGGCGCAGCAGGTCGCCCAGGTGCCGGGCCTCCGGCGCGTCCAGCGGCCCCAGGGCCCGGCGCTTCTCCAGGAGCTCCAAGGCCGCGTCAGGCTCCCCGGCGGCATCGAGCAGCCCGGCTGCTCGGCCCACAAGCCCGGAGGCCACGGGCCTGCCCCGGCTCATGAGCAGCAGGGCCAGCTCCCGCGAGACAGAGGTCTCTCCCGTCTTGAGCGCAACTTCAAGCATGCCGTCGGCGCGGGTGATGGGCACCCGGCCCAGGCGCATGGCCTCGCGGACGGCCTCCAGGGCCTCTGCCACGCGGCCCTGGGCCAGCAGGCGCTCGGAGGCGGCCACCAGCAGCGGGCCACGGCGCAGATGCGGATAGGCGACCAGACAGACTGACACCACGGCGAACGACAAAAGAAGAAACGTGGAGTACTGCCTCCCCTTCCCCTTTAGCCTCACCGGAGCGCATCGAATCATGGCATGGAATTCCTTGCGTCTTCGTATTACGCATATGAACCGGAATTTCCATGAACTGTCAACAGGCCCCAGGTCCCCAGGGGGTGTGGCACAGGGATGCAGAACCTGGGGCTAGCCATGCCGTCCCGCCATCGCTGGCTGGCTTGACCTCGCCTCGCAGGTTGGGAAGGCGGTTGGGAAAGAAAATGGCCTTACGAGAGCTGTTCTCGTAAGGCCTTGATCTTTTTGGTTGCGGGGGCAGGATTTGAACCTACGACCTTCGGGTTATGAGCCCGACGAGCTACCGTACTGCTCCACCCCGCGACACTTCCGGGCGGTCATTTCCGCGCCGGGAAGAGGTATGTATAGCCCAGCCCCCTCCCTGTCAACGCTTATTTACACCGGCCCTGTTTTTTCTTATACCCCGCGCATGCCAAATACCCAGCCCGTCTCCATCGTCATTCCCGTGTTCAACGAGGAAGAGAACCTGCCCCGCCTGTTCGACGAGATCGCCCGGGCCATGCGCCCCCTGGGCAGAACCTGGGAGGTCGTCTTTGTGGACGACGGCAGCCGGGACAAGAGCCTGGCCGTGCTGCGCAAGCTGGCCCAGGACAACGCCGAGGTGCGCTACCTGGCCTTTGCGGCCAACCGGGGCCAGTCCGCGGCCTTCTGCGCCGGGTTCGACGCCGCTGAGCATCCCATCGTGGTGACCCTGGACGCCGACCTGCAGAACGACCCGGCGGACATCCCGGCCATGCTGGTGCTCTTCGACCAGGGGCACGACATGGCCATCGGCTGGCGCAGAAAGCGCCAGGACACCTGGAGCAAGCGCATCGGCTCCAAGATCGGCAACGGCGTGCGCAACTGGCTGACCCGCGAAAGCGTGCGCGACACCGGCTGCTCGCTCAAGGTCATGCGCCGCGACATGCTCGTGCGCCTGCCGCGCTTCAAGGGCATGCACCGCTTCCTGCCCACGCTCATGAAGATGCAGGGCGCCACGGTGGCCGAGATGCCGGTCAATCACCGCGAGCGCTACAAGGGCGTGTCCAACTACAACAACTGGACGCGCGCCCGCGAGGGCCTGCGCGACCTGTTCGGCGTGCGCTGGCTGCAGGACCGCAACTTCCGCTACGAGATCCGCGAGAAGAACTAGGGGCTGCCGCCGAAAAGCGCCACCAAGCCCGCGTCGGAAGCCTCCGCCTGGGGCTGGCTCCAACAGATGATTTTTGTTTCCTGACGAGGAAAGGGACGCCCGGGGGCCAGGGACAGTACTTTTTCGGTACGGCCCTGGCCCCCGGCTGTTTCACGACGAAATTCAGGGAGCAAAAGACACTTTTCGAGACAACCCCTACACCCCATTGACGACATTTCGGGGAGTTCCGGCCAAAAACGCCCGCAGGTTCTCCGCGCTCTGGGCCATGAGGGTGCGCCGGGCCTCCACCGAGGCCCAGGCCACGTGCGGGGTGATGAGGCAGTTGGGCGCCTTCAGGAGCGGGTCGTCGTCGCGCATGGGCTCCACGCGGACCACGTCCAGCGCGGCCCCGGCCAGCATGCCGTACCGGAGCGAGGAGATGAGCGCCGCCTCGTCCACCAGCTGCCCGCGCGCGGTGTTCACCAGGTAGGCCGTGGGCTTCATGGAGGCCAGGAGGTCGCCGCCCACCAGGCCCTCGTTCTCCGGGGTCAGCGGGCAGTGCAGGCTCACCACGTCGGACTGCGAGAACAGTTCCTCCAGCGGCGCGAAGGCGAAGGGCACATACCCCGGCGCGGGCTTGGGCCGGGGGTTGTAGGCCAGCACACGCATGCCGAAGGCGTGGGCCAGCTCGCCCACGCGCTGGCCGATGCCGCCGAAGCCCACGATGCCCATGGTCTTGCCGAAAAGCTCCGCCACGGGCGATTCCCAGAAGCAGAAATCCGGGCTCTGGGCCCACTTGCCCGCGGCCACGGCCCGGGCGTGGCGACTGGCCTTGGTGAACAGCTCCAGGGTCACGGCCATGACGTGCTGGGCCACGGACTGGGTGGAATAGCCCGGCACGTTGCACACCGGAATGCCCCGCGCGGCTGCGGCGGCGATGTCCACCACGTTGTAGCCGGTGGCCAGCACGCAGATGCAGCCAAGGTCCGGCAGGGCCGCCATGGCCTCGGCGCTGATGGGCGTCTTGTTGGTGAACAGCACCCGGGCGCCCCGGGCGCGCTCCACCACCAGCTCCGCCGGGGTGCGGTCGTATATGGTCAGCTCGCCCTGCGCGGCGATGGCGTCCCAGGGGTTGTCGCCCTGGCCCATGGTGTAGCCGTCCAGGACGACGAGGCGGGGAATCTGTGTCATGCGGGTCTCCTTGCGGGGGATTCGTTGCGGCCCCCACCCTAGCGCGGAGAGGCTCTCCTGGGCAAGGACGGGGCAAGGGCCCGGGCCTGTCGGACCCGCCGAGCCGTCCACTCTGGCCGCGCCACCCCCTTGACATTTCACCGCGTTCCTGTGAAATGAACCGACCCGGCATGGCGTGCCGGACGCACAGGCTTGCGAAACGACATTTTGGAGGAGCGGTCATGATCGGCGAACTCATCAAGGATATGGCTCACAGCACCACCCAGGGCACCGTGGGCGTGTCCCTCATCTTCATCTACCTGGCCTGGATCATCACCGTGGCCTTCATCCGCATCCAGCAGGGCAAGAAGGAAGGCCACCACTAGGCCTTTCCGGGGGGCGCGGGCCCAGGCCCGGCCTACCTCTTCCACCCCGAAAGAGCAGGGCTGACCGCTCCGTTTCGCGCGGAGTCGGTCAGCCCTTCTTTTGCGCCCGCAACGCGGCGCGGAAGCAGAACGCCCTACTTGTCGCTCCACTCCAAAAACAGCCGCTCGCGCTCCTCCTCGGAGTAGGCCGGGGTGTCCAGAAGCCCCGCGCGCCTGCGCTGGGAAAAGGCCTCGTACAGGATCACCGCCGCCGCCACCGAGACGTTGAGGCTCTGCACCATGCCCTGCATGGGGATGTAAAGCTCCGGGGCCACACGCTCGACAAGTTCCGGGGAGGCCCCCCGGTGCTCGTTGGACAGGATCACCGCCGTGGGCCGGGTGAAGTCGAAGTCGTACAGGGGCTTGGCCGTGTCGGAGAAGCCGGTGCGGATGACCTGCACGCCAGCGGCCTCGAAGCCGCCGAGCATCTCCCCGGCGTCCTCGTGGGCCACGCGCTCCACCCACTTCTTGGCCGAGGCCGAGCTCTTCTTGCCCAGCTCCGGCCACTTCTCCGTGGTGTAGTACAGGTGCACCCGCGCCAGGCCGAAGGCGTCGCAGCTGCGCAGCACGGCGGAGACGTTGTGCGGGTCCCAGATGTTGTCCATGACCAGCGTGAAGCTGGTCTGGCGTTTCGCCAGCACGTCCCGGATGCGCCGGGCGCGCTCTTCGGTGATGAAGCCTCGCATGGGCGGGTCACTAGCCGACATGGCGGGCCCTGGCAAGAGTCCGGGCGCAGCGCTTTTTTTGCGGGACCTCATTGACAAGACTACGTATTGCGAGAATACTCGTCCATGATGTGCTCCTCGACCCTCACCCTTCAAGGAGATTCCGCATGCGCGCGCTCATCGCCGAAGACGAGTTTCTGAGCAGGAAGGTGCTCTCCGCCTTCCTGGCGCCCCTGTTCGAGGTGGACGTGGCCGTGAACGGCAAGGAGGCCGTGGAGGCCTTCGCCCTGGCCCACCAGGAGGGCAAGCCCTACGACCTCATCCTCATGGACATCATGATGCCGGAGATGGACGGCATCCAGGCGCTCACCATCATCCGCGCCCAGGAGCAGGAGCGGAAGCTCAAGCCCCCGGTGCGGGTCATCATGGCCACGGCCCTGGACGATCCCAAGACAGTCATCCGCTCCTTCCACGACGGGGAGGCCAGCGGATACATCGTTAAGCCCGTGCGCAAGGAAAAGCTCTTCGAGGAACTCAAGAAGCTGGGCTTCCTGACCGAATAGACGGGCAACGCTGGAGGACCATTGAGCGACGCCCTTTCCGACGAATTCTTCGCCGAGGTCGGCGACAAGTACTATCCCCAGGTCCTGGAGGGCCTGGAGCGTCTTGGCGCGGGCGATGTGGCCGAGGGCATCGAGATCCTGGCGCGCCCCCTGCACACCATCAAGGGCGTCACCGGGTTCATGCCCGGCTTCGAGGACGCCAGCTCCATCACCCACAAGGTGGAGAGCTTCCTCAAGAAGCTCCAGGCCGGAACCCTGCCCCACAGCGCGGACAACCTCTCCCTGGCCGTGTACGGCGTGAACTCCGTGTTCGCGGTCATCGAGCAGATCCGCGACCAGGGCGCGCCGGACAAGGAGGAGCTGGAGGCCGTGGCCACCGTGCTGGAGGCCGCCAGCGCCGCCCAGGCCAACTGCAAGGGAACCTGCGGGGCCCCCTGCCTGCGCGTGGAAAAGGCCGGGGGCACCGCCGTCATCGTGCTCACCGCCCCGCGCATCCACCGCAAGGCCGAGCGCGACCAGGTGGCCGGGGCCATCATCGCCCTGCCGCAGGAGACCCCCGTGCTGCTGGACTGCGCCGGGGTGAAGAGCATCGGATCGGCCCTGTGGGAGGACCTGGCGGGGCTGGCGGCCTACTGGAGCATCAGCGTGCGCGGCCTGGCCGGGGCTGCGCGGGAGACCTACTTCGCCACGGAGAGCGACGCGCGCCTCCCCCTTGCGGAGCAGACGGCCGGGGGCAGCGCGTGAGGGAAATCATCGACCAGTGCATGGAGCCGCTTGAGGAGAACGTCCTGCGGCTGGAGGAGGGACGGCCCGCCCCCGAGGCCGTGCGCGACGCCCTGGACGGCCTGGGCCTGACGCACCTGCGCATCGCCTCGGCCCAGATCGTGGCCCTCATGGACATGCTCACCGACGGCATAACCCCGGTGGGCGAACCGCTGGTAACGGCGCTGTTGCGCGTGTGCGAGGCGCCCAGGGCCTTCCTGCGGGCCCTGGCCGGGGTGCTGGACCAGCCCGTAGCCGCCCTGGTGGCCAGGCCCGGGCCCGGCGCCGTGGTGGAGAGCGTGGCCGGGGATAAACCCGCGCCAATCGAAGCCGCGCCGGAGAACGGCCACCCGGACCAGGCCCCGGAACTGCACGAGGACGCCGAGAAGCACGTGGACCGGGCCATGCAGGCCAGCAAGCAGAGCATCTCCAGCGTGCGCGTGCCCACCGAGCGCCTGGACAGCCTCATCGCCCTGGTGGGCAAGCTCATGGTCACCTTCGCCGTGCTCTCCCAGACCGGCACGCGCGGGGCCACGCTCTCGGCCTCCACCCTGTCGGAGCTGGACACGGTGATCACCGGCCTGCAGCGCGAGGTGGACGCCATCCGCCTAGTGCCCCTGAAGCAGATCTTCCTGCCCATGAACCGCCTGGTGCAGAGCCTTTCGCAGAAGATGAAGAAGAAGGTGCGGTTCACCATCACCGGCGACGAGCTGGCCCTGGACAAGACCATCGTGGAGTGCCTGAACGAGCCCCTGGTGCACCTGCTGCGCAACGCCCTGGACCACGGCCTGGAGACCCCCGAGGACCGCGCCGCAGCGGGCAAGGACGAGACCGGCAGCGTGAACCTGACGGCCTGGCGCAGGGGCGACGTGGCCTACGTGGAGGTCTCCGACGACGGCCGGGGCCTAAGCGCCGCGCGCATCCGGGCCAAGGCCGTGGAGAAGGGCCTCATCGAGCCCGACGCCGAGATGACCGACCAGGAGGCCATCCAGCTCATCCTGAGCTCGGGCTTCTCCACAGCGGAGCAGGTCACGGACGTGTCCGGCCGGGGCGTGGGCATGGACGCCGTGGCCAACGCCGTGCGCGCCCAGCTCGGCGGCGACATCGTCATCGAGAACAAGGCCGAGGGCGGCTCGCGCTTCACCCTGTCCATCCCGCTGTCGCGCTCGGTGAACGAGGGCATAGTGGACGCGCTCATCTGCAAGGTCGGGCCGGAGACGCTCATCGTGCCCTCCCGCGACGTGCTGGAGATCTACGCCCCCGGCGCGGGCGACCTGGTGGCCCTGCCCGACGGCGCCGAGACCGTGAGCGTGCGCGGGCAGATCTTCCACCTGCTGCGCCTGTGCGACCACCTGGGCCTGTCCAGCGCCTGCCCGGGCGTCGGCGGCGGGCTGGTGGTGACGGTGAGCCAGGGCCCGGTGCAGGCCGCCCTGCTGGTGGACGAGGTGCTGCGCCAGCAGCAGGTGGTGGTCACGGGCTTCACCGTGCCGGTGCACGAGATCTACGGCCTGCCCATCCTGGGCTTCGGCATGATGGGCGAGAGCGACGCCCTGGTGCTGGACATCGAGAAGCTCCTGGCCAGGCTCGTCGCCCCGGCTTGACAGCCGCAACCGCCCATACTAACCAGCTATCCGTTCGGTGCCCGAAAGGGCGAAGAGGGAATCCCGTGCAAGTCGGGAGCGGACCCGCCGCCGTAAGCCCCTGAACCAGTCCGTCCCCACGCGCGCCACTGGGAGCCAAGCTCCCGGGAAGGCCGGGACGGATGGGGCGAGCCGGAAGACCTGCCGAATGCGATCAACGGCTTCCCGCCGGCAACGAGGGCTTTTGCGCGGCGGGACTTTGAAGGGGACGAATACGGGAATCCCTTTCCGCAGGATGCGGGAAGGGATTTTTTCGTCGTCTCCGCACCAGCCCCTCCGCCGTGGAGGTTCCCCATGCGTCCCATCCTCTCCCGTCCCCCGCTCCGAGCGCTCTGCCTGGCCGTCCTGGCCCTCACCCTGGCCCTTTGCCCCCCGGCCCTGGCCGGGCACGGGGAAAAGGCCCCGGAGAAGACCGGCATCCTGCTGGTGGCCTTCGGCACCACTGTGGAGCGCGGGGCCAAGGCCTACGACACCCTGAAAGCCGGCGCCGAGGCCGCGTTCCCCGGCGTGCCCGTGCGCCTGGCCTACACCTCGGCCCACGCCCGCAAGACCGCCCGGTCCGGGGCCACGGACCTGCCCTCCCCGGCCCAGGCCCTGGCCCGCATGGCCGACGAGGGCTTCACCCGCGTGGCCGTGCAGTCCCTGCACGTCGTCCCGGGGCGGGAATTCCACGACCTGGCCGCCACGGCCAGGGCCCTGGAGGGCCTGCCCAAGGGCCTGCGCAAGATCTCCCTGGGCCTGCCCCTGCTCTCCGGAGAGGAGGACCTGAAGCGCGCCGCAGCAGCCCTGCTGGACGGGGCGCGCAAGCCCGGCGACACCTCCGAAGCCCTGGTCTTCGTGGGCCACGGCACGGACCACGCCGCCAGCGCGGCCTACCCGGCCCTGCAGTACTTTTTGTGGAAGAAGGACCGCCTGGCCCTGGTGGGCGCCATCGACGCCGCGCCGGGGCTGGAGGACGTGCTGGACGAGCTGAAGGCCCGCCGCCCCTCGTCCGTGCGGCTCATCCCCCTGCTCGCCGTGGCCGGGGACCACGCGGTGAACGACATCGGCGGGCCGGAAAAGGACAGTTGGAAGAGCGCCATCCGCGCCGCCGGGCACCCCTGCGAGGCCGACCTGCGCGGCCTGCTGGAGCGGCCCGGGATGGTGGCCCTGTGGCTGGGGCACCTGCGCGCCGCCCTGAAGGAACTGGAGCAGTAGCATGGCCGCCACGGCCGGGCACGGGGGGGGCATGGCCCGGGGGATCCTCTGGGTCCTGGGGCTGTGCGCCCTGTGCCTGGCCGCCGTGGTGCTGGCCTGCGGCGTGGGCAGCTACCCCGCGCCCCCGGCCCTGGCCCTGCGCGCCCTGCTGGCCGCCGCCGGGCTTGCGGACGGGGCGGGCCTGGATCCCGGCCTCGTTGTCGTGGTGGTGGACATCCGCCTGGCACGCGCGCTTCTGGCCATGCTCTCCGGCGCGGCCCTGGCCGTGGCCGGGGCGGTGTTCCAGGGCGTGCTCAGAAACCCCCTGGCCGACGCCTTCACCCTGGGCGTGAGCGGCGGGGCGGCCTTCGGGGCCTCCCTGGCCATCTTGACCGGCCTGGCGGCGGACACGGCGCTGAACGCCGCCGTCGCTGGGGCCGGCGGCGGGGCCGGGGCGCTGCCGGTGTTCGCCCTCTGCGGGGCCCTGGCCGCCCTGGCCGCCGTGCTGGGCCTGGGCCGCATGGCAGGTGGCGCGGTTGGAGGCGCCCGGCGCGAAACCCTGGTGCTGGCGGGCATCGTGGTCTCCACCTTCCTCTCCGCCCTCATCTCGCTGTTGAAGAGCCTGGACGAGGAGAGCGTGGCCAGCATCGTGTTCTGGATCATGGGCAGCTTCCAGGGCCGGGGCTTCGAGCACATCGGCCTGGCCCTGCCCTACATGGCCCTGGGCCTGGCCCTGGTGCTCTGGCGCGTGCGCGAGTTGGACCTGCTGGCCCTGGGCGAGACCCAGGCCCGGCTGCTGGGCCTGGACGCCGCGCGCTCCCGGCTGTGGCTGCTCATCGGCGCCAGCCTGCTCTCCGGCGCCGCCGTGGCCGTGAGCGGGGTCATCGGCTTCGTGGGGCTGGTGGTGCCGCACCTGCTGCGCATGGCCCTGGGCGCGGGCCACGGGCTGCTGGTGCCCGCCTCGGGCCTTTTGGGCGCGCTGCTGCTGCTGGCGAGCGACGTGCTGGCCCGGTCCCTCCTGCCCGGCGGGGCGGAACTGCCCGTGGGCGTGGTCACGGCGCTCATCGGCGGGCCGTTCTTCTGCCTGCTGCTGGGCAAGACGGCCAGGGGGCGGTCATGATCCGGGTCACCAATCTTTCCTGCGGCTACGGAGGGCGCCAGGTGCTCCACGGCGTGGACCTGGCCCTGGCGCGCGGCGAATTCGTGGGCCTGTGCGGGCCCAACGGCGCGGGCAAGACCACCCTGCTCCTGGCCCTGGCCGGGCTCATCCCGCCCAAGTCCGGGCGCGTGGAGATAGGCGGAGCGGACCTGCGCGCCCTGCCTGCCCGGCAGCGGGCCCTGCGCGTGTCCTGCGTGCCGCAGCGCCTGGACGCGCCCCCGGGCTTTACCGTGCGCGAGCTGGTGCTCATGGGCCGGTTTGCGCACACGGGCGCGCTCTCGGGCGCCCTCTCGGGGTATGGCCCGGAGGACCACGCCGCCGCGGGCGAGGCCCTGCGCGAGGCCGGGGCTGACCACCTGGCCCACCGCCTGGCCACGGAGCTCTCCGGCGGGGAACTGCAGCGCGTGCTGCTGGCCCGGGCCCTGGCCCAGGGCCGGGAGGTGCTGCTGCTGGACGAGGCGGCCTCGGCCATGGACCTGGCCCGGCGCGTTGCGGCCTACGACCTCTTGGCGCGGCTGGGCCGGGGCGGCAGCACCATCCTCACCGCCGTGCACGACCTGAACCTGGCGGCCCTGTACTGCCCCCGGCTGGTGTTCCTCAAGGCCGGGCGCCTGGTGCTGGACGGGCCGACGCACGAGATTTTCACCGAAGCGAACCTGAAGGACATCTATGAGACCGACCTCCGCGTGGCGGCGCACCCCGTCACCGGCGCGCCCCAGGCGCATCTTGTTCCTGGCGCTGCTGCTCATCCTCTGGGCTGACGCCGCCGGGGCGGCCGTCAGCGTCACCGACGACCTGGGGCGGACCATCGCCCTGGAGCGCCCGGCCACGCGCGTCATCGCCCTTTACGGGGCCCTGGGCGAGATCGTGCACGGACTGGGCCGGGGCGGGGTCCTGGTGGCGCGCACCAGCGCGGACGTGACGCCGCCCGCCATCACGCGGCTGCCGGTCATCGGCACGCACATGCGGCCCAACGTGGAGGCCGTGCTGGCCCAAAGGCCGGACCTGGTGCTGCAACTGGCCGGGCGCAAGGAGGCCAGCCTGCCCGTGGAGGCGCTGAAAAGACACGGGGTGCGCGTGGCCGTGTTCCGCGCGGGCACCTTCGCCGAACTCATGAGCGTCGTCCGCCGGGTGGGCGCGCTCACCGGGGCCGAGGCCGAGGCCGAGGACATGGTGCGCGGCCTGGAGGCCCGGCTGGCCGCCGTGGATGCGAAGCTTTCGGCTGTTGCCAAACGCCCGCGCGTGTTCTACGAGGTCCGCTCGCCGAACATGCTGGCCGCGGGCAACTCCGGCATGGTGGCGGAGATCATCCGCCGCGCCGGGGGGATCAATTGCGTGGAGGAGAAGGCCAAGTTCGCGCGCCTGGGCGAGGAGGAGATCGTGCGCCTGGCCCCGGACGCCTACCTCATCCAGCGCGGGCCCATGAACCAGGCCCCGCTGCCGCTCTCCGCGCGGCCCAGGCTGAAGGGGCTGGCGGCGGCCACCAGCGGCCGGGCCTGGTTCGTGGACGAGCGCAAATACGCCCGCCCCGGCCCCAGGAACGTGGACGCCGTGGAGGAGCTGGCCGCCCTGCTGCACCCGGAGATCTTCGCGCCGGCCCCCAAAAATATCGCCGCCCCCAAGCCGGGCCGGCACAAGGACAGGAAATGACCCGCACCGGAACACAGTACGGCACCCTCTACGGCATCGGCGTGGGCCCCGGCGACCCGGAGCTCATCACCCTCAAGGCCGTGAACGCGCTCAAGGGCGTGGACGTGGTCTTCGCCGCCGCCTCCACCAAGAACGACTTCTCCCTGGCCCAGGGCATCGCCGCGCCGCACCTGCGCCCGGGCACGGAGGTGGTGCGCCTGGACTTTCCCATGACCCGCGACCAGCAGGTGCTGGACGCCGCCTGGGCGGCCAACGCCGCCACCGTGGCGGGAATCCTGGCCCAGGGCAGGAGCGCGGCCTTCCTGACCCTGGGCGACCCCATGACGTACAGCACCTTCGGCTACCTGCTGCGCACCCTGAACGGCCTGCTGGCCGAGATCCCGGTGACGGTCATCCCGGGCGTGACCAGCTACCAGGCCGCCGCCGCGCACACCGGGCGCGTGCTGGCCGAGAGCGGGGAGAGCCTGACCGTCCTTTCCGGCGTGGCCCCGGAGGAGGAGCTGGAGGCGGCCCTGCGCGTGGCCGATTCCGCCGTGATCCTGAAGGCCTACAAGAGCATGCCGGTGCTGCGCCGGATGCTGACGCGCCTGGGCCTGGCGGAGCGCGCCGTGTTCGTCACCCGCCTGGGGCACGAGGGCGAGGAGGTCATCACGGGCCTGGACAACGTGCCGGAGAGGCCGAGCTACTTCTCGCTGCTCCTGGTGCGCAAGGGGCGCTAGCGCACCACCCAAAGGCTGATGTCGATGCCACCGGCAAGGTTGGAAGGACTGGGCCACAGCTGCATGGGCTCCAGGGGGTGCACTAGTTCCGCCACGCGGCGGGCGTTGGCGTCCTGCCCCTGGGCGTAGAACAGCCGCCCCTTGAAGCTCTTCTCCGAGCCGTTGGGCGAGAAGGGGAACAGCTCCACGCTCACCCCATGTCCGGCCAGCATCTCCTTGACCTCCCCGGCCTTCTGCGCCCCGCCGGGGGTGTGCACCACGCGCACCTTGAGGCCGCCGACGCCCTCGGGCGCGGACTGGGCCTGTACCACTGGGCCCGCCTGGGCAGGCGCCCCGGGCCGCTGGGCCTGCGAAGCAGACAGCCTGGCGTTCAGCCGCTCCCTGCCCTGGTCCGTGATGGAGGCCTGCTGCGCGGCCTGGGGCGCGGGTTGGGGGGCAAGACCCACAGTCAGCAGCTCATCGAACCGGGGCTTGTTGTACCCGTCCACCCGGGTGTCACCTATGAAAATGACAGGCGTGCCCTTGATGCCCAGGCTCGCGGCCTTGGCCATGTCCGCCGAGACGGCCTGGGCGTAGGGCGAATCCGTGAGGGCGCGCGCCACGGCCTCGCCGCTCGCGCCCAGGGCCTTCACCTCCGGGAACCGCGCCAGAAACGCTCCCGCCACCTCCGCCCTGGCCCTGCGCAGACCCTCCGGCCCCTTGTCCTGCACGACGGGCACGGGCAGGTCCAGGTAGGCGAAGCGCACGAAGTCCAGAAGCCGCGCCGGGGCCCTGTCCTCGGCCCAGGCCAGGAGGGCGCAGGCTGCATCCGCGCCGGGATGCGAGGAGAGGGGGAAATACACCAGCCGGAACTCGGAAAAGGCCGCCGCCCGGCCCTGCAGATCGGCGAAGGCCTTGCGGCAGTAAACACAGAAGGGATCGGACACGTAGACCAGCGCGGGGCCGCCCGACCCCTTCAGGATGGCGCGGCCCAGGCCCTGCAACTCCACGTGCGGGGCGCCGGAGGCAACCGGCTGGGCCGGAGCCTGCTTGGCCGGGGCCTGCGGGACCGCCACCGGACCGAGGCTGGCCACCTGGCCCGCGCCCTGGCCGCCGCCCACGAAGAAGAAGTCGCCCATGAGGCTGGAGGACTCCCAGGGCGTCTGCTTGCGCCCCAGGCGCGAGGAATCCGCCGCCACGCCGATGCGCGTGCGCTTGAGCACGTTCTCGATGGTCAGGCCGGGGGTGTTCAGGTGCCGCAGCAGGTGGCTGGTGTACAGGCCGTTCTTGCCCTCGCCGTCGGCGGCAACGTCGCCGGGCGCGGTGGCGAAGGCGATGAGCGAGCCCGTGGGCGCGTCCATCTTGGCCAGGCCGCGGTCGGCGGAGCGGAAGCTGCGCGCAAAGGGGTTGTTGCGGCAGGCGTCCAGGATGACGATATTCAGCCCGTTGCCCGCGTCCTCCATGCGGCCCAGCACCTTGCCCGCGTTGACGCACTCGTACTGCACGTCCTTTTCCATGGCGATCCTGGCGTCCACGGGCACGAGGTAGTTCTCCCCCGCAACCTGCACGCCGTGGCCCGCAAAGAAGAACAGGCCCACCCCGCCGCGCTTGAGGCTGTTCCAGAACTGGTCGATGGCCTCGTTCATCTGCCGCAGGCCCGCGTTCTCGCGCAGGATGACCTCGAAGCCCGCGCCGCGCAGGGCGGCGGCCATGTCCCGGGCGTCGTTGGCCGGATTCTTGAGCGGCCCGGCCTTGTACGCCCCGTTGCCGATGACCAGGGCCACGCGGCGCTCGGCCGAGGGCGCGGCCTGGGCGGGCAGGGCCAGGGCCAGGGCAAGCAGGGACGCCATGAAGAAGAGAAACAGGCTCTGGATACGGGTCGCACGCATGGGGATTCTCCGGGAGACGGTCAGGCGGTCATTCCGCCTGGAAGCTTACGTTGCAGAGCGCAGGAACCAGGAAGGAGCGCCATTGCTCACTTCCCTTCCGGGAGCCGCACCAGCCAGCCCTTGCGCACGTTGCCGTCGTGCGTGTCGAAGGTGAAGGGGATGGCCGACATGTCTCCGCCAAGCTCGCCGGAGAAGTCCGTGTGGCGGTCGCTGGCGATGCCGAACACCACGAGCTTGTAGTTGTACCGGAAGCGCAGCGTCTTGCCCTCGATCTGCAGGTCGGTGACGCTCACGGGTTGGGCCGAACCCGCCCCTCCGCTCGGGGTTCCGACCAGCCGTCCGTCCTTGAGATCAAAGGCCAGGACAAGAGGGCCGGGCTTCTTGTCAGGCCCCGGGGCCACGGCGTACCGGCCCGCCAGGCGGCTGGCCAGGTCGTCTTGCGCGGCGGGCTGGGCCTGGACGACCGGGGGTTGGGCAACCGGGGCCTGCTGCGGGGCCGGGAGGGGGCTGGAGGCCGCCGCCTTGGGCGGCGGGGCCAGGGCCAGCTGCTGGGGTTCGGCCCCGCCCTTGCCCGGCCCGGCGAAGTAGAAATCGCCCACCAGGCTGGAGGACTCCCAGGGCGTCTGCTTGCGCCCGGTCTCGTTCAGCACCGCGATGCGCACCTGCTTGAGCGCGTCCTCCACCTTGAGGCCGGGGGCGCGCATGAACCGGAGCAGGTGGCTGGTGTACACCCCGTTGCGGCCCGCGCCGTCCGCCGCCACGCTGTCCGGGGCCGTGGCGTAGGCGATGAGCGTGCCAGTGGGCGCGTCCATCTTGGCCAGGCCCGCGTCCGCGCTGCGCCAGGACCGGGCGAAGGGGTTGTTGCGGCAGGCGTCGAGGATGACGAGGTTGAGGCCGTTGCCCGCGTTCTCCATGCGGCCCAGCACGCGGTTCGCGTCCAGGCACAGGCTCTTCACGTCCTGCTCCACGCTGATGCGCGCATCCACGGGCACGAGGTAGTTGACGCCGCGCACCTGCAGGCCGTGCCCCGCGAAGAAGAACAGGCCCGTGCCGCCCTTCTTCAGGCTGGCCCAGAACTGGTCCAGGGCGTCCTCCATCTGCCGCAGGGAGGCGTTCTCCCGGGCGATAACCTCGAAGCCGAGGCTTCTCAGCGTGGCGGCCATGTCCCGGGCGTCGTTGACCGGGTTCTTCAGGGGCGCGGCGGGGTAGGCCCCGTTGCCGATGACCAGGGCCACGCGGCGGCCCTCCATCGCGGGCGAGGCGGGCGCGGCCAGGACGGCGGGCGCGAGAAGCAGCAGCCAGAGCGACAGGCAGAGCAGCAGCGGGAGCACGCGGCGCATGGGCACCTCCGGGGTTTCCGGTACGTATCAGAAACCCCGGCGGCCCCGCAACCGCCCTACTCCACCAGCAGCATGTGCAGGTCGCAGACGTTGGTCATGGTGGGCCCGGTCTTGTACAGCCCGCCCAGGGCCTCGAAGAAGTGGTACGAGTCGTTGGCCTTGAGCGCCGCGGCGGTGGAGAGCCCGGCCTCCCGCGCCCGGTCCAGCATCAGGGAGGAGGCGTAGGCCCCGGCGGCGTCCGTGGGGCCGTCGCTGCCGTCCGTGCTGGCCGAAAGGAAGCCGATGCCCCGGCCGTGCTCGGGGTCGCGCTCCAACTCCGCCAAAAAGGCCAGGGCCATCTCCTGGTTGCGGCCGCCCTTGCCCTCGCCGGTCAAGGTCACCACCGTCTCCCCGCCCAGGATGACGCAGGCGGGCTTTTTCACCAGCATCTCCGTGCGCCGCACGTCGAGCGCGATGCCCGCCAGGAACTTGGCCACCTCGCGGGCCTCGCCGGTGAGCAGGCAGGTCAGCGGGGCCACGTTGTAGCCCAGTTCCCGGGCCTGGTCGCAGGCGGCCAGCAGGGCGGCGTGGTTGGTGCCGATGAGCAGGTTGGTGGCCCGCTCCAGGGCCGGGTCGCCGGGCTTTGGGGTCTCGGCGATCTCACCGGCCAGGCCCAGCTCAAGGGCGCGCAGCGCCTCCGGCGGCAGCTTGGCGGCCACGCCGTACTTCTCCACTATGGCCATGGCCTGGGCGTAGGTGCTCTCGTCGGCGCAGGTGATGCCCGAGGCGATGGTGTCCAGGCGGTCGCCCACCACATCGGAGAGGATGAAGGACAGGCTGGCGGCCGGGGCGATGAGCCGCAGGAAGCGCCCGCCCTTGAGCTCCGAGAGGTGCTTGCGCAGGCAGTTGATCTCGCGGATGTCCGCCCCGCAGGCCAGGAGCGCTCGGGTGACCTCCTGCTTGTGCGCCAGGGTCAGGGTGACTGTCTTGCCGCCGTCCACGTAGGTCATGGGCGCGGGCAACAGCGCCGAGCCCCCGCCGGAGATGCAGTTGATGACCAGGGTCTTCTCGTCGGCGGCGCGCGCCAGCTCGGCCATGCGCGCGGCGGCCAGCACCCCGGCCTCGTCGGGCACCGGGTGCGCGGCCTCGGCCTGCTCGATGCGCGTGAGCTCGTCGGTGTGGCCGTATTTGACGCAGACCAGGCCGCCGGAAATGCGGTCGCCCAGGAGTTCCTCCAGGGCCCGGGCCATGCGGCCCGAGGCCTTGCCGCAGCCCAGCACCACGATGCGGTTGAAGCGGGAGAGGTCCACCTCGTGGCGGTCATGCTCCAACTCGGCGATGAGCGTCTCGCCCTGAAGGCGCACGCGGTCCTTGATCATGCCGTAGGGGTCGATGCGCGTGAGCGCGGCGGTGAAGATCCGGCGCAGGGCCAGGAACCGGGGGTCGGTGAGCACGGGGGGCCTCCTGCCGCGTGTTGCGGCCAGGACCGAATAACCCGCGGGCGGGCGGGGGGGCAAGCGTCCCCTGGCGGGGCCCGGGCCGGGGCTTGCCTTTGCCCGGGGAACGTGGTTGTCTGCCGCAAACATTGGAGGACTCATGCGCCGCATTCTCATCGCCCCCCTGCTGGCCCTGGCCCTGACCCTTTGCGCCCTGCCCGCCCAGGCCCAGCAGAAGAACGAGGCCGACCTGGCCGACACGCTCACCTACGTGCGCCTGTTCGGCTACCGCGACATGCTGCAGATGGGCGTGGAGCGGCAGCTGGCGGAGCTGGCCCGCTTCTACCAGGTCCAGCGGCCCGATGTGCCGAAGCAGACCCTGGACACCATCTTCCGCGAGCTGCGTGCCGAGCTGGCCGGGGGCGTGGACGAGAGCGAGCGCGAAATGGCCCGGGTGCTCCAGCGCCACCTCTCGCGCGAGGACGTGGCCTACCTCATCGGCGTGGGCTCCGACCCCAGGATGCAGAAGGTGGTGCGCCTGCAGCCCGCCATCGCCAAGGACCTGGAGCCCATAGGCGAGAAGCTGGCCGACGAGATGGTGGCCCGGGCCCTGCCACGCATTGAGGAGCGCCTGCGCGCCCAGGAGGGCCCAAAGCAGGCCCTGTAGTATCGGCTGAGAACTATTTTCGTGTTGCGCGGACCCCGGAAATAAGGGATACGTAGACCATGACTCAGGCGTGGCAAAGCGAACCCAAGGTCTGCAAGCCCATCTTCGTGGCCCGGCAGCCCATCTTCGACGCCCGGGAGAAGATATGGGCCTACGAGCTGCTGTTCCGCGGCAGCGCCCAGGCCACGGAATCCGGCGTGCAGGCCCACGAGAACGACCTGGCCACGGCCTCGGTCATCGCCGACGGGTTCGCCCTGGCCTTCTCCGGCATGGACAAGACCAAGCACGCCTTCATCAACTTTCCCCAGCGCCTGCTGCTGGACGGCTCGGTGTACGCCCTGCCCCGGGAAATCTGCGTGGTGGAGGTGCTGGAGACCATCACCCCCACCCCGGAGATCGTCGCCGCCCTGGCCCAGATCAAGCAGCGCGGCTACATCCTGGCCCTGGACGACTACATCGGCCAGCCCGGCTTCGAGGAGATCATCGCCCTGGCGGACATCGTCAAGGTGGAGGTGCTGGGCATGACCCCGGAGAAGCTCGCCGCCGTCACGGCGGAGCTGCTCAAGTCCGGGTGCAGGCTGCTGGCGGAGAAGGTGGAGGACCGCGCCACCTACGACCTGACCCGGCAGCTGGGCTACTCCCTGTTCCAGGGCTTCTTCTTCAGCCGGCCGGAGACCATGTCCGGCAGCAAGGTGCCCACCCCGGTGCTGGCCAAGATGCGCCTTTTGCGCGCGCTCACCGGCGAGAACTTCGACGTGCGCGAGCTGTCCAGCATCCTCTCCAGCGACCCCACCCTGAGCTACAGGCTTCTCAACTTCATCAACTCCGCGGCCTTCTCCCTGCGCTCCAAGATCCAGTCCATCCAGCAGGCCCTGACGCTTCTGGGCCAGCAGCAGATCAAGCAGTGGTTCCTGGCCGTCATCGTGTCCGACTTCGACAGCACCTCCAAGGTGCAGGAGGCGGCCTACATCTCGCTGCAGCGCGCCCGCTACCTGGAGAACATGACCCGGCTGGTGGGCAGCCACCTGTTCAAGAGCGAGACCCTGTTCCTGCTGGGCCTGTTCTCCCGCCTGGACGTGCTGCTGGCCCAGCCCATGGAAAAGCTGCTCCAGAGCATCCCCCTGGACAGGCACGTGGAGGCCGCCCTGCTGGGCCAGGACTCGCCCTACTCCCCCTGGCTCCAGCTGGTGCAGGACATCGAGCTGGGCCGCTGGGAGGAGGTGACCACCTTCCTGCAGGAGCGCGACCTGGACCACGAGGCCTCGGCCAGCAGCTACGCGGAGTCCATCGAGTGGGCCCAGACCCTGCTCAAGTGCAAGAACGACAACTGCGCCTAGCGCCCCGGGCCATGTTCCGCAGCCTGCGCGCCCTGCCCGCCCTCGTCCTGCTGCTGTTGTGCTGGACCACCGGCCCGGCCCGCGCCCAGGAAGCTCCGCCCCACGTGGACGAAACCCCGCCGCCAAAGGTCCAGCCGCCAAAGGCCGCCCCCCTCAAACCCGGCCCGGCCAAGGCCGCGCCACCTCGGCACACCCCCGGCCCGGCGGTGAAGAACGACGGCAAGCGCTACCTGCGCAGCCTGGACGAGAACCACGACGGCCGGGTGAGCCGCCAGGAATTCCTGGCGCGCGCCAAAGAGAAGTTCGTCGAGCTGGACCTGAACCACGACGGAGCGCTCTCCCCCGCCGAGCTGCGCAAGGCCCGGGAGCACGAGCGCGCAAAGCGCGAAGCGGCCCGCAGGCGCGCGGGCAAGCCCCCGGCGGAGCCCAGGGCCGGTGCGCCCGGCGCCACCCTGGCGGACCGCGACCTGGACGGCAACGGGCGCGTCACC
Organism: uncultured Desulfocurvus sp.; assembly: GCA_964502805.1. Taxonomy (GTDB): domain Bacteria; phylum Desulfobacterota; class Desulfovibrionia; order Desulfovibrionales; family Desulfovibrionaceae; genus Humidesulfovibrio. The sequence goes on from CAZCYB010000008.1 coordinate 61,662, forward strand.
CTGAAGGAATACCTGGCCCGGCGCGAGGAGAAGTTCGCCGAACTGGACCGGAACCGCGACGGCGTGCTCTCCCGCGAGGAGGCCAAGGCCGAGAAGACGCGCATTCTGGCCCGCCGGGCGGAGATCCGGGCCGAAAAGAAGGCCGTGGCCGCGCGCCAGGCCCAGCGCCAGGCCGCCCGGGACGAGAAGCAGGCCGCGCGCCAGCGCCGCGAGGCCCGCCGGGAGGAGCTCGCCGCCGAGCGCGAGGCCAGGGTGGAGCGCCGCGTGGAGCGCATGGCGAAGAAGGCCCGGGCCGAGTGGGTCCTGGCGCCCGAGGCCGCCGCCCTGGCCCCGGAGCAGCCCCCTTCCGCCGCACCTTAAGCGCTTGCCCGGAGCCTGCCCGGGGGCTGTCTCCACGGCGCGCCCTGCATGATCAAGGTTGTGCCCCACCGCACCGGGTGCCCGGGGGCTGTCTCCGAAAGACGGATTGTGTTCACTGGCGAGGAAGGAAATGGCGGGAAGCCGGGGACAATACTCTGGCGGTACAGCCCCGGCCTCCCGCCGTTTCATGACAATGCCAGGGGGTAAAAGACGCTTTCCGAGGCAGCCCCCCCTAGCCGTTCTTGCGGAGGGAAAGGGCCAAAGCCGTGGTGAGCTTCACCACCTCGGAGTTGGAGCGCCGGATGGTGGCGGCCATGCGCCGGCCCAGGGTGGTCAGGAGCTTCACCCCCAGGATGGGCTCGCGCTCCGCCAGGCCGAAGAAACGGGCGCGGTCCGTCACCAGGAAGCGGCAGTCCGACACGGCCAGCACCGTGGCCGAGCGCTGGTCGCTGTCGATGAGCGCCACCTCGCCGAAGATGGGCATGGCCGACTCGTCCAGGGTGGCCAGCACCTTGCGCGGGCTCTCCATGTGCAGAAGCGGGATGTTCATGCCCGGCAGCAGCATGGCCTTGGACACCTGCACCCGGCCCTCCACCAGCAGAAACATCTCCTCGCCCGTGTCCTCCTCGCGGATGACCACGCTCCCCGCGGCCAGGGCGCGTTCCTCGAAGATGCCGCGCAGGCTCTCCAGCTCCGCCGGGGAGAGCCCGGCGAACGCAGGCACGCGGGCGAAATCAACCGCCATGGCCCCCTCCCGCCGGGCTCTCGGGCTCCGGCCTTTCCAGCAGCAGCACCCCGTCGAACCCCGCCAGGGGCTGGGAGTCCGGCGGGTTGGTCAGCACGCGCGCGCCCTGGCTGCCCAGCCTGGTCTCCCGCCCGTGGCTCTGGAACAGCTCCAGGATGAACTGGTCCAGGGCCGAGCCCGCGTCCAGGATGTCCTCCAGGGCCAGCTCGTGGGCGGTCTGGCACAGGGCCAGGGGCAGGCAGCCCTCGGCCTTGCGCAGGGCGTGGGAATACTGGCCCCAGGAGCGCTTCTTGTCCTCCTCGGAAAGCGGGCGCAGGGCCAAAAGCGGCCGACCCTGCAGGCCCAGCAGGGCCTGGAGCAGGCTCCAGGCGGGCGGGGCCGAGCCCAAGAGCGCCATGACCCCGCTGGAGATCTCGCCGCGGTCGATGAGCTCGCTGACCCCGGCGCGCAGCAGGTGCACGCGGTTCTCGGGCATGGCGGCCTCGGCGTAGATGGGCACCTTGGGCGACAGCCCGCGCACAGTGAGCGCGGCGTAGATGCTCTGCTGGTCCGACTCGTGGGGGCCCAGGGCGTCCTGGCGCAGGATGTACACCAGGCTGGCGTGGCCGGGCCGGGCCTTGTGCAGCACGTTCTCGTGGCTGATGTGCCCGGCCACGAAATCCAGGCGCTCGCCCAGGTCGAGCTGGAAGGCGATCTCGTCGCGCCGCTCCTGGGGCAGGTCCGTGACGATGACCAGCCCGGCGCGCTCGATGACCCCGTTCTCGCGCAGGCCGCGCACCAGGCCCGGGGCCGAGGAGTTCCAGCCGAGGATGACGACGTGTCCGCTCTGTTTCACCTCAAGCAGCCCCTTGCGTTTCTTGGCCTTGCGCTCCACCAGCAGCGAGGCCAGGTTGCCCGAGAGGGTGGACACCATGCCGATGCCCCCGGCCATGACCATGAGCCCGAGCACCTTTCCCGCCGTGGTGGCGGGCACGATGTCGCCGTAGCCCACGGTGGTCAGCGTCACCACGCTCCACCACAGGGCCTCGAAGAAGTCCTTGCCCGCCGGGCGCGCCTCAAGGAAGTAGAAGCCTGTGCTGGCGAAGCCCAGCATCACGGCTATGGCCGCCACGAGCTTGCCCGTGCCGCCCTTGAGCCAGGCGGGCAGCGGCAGGCCGGTCATGGCGCGCCTCCGGGAATCGGCGGTGGGAGAGTCATGACTGCATAGTAGCCGAGACTACGCAGGAATCAAGAAAAACTACGAAGGAGCGGATTGGGGGGAGGGCTCAGGGTGCCTTGCGCACCACGCGGTCCACGTGGCCCTGGCCGGAGGTGAACAGCCGCCGCCGTGCCAGGGAGAGCAGGCAGGCGCCCAGGGCCAGGCAGGCACCGGTGGAAAGCGCGGCCCGGAAGCCGGAGAAGAAGGCCGGAACGGCGCCCAGGCCGGAGCCAAGCCCCGCGCCCTGGAAGCCCTCGAACACCGTGATGGCCACGGCGATGCCGCTGACCATGCCCACGTTGCGCACCAGGGCCAGCACCCCGCCCACCACGCCCACCTTGTCCTGGGGGGCGCTGGAGAGCACGCTGTTGTTGTTGGGCGACATGAAGATGCCCACGCCCAGGCCCAGCACCACCTGCCCGGCGAAGATGCGCCACATGGGGCTTTGCGGCCCCAGCAGCGACTGGCCAAAGAGGCCCAGGCACATCACCCCCAGGCCCAGGGAGGTGAGCGTGGCGAAGTTCACCCGCTCGGAGAGGTAGCCGCTCACCGGGGCCACCACGGCCATGGTCATGGGCAGGGTGGAGAGCACAAGGCCCGTCAGGGCCGGGGCGAAGTGCATCTGCTCCTGCAGGTAGAAGGGCAGCAGGATGGCGTTGGCGAACATGGACATGAACGCCGTGAAGGCCACCATGTTGCCCGAGAGGAACGGCCAGATGCGGAAGAGCGACAGGTCGATCATGGGCTGGGCCACGCGCGACTCCCAGCGTCCGAAGGCGAAGAAGCCCGCCGCCGCCACGCCCAGGCTGCCCAGCACCGCCGGGGAGGTCCAGCCCCAGTCGTGGCCGTGGATGACGCCCAGGAGCAGCCCGGTCATGGATACGGCGAAGAGCGCGGCCCCCGGCAGGTCCAGGGAGAGGCCCCGCACGCGCTCGAACCGGGCCAGGAAGCGCCGGGTGATCCAGATGCCCGCCAGGCCGATGGGCAGGTTGACGTAGAACACGCTGCGCCAGCCGAACCCCTGGATGAGCAGGCCGCCCAGGCCGGGCCCGGCGAGGGAGCCCAGGGCCACGGTCATGCCGACGAGCCCCAGGGCCCGGCCGCGCGTGGGGCCGGGAAAGGCGGCCATGATGATGGCCGGGCCGTTGGCCATGAGCATGGCCGCGCCCAGGGCCTGGAGCACCCGCGCGGCGATGAGCGCCCACAGGCCGGGGGCCGCGCCGCACACCAGGCTGGCCACGGTGAACACCGCGAACCCGGCCTGGTACACCCGGCGGCGGCCCTGGGTGTCGCCCAGGCGGCCGAACAGCGGCAAGAGGCAGGAGATGACCAGGAAGTAGCTGGCCACGATCCACTGCACCTCGGGCAGCGTGGCCGAAAACCCGCGCGCGATGGTGGGCAGCGCCGTGTTCACGATGCCCGAGTCCAGGGTGGCCATGAACGTGCCCGTGGCCGCCACGGCCAGGGCCTTCCAGTCGCCCTTGGCCTCGCCGACCCCGCCGACCCCACTGGGCCCGTGCTTCTCCGTCTCCGCCATGCGCCTCCCTGATTGGTCGTCGGCCCGCCGTCGCCCGTCGGCGCCCTTCGGCGCCCGTCGGCGCCCATCGGCGCCCATCGGCGTACGTCGCGAAAATCGCGTCTGGCCTTGGTATTCCATTTGACAGGCTCAATCAAGCGTTTTAATCTTTCGTTTCAAACAAGGGGGACATACATGGGCAACGAAGGCGGCGAGGACACCAAGCGGCGGCTTTTGGAGGCCGCGGGCGAGATCTTCGCGGGGGTGGGGTTCAAGGCGGCCACCGTGCGCGACATCTGCCGGCTGGCCAAGGCCAACGTGGCGGCGGTGCACTATCATTTCGGCGACAAGATGGGCCTGTACACCGCCCTCTTGAGCGAGGCCTTCGAGGCGGGCCTGCGGCGCTACCCGGCGGACATGGGCCTGCCCCCAGGCTCCAGTCCGGAGGCCCGCCTGCACGCCTTCGTGCACTCCTTCCTGCTGCGCACCCTGGGCGAGGGCCGCTACGCCTGGTGCGGCAAGCTCATGGCCAGGGAGCTGCACGAGCCCACCGAGGCCCTGGACCACGTGGTGGCCACGCACATCGTGCCCCTGTCGCGGCTGATCCGGGGCATCGTGGCCGAGGTGCTGGGCGTGGACCCCGACAGCCCCGCCGCGCGGCTGTGCGCCATGAGCGTGGTGGGCCAGTGCCAGTATATTTTCCGTTCCCGGGCGGTTATCGGCAAAATGGCCCCGGATTTGCATTTCGACGCCCAGGGCATCGCCATGCTGGCCCGGCACATCACGGACTTCTCCCTGGCGGCCCTCAAGCATTACCCGCGTTCCGACGATGAGGCGAAGACAGGCGCGCAACCCGCAACCGTTTAGGATCAGGCCGGAAACATGACCCCCTCCCCCCTCAGCCTCCGCACCCCGGCCCTGGCCCTGCTCTTGTCCCTGGCAATCCTTGCCGCCTGCGGGCGCGGCGATGCGGGGGACGCCAAGGGCAAGCGCCCCATTCCCGTGCAGGCCGCCCAGGCCACCGTGGCCGACGTGCCCGTGCTGGTGAGCGCCGTGGGCAACGTGGAGGCCTTCGCCAGCGTGGCCGTGAAGCCCCAGGTGGGCGGCACCATCGCCAGGCAGCTTGTGCGCGACGGCCAGGACGTGCAGAAGGGCACCCCGCTCTTCGTCATCGACCAGCGCACCTACCAGGCCGCCCTGCAGGAGGCCCAGGCCAAGCTGCAGAAGGACCAGGCCCAGGCCGCCAAGGCCGAGGACGACCTCAGGCGCTTCGAGGCCCTGTTCCAGCAGGGCGCGGTGAGCCGCGAGCAGCTGGACCAGATGCGCACCAACGCCGTGGCCCTGCGCGCCTCCCTGGCGCTGGACCGCGCCCAGGTGGAGCAGGCCCGGCTGCAGCTGGGCTACGCCACCATCACCTCGCCCATAGCCGGGCGCGCGGGCAACGTGCTGCTGCACGAGGGCAACCTCGTCAAGGCCAACGACGACCGCGTCCTCGTGGTCATCAACCAGGTGGCGCCCATTTTCGTCTCCTTCGCCGTGCCGGAGCAGCACCTGCCGGAGATCCAGCAGCAGGCCGCCCGGGGGCTCTTGAAGGTCGAGGCCCGCACCGGCGAGGGCGAGCTCCTGGACACCGGCGAGCTGGCCAGCATCGACAACAGCGTGGACAAGGCCACGGGCACCATCCGCCTGAAGGCCGTGTTCCAGAACACGGGCAAGAACCTCTGGCCCGGCCAGTTCGTGCGGGCGCACCTGCGCCTGGCCGAGCGCAAGGGCGCTGTGCTCATTCCGGCCCAGGCCGTGCAGACCGGCGTGTCCGGACCCTTCGCCTTCGTCATCAAGGACGACATGACCGTGGAGATGCGCGCCGTGGCCACCACCCCCGGCCCGGATCAGATGCTGGTGGCGGACAAGGGCATCGCCGCCGGGGAGCGTGTCGTCACCGACGGGCAGCTCATGCTCGTGCCCGGCACCCTGGTGGAGATCAAGGCAGTGGGCCAGCCCGGCGAGAAGCCCGGGGCCCAGGGCAACGCCACCGCCAGCCAGCCCGGGCCCAAGCCCGCCGAAGGCAACGCCACGGCCAGCCAGCCCGGCGATAAGCCCGGCAGCCAGCCCGGCGAAAAGCCCGCCCCCAAGACCAACGGGTAGGCCCATGAACCCCGCCCGCATCTTCATCGAGCGCCCGGTGATGACCACCCTGGTCATGGCCGCCATCCTCATCTTCGGCGTCATGGCCTACTTCAAGCTGCCCGTCTCCGACCTGCCCAACGTGGACTTCCCCACGCTGCAGGTCTCCGCCAGCATGGCCGGGGCCAGCCCGGAGAACATGGCCGCCTCCGTGGCCACGCCCCTGGAGAAGGAGTTCTCCACCATCGCGGGCATAGACTCCATGACCAGCACCAACACCCTGGGGACCACGCGCATCACGCTCCAGTTCGACCTGGACCGCAACATCGACGCCGCCGCCCAGGACGTGCAGGCGGCCATCGCCTCGGCCCAGCGCAACCTGCCCTCGGACCTGCCCACACCCCCGGTGCTGCGCAAGGTCAACCCGGCGGACCAGCCCATCCTGTACCTGGCCGTGAGCTCGCCCACCCTGCCGCTGTACCAGGTCAACGAGTACGCCGAGACGCTGCTGGCCCAGCGCATCTCCATGATTTCCGGCGTGGCCCAGGTGCTGGTGTACGGCCAGCAGAAGTACGCCGTGCGCATCCAGCTCGACCCCGGCCAGCTGGCCGCCCGCGAGATCGGCGTGGACGAGGTGGCCGAGGCCGTGCGCAAGGGCAACTCCAACATCGCCACGGGCACGCTCTCAGGGCCCCAGCGCGAGTACACCGTGCAGGCCAGCGGCCAGCTCAACGACGCCAAGGCCTACCGCCCGCTCATCATCGCCTACCGGGGCGGGGCGCCCGTGCGCGTGGCCGACGTGGGCGACGCCATCGACAGCGCGGAGAACAACAAGCGCTTCAACCGCTACATCCGCACCCCCGCCCTGGTGCTGGCCGTGCAGCGCCAGCCCGGCACCAACACCGTGGGCGTGGTGGACGCCATCAAGAAGGTTCTGCCCCAGTACACCGCGCAGATGCCCGCCTCGGTGAAGGTGGAGACGCTCATCGACCGCTCCGAGTCCATCCGCGAGAGCGTGGACGACGTGAAGTTCACCCTGGTGCTCACCGTGGTGCTGGTGGTCATGGTCATCTTCCTGTTCCTCAGGAACCTCTCGGCCACCATCATTCCCAGCCTGGCCCTGCCGCTCTCGGTCATCGGCACGTTTGCGGTGATGCTCCAGTTCAAGTTCAACCTGGACAACATCTCGCTCATGGCGCTGACTTTGGCCGTGGGCTTCGTGGTGGACGACGCCATCGTGGTGCTGGAGAACATCGTGCGCCACGTGGAGGCCGGCGTGCCCGTACGCGAGGCGGCCATGAAGGGCTCCGGCGAGATCGGCTTCACCATCGTCTCCATGACCATCTCCCTGGCCGCCGTGTTCATCCCGGTGCTGTTCATGGGCGGGGTGGTGGGCAGGCTGTTCAACGAGTTCGCCGTCACCATCATGGCCGCCATCCTCATCTCCGGCTTCGTCTCGCTCACGCTCACGCCCATGCTGGCCAGCCTGATGCTCAAGCCCGGCAGCCACGGCGCGGAGCACGGCCGCTTCTACGCCGTCACCGAGCGCGCCTTTCAGGCGTTATTGGGGGGCTATGACGCGACCCTGAAGTGGACCATGCGCCACCGCAGGCTGACCCTGGGCTTCTCGCTCGTCCTGCTGGGCGTCACCGGCGCGCTGTTCGTGTACATCCCCAAGGGCTTCATCCCCAGCGAGGACATCGGCCAGCTCACCGGCGTCACCGAGGCCGAGCAGGGCATCTCCATTGAGTCCATGCTGGAGCACCAGAACCGCGTGGCCGAGGTCATCGCCGCGGACCCCAACGTACAGGGCTTCATGACCCTGGTGGGCGCGGGCGGGCCCAACCCGGCGGGCAACTCCGGTCGCCTGCTCATCCGCCTGAAGCCCCGGCACGAGCGCAAGATGAGCGCCGACGAGGTGCTCCAGTCCCTGCGCAAGAAGCTCGCGGGCATCCCGGGCATCAAGACCTTTCTGCAGAACCCGCCGCCCATCAACCTGGGGGCCAACTTCTCCAAGGCGCTCTACCAGTTCAGCCTGCAGAGCCCCAACACCGCCGAGCTGTTCCAGTACGGCCAGGCCCTGGAGGCCCGCCTGCGCGAGCTGCCCGAGCTCCAGGACGTGAACAGCGACCTGCAGCTCAAGAATCCCCAGGTCAATTTGACCATCGACCGCGACAAGGCCGCCGCCGTGGGCCTGACGGCCATGCAGATCGAGGACGCCTTGGGGATAGCCTACGGCCCACGCGAGGTCTCCACCATCTTCGCGCCCAACAACTCCTACAAGGTGCTCATGGAGCTGGCCCCCAGGCACCAGCGCGACCCGGCGGCCATCGACATGCTCTACGTGCGCTCAAGCTCAGGCAAGCTCATCCCCTTCGGCACCCTGGTGAAGCGCGAGGTGGGCGTGGGGCCCATGGCCGTGGCCCATGCCGGGCAGCTGCCCTCGGTGACCGTCTCCTTCAACCTCCGGCCCGGCGTGTCGCTCGGCCAGGCGGTGGAGAAGGTCCAGGCCACGGCGCGCGAACTGCTGCCCGCCGGGTTCGCCACCAGCTTCCAGGGCACGGCCCAGGCCTTCCAGAAGTCCTTCGCCGGGCTGTGGGTCCTGCTCATCGTGTCCATCGTGGTCATCTACATCGTGCTGGGCATCCTGTACGAAAGCTTCATCCATCCGCTGACCATCCTCTCCGGCCTGCCCAGCGCGGGCGCGGGGGCGCTTTTGACCCTCATGCTCTTCCGGCTGGACCTGAACCTCTACGGGTTCGTGGGCATCATCATGCTCATCGGCATCGTGAAGAAGAACGCCATCATGATGATCGACTTCGCCCTGGAGGCCCAGCGCACCCAGGGCAAGGACGGGGCCACGGCCATCTACGAGGGCGCGCTGGTGCGCTTCCGGCCCATCATGATGACCACCATGGCCGCGCTCATGGGCACCCTGCCCATCGCCCTGGGCTTCGGCGCCGGGGCGGAGGCGCGCAGGCCGCTGGGCCTGGCCGTGGTGGGCGGCCTGCTCGTGTCGCAGGTGCTCACGCTCTACTTCACCCCGGTGTACTACGTGTACCTGGACAAGGCGCAGAGGAAGCTCTCCGGGGCCTTCGGGCGCGGCAAAAAGGACACCCCGGCCGAGGAGTCGACCGGGGCGTAGTTCTGACTTGCCGTTTATGAGAGGAGCGGCCCTTCGAATCGGGCGCAGTTAGCCGGATGAAGCAAGCCCCCGCGCCGGGAGGCACAGGGGCGAAGGTTCGGACTTGCCGCTTATTTGAAGAACGGCCTTTAAAGACGGGCGCTGTTCGCCGGAAGATGAATTTTGGCTTCTGGCAAGGAATGAGGCGGTCTGAAGCCGGGGATAGTACGCTTATGGTACAGCCCCGGACTCCGCTCGAATTATGACGAAGCCCAGGGGCCGAAAGGCGCTTCCGGAAACAGCGCCTACCCTATCCGTCGATGAAATCGGAGATGAGCTTCACCAGCTTCTCGTACTGGGCCACGGGGTCGCCCGTGGTCACGGACTGCTCCTGGCAGCGCAGCAGGTAGCGGCGCATGATCTGCCCGGTGGCCGAGCGCAGGGCCGAGCGCACCGCGCGCACCTGCACCAGGATGTCCTCGCACTCCTTGCCTTCCTCGATCATGCGCTGGATGCCGCGCACCTGGCCCTCGATGCGCTTCATGCGCGCCATCACGTCCTGCTTGATGGCTTCCTGATCCCTGAGTTCCTTGGCCATGGTGGTCTCCTGGGGCTTTGCGCAGGCCCCGGCGCATGGTGTGGCCGCCCTGGCGGCCCGGTGGAGCAGCGCCCCGCCCTCGCGCAGGCCGTTGCGGCCCTCGGACAGGGGGGCGCATACCGCCTGGGGGTTCATGGCACTGTTGGCGTGCGTTGGCAAGGGCTGCCTCCGGTGATGCGGCGGACGCATACCCCCGGACCGTTCCGGAGGCGTTGCGAACTCTTAAGGGAAAATCCTGATTATTTCAATCGAGATTTCGCATGGGTTGCGCGGAGCGCCAGAAAAGGGGCCGGGAGGCGCTCCCCCGGCCCCTGTGTGGCCCTGCTACTTCTTCTTGTTGTCCACGATGTCGCAGACGTTGTCCTTGGTGCACTTGATGGTGGCTTCCAGGTAGTACACGTCCTTCAGGTCCTTGCGGACCTCGCGGGTCATGTAGTAGGCCTCGCCGCTGCGCGCGCCGGTGGCGCAGACGTACACCACGGGCTTGTCGAACTTCATGCCCGGGAGCTTCTTCTCCAGCTCGTTCACGGTCATGTTCACCGCGCCCTTCACGTGGCCGGCCTTGAACTCGTCGGCGTCGCGCACGTCGATGACCATGAGGCTCTCGGGCTTCTCGGCCATGATCTTCTTGAACTGCTCCACGTTGAAGGAGCCCTCCACGCCGCCGGACTGGACCTTGAGCCCGCCGCCAGCGGAACCGTAGGCCTTGGTCCAGGCGGGCTCGCCGGCCTCGAAGACCTTCACGCTGGTGTAGCCCAGGGTCTGGGCCTTCTTGGCGCTGGAATGGCTCAAGGGGCACTCGTAGCCGCCGCAGAAGAACACCAGGGTGGTGGCCTTGTCCGCGGGCAAGAGGCCCGTCTTCTTGTCAAAGGCGCTGTCCGGAATGCTCACGGCCGAGGGGATGCTGCCCTCCAGGAACTTCACCAGCGGGCGGGAGTCCACCAGCAGGAAGGTCTCGCCCTTGCTGATCATGTCCTTCACGGTCTCCAGGCCGATGGCCGGGGCGTTGCCCGCCTTCACCCACTCCGGGTAGCCGCCGGGGAACACCTTGATGTTCTTGTAGCCCAGCTTCTCGGCCTTGCGGGCGGAGTTGTGGGAGAGCTTGCACTCCGGGCCCTCGCAGTAGAACACCAGGGTGGTGTTCTTGTCCTTGGGCAAGAGCTCCGCGGCCTTCTTCTCGAACTCGCTGTCCGGCAGGCTGAGGGCCGTGGGGATGTAGCCCTGGATGTACTTGGTGGCGTACGGGCGGGAGTCGATGAGCTTCACGCCCTCGGGGTTCGGCACCTTCACCAGGGGCTTCACGTAGCCTATGTCCACCAGGTTCTTGTAGAAATAGTCCGGGTTGGCCGCCTGGGCCTGGGCCGCGAAGGCCAGGGCCAGCAGGCTGAGCAGAAACGCCTGCATCATCCGCTTGAGTCGCATGGTGTTCTCCTTGGTGTTACGAGGGTTTGTCACGTTGTCGGGCGGGCGGGGGATTCCCCTGCCCGCCCGGGTGGTCCTACTTCGGGGTTCCTTCACCACGCTCCAGCTCTTCCACCCACAGGCCGTGGTGGTGCCGGGCGTAGTCCTCGGGCACGGTGCCGGTGAACATGGACCGGAAGCCGGGCTTCTCCTCGGGGCTTACGGCGGCCATGTAGACGTGCACCAGCAGCCCCGCGAAGACCAGGCCCACGGCCAGGTAGTGCAGGGTCACGGCCCAGCCCACCAGCCAGGTGAGCGAGGCCGGGAAGACCTTGTCCGACAGCAGCAGCACCAGGCCCGTGGCCACTATGGCCGCGCCGCCCAGCACCGAGGCCTGGGCGAAGGCCTTCTGGCCCATGTTGTAGTAGCCCTGGGGCGGCAGCTCGCCGCCAATACCAACGGTCATGCGGCCCATCTTCCGGAACATCCAGGAGAGGTCGCCGGGGCGCACACGGAAGATCTCGCGCAGGAAGAAGCGCGCGCCGCGGGCGTTCACCGCCAGGTACCAGGCCAGGCCCAGCACCCAGGCCAGGCCCACCACCTCGTGGATGACCAGCAGCACGGCGCCGCCCGCGCTGCCGCCGCCCAGAAGCGACCGCAGCATGTCGGGAAACCAGGCGCCCAGGGGGTTGAGCTTCTCGTTCTTGATGAGCCCGAGGCCGGTGACCAGGAGCACCAGCCAGCAGGCCGCGTTGAACCAGTGGATGCGGATGTCCGAGGGGTCGTGGCGCTTGATTTCGCGGCTAGCCATGGCCGTCCTCCTTCTTGTCGCCGTCGGCCTTCTGGTCGTGATCGGCGGGCCCGGGGGCCAGGAGCTGGCGGGCCAGCATGGCCAGCACGCCCACGCCGGAGAGGCCCACGGCCCAGCGCACCGCCGGGGCCACTACCCCGGCCAGCAGGTCGAAGGACAGCGGGTTCACGGGCTGCACGGTCCAGCCCAGGGGGGCCGTGCTGGCGATGTAGTACATGTTGGGCTTGGTGTCCCGGTCCTTGCCATCGGGGCCCTTGGCGATGACGCGCACCACCCTGCCCTGGTTGGCGGCCAGCAGCTTGGCGGCCTCGCTGTTCGGGTCGCCTATGTCGCCGAACACGCGGGCCTTGGTGGGGCAGGTGTCCACGCAGGCGGGCTGGAGCCCGGCGGCCCGGCGCTCCGGGCAGTAGTTGCACTTGTCGGCGATGCGCTTTTCCGGGTCGCGGAAGCGCGCGCCATAGGGGCAGGCCTGGATGCAGTTGCCGCAGCCGATGCACAGCCTGGGGTCGATGGCCACCGAGCCGTCGCTGGCCTTGAAGGTGGCCCCGGTGGGGCAGGCGGCCAGGCAGGTGGGCTCGTCGCAGTGCATGCAGGCCCCGGGCTGGAAGTGGCCCCGGCCGAGCTTCTTCGAGCCGTCCGGGCCGCTCTCCAGCGGCGGCACGGCCTCCTTGATCCAGTTGCGCCAGACCCCGCGCGAGACGTGGTTGGCCTGCTTGCAGGCGGCCACGCAGCCCTTGCAGTCGATGCACTTGGCCGAGTCTATGACCATGGCGAGTTTCCGGGTGCTCATGCCGCCCCCTTCTTCTTCACGCTGACGAAAGTCTCATGCATGGCCGAGTTGCCGCAGATGACGTCCCACCGGCCCTCCATGAGCTCCACGATGCTGGCTCCGCGGCCCTTCACCACCGAGAGCCCGCCGGAAACCAGGCCGAAGCCGGAGAGCATGTACACCGTGTCCTTGCGGATCTTCGGGGTGACGAAGGCCTTGAGCTCGCCCTTGCCCACGGGGCTCTCCACCAGCACCAGGTCGCCCTGCTTCACGCCCAGCTCGTTTGCCGCCCCCTCGTTGAGCCAGAGGGTGTTCTCCGGCTCGAACTCGTTCAGGAGCGCGTTGTTGGTGCTGCTGCCCTGGGTGATGCAGGCGCTGCGCCCGGCCACCAGCCGGAACCTTCGGGTCTGGTCCGGGGCGGCCTTGGGCGGCGCGTACACGGGCATGGGGTCCAGGCCCATGGACTCGTAGCGCGTGGAATACAGCTCGATCTTCTGGCTGGGGGTCTTGAAGGGCTGGCCGTCGGTGCTGCCCAGGGGCGGATTGGGCGGGTAGAACACGCCGTCGCGCCGCAGGATCTCCTCGGCCTCCGGGAAGGCGGCCAGCTGCTGCTTGCGGTATTCCGCGATGTCGAAGTGGAAGGCCTCGCCCAGGCCCAGCTTTCCGGCCAGGGCCTTCAGCACGTCGAACACCGGACGGGACTCGTACAGGGCCGGGATGACCGGATCGCGCCAGACCAGGCAGGCGCCCCCGGCCCCGGCCTGCAGGGCCTGCACCGGGTCCATGCGCTCCAGCGCGCTGGGCATGGGCAGCACCAGGTCGGCCATCCAGGCCGTGTCGCTCATGGTGATGTCCGCCACCACCAGGAAGTCCAGCTTGTCGATCATCTCGCGGGTCTTGTTGCGGTCGGGCGCGGTGGCCATGGGGTTGGTCTTGTACACGAACCAGCCCTTGATGGGGTACGGCGCGCCCTTGATGGCGCTCTCCCGCGTGATGACGAAGGAGCCCTCGTCCTCGAAGAGCATGGGCACGCTCTTGGTGTCCACGCGGCCCGGAGGGTTGTCGTCGTAGAAGGGCGGCTCGTGGGGCGCGGCCTTTTTGACCCCTGTGGGGCGCGGGGGCACCAGGCCGCCGGGGCGGTCCCAGTTGCCCAGGAGCGCGTTGACGATGGCGAAGCTGCGGCGGATCTGGGTGGAGTTCTCGTAGTCGGAGCTTCTGCGGCCCGGGTAGACCATGGCCGCGGGGGCCGCGGCGGCCAGCTCGCGGGCGATGCGGGCGATGGCCTCCGCCGGGATGCCGGTCTCCCCCGCCGCCCACTCCGGGGTCTTGTCCGCCACGTGGGCGGAGAGCTTGTCCAGCCCGCTGGTGCGCTCGGCCATGAACTTGGGGTCGTAGAGCTTCTCGGCGATGATGACGTGGGCCACGGCGAGCATGAAGGCCATGTCCGTGCCGGGGCGGATGGCGTGCCACTCGCTGGCCAGGGCCGCGCTCTTGGTGTAGCGCGGGTCCAGCACCACCACCTTGGCCCCGTTCTGCATGATGGTGACCAGGTCCATGCTGTCGGGCGTCACCAGGGCCTCCAGGCGGTTGGCCCCGGCCAGGATGACGTACCTGGAGTTGAGGACGTCGGGCAGGGGCACGTCGCCGAAGGTGTCCACGAAGGCCCGGTTGCCCGAGAGCAGGCACAGGGACTCGTGGCTGGTGACGTTGTAGGAGCCGTAAGCCTCGGCGAAGCGGTGCACGAAGGAGCTCTGCATGTCCGCCCCGGCGCTGAAGAGCATGCCGCAGCGGGTGTACTTGGCGCCGATGTCCTTCATCTTGGAGGCGCACAGCTCTAGGGCCTCGTCCCAGCCGATGGCCTTCCACTTGCCCTCCCCCCGCTTGCCGGTGCGCAGCATGGGGGTCTTCAGGCGGTCGGGGTCGTACACCTGGTCCACGCCCGCGTTGCCGCGCGCGCAAAGCATTCCGCGCGACTTGGTGAACTTGGGGTTGGGGTCCAGCTTGACGATGCGCCCCTTCTCCACCCGGGCGATGAGCCCGCAACGGTTGAAGCACATGTCGCACACGCCGAACTTGGATTCCCACTTGGGGTCGGCGGCCTTCAGGGGGGGCTCGGCGGCCCGGGCGGCCTTCGCCTCAGGGGCCGAAACGGCGGCGGCGGCGGCGGCCGAAGCCGTGGCCCCGGCCAGGCGCAGGAACTCGCGCCGGGAAATACGCTTGGTTTCGCTCATGGTCTCATCCCTGGTGAGGGTGTTGCGGCGGGCCGGAGGGTTCGTGGCTCCGGCCCGGCCGCTGTCGTGTCGTTCCGGCTCCGGACTAGTTGCACTTGGCCGGCGACGGGGAATCCTTGGCGTAGTCGTGCAGGTAGGCCAGGATGTCCGCGCGGTCCTCGGGGGTGACGCCCTTCCAGTCCTTGTAGCACTTGATGCTCTCGACCTTGGCGAAGGTCTTCTTCCAGTCGGCCTGGGTCTTGGAGCTGGGCGAGAGGTCCGAGGCCGTGGCGCCGTGGCAGGTGCGGCACTTGGCCCGGTAGGTGTACTTGCCCTTGCGGGCGTTGCCCTCGGCGGCGAAGGCCATGCTCACGGCGGCCAGGACGAGGATCAGGGTGGCGAAGATACCGGTGCTGCGCTTCATGGTGCTCTCCTTCTGTTATGAGTCCGCTTTGCCTATCGCGGCTGGACGGGATGCCCGCCGCGCCATTTTCGGCTTGCCTTGACTCCCGTATACCCGTATGGGGTACATGAGTCAAGCGGGGGTTGCGAAAATTTCGCAAAAAGTTGACCGGAGGCCCCGCAGGGGCTAGAGTTGCGGAGATGCTGCGCTTTTCCGCCCCCTCCCCTCCAGCCGGAGGGCGGGCGGCCCCGCCGGCCTGAAAAAAAATGCGCGCCAAGGAGACCAGGATGAACATCGGCCCATACAGCTTCGAGGAATTCAAGGCCAAGGCCGCGGCCTTCCACGGCTACCCCGCGCCGGGGCTCATCATCGGCGGCTACATGGTGGAGCTGGCCCGCCGCCAGCTGCCAGAGGGCACGCTCTTCGACGCCGTGGTGGAGTCCCCCAAGTGCCTGCCCGACGCCGTGCAGATCCTGACCCCCTGCACCGTGGGCAACGGCTGGGTGCGCGTGCTGAACCTGGGCCGCTACGCCCTGGCCCTGTACGACAAGTACACCGGGGTCGGCGCGCGCGTCTGGCTCGACGTGGACAAGATGGGACCCTATGATGAGATACGCTCCTGGTTCCTCAAGCTCAAGAAAAAAGCGGACCAGGACACGGACCGCCTGTTCGCCCAGATCGAGGCCGCCGGGGACTCCATCTGCTCCCTGGCGCCCATCCGCATGGACGACCGCGCCCGGGGGCACAAGAGCATGGGCCGCGTGGGCGTGTGCCCCATCTGCGCCGAGGCCTACCCCGCGAGCGACGGGGCCATCTGCCGGGGCTGCCAGGGCGAGGCGCCCTACGCCCTGACCCAGGCCCAGTGCGAGGAGATGCCGCGCCTGACGGCCGTGCCCGTGGAGGACGCCGTGGGCCACCGCGCCCTGCACGACATGACGCGCATCGTGCCCGGCCAGAGCAAGGGCGTGGAGTTCGCCGCCGGGCAGACCCTGACGGGCGGGGACGTGTGCCGCCTGCAGTACATGGGGCGGGCCCACGTGTACCTGGAGCAGGACGCGCCCGAGGGCTTCGTGCACGAGAACGACGCCGCGCTCGCGTTCGCGAAGCTGATGGCGGGCGAGAACGTGACCCACGACGAGACCCCGCGCGAGGGCAAGATCAACTTCCGCGCCGCCTGCACCGGAGTCTTCGAGCTGGACCGCGAGCGCTTGCAGGCCTTCAACCTGGTGCCGGACGTGATGTGCGCCAGCCGCCACCACGGGGTGCTGGCCGAGGCGGGCAAGGGCCTGGCCGGGGCCCGGGCCATACCGCTCTACCTCTCGGCGGAGAACTTCCGCAAGGCCCAGGCCGTGCTGGCCGCCGGGCCCGTCTTCCGCGTGGCGCCGCTACGCCCCGCCAAGGTGGGCGTGCTGGTGACGGGCACCGAGGTGTTCCAGGGCCTCATCGAGGACAAGTTCGCGCCCGTGGTGCGCGAAAAGGTGGAGCGGCTGGGCTCCACGGTGGTGGCCCAGGACATCGTGCCCGACGACGCCGGGGCCATAGCGGCGAGCGTGGGCAGGCTGCTGGCCGCCGGGGCGGACCTCGTGGTCACCACCGCCGGGCTCTCCGTGGACCCGGACGACGTGACCCGCAAGGGGCTGCTGCAGGCGGGGCTGACGGACATGCTCTACGGCGCGCCGCTCTTGCCCGGGGCCATGACGCTTCTGGGCCGTATCGGGCATGCGCGGGTCATGGGCGTTCCGGCCTGCGCGCTGTTCCACAAGGCCACCAGCTTCGACATCCTGCTGCCGCGCGTGCTGGCGGGCCTCGAGATCACCCGGCGCGACCTGGCGGACATGGCCGAGGGCGGCTTCTGCCTGGACTGCCGCACCTGCACCTTCCCGAAGTGTCCCTTCGGCAAGTAGGCGGCCACAGCGGTTTCTTGCCACGCATTCGTGGCGGTGATACAGGGTGGACAATCCCGTCTCCACCAACCACAGCCCGCGAGGAACGCCATGAAACGACTCTCCGCCCTGCTCTGCGCCGCCGCGCTCACGCTCCTGTGCTCCACCGCCCTGGCCGCCGACCCGCCGAGCCTGGTGGGCACCTGGGAGGGCCTGCCCACCCTGCATGGCCCGGCCCACGGCCACCGCACCGCGGCCAAGCCCGTGTCCTACGTCATCAAGGAACAGAAGGGCCACGTCTTCTCCGGCCAGAAGACCTACCACAACGGCCTGAAGAAGAAGGACTTCACCGAGCCCTTCAGCGGCACGGTGAGCAGCGAGGGCCAGGTGGTGGTGGCCGAGCACGAGGACGGCGTCAGCATCGGCAGGCTGCGCGCCGACGGCGTTCTGGAGCTCCAGTACGCAGAGCCCGGCAAGGATGCCAAGGCCATCCACATGCTGCTCAAGAGGGCCAAGTAGCCCCGCGGCCCGCCCAGGAACGGCACCAGGCGGCCCGCGCCCCGTCAGCCGGGGCCGGGCCGCCTCTTCTTTCCGCCTAACACCTTGACCACACGGGCAAAAATGCATAATTCTGGGGATACCTGAAAAAAGGAGCCGTCCATGCCCGAAACGACTCCCGCGCCCCCGGTCCAGAGCGTCCGCCAGCTGTTGGAACGCCACAAGCCCTCCGTCATGCCGCGCACCTACGGCCAGGTGTTCGCCGACACCTCGGACTTCATGGGCATCGGCTACGCCGACGTCATCGCCGTGGGCGGCCTGCACTACCTGGTGCTGGGCGACGAGGCCGAGCGGCGCTTCGGCATGGAGGACCCCAAGTTCTGGGTCAAGCGCTGCATCGAGCTGGAATCCAACACCCCGCGCATCCTCAAGCTGGAGTTCTACGAGACCTTCGAGCAGACCATCGGCGAGCTCAAGATCCTGTGCTACAGAAGCGCCGAGAAGGAGGCGCGCATCCTGGACCTTGTGCGCGGCGACGCCCGCTACATGCAGGGCGTCTCCCACCGCGACGCGGCGGGCAACCTGGTGCGCGTGCTGGAGCGCGTGGACGGCCGCAGGCTGGACCTCATCATCGAGGACATCCACGCCGACCACCGCGAGTACTTCCACGAGCACTTCCCGGCCATCCTGGAGAACTTCATGGGCTGCTGCCGGGCCATAGGCCACCTGCACGACAACGGCGAGAAGCACGGCGACATCCGCCGCGACCACATCTTCATCGAGCACCACACGGGCCTGTGGCGCTGGATCGACTTCGACTACGGCTACGACTCCGTGGAAAATCCCTTCGGTTTGGACCTCTTCGGCCTGGGCAACATCCTCATGCACCTCATGGGCAAGGGCGTGCACACCACCCAGACCCTGGCCGAGACGGAGGAAGGCCGGGAGGCGCTCTCACGCATCACCGAGGAGGACTGCGGCCTGTTCTTCCGCAACCGCGTCATGAACCTGAAGAAGCTCTTCCCGTACATCCCGGAGGACTTGAACCGCGTGCTCATGCACTACAGCTACGGCAGCGACGTGTACTACGAGACCGTGCCGGAGCTGCTGGCCGACCTGGAACCCTGCCTGGACACCCTGCGGCGGCTGTAAGCCCACGCCCCGCCAGCATCGGAGGACCCATGAACCCCAAGAACATCCTCATCTCCGTGGACGCCAGCGACAACGCCGCCCGCGCCGTGGCCTACGCCGCGGACATCCTGGCCGGGCGGCAGGGCGTGGACGTGACCCTGCTCTACGTGGAGCGCATGCCCGGCCGCGACCTGTTCAAGAACGAGGCGGACTGGAAGAACCAGTGCTCCCTGGAGCAGGAGCGCGTGCTGGACTTCCTGAAGACCGCGCGGGCCACCCTGGTGGGCGCGGGCCTCCCAGACGCCAGCGTGCACGAGCGCACCATCCTGTGCAGCCAGGAGCCCAGCATTGCCAAGACCATCCTGGAGGTGCAGCAGGAGGGCGGCTTCGGCACCCTGGTTGTGGGCCGCCGGGGCATCACCAAGGGCGAGGAGTTCCTCTTCGGCAGCGTGTCCAGCAAGCTCATCCACAACGCGCGGGACTGCGCGGTCTGGGTGGTGCAGTAGCGGGGGGAAACGCGGTTCTTGCGTTTTTCCGGGCGCCTGCTACTATGCGTACACCCCATTGGTATAGATGCCCCGGAGGTGCCATGCGCCGCCTCACCACCGCCCTGCTGACCGCCCTGGCCCTGGCCGCCTTGTGGTGCGCCCAGGCCCTGGCCGCGCCCGCCGGCAGCCTGGAGACCGGCAACGGCGAGGCCCGCCATGCGCTGATCATCGGCAACAGCGCCTACAAGACCGCCCCGCTCAAGAACCCCGTCAAGGACGCCCGAGACATGGCCGCCCTGCTCGGCACCCTGGGCTTCAACGTCACCCTGAAGCTCGACGCAGGGCAGAAGGAGATGGAGGAGGCCGTGCGCGAGTTCGGCCAGGCCCTGCGCAAGGGCGGGGTGGGCCTGTTCTACTTTGCGGGCCACGGCCTGCAGGTGCAGGGCAACAACTACCTCGTGCCCGTGGACGCCAAGATACAGACCGAGAGCGACGTGCGCTTCGAGTGCGTGGACGCCGGGCGCGTGCTGGGCAAGATGGAGGACGCGGGCAACACGCTGAACATCGTCATCCTCGACGCCTGCCGCAACAACCCCTTCAGCCGGGGCTTCCGCAGCGCGGAGCGCGGCCTGGCCGAGATGCGCGCGCCCACGGGCTCGCTCATCGCCTACGCCACCGCGCCGGGCAGCGTGGCCAGCGACGGCACCGGCGACAACGGCATCTACACCAAGCACCTGCTGAAGAACATGCGCACCCCCGGCCTGCCCATCACCGACGTGTTCATGCGCGTGCGCATGGGCGTGGTAGGCGAGACCGCCAAGAAGCAGGTGCCCTGGGAGTCCAGCTCCCTCACCGGCTACTTCTACCTCTCCGGCCCGGGCCAGCAGGCCGCCCAGGCCGTGGCCAGCATCGCCCCGGCGCCCGCCCCCGCCGCTCCGGCGCCGATCCAAACGCCCGTTCAGGCCGCGCCGGAACCGGCCCCCGCGCCCAAGCCCGCCGCGCCCGCCATGCCAACCCCCACCATGCCAACAATCGACGTGAAGGCCGAGAAGCGCCGCATGGCCGAGGAGGCCGCGCGGCTGAAGCGCGAAAAGGAGGAGCTGGCCCAGCTCCAGGCCCTGAAGGCCGAAAAGGACCGCCTGGAGGCAGAGCGCCAGCGCCTGGAGCAGGCCAAGCTCCTGGCCATGGGCTCCAAGCCGCAGCAGCCGCCCCCGGCCCCCGCCGCGCCGGTGACCAAGTCCTCAAAGGGCAACGTGGCCGCCAACGCGCCCTACTTCTCCATGCTCGCCCGCCACGGCGTCAGCGACGCCCAGCGCTACTTCGAGTCCGCCCTGCAGTCCCGCCCGGACGACGCCGACGCCCGCGCCGGGCTGGCCGTGGCCCTCTTGCTGAACAAGCGCGAGGCCGACGCCAAGTACCACGTGCGCCGCGTGGAGGAATCCGGCCAGACCACGCCCGGAACCCGTGTGGCGCGCGGATTCATGCTCGGGGTGGAGGGCCAGCTGGCCGACAGCTCCTACCAGCTCAACCGCGCCCTGGAGGAAGGGGCCGACCGTGCCCTGGTGCAGCTGGCCATGGCCACCGCGGCGGCCAAGAAGAACGAGCTGGACCAGGCCAAGAAGGCCATGGAAGAGTACCGCGCCATGGTGCCGCCCATGGAGGAGAACGCCTACGCCAAGGAACTGGCCCAGCGCGTGGACCTCAAGGGGCGGCTGGTGGGCACCTTCTACTGGACCATGGCCAACAAGGCCATCAGCGCCTATTCCTCCACCGTCACCTTCACCATGCAGGACAACGCCCTCACCGCCACCGCCGGGGGCTACGGCCAGGGCACCATCAGCGATCTGAAGCTCGCGGGCAAGGTGCTCACCATGCGCTACAGCTACAGCATGGGCCTGTTCGGCACCTCGCACTTCGACATGACCGCCGACCTCTCCGGCGACCTGGACACCATCCCCGTCAGCACCCGCGAGGTGGGCGGCTTCGGCCAGAGCTGGCAGGGCTACCTCATCCGCCAGGGCAGCCTGGCGCAGTCCATGGCCTACCACGCCAACCCCATGGACTGCTTCGTGGCCACGGCGGCCTACGGCGAGCCCTGGCACGACCAGGTGGCCACCCTGCGCCGCTTCCGCGACCAGGTGCTGGCCCGCCACGACTGGGGCCGCAACTTCGTGGCCAGCTACTACCTCTCCGGCCCGCACCTGGCCGAGGCCATCCGGCCCCACCCCTGGGCCCGCGCCGCCACGCGCGCCGCGCTCACTCCCGTGGTGCTCCTGGCCGGGGCCGCCACCGGCGACACAGCCAGCATGGCCTGGCTGGGCCTGACCCTGGCCTTGGCCCTCGCCGCGCCCCTGGCCCTGCGCCGCTGGCGGCGAGGCGGCCTGCCGGGGTAGCCTCCGGCGGCTGGGGGGCGCCGCCCCCCAGGCCCCCTGCCGGGGACTGCGCGTCCCCGGTCCCCGCGAACGGGGGGCGCAAATCAAAGGGGCTCTTCGGCGCATGCGCCGAAGAGCCCCTTTGATTTGCG
>CAZCYB010000009.1:0-5180 GCA_964502805.1 uncultured Desulfocurvus sp.
GTGTTTCTCTTCCAGACCAGGCCAATGCGAAGGGCCCGTTCCGGCGGCTTTTGTGCCGGAACGGGCCCTTCGCCCTTCGCGGGGTCCGGGGACGCGGAGTCCCCGGCGGAGGGTCCGGGAGGGGGAGCCTCCCGGTGTTCCCTGCCTACTCCTCCTCGCCGCCCTCCTGGGCCAGCTTGAGGTTCTTGGCGTAGGTGGCGGCTTCGATGCCCGCCACGCAGCCCTCGCCCACGGCCTTGGCCATCTGCAGGGGCTGCCCGCAGATGTCCCCGGCGGCGAACACGCCGGGCACGTTTGTGGCCTGGCGCTTGTCGGTGTCCAGGTACTTCATGCTCTCGTCCAGGTTCAGGCCCAGGGACGAGGCCAGTTCCAGCACGCCCTTGGCCCCCTGCTCGATGAACACGCCGGTGACGGGCAGGGTGGTGCCGTCGGCCAGTTCCAGGCCTGTGGCGGCGGTTTCGCCGTGGATGGCCTTGACCTTGGCCTTTTCGTGGATGATGGCCCCGGACTGGCGCAGCTTGGCGGCCAGCGCCGGGGAGACGTCGAGCGTGTCGCAGACGATGTGCACGGTGCGCGCGATGTGGAGCAGGGTGAGCGCGCCCCCTGCGGCGCCGCTCTGTCCGCCCACCACCGCCACGTCCTCGCCGCGGAAGAATCCGCCGTCGCATTCCACGCAGTAGGACACGCCCTTGCCGAGGAGTTCCTTTTCGCCGGGCACGCCCAGCTTGTTGCGCGTGGTGCCGGTGGCGATGACAAGGGCCCGGGCGCAGACCTGGGTGCCGCTCTCGGTGGCCAGTTCGAAGCAGCGGCCCTGGTGCTCGATGGACAGGGCGTCCTCCTCCAGCACCTCCGCGCCGAAGCCGGTGGCCTGGGCCAGGCCGGTCTTCAGCATCTCCTCGCCGCTGGTCTTGAACATGCCCAGGAAGTTTTCCACATGCGCCCAGAACAGGCTGCTCTTGTTCAGGCGACCGAGCATGAGCACGCTGGTCTTCTTGCGCGCGGCGTGGATGGCGGCCTGGATGCCGGCCGGGCCGCAGCCGAGGATGACGACGTCGTAGACGGGATGGGCTGTCATGGGGGAACCTCCTGTGTTCAGGGCGATTCCAGCCAGTTAAGCACCTTCTATGGATTTCGCAAGGTCGGAATCGATCTGGGCGCGCAGGATGCGCATGGGCTCGGTGTCCGGCAGCAGGGAGAAGACGCGGTGGAACTGGCCCATGTCGCGCAGCAGGCGCAGGGAGGTCCGGTGGTTCAGGTCGTACATCCAGCCCAGGCACATGAGCTTGAAGTCGTTGTGCCAGACGATGTGGCGGTAGTCGCTCACCTCGCGGCGCAGCACGGCGTCGTAGACCTGGGCGGAATACTGGTCCGGGCTGGGCCTGGCGTCCAGGGCCACCTCGGGGTGGGCGGGGTCCGGCTGGGAGAAGTGGACCACCATGACGCGCAGGATGTCCAGCTTGTCGGCGTCGCGCAGCACGCGCACCGTGGCCAGCAGGTCGGCGGGCAGGTCGGCGGGCACCAGGCGCACGTTGTGCAGGAACACCGCGCCCAGCACCAGCTTGCGGATGTCGCGGGGCACGCCCGCGAGCATTTTTTCGCGCAGCAGGTGCCGGATGCTCAGGGCCGCGTGGTTGGCGGTGTCGCGGTCGCGGAAGGAGCGGAATTGGCGATATTGCGGAAACCGGCCCACGTCGTGCAGTATGGCGGCCAGGCGCGCGGCCAGGGCGACGCGTTCCGGCAGGTTCTCCTGGCGGCAGATCTCCGTGGCCAGGCGCAGCACCTCGTCGGTGTGGCGAATCTTCAGCTCGTAGGCGAAGTCGTCGCCCCCGGCGCCCAGGTAGCCGGCGGCAAAGGCGTGGAAGCGTCGGCCCACCAACGCGACCAGGCCGTCGGCCTCGTGGTCGCTGGCCGCTTGGTCTCTGCTCAATGGTCCAGTCTCCTGACCTTCATGTCGTACTCGGCCTTGCTGATGCGCCCGGAGTCGAGCTGGGACTTGAGTTCGCGCAGCTCGCGCTCGCGCATGAGCTCGGCCTCGCGGTCCATCTCCTTGTCGCGCCAGATTCCGCCGGGGCCGAAGAGGAAGCGCAGGAACAGGCAGATCACCGTCAGGATGACGGCGGAGTAAAGATAGGTGGCCAGGGTGGTCTGCCAGTCGCCGCCGTACCCGGCGTTGAAGGGCCAGATGTCCCACTTGGAGGGCAGGGCGGCCTGGGCGGAAATGTTCAGTAGGGACATGGGGCTTTGCTCCTCCGTTGGTTGGGCGCGTGCTGGCCTCGGCGCAGGAACAGATACGCCGCATCGGCCCTGGTTGCAAGTTTGACCTGCCCGGTACGGATTGTCTCTGGCCGGAATATGGGCTATGGAGGCGGCTAGACAAGGAGGGGTTCGATGCGCATTCTCATCGCCGAGGACGATCCCGCCAGCGCCCGGTATCTCGAGGGGCTGCTCTCCCGCCACGGGGAGTGCGCCGTTGTCGCGGACGGGCAGGAGGCGGTGGAAGCCTTTGAGCGCGCGTTGGACGAGAATCGGCCCTTCGCGCTTGTCTGCCTGGACATCATGATGCCCAGGCTGGATGGCCAGGAGGCCCTGGAGCGCATCCGCGCCATGGAGAGCGCGCGAGGCATCAAGCCCGCCCGCGAGGTCAAGGTCATCATGACCACGGCCCTGGGCGACGTGCGCACGGTGATGAGCGCCTACAAGCAGGGCGCCACGGCGTACGTCACCAAGCCCATCGCCTCGCAGAAGCTCCTGGAAACCATCCGCACCCTTGGACTCGACGCATAACCTGGAGCAAAATACACATGAATCGCAAGTGGTTGAGCATTCTGACCGCGCTGGTCCTGAGCGTGGCCCTCCTCGGCGCCGACGCCCTGGCCAAGCGCGCGGGCGGCGGCGGCTCCTTCGGCAGCCGTTCCGGCTATTCCCGCAGCTACACCCCGCCCCCTTCGGCCCCGTCCTCGCCCTCGGCCCCCTCGCAGCTGAACCAGCAGCGCCCCGCGCCCACGCCGCCCGTGGCCCAGCCCGCGCCGGGCATGGGCTCGCGCTTCGGCTGGGGCATCGGGGGCTTCCTCATGGGCGGCCTGCTGGGCTCCATGCTCTTCGGAGGCGGCTTCGGCGGCGGCTTCGGCGGCATCGGGCTCATGGACATCCTGCTCATCGGCGGCATCATCTTCCTGGCCTTCAAGCTGCTGCGCCGCAAGGCCCAGCCGCAGAATCAGGGCCAGCAGCCCGGCCAGTACTCCCAGCCCGATGCCCACACCCGGGCGGAGCAGAGCTGGGACAACCTGCGCAGCACGCCGCCCGCCGGAGCGGGTGGGGGCGCCGGGGCCTTCGGCAACGGCTCCCTCGCGGCGCAGGGGCAGTCTGATGCCCCCCAGGGCCCGGCCGTGCCCGAGGGCTTCAACGTGCCCGAGTTCCTGGAGGGCGCCAAGACCGTGTACACCCGGCTGCAGTCCTCCTGGGACCGCCGCGACCTGGCCGACATCGCCCTGTTCACCACCAAGGAGGTGCACGAGGAAATGACCCGCCAGGCCCAGGCCGATCCCGGCCCTTCGCGCACGGAGCTCCTGATGGTCAACGCACGCCTGGTGGAGTACCGCGAGGAGGGCCCGGACAGCATCGCCACGGTGCTCTTCGACGTGCTCATGCGCGAGGACGCCAACGAGGACCGGCCCAAGCAGGTGCGCGAGGTCTGGCACTTCGTGCGCGAGACCCGCAACGCGGCGTCCAACTGGCGCCTGGAAGGCATCCAGCAGCTCGAAGGATAATATCCCGATTTGACTGGTAAAGATTGATTACCCTGGAGCCCGGGAGCGATCCCGGGCTTCGTTGCGCAAGGAGCCCCCGATGTTCGAGCTCAAGGATTGCTTCAAGCACTACACCACGGACCAGGACAAGGCCGTGCCGCCCACGGAGACGGTGCGCCGCGTCAAGGCCGTGCTGGACGAGAAATGCAAGGGCGTGCTGGCCGAGACCAAGCGCGTGGACACCGGGCGGCTCGGCATCCCGGTGTTCCTGGGCATCTGCGGCCCGGCGGCCCGGCTGGTCATGCCCACGCGCAAGCAGATGGGCAAGGGCGCAAGCCCGGAGCAGGCAGAGGCCTCGGCCCTCATGGAACTGGTGGAGCGCTTCAGCTACTTCAGCTTCTGGGCGGACGAGGCCAACTTCGCGCGCGCCACCTGGAGCGAGGCCAAGGCCCGCTTCGGTGAGGCGCTCATGGACATCGGCCAGGTCATCAAGTCCGTGGACGACGGGCTTTCCAGACAGGGCGCGGAGCGCATCATGGACCTGGTGCGCTGGCGTTTTTATCCGGCGCTGAACGTGGCCACGGGCCGCGAGGAGATGGTGCCCCTGGACTGGTTCAAGGTGCTCAACGAATTCAACGGCTCGTCGGCGGGCAACAGCCCGGAGGAATCCGTGCTCCAGGGCGCCTGCGAGCTGGTGGAGCGCCACGTCTGCGCGCGCATCGACAAGTCCATGTCCGAGGTGCCCACCATCCGCCAGGACGACCTGGCCGACCCGGTGCTGCGCGAGCTGTGCGAGAAGTTCCGCAGAAACGGCGTGACGCTCATCCTCAAGGACTTCACCTGGGGCATGCCCGTGCCCACGGTGGGGGCCATCGCCTGGGACGAGCGCACCTTCCCGGGCTTGAGCGAGATTGTGTACACGGCGGGCACCGCAGCCACGCCGGAGAAGGCCGCCGTGCGCGCGGTGACGGAGATCGCCCAGCTGGCCGGAGACTTCGAGACCGGCCGGGTGTACGAGGCCTCGGGCCTGCCCAAGTACACCGCCCTGGACCAGTTCGGCTGGCTGCGCGCCGGGCCGGTGGCGAGCCTCTCCACCCTGCCCAGCGTGGAGGACGCCAACATCCTCGTGGAGCTGCGCCGCCTGGCCCAGGGCCTGCTGGCCCAGGGCTTCACGCTCTATTCCCTGCAGACCACCCGCGCGGACATCCAGGTTCCGGCCAACTACAACTTCGTGCCGGGCTTCGACTTCCGCGAGCGCACCAGAAACCGCAGCCTGGGCCT
Organism: uncultured Desulfocurvus sp.; assembly: GCA_964502805.1. GTDB lineage: Bacteria > Desulfobacterota > Desulfovibrionia > Desulfovibrionales > Desulfovibrionaceae > Humidesulfovibrio. The sequence continues at coordinate 5,028 of CAZCYB010000009.1, forward strand.
CTTCGTGGGCCGCAAGCTGGCCGAGGACTGCGACCCCGCCGAGGCCCTGGCCGGGCTGGCCGTGCTGGAGGAGGAATGCCCCGGCGCCTACTACCTGCCGTTCTTCCGGGCCATGGCCACAATGGGAACCGGCGACCTGACCACTGCGGCGGC
>CAZCYB010000009.1:5190-22269 GCA_964502805.1 uncultured Desulfocurvus sp.
GCGCTCTTCGCCCAGGCCGAGCCGCACCAGCCCGGGGCGGAGGAGCGCGGCCTGTGCGCCTTCTACCAGGCCTACGCCCTTTCGCAGGAGGGCCGCTGGGCCGAGGCCCTGCCGCACCTGGACCGGGCCATCGCCGCCGATGCTGAGGTCAAGGAATACTTCAACCTGCGCGGGGTGGGGCGGTTCAAGGCCGGGGACTACGAGCAGGCCAAGGGCGACTTCCACGCCGTGCTGGCCCTGGACAGCGGCTCCGCCCCGGACCTGGCCAACCTGGGTCTGTGCCACAAGTTCCTGGGCGAGCGCGAGGAGGCCCTGGACTGCCTCACTGTGGCCCTGGAGCTGGACGGCGGGCTGGACTACGCCAAGCCCCACCTGGCCGAACTCACCGGCGCGGCCGTGAAGTAATTAAATTCCGCCGAAATGGAGGATATACTCCCCAGGCGTATTGACCTGGGCCGAGAAATCCTTTAGTGGCTCTGGAACGTAAACGCCGCTGGCTTGGGCCGGTTGCGACATGGAATCTAGAGGCTTTGTCTTCATATCCATGAGATCCTACTAGGAGGACGACGAATGGCTATTTTGGAGTTCAAGGGCAAGAAATTTGAGGTTGACGAGGACGGCTTCCTGTTGAAGTTCGAGGACTGGTGCCCCGAGTGGGTGGACTTCGTGAAGGAGTCCGAGGGTATCCCCACCATCACCGACAGCCACCAGAAGGTCATTGACTTCCTGCAGGACTACTACAAGAAGAATGGCATCGCCCCCATGGTGCGCATCCTGTCCAAGGTGACCGGCTACAAGCTCAAGGAAATCTACGAGCTGTTCCCCTCCGGCCCCGGCAAGGGCGCCTGCAAGATGGCCGGCCTGCCCAAGCCCACCGGCTGCGTGTAATAGCGCATCCGCATTCGACTGCAAAGGGGCGGAAGGTTTCGACCTTCCGCCCCTTTTTCGTCGCCTGCCGGTCAGGCGCGCCTGATGCGGCCTACTTCTTCCGCCGGGCTACGCCGAGGGCCACGACGCTGTCCGTGGCCTTCACGTGCCGGTACACCAGCTCGAAGGTGTCCCTGTCCACAAACACGCAGTCCCAGACCCCGTCGCCGTCCACGGCATGGAGGGTCTTGCCGTCGGCGGAGAGCATGGCGATGAACTTCTCCGAGGCCCGGCCCGAGGTGTAGACCCCGGTGACAAATCGGCCCTCCTGGCTTGTGAACTCGATCTGGCCCTTGAGCACCTTCTGCTTGGGCTCCCAGTGCGTGGTCTTGCCCTGCTGCTTGCCGTGGAGCAGCAGGCCGCCCATGGACTCCGTGCTCCACTTGCCGACCAGCGACGGCGTGTCGTCCGCCGCAAGGGCCAGGGTGGACATGAGCAGGAAGATGGCCAGCATCGCACAGGAAAGGGTGGTCTTCATAGGTTGCGCCCCGCGTGGTTGAAGGTTTCGCAGGCTGTGTGCCGGGCATGGCCCATGGCGCCGCCCGCCGCCTGAGGACTCTGCGGCAACCTTGGCACAACCGGGGGGAAAAGAGCAAGGCGCGGTCGTTGTGGCGTTGCGCCGCGTATTGACCGGCTCCGACCGGCCGGAGTGCTGGCCGGGCTTGCCCTGCGCATGAAAAACGGGGCGAAAGGTGTTCGCCTTCCGCCCCGATTCTCATCGTCTTCGCTCTGCTTCGCGCGCCAGTCCAGCTTGCCCCGGTTTGCCGCCGGCAAGCGGCGGGACTGGTCGGAGGCCTTGCCGTCGGCTCGCCCCGGGTTCGCCTTTGGTTTGCCCTGGGTTCGCCCTGGGCACGCCCGAAGGTTTGCCCCGGCGCCCGGCTGCGGGGGCTGGGCTACTTTTCCGGCTCGGCCATGCGGATGGCGCAGAACTTGCCGCACATGCCGCACTCCTTGCCGTGCTCCGTGCCCTGGGAGCGCAGGCGCACCAGGCAGGGGTCCAGGGCGGTGTCGGCCATGCGCTTCCAGTCCAGCTTCATGCGCGCGTCCGACATCTCGTGTTCGCGGCGCACGGCCCAGGGGCGACCCAGGGCGGCCTCGCCCGCCTGGGCGGCGATGCGCGAGGCCAGGACCCCCTCGTGCACGTCGCGGGCGTCGGGCAGGCAGAGGTGCTCCGCCGGGGTCAGGTAGCACAGGAAGTCCGCGCCGTACTGCGCGGCCAGGGCCCCGCCGATGGCTCCGGCGATGTGGTCGCGGCCGGCGGCCGTATCGGTCACCAGGGGGCCCAGCACGTACAGCGGCGCGCCGAAGGTGGCCCGCTTGATGCCCTGGATCTGGGCCTGGACCAGGTGCAGGGGCACGTGCCCCGGCCCCTCGATCATGACCTGGACCCCTGCGGCCCAGGCCCGCTTGGCCAGCACGCCCAGGGTCAGCACCTCCTCCCACTGGGCCGGGTCGCCCGCGTCGCAGCCCGCGCCGGGCCGCAGGCCGTCGCCCAGGCTCAGCACGAGGTTGTGTTTGCGCGAAATTTCCAGGAGCTCGTCGTAGTGGGTGAGCAGGGGGTTCTCCTGCCCGGTGCGGCGCATCCAGCGCGCCAGGATGGCCCCCCCGCGCGAGACGATGCCCAGCAGGCGCGAGCCGTCCATGGCCAGTTCCGCGCCGCGCTTGGTGAGCCCGCAGTGCACGGTGACGAAGTCCACGCCCTGTTCGGCCTGCTTCTCCACCTCGGCCAGGAGCTCGGCGGCCTCGAACCCGGCGGGGTCGCGCCCGGCCTCGGTGCACTGCTGCGCCAGGCCGTACAGGGGCACGGTGCCCAGGGGCAGCCGTGTGGCGGCCAGCATGCGGCTGCGGATGCCGTCCAGGTCCCCGGCGGTGGAAAGGTCCATCACGGCGTCGGCCCCGGCGGTCTCGGCCACGCGCAGCTTGTCCAGTTCGCCGCCGCCGTCGCTGGCCAGGGGCGAGGTGCCGATGTTGGCGTTGACCTTGACGCGGGCGGGCTGGCCGATGAGGGTGGGCAGGACGCTCTTGTGCGCCGGATTGGCCAGAAGCGTCAGCGAGCCCTGGTCGATGCGCGCGCGGATGTCCTCCGGGCTCATGTGCTCCCGGGCGGAAAGCTCGTGGATGTGCGCGTCCAGAAGCGCGGACAGCGCGGAGTTTTTGGCGATGATGGACAAGGAGGCCTCCTTCGGTGGGCAGTGGCGTGTGGGCTTGCGCCTGCCGCGAAAGCGGGCCGATGGGGGGTGAAACCAGGAATGGGGGGGACGGGGGGTGCCCATTTCCCTTGACGGCATGATCCGTCAGGTTCCACGGTCGGCCCCACATGCTCAGGGACCCTCTCAGCCCGGTTTGTCCGGACTCCCGCATGGCGTCGCGTTCCGGCGGGAACGTCTGCCCTGGCTACCCGCGCGGGCAGGGGAAGTCAATACGGAGGATTTGCCGCCCCCGGGTGCGAAAAGTTGCCCCGCGGCACTTGCCAACGGAGTAAAAGGGGCGTATCTGTCACTGCCTTAAGCGAACACTGACCACGGAGTGAGCCATGAAGAAAGATATCCATCCCAATGTGAACAACGCCAAGGTGCGCTGCAACTGCGGCTACGAGACCGAGCTGCTGACCACCAAGGGCAAGGAAGTGAGCGTCGAAATCTGCTCCAACTGCCACCCCTTCTACACGGGCAAGCAGCGTTTCGTCGACACCGCCGGTCGCATCGACCGCTTCCGCAAGAAGTACGCCCAGTTCCAGGGCGACGCCAAGAAGTAGCGTCCCCACGCGCCTGCTGGAATGCCTCTGTTGGGTCGCCAATGGAGGCATTCTTGTTTCCTGGCCGCGCGGTCTTTTCCCGCCTTTACTTCCCGCCGCCCGGCCTTATTCTGGTGAGTGCCGCCCGGACTGTCCGTGCCGCGCAATGCAGGACCCCAGGCCCTGAACCCCAGAGGTGGCCCGCTTGAGCAAGTCCCTTTTCTCCGCACTGTCCGCTGGCCCCACCGTGGGCGGCCAGGCCGTCATCGAGGGCGTGATGATGCGCGCCAAGAACCGGCTGGCCATTGCCGTGCGCAAGCCCGACGGCACCATCCTGGTGGAGTCGCGCCCCTGGTTCAGCCTGACGAGCCTGCCCCTGCTGAAGAAGCCCTTCTTGCGCGGGTTCCCCGTGCTGCTGGAGACGCTGGTCAACGGCATCAAGGCGCTCAACTTCTCGGCCATGCAGGCCGCGGAGGGCGAAGAGGGCGAGAGCGAGATCGCGCCCTGGCACCTGGTGCTGACCATGGTGGCGGCCCTGGGCGTGGCCCTGGGCCTGTTCGTGGTGCTGCCCCACGCCCTGTCCATCGTCATGCAGTGGCTGGGCCTCTCCGGAGACGTGGAGTCCCTGTCCTTCAACATCTGGGACGGGCTGTACAAGATGCTCGTCTTTGTGGGCTACATCGCGGCCATCTCGTTCGTGCCGGACATCCGGCGCGTGTTCGAGTACCACGGGGCCGAACACAAGGTCATCTGGGCCTTCGAGCAGGACAGGAACGTCACCGTGGAGTCCGCCCGGGGGCACAGCCGCCTGCACCCGCGCTGCGGCACCTCGTTTCTGCTCTTCGTGCTGGCTGTGAGCATCGTGCTCTACACGGCCATCGTGCCGCAGCTGCTCAAGCTCTACAAGCCGGAGCTGTTCCTGGTGAAGCACCTGTACATCGTGGGCGCCAAGCTCCTATTCATGGTGCCCATCAGCTGCATCGCCTACGAGATCATCCGCTTCGCCGGGAAGTTCAACACCAACATCCTCTGCCGCATGCTCTGCTGGCCGGGTCTCGTCCTGCAGATGATGACCACCAAGGAGCCTGACGACAGCCAAATCGAGGTCGCCATGGCCGCGCTGAAGTGCGCCGTGAGCGAGGAGGGCTGCTAGTCCATGTTCAACAAGCTTGCCGACATCGAGCGCAGCTTCATCGACCTGGAGCGCGAGCTGGGCGCCCCGGAGGTGCTGGCCGACCAGGAGAAGTACCGGAAGGTGGCCAAGACCCACGCCGACCTGGGCGTCATCGTCAAGGCCTACCGCGAGTACAAGGAGCTCTCCCAGGAGCTGGCCGACAACCAGGAACTGCTGAAGGACTCCGACCCGGAGATGCGCGAGATGGCCGCTGGCGAGGCGGAGCGCCTCAAGGCCCGGCTGGAGGAGTTGGACGGCGAACTCAAGCTCATGCTGCTGCCCAAGGACCCGCTGGACGACAAGAACAGCATCCTGGAAATCCGCGCAGGCACCGGCGGCGACGAGGCCGCCCTGTTCGCGGCGGACCTGTTCCGCATGTACACCCGCTACGCCGAGCGCGTGGGCTGGAAGGTGGAGCTGCTGGACGCCAACGCCACGGACACCGGCGGCTACAAGGAAGTCATCGCCTCCATCTCCGGGGAGCGCGTGTTCAGCAAGCTCAAGTGGGAATCCGGCACGCACCGCGTGCAGCGCGTTCCCGCCACCGAGGCCCAGGGCCGCATCCACACCTCCGCCGTCACCGTGGCCATCATGCCCGAGGCCGAGGAGGTGGACGTGAACATCCGCACCGAGGACCTGCGCATCGACGTGTTCCGCGCAAGCGGCGCGGGCGGCCAGCACGTCAACCGCACCGAGTCCGCCGTGCGCATCACGCACATCCCCTCCGGGCTGGTGGTGCAGTGCCAGGACGAGAAGTCCCAGCACAAGAACAAGGCCAAGGCCATGAAGGTGCTGCTCTCCCGTTTGCTCGACCAGGAGCAGCAGAAGCAGAAGGCCGTGGAGACGGACATCCGCCGAGCCCAGGTGGGCTCCGGCGACCGCTCCGAGCGCATCCGCACCTACAATTTCCCCCAGGGCCGCGTCACGGACCACCGCATCAACCTGACGCTGTACAAGCTCGACGCCGTCATGGAGGGCGACTGCGGGGATCTCATCCAGGCCCTGACCAGCCACTACCAGACCGAGGCCCTGAAGCTCCAGGCTTCCGGAGGCTAGCTGTGTCCGCCAGTGAGAACGGTGGCGCGAAGAGCCTGCGCGAGGCGCTGGCGAACTTCGGCAAGAAGCTGGACGAGCGCGCCCGGCGCGCCCGGCCCGGCACCGTGGCCGAGGCCCTGGACCGGGCCACCGAGCGCCTGGCCGCCGCCGGAATCGACGCCCCGCGACGCAGCGCCGAGCTTCTGGCCGAGCGGGCCTTCGGCCTGTCGCGCCTGGGGCTCATCGTGCGCAAGAAGGACGAGGTGAGCCTGGAGCAGCAGACGGCCTTCGACCTGCTGGTGGGCCGCCGCGAAAAGGGCGAGCCCGTGGCCTACCTGCTGGGCGAGAAGGAATTCTTCGGCCTGGAGCTCCATGTCACGCCCGCCGTGCTCATCCCCCGGCCCGAGACCGAGACCATTGTGGAGCAGGCCCGGAAGCTGTTCCCGGCGGATGCGTCGCTGGTCTTCGCGGACTTCGGCACCGGCTCCGGCGCCCTGGCCATCGCCCTGGCCCACGTGTTTCCCAACTCTCGCGGCACGGCGGTGGACCTGTGCCTGCAGGCCCTGGACGTGGCCCGCAGGAACGCCCGCCGACACGAGGTCTCGGACCGCCTTGAGCTGCGCGAGGGCGACATGCGCGCCCCACTGCTGCCGGATGCCTCCTGCGACCTCATTGTTTCCAACCCGCCCTACGTCACCGAGGCCGAATACGCCGGGCTTTCGCCCGAGGTGCGCGACTTTGAGCCGCGCCTGGCCCTGGTGAGCCCGGCACGGATGAACGTGGACGACGGCCTGGAGCACCTGCGCGGGCTGCTGCCCCGGGTTGCCGCCGCGCTCAGGCCCGGCGGGCATTTCCTGTGCGAGATCGGCGCCGGGCAGGGCGCCGCGGCGCTTGCCGCCGCGCGGGAGTTGGCCCCCGCCCTGGCCGATGCCGCCATCCTGCCTGACCTGGCCGGCCTGGACCGGGTGCTCTGCATCCGCAAGCCCTAGGCGCCCTGGGGGCCTGGCCCCATTGTGGCTCCAGTGCCGCAAACGCGCCGTGGCGCTGTTGCAACCATGCCACGAGTGGTGAAAATCATACACCTGTTTGAGCTTGTGGAATATGTGAAATTCCAGTTAAACCAGAGTGTTGTGCAGTTGTCTAGACTTGGCATCCTCTGTGCATGAAGGGGTGCCATGAACCAGACCACCATCCGCAACACCGTCCGCTGCACCGGCATCGGCCTCCACGGAGGCAAGCAGGTGGAACTGGTGTTGCGGCCCGCTCCGGAAGACACGGGCATCCTCTTCGCCCTGCGCAGCGGGTCCGGCACCTCCTTCCTGAGCCCCAAGCCGCGCCTGGTTGTGGAGACCGGCCTGGCCACCACCCTGGGCAACGGCCACGACCACATCGCCACCGTGGAGCACCTGCTCGCCGCCGTCCGCGGCCTGGGCATCGACAATATCCGCATCGAAGTGCAGGGCCGCGAGCTGCCCATCATGGACGGCAGCGCCGCCTCCTTCGTCTACCTGCTGAACCAGGCGGGCCTGCGCCGCCAGGCCAAGCCCCGCAAGGTGCTGGCCATCACCAAGCCCATCGTGTTCGAGCGTGACGGCAAGTTCATCAAGGCCACCCCGCACGACGGCTTCTGCGTGGACTACACCATCCAGTTCGCCCATCCACTCATCGGTCGGCAGAACCTGGAGCTGGAAGTGACCCCGGACGTGTTCGCTGGCGAGTTGGCCAAGGCCCGGACCTTCGGCTTTTTGCGCGAGGTGGAGTACCTGCACGCCAACGGCCTGGCCCTGGGCGGCACCCTGGACAACGCCGTGGTGCTCGACGACTACGGCGTGCTGAACACCGACGGACTGCGCTACCCCGACGAGTTCGTGCGCCACAAGCTGCTGGATTTCGTGGGCGACATGGCTGTCATGGGCCTGCCCATCCAGGGCCGCTTCGAGGTCTTTGCCTCGGGCCACGCCCTGAACAACGCCTTCCTGCGCTACCTCGAGGTCAACGCCGAGGAATACCTGGAAGAGCGCGTGCTGGGCCTGGAGCCTGTGGCCGCCCCGGTGGCCGAGCCCAGGCACGAGGGCCGCGCCGCCCGCCGCCCGGTTCCCGCCGTGGCCTAATCCCTGCTGATGTACCCAGGAAAAACGCCCGCAAGGGCGTTTTTTTTGCCCTTGGGCCTGCCTAGACCCTGGCGTTGAGCCCGCCGCTCACAGAGGCCGCCTCGCCCAAAAGCTCGGTGAACACCCCGCCGGGCACGTGGGCTCCCAGGCGGCCCAGGCTCATCTCCACGCTGCTGCCCAGGCCTCGGAGCCCCTCGCGCACCAGCCCGGCCAGCTCCTGCTCGCGTTCCGGGCGCTCCAGCCACAGCCTCAGGTGGTGGCTGGCCTCCCGGCCCACCAGCCGCAGCTCCACCTCCCCGTAGCGCTCCAGGTGCCCGCTGGCGGCCAGCTCGAAATACTCGCCGCCCCCGCGCGGCAGGGCCAGCAGCGCCTCGCAGCGCGCAAGCCCAGGCACGCACCAGGGGACGTACAGGGCCCGGCGGCCCCGGGGCCCGGCAAGCTCCGCGTCCAGCTGCGCCAGCAGGGCCTGGGCCTGGGCGTGAAGCTCGGCCAGCTGCCCGTCCAGGGCCAGCAGGGCCCGGAAGGCGGGCGGGGTGTCGCAGGAGGGCGGCAGGGCCAGGGGCAGGGCGGAGAGGTGGCGCGCGGCGCGGGACTCGAAGGCCTGGCGCGCGGTGCGGAACTGCTGGAGCAGGCCGGCGGGATCGGAGCCCGCCGCCTCGCCCTGCAGGGCCTGGAGGTGGATCTCCGGCAGCAGGGCGCGCACGAGGAAGAGCAGGGTGTCGCCGGGCTCGGCAGGCACTTCGAGGCGGGCCAGCAGTTCCTGGCCGTCCACCTCCACCAGGGTCAGCCCCCCGGGTTCGTGGCGCAGTATGCGCCCTCGCAGGCGCTCGCCCACGCGGTGGCGTGCGCGGAAGGCCTCGGCGCGCTGGCGGGGCTGGCCCGGACCGTGGCCGTAGCCCCCACCGTACCCGGAAATGCGCGACATGGCCGAACTCCCGGCGCGGGCGTCAGTTCCCGGCCTGGTCGATGATGAGCTCCACCTCGTCCGCCGAGAGGCCGGTGGCGCGGGAGAGTTCCTTGATGCCCTTGCCCTGCCTGTGCCCGGTGATGATGACCTGGCGCAGGAACTGGGGGGACTTGGCGAACTCGTCGGCCTGCTTGAGCAGCTTGTTCAGGGCGATGACGCGGTCGGAGAGCTGGGTGTCCAGCTTGGCCAGCTCGCTCTGCCTGCGCTCGAAGCTGTCCACCAGTTCCTGTTCCAGCTGGGCATTGGCCCGCAGCTTGTTCAGGAACTCCTCCTGCTTGGTCTGCATGCGGGCGATGAGCGCCTCGGACTTGCGCAGGCGCAGGTAGAAGGCGATGACCACGAAGAGCAGCACGAGTTCCGTGACCGTGAGGGCCAGAAGCAGCAGTGCGGTTATCTGCATGGCGTTCCTTCGCTGGTTTCGGGCGGCGTGGGAGTCGGCGTCCGTTCAGGGTCCATTGCCCATTTTCCCGCGGGAAATCAATGGGCAGAGGCAAACGGGCAAAAGGCAAGGCAGCCCCGGGAGCGCCCGAGGCTGCCTTGGGAAGTGTCGCGCGGGGCCTTACTTGAAGGAGCGGGCGAAGAGATCGGCGATGGCCTTGCGGCCGTTCTCCTCCATGAAGCGGGTGCCCGTGCCGGTGAAGTGGGTCTTGGTGATGACCGGTGCGGCCACGGCCTCCCACTTGTCGCCGGTCCAGGTGAACCAGCCGTCCTTGACCTGGTCGAAGACGAACAGCGGCTTGTTGCAGATCTTGGCGAACTCCGCGCCCCAGCCGGTGCCGCCGTTGACGGTGCCGTTGGGCAGGATGGAGCCGACCACGAAGACCTCCAGGCCGGAGTCCACCTGGTACATGATGGTGCGCAGCACCATGCGGATGAGCGGGCCGTTGCTGAAGTTGCGGTCCAGCAGCTTGGACACGTAGCTGATGCTCACGTCCTTGCGGGTCAGTTCCTCCTGGGTGAGCATGCGCAGGCCCCGGCTGCGCTCGATCTTGTGGCCCTCGAAGGAGAAGTTGACCTCCTGGACGCCGAATTTCTCGGCCAGGCGGCCAAACTCGGACTCTGCGCCCTGGGCGCCGCCGCTGAACAGGGTGAACTGCGTGGCATCAGACATGGTCGAGGCTCCTTGGTGTGTATCGTGTGGGTGCTGCGTGTCCGGTAGAGCGGGGTGGCGTTGCCACTTCCACATTATGCACATTCCGCCGCCCGGAGGCAATGCATAGCATATACAGAAATATCTCGCAATTTAAGGGGGGAATGTGTACGCCGAAATTGGAGAGGATGCACAACGCGCTGGTCTTGCCGCCGGAGGTGCCCATGGAGACGTGGCTGTTCGCGCTTGTCGTGCTTGGAGTGGGGGGGCTTTTGGCCTACCTGCTCGACCGCATGCGTCTGTTCCCCAAGGGCAAACAGCGGCTGGGTGAATTTCGCGAGAAGCTGCTCGACCGCAACCGCTGGCTGACCTACTGGTTTTCCGGTCGTTTTCCCACCAGGGAGGAAGAAGAGGAACTGGAGCGCGACGTGGAGGAGGCCGAGGAGCGGGAGCGCGAGAAGAGGCTTGAGAAGCGGCGGAAGCGGCCTAGATCTTGACGTTGATGATGTTCCCCGCCCAGGGCGAGGCGTTGGAAGACTGGGTGGACTGCTCCTCCCCCTGGGGCGGGGGGCGGTGGCGGTTCTGGCGGGCGAAGCCGGGCGTGCTGGTGTTGCCGCCGCTGTCCTTGCCCATGGCCTCCAGGCCTTCCTTCTTCTCCACCTCTTGGACCTTGTGTTCGTTCTGGCGCTGGTTCTCGGCCACCAGGTGGCCGAAGAGCACCTGCTGCGACTCCGCCGCGGCCTGCCCGGCGTGGGCCATCTGCTGCAGGTTGGGCAGCTGCGAGACCAGGATGGGCATGTCCAGCGGGTTGGCGCTCATGGCTATTTCACCACATATTCCTCGAAGAGCAGGGTGTCGAACTTGGTGTCCGCCACGTACTGGTTGATGACCAGCAGCAGTTCCTTTCTCAGCTTGTCCGCATTCTCCTCATCGGCCAAAAACTGCACATCTTTATTCTTCAGGTAGTAGAACACGGCGTTGCGGGCCGGGAGCAGCTTGCCCTCCAGGTCCTTCACCGCGCCGGGGTCCTTGGCCCCCAGCATGATGCGCACGATGAGGAAACGCACCTCCTCGTCGGCGCCGGCCTTCTGCTCCACCCAGAACGGTTCCAGCCGGTACATTGTTTCCGGCACCTGGGCCGAAGCATTATCCGTGCCGTTGTCCTGCGGCTCCTCGATCTGCTGGGGCGCTTCGACGGGCTTGGGCTTGGGCTTGAAGAAGAGCATCTTGACGCCCACGCCCAATCCGATGAGCAGGAGCAGCGCCGCCGCGGCGATGATGAGGAGCTTCTTCTTGTCCCGGGGGGGCTTGGCCTCCTCGGGCTCCTCCATGCTGATGGAGGCCTTGGGAGGCGGCGCCTCCGGCTTGACCTCCTCCTCTTCCTCGAGGAAGGGGGCGTCGTCCAGGTCCAGGTCGACCTTCTGCGCCGCGCGCGAGGTCTCGCTGGTGTCGAGCATGCTGTCGGCGCCGCGCGGATCCCCCGAATCGTCAGGCACCATGAAAAAAAGCATCGGCCACCGCCGCCCTTAGGGGCTAGCTGCCGAAGATCTTGTCGATCTTCTGGCCCAGGGTCTCAGGCGTGAAGGGCTTGACGATGTAGTTGGACACCTTGGCCTGCACGGCTTCGATGATGTTCTCCTGCTGGGCCTCGGCCGTGACCATGAGGAAGGGCGTGGTGGCGTACTCCTCGCTGGAGCGCACCTTGCGCAAGAGGTCGATGCCGGTCATCTGGGGCATGTTCCAGTCGGAGACGATGAAATCGATGTTGTCGCGGTTCAGCACTTCCCAGGCGGTGGTGCCGTCGTCGGCCTCCACCACGTTGTTGAAGCCGAGCTGGCGCAGGATGTTCTTGATGATTTTGCGCATGGTGGAGAAGTCATCGACGACGAGGATGCGCATGTTCTTGTCTGCGGGCATACGTGCTCACTCCTTGAAGGGTCTTACGGCTCGTTCTCGTACCGCCGCCTGAAATTGTCCCGAAGCTTGGCCAGGGCCTGCGAATGCAACTGGGAGACCCGGCCCTCGGTGATGTCCATGACCTGGGCGGTCTCCTTCATGTTCAATTCCTCGCCGTAATACAGGGATATGACGAGCTTCTCTCTAGGCGTCAACTCTTCTATGAGGCTCGCAATCTTGTCAACCATTTCCTGAAAAGCCGTGGACTGGTAGGGCTCGTTCTCCGCCAGGGCCTCGCGGCTGCCCACGAAGTTCTCCTGGAACACGTCGAGGCTGACGCACATCTGGTTCTGCAGCGCCTCCAGCCCCTGCTGCACCTCGCGGGAGGAGAGCCCGGTTCGCGTCTCCAACTGCTGCTGCGTAGGCGTGTTGCCGGTTTCGTGCTCGATGACGCGCATGGCCTCGTCGAGCATCTTCACCTTCTGCCTTAAGCCCCGCGAGAACCAGTCCATGCGCCTGAGCTCGTCGAGCATGGAGCCCTTGATGCGGTTCTCGGAGTAAGTGTCGAACTTGATGCCCAGCTCCGGGCGGAACTTGCCCAGGGCATCGAGCAGGCCGATGCTGCCCGCGCTGATGAGCTCGCCGAGCTCCACGCTCTGCGGCAGCTTGTTCTTCAGCCGCAGGGCAAGGATGCGGATCTTGGGCGCGTAGTGGCGGACGATGGCCTCCTGGTCCCGGGGGGGGAGCTGCGACCAGGTGACCTGTCCGCTCTCCAGCTCACGCCACGGATTGCTCCTGGAAGAGGAGCTTTTTCCAGAAGAACTTGATGTTTCCATCGGCCTTTGCCGTAACCTTCCAGGTGGTGATCTTGGCCGCCGCCTTGCCCAGGGCCACGCTGGCCGGGGCGCCGGGGTTCATGTGGCAGAACGGGGTCTGCGCAATGACGGCCTTACGTACTACGGGATCATGCGGTATGAAGCCGACAAGGTCAAGGGAAACGCCGCTCAAGAAGTGGTCGCAGGCCTTGTACAGCTTGAGGAAGACCTCCTTGGCGGCCTTCTCGTCCTTGGCCATGTTCACCAGCACGCGGAAGCGGTCCACCCCGTGGTTCAGCTTGAGCACCTTGATGAGCGCGTAGGCGTCGGTGAGCGAGGTGGGCTCGGTGGTGAGCACCACCAGGCGTTCCTGCGCGGCGATGTTGAAGTAGAGCACGTTGTCGTTGATGCCCGCGCCCGTGTCCACGATGAGGTGGTCGATGCCGCCCTCCAGGTAGTCCATGGCCTCCAGCAGGTCGAGCTTCTGGCCCGTGGTCAGGCTGACCATGTCGCTGACGCCCGAGGCGGCGGGCAGGATGCGGAAGCCGTAGGGGGTGGGGCAGAGGATCTGCTCCAGGGTCACGCCCTCGTGGAACAGGTGGAACAGGTTCAGCTTGGGGGTGATGCCCAGGATCACGTCAACGTTGGCCAGCCCTAAGTCCGCGTCGAGGATGACCACGCGCTTGCCCATGCGGGTAAGCTCCAGCGCCAGGTTCACGGCGATGTTCGTCTTGCCCACGCCGCCTTTGCCGGAGGTGACCGAGAAGACCAGGGGGAGCGCGCTTGCCATGTGTGCCTCGCCTTAGTGCTGTCCCGCGGCTTCCGGGGCGGGCAGCTGGTGCTTGAAGAACAGACGCCACAGCTGTTCGGTGGCGGCGGGGACGATGCTGTTCTTGAGGCCTGGCCCGAAGGACAGGGCCGAGACCGGCAGCTCCATGAGCCGCGCCACGTTGAGCAGCGCTCCGAAACTACAGGCTTCGTCCAGTTTCGTCCAGATGAGACTTTTCAGTTGCTCGCAGGCGTAGCGCCGGGCGATGTCCGCGTACTGGCTGGCGCTGAAGTACGGCGAGATCACCAGGTGCGCGGCCATGTCCTCGTGGTCGAACAGGCCCACGTCGTTCAGCCTTTCGGCCAGGGTGGCCCGGCTGGACAGACCTGGCAGGTCCACCAGGACCATGTCGAAGCTGCCGGACTCCTTGATGATGTCCTGCATGTCCTCGGCCGTGGCCGCCTCGCGGAAGGCCAGGCCGGAGAGATCGGCGTAGTGCCGGAGCACCATGCGCCCCTTGCCCTGGCCCTGGTCCGCCGCGACCACGCAGATGCGTGCGCGGGGCCGGGCCTGCTTTTCGCGCAGGGCCAGGCGGATGAGGCAGCTGGTCTTGCCCGAGCCCGAGGGGCCCGCGAACACGTGGATGCGCTCCAGCCATTTTTTTGACTCGAAGGGCCGCACTGGGGCCACGGCCTCCAGCACCGGCAGGATGGGCCGGTTGGGATCGTTGCGCAGGTCCAGGAACACGCCCAGGAGCACCTGCGGGTCGCATTCCTCGCGCTCCAGGTACTGCATGGCCACCCGCTGGCGCGGGGCCAGCTCGGTCAGGTCCATCTGCGGCTTGGAAAGGGCCAGGAGCTGGTCCTTGATCTGCCGCCACTCGTGGGCCCAGTCCGCGGGCAGGGCGTCCAGCTGGCCCCCGTGGGCCTGGCCCTCGGCCTGCCTGCCGCCGCGCCCGTGACCCTTGGCAGCGCGGGCGTTCCCGGCGCTCCTGGGGTCGATGGCCGCGGTGATCTCGCAGAGCTTGCAGCCATTGTCCCGCACGGTCTTGGTGTTCAGGATGATGGCGTCCTCACCCAGCTCGGCCTTGACCCTCGCCAGGGCGGCCTGAGCGTCTGATCCCTTGAATGTCCTCATGTGCATGGCGTCATCCCAACTTTACGGTTGCAAGGGATTGGATCTTGATGTCCGCCGGAATCTCCGCCTGGGAGATGACCGGCATGGTCGGCAGGAACCTAAGCAACAACTGGGCCAGATGCGGCCTGACCTGCGGGGTGGTGAGCAGCACGGGCTGGCCGTCGGTGCCCACGGCGTTCTCCTGGGCGGTGGAGATGCTGCGGATGATCTGCTGGGCCATGCCCGGCTCCAGGGCCAGGTAGCCGCCGCCATCGGTGGTGCGCAGGCTGGAGGAGAGCGTGGTGTCGATGTCCGCCGAGAGCGTGAGGATGGGCAGGGCGCCGTCGGAGCCCATGTAGCCCTTGACGATGGTGCGGCCCATGCGGGCGCGGACGTACTCCGTGAGCATGCCGGGGTCCTGCACCGCCGGGCCGTAGTCCGACAGGGCCTCCACGATGGTCATCATGTCGCGGATGGACACGCCCTCGCGCACCAGGTTCTGCAGCACCTTCTGCACCACGCCCAGGGGCAGGACGCCCGGGATGAGGTTGTCCACGGCCTTGGGCGCGCGCTTGGACAGGTTGGTGACGAGGTCCTGCACCTCCTGGCGGCCCAGGAACTCGTGCAGGTTGCGCCGGAACACCTCGGTGAGGTGCGTGGCCACCACGGTGGAGGGGTCCACCACGGTGTAGCCGGCCAGCATGGCGGCCTCGCGCTGGGCCTCGGGGATCCAGACGGCGGGCAGGTTGAAGGCCGGCTCCACGGTCTGCACGCCCTCGATCTTGTGCTTGGCGTCGCCGGGGTCCATGGCCAGGAAGTGGTCGATGAGGATCTCCGCGCCGGCGATGGGGTTGCCCTTCACCAGCACGCGGTACTCGCCGGGCTTGAGCTGCAGGTTGTCGCGCAGGTGCAGCGAGGGGATCACCACGCCCATGTCCAGGGCGAACTGGCGGCGGATGCTGCGGATGCGCGAGAGCAGGTTGCCGTTCTGCTCCTCGTCCACCAGGGGGATGAGCCCGTAGCCCACCTCCAGCTCCAGCTGGTCCAGCGGCAGCAGGGACTGCACCTCCTCGGGGGTGTCGAGCTTGGGACCGCCCGCGGCCTTGGCCTGCTCGGCCTTGAGCTTGGCGTCGTGTTCCGGGCGGGTCATCTCGGCAACGCGGGCCACCCAGAAGATCACCCCGGCCAGCAGGACGAAGGGGATGGTGGGCATGCCGGGCACCAGGGCGAACACCAGCATGATGCCGGAGACCAGCTTGAGCGCGCGGTGGTGGAAGGTGAGCTGGCCCAGGAACTCCTCGCCCATCTTGGCCTCGGCGGCCGCGCGGGAGACGATGATGCCCGAACCCGTGGCCACGATGAGCGAGGGGATGGTGGCCACCAGGCCGTCGCCGATGGTCAGCAGGGTGTAGATCTTGGCCGCCTCCTGCCAGGGCATGCCCTTCTGGAACACGCCGATGAAGAAGCCGCCGAAAATGTTGATGAGCAGCATGATCATGCCGGCCTTCACGTCTCCCTGGACGAACTTGCCCGCGCCGTCCATGGCGCCGTAGAAGTCGGACTCCTTGCGGATCTTGTCGCGGCGGCGGGTGGCCTCGGGCTCGTCGATGAGGCCCGCGTTGAGGTCGGCCTCCACCGCCATCTGCTTGCCGGGCATGGAGTCCAGGGTGAAGCGCGCGGCAACCTCGGCGATGCGCGTCATACCGGCGACGATGACGGTCTTGTTGATGGTGAACAGGATGAAATAGATGACGATGCCGATGGCGTAGTTGCCGCCCACCACGAACTCGCCGAAGCTCTGGATCACCGAGCCGGCGGCCGCGGTGCCCTCGTCGCCGTGTAGCAGGATGAGCCGCGTGCTGGCCACGTTGAGGGCCAGGCGCATGAGGGTCGTCACCAAGAGCAGCGACGGGAAGATGGTGAATTCCATGGGCGACTGCATGAACATGCAGGTGATGAGCACCACCAGCGAGATGGCGATGCTCATGCTCAGCATGATGTCCAAAAGCAGCGTGGGGATGGGGATGAGCATCACGAAGAGGATGACCACCACGCCGATGGCGAGCATGACGTCGCCGGACTTGGCGAACTTTTCGTAGTCGATGTCGACGGCGGTGAATTTGGCGCTCTGGGACATATTGTTGACGCTCCCTCAGGGTTTGCCTGTGGGCGGTGCCAATGTCCCGGAAGGGGTCGATCAGGGCCTGCGGTTCTTGAATTTCGACAACTTAGCCAAAATCGCAGCCACGGCCTGATACATTTCCTCGGGGATTGTCTCGCCCACGTCGACCTGCTTATACAAGGCCTGTGCCAGGGGCGGATTCTCGTGGATGGGGATGTCGTTTTCGATTGCGATTTCGCGGATTTGCTTGGCCACGCGGTCCACGCCCTTGGCCAGGACCATGGGGGCCGGGGCCTCGGTCAGGTTGCCGCCCGTCGCCGCCA
>CAZCYB010000009.1:22279-80228 GCA_964502805.1 uncultured Desulfocurvus sp.
GGTCAGGTCGTAGCGCAGGGCCACGGCGAAGTGCGTGGGGTTGGTGATGACCACGTCGGCCTTGGGCACGGTGCTCTTGAGGCGCTTGGCCATGAAGTCGTACATCTTGCGCAGCTGCCTCTGCTTGACCACAGGGTCGCCCTCGGCCTGCCTGCGCTCGTCCTTCACCTCTTCCTTGGTCATCATCAGGTTGTCGTTGTAGCGGTACCTGGTCCACCACAGGTCGGCGATGGCGATGAGCAGCATGGGCACCAGGGCGTAGCAGATCATCTTGTACGAGACATAGAGCATGTAGCTGGTGATGCCCATGATGTTCTGGTTGAACAGGGGCAGCAGGTTGGGCAGCTCCTGCTGGATGACCACGTACGGCGCGATGGCCACCACGGCGGCCTGGCCTATGTTCTTGCCCATGCGCACCAGGGCCTCGGGGCTGATGATGAGCTTCTTCAGCGCGCCGATGATGTCGAAGTTGATGCGGTCCCAGCGGAACTTGAACGCCCAGAGCTTGCCCACCTGCAGGCGTATGGCCGCGTAGGCGGCGATGGCGATGAGCACCATCACCGGCAGGGTGAGGGCGGCCATCTTGAGCAGGGACCAGAGGAACAGCCGGTACACGGTCTGCTGGTCCAGGGTCTGCTGGATGCCCTCCACGAAGAACCAGCGGAAGATTTCGTTGATGTGCTTGTAGTAGTACTCGCCCATGTAGCGCAGGGCCACCACGCCCACAAGCAGCACCACCACCTTGGAGACCTCGGCGGACTTGGCCACGCTGCCTTCGTCGCGCGCCTTCTTGATGCGCTTGGGCGTGGCTTTTTCTGTTCTGCTCGGATCTTCTCTGGACATGGCTTGCCGCTGCGGAAATCCCGGTTGCTGGTGGTGCGTGCCGGACGGACGCGCACGAGTGGCCCTGCGGGATGCATGCCAGAATGCGCCCCCGCCGTCGAGGGGGTGGCGCGCGGTTGGCCGCTGCGCCATTGGCAAGGGCCGGGGAAGAGGGTAGGGACAGGGGAGAAGTGGCGCGCCAGGAAGGATTCGAACCCTCGGCCGACGGCTTAGAAGGCCGTTGCTCTATCCACCTGAGCTACTGGCGCGCGCGGGGAAACCATCACTAATCAAGCGGGGGGCCGCGGTCAAGCGCCGGGGCCCGCGCCAACGATACGGACTGCCTGTGACCATGACCTTCGCCCATTTCCAGGCCGAGCTGGACCGCCTGGGCCTGTTCCACATGGACCTGACCCTGGACCGGATGCGCGCCTTTGCGGAGCGCGCCGGGTTGCCGGGGTTTCCCGTGCTGCACGTTGTGGGCACCAACGGCAAGGGCTCCACGGCCACCATCCTGGCCGAGCTGCTGGCCGCACACGGCCTGCGCACCGGGCTGTACACCTCCCCGCACTTCGTCAGCGTGCGCGAGCGCATCCTGCTGGACGGGCGCATGCTGCCCGAGGAGGCCTGGGCGCGCTACGGGGCCGAGGCCCTGCGGCTTTCCGAAGGCCTGGGCCTGACGTACTTCGAGCTTTTGACCGCCGTGGCCCTGCTGGCCTTCCGGGGCGAGGGCGCGCAGGCCGCCGTCATGGAGGCGGGGCTGGGCGGGCGCTACGACGCCACCAACGTGGTCAACCCGCAGCTCACGGTGTTCACGCCCATGGCCCTGGACCATACGGGCGTGCTGGGCTCCACCCTGGCGGAGATCGCTTCGGACAAGGCCGGGGCCATGCGCCCGGGCGGCCTGGCCATGAGCGCGGCCCAGGAGCCCGAGGCCATGGCCGTGCTGACCGCGCGGGCCCGGGAGATCGGCTGCGAGCTCGTCCACGGCCCGGAGGTGCTCTACTACTCGCGTGGCAACGGGCGGCTGGAGCCCGGCCCGCAGGGCAGGGGCTGGGTGCGGCCCATGGCCGGGCTCGGGCTTGGCCTGCCCGGAGCGCACCAGGAGGGCAACGCGCGCCTGGCCCTGGCCGCGTTCCACGTCTGGGCGCGGCGGCTCAGGCTTCCCGTGAGCGAGGAGGCCTGCCGCGAGGCTTTGGGCCGCGCCTTCATCCCGGGGCGCATGCAGCGCGTCCCGGCGGGGCGGGGCCTGCCGGAGCTGATCCTGGACGGCGGGCACAATCCGCACGGCCTGTCGGCATTGGCCGATTCCCTGAAAGCGGACGAAGTCCGCCCGTCCGCCGTGGTCTTCGGCTGCCTGGCGGACAAGCCCCTGGACGGGATGCTGCCCCTGGTGCGCGAAATGGCCGGGGAAGCGGGAGCGGCCCGGCTCATCGCCTGCGGCATTCCCACCTGCCCGCGCGCCCTGGCCCCGGAGGCGCTGGCCGAGCTGCTGGGGCCGGGCGCGGCGCCCGCCGCCGACGTGCACGCCGCGCTGGACCTGCTCGCCGGTGTGCCAGGGCCGGTGCTGGTCTGCGGTTCCTTGTATTTGCTGGGGGAGTTTTATACAAAGCATGGCTGGCTGCTGGAGCGGCCAGCATAGAACTCTGTTTCGAAAAGCGTCTTGTGGAAACAGCCCCAAGGGGTGTGGCTTCATGGACGCCTGCCCAGCGTAGCCCAGGAGGTTCCCGCGTGACCGCATCCGCCAGCAAATCGGGCACCCAGTTGTTCCGCCACCTGCCCGCCGTGGACCAGGCCCTCGCCGCCCTGGCGGCGGACCGCTCCCCCGCGGCCTCCTTCCTGGCCGGAATTCCGCGCCCCCTGGTCAAGGACCTGGTCAACGGCTTCCTGGACCTGGTGCGCGCCGAGATCCGCGCCGGGGCCTTCGCCGAGGCCGCCCAGCTCTCCCTGGATGCCCTGTATCCCCGCCTGCTGGCCTTTGTGCGCACCGGCAGCCGTCCGCGCTTCCGCCGCGTGCTCAACGCCACGGGCGTGGTCATCCACACCAACATGGGCCGCTCCCTGCTGGCGGAGGAGGCGGTGCAGGCCGTGGCCGGGGCCGCCGCGCACTACTCCAACCTGGAGTTCGACCTGGCCACCGGCGAGCGCGGCAGCCGCTACAGCCACGTGGAGGAGCTGCTCTGCCGACTGACCGGGGCCGAGGCCGCCCTGGTGGTGAACAACAACGCCGCCGCCGTGCTCATCGTGCTGGACACCCTGTGCAAGGGCCGCGAGGTCATCGTCTCACGCGGGCAGCTGGTGGAGATCGGCGGCAGCTTCCGCATCCCCGAGGTCATGGCCAAGAGCGGGTGCATCCTGCGCGAGGTGGGCGCCACCAACCGCACGCACCTGCGCGACTACCAGGGCGCCATCGGCCAGAACACCGCCGCCCTGATGAAGGTGCACACCTCCAATTTCCGCATCCAGGGCTTTGTGAAGGAGGTGCCCCTGCCGGAGCTCAAGGCCCTGGCGGCCACCTTCGGCCTGCCGGTCATCGAGGACCTGGGCAGCGGCAGCCTGCGCCGCTTCGAGGCCGACGGCCTGCCCGGCGAGCCCACGGCCCAGGATGCCGTGGCCCAGGGCGCGGACGTGGTGACCTTTTCCGGCGACAAGGTGCTGGGCGGGCCCCAGGCGGGCATCATCGTGGGCACGCGGGAGGTCATCGACCGCATCAAGAAGAACCCGCTGAACCGCGCCCTGCGCATCGACAAGCTGACCCTGGCCGCCCTGGAGGCCACCCTGCGCCTGTACCTGGACCCGGAGCTGGCCAGGGAGCGCATTCCCACTCTGGAGATGATGACCCGGCCCCTGGACCGGCTGCGCGGCCAGGCCCGCAGGCTTGCGGCGCTGCTCAAGAAGAATCTTTCCGGGCGGCTCGCCGTCTCCGTGCGCGCGGGCGTGTCCCGCGTGGGCGGCGGGGCCTTTCCGGAGTGCGACCTGCCCACGGCCCTGGTGGCCCTGGCCCCTGCGGATATGAGCGTGGAGGACCTGCGCCAGGCCCTGCTCGCCACCGATCCGCCCCTGGTGGGCCGGGTGGAGGACGGTGCGCTGTGCCTGGACCCCAGAACCCTGAAAACCGCCGAACACCCCCTCGTGCTCTCCGCCCTGCGCCAGGCGCTGGGCGAGGCCGGGTAGCATTGGAGCGACACACGTGACGAAGAAGACCGAGCTTGAGCACACCTCCCGCAATTGCTGGGATGTCTATTCCAGCCCCGCGGACCGCAAGGCCGTGGAGGCCTGCGCCAACGGCTACATGAAGTTTTTGAGCGCCTGCAAGACCGAGCGCGAGACCACGGACTGGCTGCTGGCCGAGGCCAAAAAGGCCGGGTTCGCGGAGCAGCTTGGGCCCAAGACCAAGGCCTACGCCCGGGCCCAGCGCGGCAAGACCGTGCTTTTCGTCCGCAGGGGCAAAAGGCCGCTGTCCGAGGGCTTCCGGCTCATCGGCGCCCACGTGGACACCCCGCGCATCGACCTGAAGCAGCACCCGCTGTACGAGGACACCGACCTGGGCCTGATGAAGACCCACTATTACGGCGGCATCCGCAAGTACCAGTGGCTGGCGCGCGAGCTGGCCCTGCACGGCGTGGTGGTCAAGAAGGACGGCACCGTGGTGCGCGTCGTGGTGGGCGAGGACCCCGCCGACCCGGTGCTGACCATCACGGACCTTCTGCCGCACCTGGCCCAGAAGCATGTGGAGCAGAAGGTCTGCGACGCCTTCGACGCCGAGAAGCTGAACGCCGTGGTGGGGCACGAGCCCCTCATCGAAGCGAAGGGCGGGGGGGACGAGAAGAAGGCCAAGGACAAGGGCCGGGTGAAGCGCAAGGTGCTGGACCTCTTGCACAGCCGCTACGGCATCGCCGAGGCCGACCTGTTCAGCGCCGAGCTGCAGCTGGTGCCCGCCGGGCCCGCCCGCAGCGTGGGGCTCGACGGTTCCATGGTGGGCGGCTACGGCCACGACGACCGCTCCTGCGTGTACGCGGCCTTCCAGGCCCTGATGGCTGAGAAGGCCCCGGAACACACGCAGATCGCCCTGTTCTGGGACAAGGAGGAGATCGGCAGCGAGGGCGCAACGGGCGCGCAGTCGCACTTCTTCGAGTACGCCCTGGCCGACATCCTCGAGGCCTGGGAGCCGAAAGCCCGGCTGCCGCGGGTCTTCGAGCGCGGCATGGCCATCAGCGCCGACGTCAACGCCGCCGTGGACCCGGACCACCTGGACGTGTTCGAGAAGCTCAACGCCGCCTACCTGGGCTACGGCCCGTGCTTCAACAAGTTCACCGGCCACCGGGGCAAGGTGGGCGCCAACGACGCCCACCCCGAGTACGTGGCCTACCTGCGCGGCATCCTGGACAAGGCCGGGGTGCCCTGGCAGATGGCCGAGCTGGGCAAGGTGGACCTGGGCGGGGGCGGCACTGTTGCCAAGTTCCTGGCCACCTACGGCATGGACGTCATCGACATGGGCCCGGCGGTGCTTTCCATGCACAGCCCCTTCGAGGTGCTGGGCAAGGCCGACCTGTACGCCACGGTCCAGGCCTTCCGCGCCTTCTTCAAGAGCTAGGAGCGGTTCATGCCGGTCATCATGGGCACCGCCGGGCACATCGACCACGGCAAGACCACGCTGGTGAAGGCCCTCACGGGCATCGACTGCGACCGCCTGGCCGAGGAGAAGAAGCGCGGCATCACCATCGAGCTGGGCTTCGCCTTCATGGACCTGCCGCCCACCAAGACCGGGCCCAAGAGGCTCGGCGTGGTGGACGTGCCGGGCCACGAGCGCTTCGTGAAGAACATGGTGGCCGGGGCCGCTGGCATCGACTTCGTGGTGCTGGTCATCGCCGCGGACGAGGGCATCATGCCCCAGACCCGCGAGCACCTGGAAATCTGTTCGCTCCTGGGCATCCAGGCCGGGCTGGTGGCGCTCACCAAGGTGGACATGGTGGAGCCGGACTGGCTGATGATGGTTGAGGAGGAGGTGGCCAACCACCTCAAGGGCTCGTTCCTTGAGGGCGCGCCCATCCTGCCCGTTTCCGCCCACACCGGCCAGGGGCTCGAGGAACTGCGGGCCGAGCTGGCCAGGCTGGCCGAGGCCTTCCAGCCCCGGCGGCGCTCCGATCTGTTCCGCCTGCCCGTGGACCGCGTGTTCACCATGAAGGGCTACGGCACCGTGGTCACGGGCACGCTCATCAGCGGCAAGGTCCGCGTGGGCGAGGACGTCACCGTGTTTCCCCGGGGACTTTCGAGCAAGGTGCGCAACCTGCAAAGCCACGGCGCCAGCGTGGAGGAGGTGGCCGCGGGCAGCCGCACGGCCATGAACCTGGCGGGCCTGGAGGTGGAGCAGCTGGAGCGCGGCGACGTGGTGGCCCGGCCAGGCAGCCTGTTTCCCAGCCCGCTCTGGGACGTGGAGCTGACCTGCCTGAAGTCCTCGCCCCGGTCCATCAAGCACCGCAAGGAGGTGCACTTCCACCACGGCGCGCGCGAGGTCATGGCCCGGGTGTACATGCTGGACCGCGAGGCCCTGGAGCCGGGCGAGACGGCGGTGTGCCGGGTGCGCTTCTCCGAGCCTTTGGCCGGGGTCTTCGGCGACCGGGTGGTGGCGCGCTCCTTCTCTCCGCTCAGGACCATCGCGGGCGGGCGCATCCTCTCGCCCCTGCCGCACAGGGTCAAGCGCTTCTCCCCGGCGGTGGAGCTATTGGGCAGCCTGGGCCAGGCCCACGACGGCGGCGAGCCCGAGGCCATCGTGCTGGGCCAGCTGGAGCTGGCGGGCACCACCGGCCTCACCTTCGCGCAGTTGCTGGTGGCCAGCAGCATGGAGACCAAGGCCCTGGAAAAGGCCCTGGCGCTCATGGGCGGCCGGCAGGAGGCGCTCATGTTCGACCGCGAGGCCAAGACCTACGTCTCGGGCAAGGTGGCCCAGCAGCTCTCCGACGGTCTCTTGGCCCACCTGGCGGACTTCCACGCCCGCGAGCCCATGAAGCCCGGCGTGGCGCGCGGCGGCCTGGCCTCCACCTGGGGCCGCAGGCTGCCGCCCAGGCTCTTCCACTTCATCCTGGAGGGCCTGCTGCGCAAGGGGGCCATGGCGGCGGAGCAGGAGCTCCTGCGCCTGCCCGGCCACAGGGTGTCCCTGGCGTCGGACGCCTCGGCCCTGCGCCAGAAGCTCCTGGACGCCTACGAGGCCGGGGGCGTCACCCCGCCCAACCTGAAGGACGTGCTGGACCCGTTGAACCTCACCTTCAAGGAGGCGAGCCCGGTGTTCAAGGTGCTGCAGGACGAGGGCCGGCTGGTGAAGGTGAAGGAGGAGATGTACTTCGCCGCCGCCGCCGTTGCCGAGCTCACGGCCAAGGTGGTGGGCTTCTTCGCCACGCATGAGGACATGCACCCGCAGGACTTCCGCGAGGTGACGGGCCTTTCGCGCAAGTACGCCATTCCGCTGCTGGAATATTTCGACAAGGAAAAGCTCACCGTGCGCGTGGGCGACAACCGCAAGCTGAGGAAGCGGTAGGGAATGAGGGAAAAAGAAAAGGCCCCGCTGTGGCGCGGGGCCTTGGATCTCTTGAGTGGGGTGAATGAAGGGGCTTGAACCCTCGACCCCCAGGGCCACAACCTGGTGCTCTGCCAACTGAGCTACATTCACCGCAAGAGGAAGAGTTGTTTATACGAAGCCCTGCCGAACGGTCAAGGGCTAATTCCAGAAAAAATCCAGCCGGGGGCAAGAACCCGGCGCCCAAGAAGGACAGCCAATGGACAAGCTCATCATCAAGGGCGGCGTGCCGCTCAAGGGAACCATCCAGGTCAGCGGCTCCAAGAACGCGGCCCTGCCCATCCTCACCGCCTGCCTGCTGGCCAAGGGGCCCGTGCGTCTGACCAACGTGCCGCGCCTGCAGGACATCCGCACCACCCTGAAACTCCTGAACATCCTCGGCTGCGAGACCAGCTTCGAGGGCAATGTGGTCACCTCCCAGGTGCGCGAGCTCAAGGCCGAGGCCCCCTACGACCTGGTGAAGACCATGCGCGCCTCGGTGCTCTGCCTGGGCCCGCTCTTGGGCCTTCTGGGCGAGGCCAAGGTGGCCCTGCCCGGCGGCTGCGCCATCGGCGCGCGGCCCGTGGACCTGCACCTGAAGGCCCTGGAGCGCATGGGCGCCAAGTTCATCCTCGATTCCGGCTACATCCACGGCATCTGCGGGGGCCTCATCGGCGCGCGCATCGTGTTCGACTTTCCCACTGTGGGCGGCACGGAGAACCTGCTCATGGCCGCCAGCGTGGCCAAGGGCTGCACCATCCTGGAGAACTGCGCCCGCGAGCCCGAGGTGGTGGACCTGGCGAACTTCCTGAACGCCATGGGCGCGCGCATCCGGGGCGCGGGCAGCAGCGTCATCGAGATCGAGGGCGTGCGCGAACTGAAGGGCTGCGAGTACAAGGTCATGCCCGACCGCATCGAGGCCGGGACCTACCTGGTGGCCGGGGCCATCACCGACGGCGAGCTGAAGCTGGTGGACTGCCCCACCGAGGAGTTGGACGCGCTCATCACCAAGCTGCGCGAGATGAACGTCTCGGTGGAGGAGCAGACCGACGGCAGCGTGCTGGTGCGCCGCAACGGCCCGCTCATGGGCGTGGACATCGTGACCCAGCCCCACCCCGGCTTTCCCACGGACATGCAGGCCCAGGTCATGGCGCTCATGTGCGTGGCCGAGGGCAGCGGGTCCATCCAGGAGAAGATCTTCGAGAACCGCTTCATGCACGTCTCCGAGCTGGCCCGCATGGGCGCGCGCATCACGCTGAAGGACCGCACGGCCATGGTGCGCGGGGTGGAGCACCTGGAGGGCGCCCCGGTCATGGCCAGCGACCTGCGCGCCAGCGCCTCCCTGGTGCTGGCCGGGCTGGTGGCCCGGGGCACCACGGAGATCCAGCGCATCTACCACCTGGACCGGGGCTACGAGCGCATGGAGGAGAAGCTCTCCGCCGTTGGCGCGCGCATCCGCCGCGAGCCGGAATAGCGCCGGGCCAAAGCCGCCATGACAACGGGCCGGGGCAGCGCTCAGGGAGCGGCGTTCCAGTCCGGCGTCGCGCCCGGTCCGCAGGCAGGGCCGGGCCTGCTTTCCTGGCAGGTCTGCTTCCTGGCCTACGTGGCCGGGGTGTGGAGCCTGCGCGAGCCCCAGGCCGCCCTGGCCTCGGCCGCCGCGCTGTGGCTGGGCCTGGTGCTGGTGCGCGAATCCGCCGTCAGGCGCGCCGCCGCCTTCCTGGGGCTCATGGCCCTGTGCTTCGCCGCCGGGCACTGGCACGCCGGGTTCGTCCTGCCGCAGCCGCCCGGGGCCCTGGCCCCCTATGCCGAGGGCCGGGACAAGGTCCTGGTGCGCGGCGTGGTGGACGAGGTGGCGGACAAGGCCCATGGCCGCCTGGAGATCCTGCTGCGCGGCGTGACCGTGCGCGCCACTGG
Organism: uncultured Desulfocurvus sp.; assembly: GCA_964502805.1. Lineage (GTDB taxonomy): Bacteria > Desulfobacterota > Desulfovibrionia > Desulfovibrionales > Desulfovibrionaceae > Humidesulfovibrio. The sequence continues at coordinate 31,566 of CAZCYB010000009.1, forward strand.
GGACGGGGCCGGGCTCGAATCCGACACCGAGCCCCTGCCCGGCCTGCTGGCCTGGGACTGGGACGAGCCGGGCCATCGCCCCGCGCCTGGCCAGGCCGTGGAGGCGCAGTTGCGGGTGCGCCCGGTGCACGGCTTCCGCAACCCCGGCGGCGCTGATTTCGAATGGCAGCAGCGCCTGCGCGGGGTGTTCCACAGGGCCTACACGCGCGGCGAGGTGCCGGAGCTGGCCTGGGGCGAGGCCGCGCCCCCGCCGCTGTGGAGCGCCCGCGAGGCCCTGCGCGCCTCCGTTCTGCGCCACCTGCCGGACGACCAGGGCGGGGCCGTGCTGCTGGGCCTGCTCCTGGGGGACAGGTCGCGCATCGACCTGCGCACCACCGAGGAACTGCGCGCCGCCGGGCTGGCGCACACCCTGGCCCTGTCCGGCCTGAACGTGGTCTACGTGGCCGTGCTGGGCTGGGCCCTGGCCTGGCTGGTGGGCCTGGCATGGCCGGCGGCCTACCTGCGCCTGCCTCGGCCCAAGCTGGCGGTGCTCTTCTCCGCGCCGCTGGTGGCGGCCTACGTCTGGGTGGGCGGGGGCAGCCCGTCTCTGGTGCGCGCCGCGCTCATGTTCGGCTTCTGGGGCCTGTTCCTGCTCATGGACCGGGGCCGGGCGCTCATTGACGGCCTGTTCTTCGCCCTGGCTGCCATCATCCTGCCCGCGCCGCTTGCGGTGTTCGACGTGAGCCTGCAGATGTCCGCCCTGGCCGTGGCCGGGCTGTGCCTGGTGCAGCCCTGGCTGGCCGGTCTGGCGCGCTTCCCCGCCACCTTGCCCGGGCGCGGTCTGCGGCTGGCCTGGGAGGCCCTGACCCTCGCCGCCTCATCCACCCTGGTGCTGCTGCCCGTGACTGCCTGGTACTTCGGTGTGTTCCCGCCCAATTTCCTGCCCAACCTGCCCTGGCTGCCGGTGCAGGGGTTCCTGGTGCAGCTGCCGGGCATGCTGGGCATGGCCCTGGCCGCGCTTCCGGGGCTGGACCAGGCCGGGGGCGCGCTGCTCCGGGCCTCGGCCTGGGTGCAGCAGGCCATGCTGGAGGCCCTGCATGGCGTTGCCCAGGACGGCTGGCTGCCGGTGTGGGCCCTGCTCCGGCCCCGCTGGCCGGAACTGCTGGGCGCGGGCATGGTGCTGGCCCTGGTTCCGCCCTACTGGAGCCGCGCGCGCCAGGCTCCGTGGGCGCTCATTGCCGCAGGGCTGTTGCTCTGCGCCGCGCCGCACGCCTGGATGCTGGCCGAGGACCGGCGCGACGAGGTGCGGCTGGAGGTGCTGGACGTGGGCCAGTCCCAGGCCGTGCTGCTCACCGGGCCGGGCGGCGTGCGCGCGCTGGTGGACGGCGGCGGCTCGTTGAGCCGGACCTTCGACCTGGGACGCGGGGTGGTGGGCCCGCACCTGGCCTGGGGCCGCCCGCCAAGGCTGGACGCCGTGCTGCTGAGCCACCCGGACGCGGACCACGCCCAGGGCCTGGCGCACATCCTGCGGCACTTCGAGGTGGGCGCGCTGTACACCAACGGCCACTGGCCCGAGGGCGAACTGGGCCAGGCCCTGGGCGAGGCCGTGGCGGCGCGGGGAATTCCGGTGCGCGCGCTCGTCCGTGGCGATACCGTGGACCTGGGCGGCGGCCTGACCCTGGAGGTGGGGCACCCCTGGCCCGGGTTCGAGTCGCGCCGGAGCAACGAGAGTTCGCTGGTGCTGCGGGCCCTGTGGCGCGGGGAGCCCCTGGCCCTGCTGCCCGGGGATGTGCAGCGCGGCGGCATCGAGGACATGGTGGACGCGGGCGTGGACCTGCGCGCGCCGGTGCTGCTGCTGCCGCACCACGGCAGCAAGTCCAGCCTCTCGGGCATGCTCTACGAGGCCGTGGCCCCGGCCCTGGCGCTGGCGAGCTGCGGCTACCAGAACGTGTACGGGTTCCCCAACGCGGCGGTGGTGGAGGAACTGGCCCGGCGGGGCATTCCGCTCGCGGCCACCTCGGAGCGGGGCTGGCTCGAGGCGCGTTTTTCCGCGCCCGGCGCCGCGCCACTGCTGCGGAGCTTCGTTCCCCGGTCCGGGCCCTAGGCGTTCTGGCCGCCCACGCAGCCCTGGGAGCAGGAGAGGAAGAAGGCCCAGGCCTGGTCCACGTCCACGGGCTTGGAGTAGTAATAGCCCTGGGCATACTCGCAGCCCAGGGCCGTGAGGATGGCCAGCTGCTCGCTGCGCTCCACGCCCTCTGCCACCACCTGCAGCCGCAGGGAGTGCGCCAGGCTGATGATGGCCTTGACGATCTCCAGGCCCTCGCTGGAGTGGTCCATGCGCCGGATGAAGCTCAGGTCGATCTTGAGGGTGTCCAGGGGGAACTGCTGCAGGGTGTTCATGGACGAGTAGCCCGTGCCGAAGTCGTCGATGGACAGGGCGATGCCCAGGGTCTTGAGCTTCCGCAGGCGCTCCACGGCGCTGCCCGCGTTCTCCATGATGGCCGTCTCGGTGATTTCCAGCTTCAGGTTGGCCGGGGGCAGCCCGGTCTCGGCCAGCACCGCCTTTACCGTGTCCACCAGCGTGGCGTCGCTGAACTGCCGGGGCGAGATGTTCACCGAGACGATGAGCTCGGCGGCCGCCGGGGCGTCCAGGCGCCACCGCCGGAGCGGGGCGCGGGACCCGCGCAGCACGATGCGCCCCAGGTCCACGATGAGGCCGCTCTCCTCGGCCACGGGGATGAACTCCGCCGGGGAGATGAGCCCGCGCTCCGGGTGGTTCCAGCGCACCAGGGCCTCGTAGCCGTGCAGGGTGGCCTTGCGGTCCAGCTTCACTATGGGCTGGTAGACCATGAAGAACTCGCCGCGGTTCAGGCCCCGGCGCAGGTCCGTCTCCAGGGCCAGCATCTTGCTTGCGGTGGCCAGCATGCCCGGGGTGAAGGCCTTGAAGCGGTTGCGCCCGGCCTTCTTGGCCTGGTGCATGGCGATGTTGGCGTTGCGCAGCAGGTCCTCGGGCGTGTCCGCGTGCTGGGTGCCGATGGTGACGCCCATGCTGGCCGTGAGCTGGATGTCGTGGCCGGAGAGGTTGAGCGGCTGGGTCAGCGCCGCGCGCAGGCGCTGGATGGCCTGCACCACCTCGCGCGAGGAGCTGAGCTCCTCCAGCAGGATCACGAACTCGTCGCCGCCGAAGCGCGACACCGTGTCCAGGCTGCGCACGCTCCTGCGCAAAATGTCGGCCACGGCGATGAGCACCTGGTCGCCGAAGGCGTGGCCCAGGCTGTCGTTCAGGATCTTGAAGCGGTCCAGGTCCAGGAACACCAGGGAGAAGGAGTAGGGGTGGCGCCTGCGGGCGCGCTCCATGGCCTGGCGGATGCGGTCCAGGCACAGGGTGCGGTTGGCCAGGGCGGTGAGCGGGTCGTGCAGGGCCAGGTGCCTGAGCTGCAGCTCCATCTCCTTGCGGTCGGTGATGTCGCGCAGGCTGAGCCTGGTGCCCATGGACCCGCCGTTGCCGCCCATGACCTCGCGCTTCACGGCGTTGACCCAGCAGGTGAAGCCGTCCTTGTGCAGGATGCGGAAGTCCTGGGAATCGTCGTCGCCCAGGGTGCGGGCGCTGATGAAGTGGTCCCAGCCCTCGCGGTCCTCCGGGTGCAGGATGCCGGGCAGGGCCTGGGGCGCGGCCAGGAAGAACTCGCGGTCATAGCCGGTGATGCGCTCGCACGAGGGGCTGACGTAGAGCATCTGGCCCGTGGGCGAGAGCCAGCACTCCATGTCGTGGTTGTACTCGGCCACGATGCGGTAGCGCTCCTCGCTGCGCTGCAGGGCCTGCTCTGCCTGCACCTGCACGGTGATGTCCACGGCGTTGCCCGCCAGGGCGAAGGGCTTGCCGTTCTGCATGAGCGGGAACTTGGACACCTGGCCGTAGCGCGGGGAGCCGTCGGTGCGGGTACGCATCACCTCCATGACGAACAGGGGCTGGCCGGTTGTCAGCACGTGCTGGTCGTTGGCGCGCAGCAGGTCGGCGATGTCCTCGGGCCAGAGGTCGTGGTCGGTGCGGCCCAGGATGTCGCCCTGCGGCAGCCCGGCCAGGGCGGCGAAGGCCGGGTTGCAGAAGATGTAGTGGCCCTCCAGGTCCTTGATGAAGGCCATGGCCGGGGTGTGCTCCATGAACGAGGAGAACAGCCTGCGGCTCTTGTCCAGCTCGGCCTCGATCTGCTGGCGCATGGTCACGTCGCGGGCCACCACCACGGCGTAGCCCCGCCCGGCGAAGCTCTGCACCGTCACCGTGATCTCGATGGGCGTGCGGCGTCCCTCCTTGCCGATGAGCCAGGTGACGATGTGCCCGTTGCGGAACTGCACGCGCTCGTCCTCGGGCAGGGCCCGGGCGTAGCGTGCGGCGATCTCCGGCGGGAAGAAGGCCGAGATGTGTCCGCCCAGGATCTCCGCCTTGGGGTGGCCCAGGAGCACCTGGCCGGTTTCGTTCACGTCGGCCACGGTCCAGCCTTCGGTCTCGAAGACGAAGATGGCGTCGTTGGCGTGGTCGATGACCGCGCGGAAGCGCTCCAGGTCCTCCAGGCGCTTCTGGAGCTCCGGGTAGTAGCTCTTGGCCATGGAGCGTTCGCCCAGGCCGATGAGCTTGTTGCGCAGACCGTCGCGGTCGCCGGGGGCGTCAGAGGGCATGTTCGTACACGGCGCGGAGCTCCTCAGCCGTCGGGGCCTTGGGGTTGGTGAGCATGCAGGGGTCGTTTAGGGCGAAGTTCACCAGGCTGTCCAGGTTCTGCCCGGTCACGCCCAGGGCGCCCAGGGTCTCCGTGGCGCCCACGGCGGCTTTGAGGTCGCGCACCCGGGCAAGCACCCGGGCCTTGCGCTCGGCTTCCGGGGCGCTGCCGTCGATGTCCGCGCCCATGGCCACGCCGATGTCGGTGTAGCGGTCCGGGGCGGAGCCGAAGTTGTAGTCCATGACGTGGTCGAGCAGGATGGCGTTGCACTTGCCGTGGGGCAGGTCCATGAGCCCGCCCAGGCTGTGGGCCATGGCGTGCACGGCGCCCAGGATGGCGTTGGAGAAGGCCAGGCCCGCGTACATGCTGCCCAGCATCATGCCCGCGCGGGCGTCCAGGTCCCCCAGATCGGCGATGGCCCGGGGCAGGCAGGCGGAGATGCGGCGCACGGCTTCCAGGGCGAAGAGGTCCGTCACCGGGCCGTGCGCGTTGGAGACGTAGGCCTCGATGGCGTGGGTCAGCGCGTCTATGCCCGTGTTGGCCGTCAGCTCGCGGTCCATGGTGCTGGTGAGCACCGGGTCGATGAGCGCGGCGTCGGGCACGGTGGTCTTGCTCACTATGGCGATTTTGACCTTGCGCCTGGTGTCGGTGATGATGGCGAACTGGGACACGTCCGCCGAGCTGCCCGCCGTTGTGGGCACGCAGATGAGCGGCGGACCGGGCACCTCCACGTTGTCCACGCCCTCGAAGTCCGTGATGTGCCGGTGGTTGCTGGAGACGATGCCGACGCCCTTGGCGCAGTCCATGGGGCTGCCGCCGCCCACGGCGATGATGGCGTCGCAGCCGGAGGAGCGGTACACCTCGGCCCCGGCCATGACCTGGGTGTCGCGCGGGTTGGGTGAGACGTCGGAAAAGACAACGTGGCGCACCCCGGCCTCGTCCAGGCTGCCCACGATGTCCGCAAACCAGCTCTGGGCCATGACGCCGGGATCGGTGACCAGCAGCACGTTGCGTGCTCCGAGGTTGGCGGCGTGGCGTCCGGCGAGCTTGCCGGCCCCGCCGCCGAAGACGAACTCCGGGGCGACGAACTTGCGCAGCTCCAGCAGGGAATCATTGGTCATGGAACCTCCCGTGCCGCAGGGCGGCGGCGAAGCGAGGGGGCGCTCAACGTTAAGTATACACTTTTTCGCCCCGATGGGAAGCGCCGACGGGAATATAGGGTGAACGTGTGGCGGCTTAGAGCGTCCAGACTTGGCCGGAGGCCAGGGGTGAGACCTCCACGCCCGGGAGCAGCGCGCGCAGCGCGGCCAGGTGGTCCGTGCCGGTGCAGTGCCCGGCCAGCAGGCGTTCCACGCCGTGCTCCGCCAGGGCCTGGGCTGCCTGCCGCACGGCCTCGGGCCCGGCCTGGAACAGGTGCAGCCCGCCCAGCACGGCGTGCACGCGCGCAAGCCCGAGGCGTTCCGCGGCGGCAGCCAGTGAGTTGGCCAGGCCGCTGTGGCAGCAGCCCAGGATAACCACCGGGCCCCTGGCCGTGTCCAGCACCAGGAAGGCGTCGTCGGGCACGGAGTCGGGCTCAAGCCCCCCGGGGTCCAGGGAGAAGCCTTGCACAGCCTGGAAGTTGCCGGGCAGGCGCGGGATGTCCGTGACGAGCGTCAGGCCCGGGGCCAGTTCGGTCAGCGGCTCCGTGGGCGCCAGGGGGGGCAGCGGGCGCGGCGGGCCGATGGGCTTGGGCCTGCCTTTCTCGTCGGCGAAGCGCTGGCGGGCGCAGGCCGCGTGGCCGTAGACCGGGCCGGTGAATCCGGCCTCCAGCAGGGCGGTGAGCCCGCCGGTGTGGTCGTAGTGCCCGTGGCTCAGGGCCAGGCCGCGCGCGGCGCGCACATCCACGCCCAGCACCGCGGCGTTCTTCAGCAGCAGGCCTGTCTTGCCCGTGTCCCAGAGCCACAGGCCGTGCCCGCCCTCGCTGGCGGGGCCAAGGTCGATGGCCAGGGAGAGCCCCCACTCGCACCCGCAGTCCGGGCGCGAGGACTCGTTGTCGCACAGCACGACAACACGGCGCGGGGCCGGGGACAACTTACGCCTTCTTGGGCTTGTCGTGCTTGCCGCCGGGCTGGGGCCACTTCTGGGGGTCGTCCTTGAACAGCTTGTAGTTCACGGAGTCCACCAGAGCCTGCCAGCTGGCCTCGATGATGTTGTGCGAAACGCCCACGGTGGTCCAGCGGTCCTGCTTGTCCCCGGACTCGATGAGCACGCGCACGAAGGAGCCCGTGCCCGTGCCGTCGCGGCTCTCCCGGCTCATGACGCGCACCTTGAAGTCCATGAGGCGCATCTGGGCCAGGGTGGGGTAGGAGGGCTCCAGGGCGCGGCGCAGGGCCGTGTCCAGGGCGTTCACCGGGCCCTTGCCCGTGGCCGCCGTGTGGGCCACGTCGCCGCGCACGCCAAGCATCACCGTGGCCTCGCTGAAGGGCTCCTTGTCCTCGGTGACGGCGTCGAGCACCCGGTAGTTCAGAAGCTGGAAGTAGCGCTTGCTCCAGCCCATCATGCGGAAGAACAGGATCTCGTAGCTGGCCTCGGCCACGGAGTACTCGTAGCCCATGGTCTCGCGGCGCTTGAGCTCCGCCAGCAGGTCCAGCACCGCCGGGTCGTCCTTGTCCAGGGCGTAGCCGTACTGCCTGGCCTTGAACAGGATGTTGCTGCGCCCGGCGAGGTCGGAGAGTAGGATGCGGTTGGTGTTGCCCACCAGGGAGGGCTCGATGTGCTCGTAGGTCTGCGGGTTCTTGAGCACGGCGGAGACGTGCACCCCGCCCTTGTGGGCGAAGGCGCTGCCGCCCACGTACGGCTGGCGCGGGAAGGGCCTCAGGTTCACCGTCTCGGCCACGTAGTGCGCCGCGCCGGAGAGCTTCTTCAGGTTCTCCTCGCCGATGCAGCCGATGCCCATCTTGAGCTCCAGGGTGGGGATGATGGAGCAGAGGTTGGCGTTGCCGCAGCGCTCGCCGTAGCCGTTCATGGTGCCCTGCACCTGCTCCGCGCCACGGCGCACGGCCTCCAGGCTGTTGGCCACGGCCAGCTCGCAGTCGTTGTGCGTGTGGATGCCCAGGGCGACGCCGGGCAGGGCCTTGCGCACCTGCTCCACGATCTCGCCCACCTCGCTGGTCAGGGTGCCGCCGTTGGTGTCGCAGAGCACCAGCACGTCGGTGCCGGCGTCTGCGGCGCGTTTCAGGCAGGCCAGGGCGTAGTCGCGGTTGGCCTTGAAGCCGTCGAAGAAGTGCTCGGCGTCGAAGAACAGCTCGGCCACGTGCGGGCGCAGCACCCCCAGGCTGGCCCCGATGAGGTCCAGGTTGCGCTCCGTGGTCACGCGCAGGGCGTGCACTGCGTGGAAGTCCCAGGTCTTGCCGAAGATGGCCGCCGCCTCGACCCTGGCCTCGATGATGGCCTTGAGGTTGGGGTCGGCCTCGGCGGTGACCTTGGCCGCGTGGGTGCTGCCGAAGGCCGAGACCTTGGCGTGCTTCAGGTCGTAGCTCTTGATCTCCTTGAAGAACTGCTTGTCCGTGGGATTGGAGCCCGGCCAGCCACCCTCGATGTAGTGGATACCTAGCTCGTCCAGCTTCCGGGCGATGCGGATCTTGTCCTCGATGGTGAGGTGCAGTTCCTCGGCCTGGGTGCCGTCTCTGAGCGTGGTATCGTAGATGGTGACTTGGCGCATGGTCGTCCTACCCCACTTGGTCCTGTCCGACAAAGGTCTGGTGCAGCGTGCGCACCGCCAGTTCCGTGTACTTGTCCTCGATGAGGCAGGACAGCTTGATCTCGCTGGTGCTGATCATGAGGATGTTGATGTTCTCGTCGCGCAGGGCGCGGAAGGCCTGGGCCGCCACGCCGGAGTGGTTGCGCATGCCCACGCCGATGACCGAGACCTTGCTGACGGACTTGTCGTGCAACAGGGCCTTGTAGCCGATGTCGGCCTTCAGGGCCTCCAGGATCTTCAGGGTGGCGTCCACATCGGCCCGGGGCACGGTGAAGGTGATGTCCGTGCGCCCCTCCTTGCTGGGATTCTGCACGATCATGTCCACCAGGATCTTCTTCTCGGCGATGGGGGTGAAGATCGAGGCGCACACGCCGGGCTCGTCCAGCACGCCCACCAGCGTCACCTGGGCCTGGTCCTTGTCGTAGGCAACGCCGGAAACCTGAACCGCTTCCATATTCTCATCCTCCTGGGTGACGATGGTGCCGGGCTCGTCGCTGAACGTGGAGCGCACGTGCACCGCGACATTGTACTTCTTGGCGAACTCAACCGAGCGGATCTGCAGCACCTTGGCGCCCATGCTGGCCATCTCCAGCATCTCGTCGTAGGAGATGCGGTCGATCTTCTTGGCGTCGGCGCACATGTTGGGGTCGGTGGTGAACACGCCGGGGACATCGGTGTAGATCTCACAGACCTTGGCCTGCAGGGCGGCGGCCACGGCCACGGCCGAGGTGTCGGACCCGCCACGGCCCAGGGTGGTGATGCGGTCGTGCGGGTCCACGCCCTGGAAGCCCGCCACCACGAGCACGTCGTAGTCATCAAGCATGGCGGTGATCTTGGCGCTGTCGATGCTTTCGATGCGGGCCTTGCCGAAGGAGTCGTTGCTGACGATGGGGATCTGGAAGCCCAGGAGCGAGCGGGCGCGCAGGCCCTGGTCCTTGGCCATCATGGCGAACAGGGCCACGGAGATCTGCTCGCCGGTGGACACCAGGCTGTCCAGCTCCGCCGCGTCCGGAGTGGGGGACCACTCCTTGGCCAGGGCCAGCAGCCGGTTGGTCTCACCGGCCATGGCGGAGAGCACCACCACGACCTTGTTGCCTTCCGCCAGGGGTTTGCGGACCTTCTCCAGCACCTGCTTCATGCATTCCAGGTTGCGCACGGAGGTGCCGCCGAACTTCTGCACCACGATGTTCTTCATCTTCACTCACCTTCCGCCGTGGCTTGCTCCACGGCCTGCCATTGATGAAACTTCGGAGCCAGGTGCGCCAGCCGCGCCCCGGCCGCCCTCCCCAATGCCCTGATTTCGAGCGCTCGTCCAGAGGGAACAGGGGTCCAGCGCAGGTGCAGGGCCTCGGTGGGCCAAAGATTGTTCGCCAGGTGCTCGATCCACTCCGCCACCACCAGGCTGCTCCCGTCCTCCACGGCGTCCAGGAACTCCTCCGGGGCCTGGCCCTGCGCGCGGTAGAGGTCGAAATGCGCCACCGGGGGCGCGGTGGGGTACAGGTTCACGATGTTGAAGCTGGGGCTGCTGACCTCGGCGGCCGCGCTGCCCGGCAGGGCGGACACAAGCCCGCGCACGAGCGTGGTTTTTCCCGAGCCCAGGCCCCCCTGCAGCAGCAGGGCCGGGGGCTGTCCACTGCCGGGGGACTCCACGGCGGCCAGACCCAGCAGGCGGCCCAGTTCCAGGGTCGCGGCCTCGTCTGGCAGGCGCAGCCGAAGGACGTTCGGTTCGGGACTAGCCGTCATGCCCCAGCAGGGTCCGCAGGATGTCCTCCTTGCCCACCACGCCGACGAGCTTGCCGGCGTCCACCACGGGCAGGGTGTACAGCTTCTCGTTGACCATGGCCGTGGCGATCTCGTCGATGGGGGTGGTGGGCGAGATGGTCACGGGGTCCGGGGTCATGGCCTGGGAGACGTTGGAGGCCGCGATCTTCTTGATCTCGCGTTCGAAGTCGTCGCGGCTGGACAGGGCGATGAAGCCGTCGAGCACGGCCAAGAGCGAGGGCATGGTGACCTGCTTCTGCTGGGCCACCAGGTCGCTCTGGCAGAGCACGCCCACCACCTTGCCCGCGGCGTCGACCACCGGGGCGCCGTTGATCTTCTTCTCGATGAGCAGGGCCACGGCGGTGCGGATGTCCGTGTCCGGGGAGAGGGTCACGGGGTCCGGGGTCATGATGTCCTTGGCCTTCAGCATGTTGCGCGCTCCTTGAGGATGAGTGGCAGGGCATGGGCGATCTCCGAGGGGAGGTTGCCGCGCCCGGGAAAGTTCTCGGCCAGCTTGAGTCCGCTCAAGCCATGCCAATACACCCCGAGGCAGGCGGCCTGCAAGGGGGGAACCCCGCGCGCCAGAAGCGCGGCCATGATTCCGGCCAGCACGTCGCCGGAGCCGCCCACGGCCAGGTTGGGGGCGGTGATGGGGCTGATCTGGAGCACGCCGTTCTGGCCTGCCCCCCCCTGTCCTACCAGGGTGCCTGCGCCCTTGAGCACCAGGATCTGCGGGTGCGTGGCCATGAAGCGCCGGGCGGCGGCCACGCGGTCGGCCTGGAGTTCGCCCATGCCCATGCCCAGCAGCCGGGCCATCTCGCCGGGGTGCGGGGTGAGCACGGCCGAGGGCGGCAGCGCCGCCAGCATGGCCGGGTTCTGGGCCAGGTGGTACAGGGCGTCGGCGTCGTAGATGCAGGGCGGCTCCCAGCCCTTCTCGTGGGCCTCGGCGAAGGCCTTGGGGAACAGGGCCAGGAACTCCGCAGCGCCCTGGTCGCGCCCCAGGCCTGGGCCGATGACCACGCCGTCGTAGCGGCCCAGGGAGGAGCGGAGGTCCTCGACGCAGGCCGGGGTCCAGGTGGAGGCGCCCTCCGGGCCCAGGGGCAGGGCCATGAAGTCCGGGTATCCGGCCTTGATCTGGGCGAGCACGCCGCGCGGGCAGCCCACCGTGACCAGCCCGGCGCCAGCGCGCAGGGCGCCCAGGGCCGCCAGCTGCGCGGCCCCGGTGAGGCCCTCGCTGCCGCCCAGCACCAGCACGTGTCCGGCGCGGCCCTTGTGCAGGTCCGGGGCGGGGTTCTTGAGGGCCTGGAACAGCCCCTCGCCCATGAGGAACTGGGCCGCCGGGGCTGCCTCCATGGCCGCGCGGGGGATGCCGATGTCGCGCACGGCGAGACAGCCCACGTGGGGGGCGGCCTGGGGCAGGGCGGTGCCCAGCTTGGCGGCGTGGAAGGCCACGGTGGCATCGGCGCGCACGCACACGGGCCGGGGCTGGCCGGTGGTGCCGTCCAGGCCAGAGGGCGTGTCCAGGGCCAGCACGAAGCAGGCTTCGCCCAGTTCGTTCATGGCCTGCACCAGGGCCCTGGCCTCGGGCTTGAGCTCTCCTGAGAAGCCGGTGCCCAGCAGGCCGTCCACCAGGATGTCGGGCACGCCCGTCTCGTCGAGCAGGCGCGACAGTGTGGCCGGGATGCGCTCCGGCCGGGCCAGGGAAAGGCGGCGCAGGGGCACCCCGGCGCGCTCGGCGATGTCCAGGTGCAGCCGGGCCTCGGGGGAGTATTGTGATTTGGCGTGGGTGTGCAGCACCAGGGGGCTGGCCCCGTGGTCCAACAGCCTGCGCGCCAGCACGAAGGCGTCGCCGCCGTTGTTGCCTCCGCCCGCGATGAGCAGAACCTGGGCCCCGTCCAGCGGCCCGTAGGCCTCGCGCAGGGCGGCCAGCGCCGCAGCCCCGGCGTTTTCCATGAGCAGGTCAGCCGGCAGGCCGAAGTCCTGGATGGCCGCGCGGTCCCAGGCGGACATTTCGGCGGGGGTGGGCAGGGGCGTGGGCATTTGGCCTCCTTGCTGAAGTTTGGAACGAACTAGGGCGCGCCCTCCAGGATCACCGTTGCGGCGGCCACGTCGCGGCCATGGGTGAGCGAGAGATGCGCGCGCACCACGCCCAGGGCCAGGGCGCGCTCCCGCGCCTTGCCGTGGAGCACCAGCTCCGGCGCGCCGCTGGGCATGCTGCGCACCTCGATGCTTTTCTGCGTCACGCCATCGGAAAAGCCCGTGCCCAGGGCCTTGGCCGCGGCCTCCTTGGCGGCGAACCGCGCGGCCACGTATGGCGCGGCGTCGCCCTGGGGCATCCTTGCGGCCTCGGCCTCGGTGAGCACGCGGGCCGTGAAGCGCACGCCGAAGCGCGCGAGCGACTCGCGGATGCGGTCCACCTCGGCGATGTCCAGCCCGATGCCCAGGATCACGGCGCGCCCCTTAGTCCGAAAAGCCGCGCAGGATGTCCACCATGTCGCGGGTTGCCTGGCGCAGGCCGGTGTAGATGGCCCGGGCCATGATGCTGTGGCCGATGGAGTATTCCTGGATGCCGGGCACGCGGGCGAAGGGGAACACGTTGACGTAATTCAGGCCGTGGCCCAGGTTCACCTTGAGCCCCAGTTCCTGGGCGTGGGTGATTCCCCGGAGGATCTTGTCCAGTTCGGCTTTGACAGTGGACGGGGTCGTGGCGTCGGCGTAGTGGCCGGTGTGGATCTCTATGTACTGCGCGCCGGTCTTGGCGGCGGCGTCGATCTGGCGCGGGTCGGCGTCGATGAACAGGCTGGCCTCGATGTCCACGGCCAGGAGCGGGGCCAGGTAGGCCGAGAGCTCGCCCTCGCGCCCGATGCAGTTGAGCCCCCCCTCGGTGGTGAGTTCCTGGCGCTTCTCCGGCACCAGGCACACGGTGTCCGGGTGGATCTTCAGGGCGATGGCCTGCATTTCGGCTGTGGCGGCCATTTCCAGGTTCAGCTTGGTGTTCACGGTGCGGCGCAGGATTTCCACGTCGCGGTCCTGGATGTGGCGGCGGTCCTCGCGCAGGTGCACGATGATGCCGGCGGCGCCGCCCAGCTCGGCCTCGGCGGCGGCGGTGACGGGTTCGGGCTCGCGGCCCAGGCGGGCCTGGCGCAGGGTGGCCACGTGGTCGACATTGACGCAGAGCAGGGGCATGGGATCCTCCCGAAGGTTGATTGCACCTGGAATCCTACGCTTTCCCGCCGGGCTTGGCAACGGCGCGCAAGGTTGCCAAGCCCCTCGTTGACAGGAAAAGGGGCGCTGGGGTACTCGCTAGACGCCCGCGTTGCGGGTTTCATCATACAGGAGCAAGCATGAACGTCTGTATCGTCGGCACCGGCTACGTCGGCCTCGTCACCGCGGCCTGCCTCTCGGAAATGGGCAACCACGTCCGTTGCGTGGACGTGAGCGAGAAGGTGGTGGAAACCCTGCGCGCGGGCCGGGTGCACATCTTCGAGCCCGGCCTTGAGGAACTGGTGCGCCGCAACACCGCCGAGGGCCGCCTGGTCTTCACCACCAGCCTGGCCGAGGGCCTGGACCATGGCGGCAGCGCCGCCGAGTTCGCCTTCATCTGCGTGGGCACGCCCTCGGGCGACGACGGGGTCTGCGACCTGTGCTACGTGGACGAGGTGGCCCGGCAGATCGGCCAGGCCATGCACGCCCCGCTCATCGTGGTGAACAAGTCCACGGTGCCAGTGGGCACGGCGGACCGCGTGCGCGGGATCATCGAGGGCGAGCTGAAGGCGCGCGGGGCCGACGTGGAGTTCGACGTGGTGTCCAACCCGGAGTTCCTCAAGGAGGGCGACGCGGTGAAGGACTTCATGAAGCCCGACCGCGTGGTGGTGGGCACCGAGAACCCCAAGAGCGCGGAGATGCTCAAGGCCCTGTACGCGCCCTTCGCCCGCAGCAGGGAGAAGCTCATCCTCATGCGCACAAGAAGCGCGGAAATGACCAAGTACGCCGCCAACTGCATGCTGGCGACCAAGATTTCCTTCATCAATGAGGTGGCCAACATCTGCGAGCGCGTGGGGGCCGATGTCTCCGAGGTGCGCCTGGGCATCGGCAGCGACCACCGCATCGGCTACGATTTCATCTACCCCGGCGTGGGCTACGGCGGCTCCTGCTTTCCCAAGGACGTGAAGGCCTTTTTGGCCACGGCCAGGGACGCCGGGTACGAGGCCGGGCTCATCGCCGCGGTGGACGCGGTGAACACCCGCCAGAAGCGTGTGCTGGCCGAGAAGGTCGTCAACTATTTCGCGCCGCTGGGCGGGGTGGCGGGCCGGACGCTGGCCCTGTGGGGCCTGGCCTTCAAGGCCAACACCGACGACGTGCGCGAGGCCCCGGCCTTCGAGATCATCCGCGAGCTGGCGGCGCGGGGCATGAAGGTGCGCGCCTTCGACCCCGTGGCCGCCGACCGCGCCAGGGAGGAACTGGGCGACGTGCCGGGGGTGGAGATCGTTTCCGGCCAGTACGAGGCCGTTGCCGGGGCCCATGGCCTGGCCGTGGTCACGGACTGGAACCAGTTCCGCAACCCGGATTTCGCGGGCATCGCCAAGGCCCTGGCCGAGCCGGTCATCTTCGACGGCCGCAACCTGTACCAGGCGAGCATCCTCTCGCGTTTCGGCCTGCGGCACCTGGGCATCGGTCGCTAGGGGATCGGGACCGGAAAAGGAAAACGGCCCGCCGGAGATCGTCCAGCGGGCCGTTTTGTGTTGGTGGGTCTCGGTTCTAGCGCAGCTCGCCGCGACCGGAGCGCACCTGCAGCTCCTGCAGGATCAGGCGCTCGTACTCGGGGTGCATGCGGTCCTCCGGCTGGGCCTCGCCTGCGGCCAAAAGCTTCACCAGGTGCTGGGTCTCCTCCCAGAAATCCAGGAGTTCGTCGTCGCCCAGGGCCTTGATCTGCTCTTCCAGGGAATAGTCTTCGGCGGATTCTGCGAATTGGGCCATGCTGCGGGGGTTCCTTGCTGTAAAGTTTCCACCGGGCCTGGCCGATGGAGCGGTTGAGACAATAGACCTTTCCCCGGCTGACGTCAAACCGGGCCCTTGGGGCATCTTTTTGCAATAATCGCGTTGACTTTGTGGCGTTTAATTGCGAAATGAATAGTGCTGGGCGATTCCTCCGTGCCGATGTTCTTGTGTAGATTCTCGTAGCGCGGACAACAAGGAGCTTGAAATTATGGAAGAAAACGTACGCCGCCAGGACGACACGCTCATCCAGCTTGTCACCTTCAGCATCGGTGAGGAGGAGTTCGGCGTGGACATCCTCAAGGTGCAGGAGATCATCCGCACCATGGAGATCACCCGCGTGCCCCGCGCCCCGGAGTTCGTGGAGGGTGTCATCAACCTGCGCGGCAAGGTCATCCCCATCATCGACCTGCGCCGCCGCTTCAAGCTGGCCGACCGCGCCCACGACAAGCACACGCGCATCATCGTCATTGAAATCAACAGTATGGTCGTCGGCTTCGTGGTCGATTCCGTGTCCGAGGTGTTGCGCATACCCTCCAACACCGTGGAGCCGCCCCCGCCGGTTGTGTCCGGACTGGATTCCGAGTACATCAGCGGCGTCGGCAAGCTGGAGGACAGGCTGCTCATCCTGCTCGATCTGAACAAGCTTTTGAGCAGCGACGAACACGCCGCCCTGGGCAGCGTGTAGTCCAGGCCCCAGCCAGGACCATTTTCGGGTCGCCGCCTCGCTTGCGCGAAGCGGCGGCCTTTCCATTTTGAACGACGCGGTGCCTCCAGGCGGGGCATCGCGCGACGGAGTTTGCGTGCTCTTCCCCCAGTCCATGCAGGAGTTCTTCCAGGGCCGAGGCTCGGCGCTGCGCGTGTTCAAGAGCGGCCCGGCCAGCCAGGCCCTGCTGGCCCACAGCCTGCGCGCGAGCGGCCAGGAGGTGGTGCTGGTGGCCGCCGGGGCCCGCGAGTTCCGCGAGTTGGAGGGCCTGCTGCAGCTTTTCTGCGGCGCGGGCGACGAGCTGACCCCGGCCTGGGAGCGGCCCGTGGTGACCCTGCCGCAGCATCTGCCCCGGCGGCCCAACGCCGAGGACTGGGCCGGGCGCTGGGCCGCGCTGCACAGCCTGCGCTTCGGCCGCAAGCCGCGCATCGTGCTGGCCACCGTGGACAACCTGCTGCCCAAGTGGCCGCCGGTGGAGGTGGTGGAGCAGAGCACGCTGACGCTCACCCGGGGCGAGGAGCTCTCCCCGGAGCTGGTGCTGGAGCAGGCCGTGGCCTGGGGCTACGCTCGACGCCCGGTGGTCACCGCCGTGGGCGAGGTGGCCGTGCGCGGCGACATACTGGACCTGTACGCCCCGGGCTACGCCCTGCCCGTGCGCCTGGAGTTCTTCGGCGACACCCTGGACGAGATCCGGCTCTTCGACCCCGCCACCCAGCGCTCCCGCGCGGACCTGGGCGAGGTGACGCTCCTGCCCGTTGCGCCCGGCGTGCTGGGCGGCGAGGCCATCCCCCGCGCTGTGGAGCACTGGCGCAGGCTGCGTGTCTCCGGCGAGATGACCATTGCCGGGGAGCAGGAGCTGCAGGACCGCGCCGAGCGCGCCGACGGCAACGTCTGGCCCGGCCTGTTCTACCCCGACGCCGCATCCCTGGACGCCTTCCTGCCTGCCGAGGGCGTGTACCTGCTGGCCTCGTCCTCGGATTTGCGCTCCCGCCTGGAGGACCAGCACGCGGCCTGGCGGAGCTTCCTGGAGCGCGAGGCCGAGGAGAGCGGCCTGCGCTGGCCCCTGGCCAGCCTGTGCTGGCCCGAGGAGCTGGCCCGCAAGGCCTGGCTGGGCAAGCGCCAGATCGTGTTCGAGGACCTGGTCATGGGCCAGGAGAAGCAGGGCATCGATCTGCCTGAGAAAGCCTACGCCAGCTTCCAGGACCTGTTCTGGCGCCCGGACGCCGCCCGCAGGCCCTGGACGGCCCTCATGACCGCGCTGAAGGACTGGAGCGAGGCCGGGACACAGGTGGTGCTGAGCTTCCACAACGAGCGCTCGCGCCAGAAGTTCCTCAAGCTCGTGGAGCAGGAGGGGCTCACGGTGCGCCAGAGCTGGCAGCCCGGCGGGCGCGGGGTCTGCGCCCTGGTCTCGCCGCTCAAGTCCGGCATGGAGCTTTCCTACTGCGGGCTCACCATCCTGGCCGAGAACATCCTCCAGCCCGAGGCCGCCCCCCCCTCGCTGACGGGCAGGGCGGACCGGGCCAAGGCCTTCCAGGGCCTGTCGCGCCACGACGACCTCATGGCCGAGGACCTGCTGGTTCACCGGGACTATGGCCTGTCGCGCTTCGGCGGGCTGCACCACCTGAAGATAGGCGAGGCGGCCAACGACTATCTGCTGTTGTACTTCGACGGCGAGGACAAGCTCTACCTGCCCGTGGATCGGCTGAACCTGGTGCAGCGCTTCAAGGGGCCCGAGGGCGTGGAACCGCGCCTGGACCGCCTGGGCGGCAGCCTGTGGGCCAAGAGCACGGAGCGCGCGCGCAAAGCCATCGAAAAGATCGCCCAGGACCTGGTGGAGATGTACGCCTTCCGCCGCGTGGCCAAGGGCTACGGCTACGGCCCGCCGGGCGAGATGTACCGCGAGTTCGAGGCCACCTTCGGCTTCGAGGAGACCCCGGACCAGGCCCGGGCCATCGACGACGTGTTCGCGGACATGGCCAAGCCCGAGCCCATGGACCGGCTGGTCTGCGGCGACGTGGGCTTCGGCAAGACCGAGGTGGCCCTGCGCGCGGCCTTCCGCGCCGTGCACGACGGGCGCCAGGTGGCCCTCTTGTGCCCCACCACGGTGCTGGCCGAGCAGCACTACCAGACCTTCACCCGGCGCATGGAGGGCTTCCCCATCCGCATCGGCATGCTCAGCCGCTTCGTCTCCCCCCGGCACCAGAAGGTCACCATCCAGGCCGCCGCGCGCGGCGAGGTGGACATCTTGATCGGCACGCACCGGCTGCTCTCCGGCGACGTGGAGCTGCCCAACCTGGGGCTCATGATCCTGGACGAGGAGCAGCGCTTCGGCGTCAAGCATAAGGAAAAGCTCAAGCTCTTGCGCAAGAACATCGACGTGCTGACCCTCACCGCCACGCCCATCCCGCGCACGCTGCAGCTGTCGCTGTCCGGCATCCGGGGGCTTTCGGTCATCGAGACCCCGCCCGAGGACCGCAAGCCCGTGGAAACCGCCCTGGTGGAGCGCGACGACCAGCTCTTGAAGAACGTGCTGGAGCGCGAGCTCTCGCGCGGCGGCCAGGTGTTCTGGGTGTACAACCGCGTGGAGGGCCTGGAGCAGGTGGCCGAGTATGTGCGCAAGCTGGCCCCGGGCGCGCGCATCGGCATGGCCCACGGCCAGATGAGCGAGCGCGCCCTGGAGGACGCCATGCACGGCTTCTGGCACAAGGAGCTGGACGTGCTGGTGTGCACCGCCATCGTGGAGAGCGGCCTGGACTTCCCCAACGCCAACACGCTCATCGTGGACCAGGCGCAGATGTTCGGCCTGGGCCAGCTGTACCAGCTGCGCGGGCGCGTGGGCCGCAGCGACCGCCAGGCTTACGCCTACTTCGTGGTGCCCAGCCTGGACCGCCTGGCCGAGATATCCAAGCGCAGGCTGCGCATCATCCTGGACCTGGACTACCTGGGCGCGGGCTTCCAGGTGGCCATGGAGGACCTGCGCCTGCGAGGCGCGGGCAACATCCTGGGCGAGGTGCAGAGCGGGCAGATCGCCCGGGTGGGCCTGGACCTGTTCCTGGAGATGCTGGAGGAGGAGGTGCGCCGGGTGCGCGGCGGGCCCATGAAGGTGGAGACCGACCCGGAGCTGTCCTTCGTGTTCGAGGCGCACCTGAGCGCGGACTACATGCCCGACGCCAAGGAGCGCCTGCGCTACTACAAGGCCCTCTCCGCCGCCAAGAGCCAGACCCTGCTCAAGGAGCTGGAAGGGGAGCTGCGCGACCGCTTCGGCCCCCTGCCGGAGAGCGCCAGGAACTTCCTGGCCGTGCTGGAGGCCAAGGCCGTGCTGGCCCGGCTCCAGGCCCTCAAGGCCGAGCTCTCGCCCGTGCGCGCCGTCGTCACCTGGGGCCAGGAGACCAGCGTGGTCTCCCCGGCGGCCCTGGTGGAGTGGGTTGGCGCGCGGCCCGGCCTGGCCCGGCTCTTGCCCCCCACGAAACTGGAATTGCGATACCCACAGGGTCTGGACGTCGCCGCGGGCTTGGAGTACCTGCGGGGTGAGCTGGAATCACTGCTGGAATCCTCCGCCCCATCGCGGGCGGCTTCCGGCGGGGTGGGGGTGCGATGAGACGATTCGCGGCGTGCGCGCTGCTTCTGGCCATGCTGGCGGCCCTTGGTTGCGGCCGCGGCGGCGGCGACGAGGTGGGCGTGGTGGCCAAGGTCAATGGCCGGCCCATCAGCCTGTCCATGCTGGAGTTCCAGTACGACATCCAGCGCTTCGAGGCCTTTGCCGGGGCCCTGCCCACCGTGGGCGCCCTGCGCGAGGCCTACGGCGACATCCTGGGCTCGCTCATCGCCCAGGAGCTGGTGAGCCAGGAGCTGGAAAAGCGCGGGCAGCACGTCTCCGACGAGGAGCTCAAGGAGGCCGAGGCCAAGATCCGGGCGGACTACCCCGACGACACCTTCGAGCTGATGCTGGCCGACGAGTTCATCGACCTGGGCATGTGGCGCAAGCAGCTCAAGTATTTCGTGGCCGTGGAGAAGTTCCAGCGCCTGGTGCTGCGGCCCCAGGTGCACATCGACTACCGCGAGGCCGAGGCCTACTACCGCGCGCACCAGGACGAGTTCCGCCAGCCCGAGCGCCTGCGCCTCATCGTGGCCCGGGCCCAGACAAGGGATCTCGTGGACAAGGCCCTGGCCCAGTACAAGGGCCAGAAGAACCTGGCCGCCGTGGAGGCAGCCTTTCCCGGCGTGCAGCTGCGCGAGTCCACGGTGAGCCGCGAGCTTTTGCCCAAGGCCTGGGCCGACGCCCTGGAAGGCTCGCACGGACAGGGCGCCGCCGTGGTGGTGGGCGACCGGTACGGGTTCGAGGGCCTGCTGGTGCTGGAGAAGCTCCCTGCGCACACCCTGGACCCCACCCAGGCCTATCCCCAGATCGAGGCCGCCCTGGTGGAGCGCCGAATGCTGCAGGTTTTCGATGCATGGTTGGCAAAAGCCGTGGATGCGTCTATAATACAGGTCAGCGGCAGAATCCTGCACAAGCAGGACGACGAGGACCTGCCCCCGGACGTCAGCGCCGTGGAGCAGGAAAACGCCACCATTGCCAGCGGCAACGAGACCGGGTAAGGAATCCGATGCGGCGCGCGCCTGGGCGCCGCCAGAAATGGTTTATGAACACGGGGTTGCCCGTGCATGAGGTTGTGTCGATCATGAGCATGTCCCTCCGCCTGCCCGCCCGCATGGCCCGCGCCGCCGTGCTCGGGCTCCTCCTCGTCGCCGCCCATGCCGCGCCCGCCTGGGCCGATACCGTCCTGGACGGCATCGTCGTCATGGTCAACGGCCGCATCATCACCCGCTACGAGCTGGACACCCGCCTGGCCCCCGTCTACGAGCAGATCCGGGGGCGCACCCTGAACGCGGCGGAGATGGCCCAGGTGGAGCAGGTCAAGAAGCAGATCCTCGACCAGATGATCGACGACATCCTCATCCTTCAGGACTCCGAGCGCTACAAGATCAAGGTCAGCGACGGCGAGGTGGAGGAGCAGATCAAGGAGTTCCTGACCAAGCGCAAGCTCACGGAGCAGGAGTTCCGGGAGAACCTGGCCAAGCAGGGCATGACCCGCGAGGAGTTCGTGCGCAACATGCGCCGCGACATCATCAAGCACAGGATCATCGGCGGCCTGGTCTCCTCCAAGGTCGTGGTCACGGACACCGAGATCGAGAACCGCTACAAGGAGCGCAAGGCCGAGTACTCCAAGGACAGCATGGTGCAGCTCTCCCTCATCCTGCTGCCCCCGGGCATGTCCGCCTCGCAGCTCAAGGCCGACATCGAGGCCGGGAAGACGACCTTCGCCCAGGCGGCCGATCAGCTCTCCAAGGGCCCGGGCGTGGGCCACGGCGGCGACATCGGCTTCATCGCCTGGAAGGATCTGGCCCCGGAGTGGAGCGAGGCCCTGGCCGGGCTTACCCCCGGGCAGATCACCAAGCCCCTGCGCATCCAGGACTACGACGCGCTGCTCCAGGTCATGGCCGTGAAGGCGGGCGAGGAGATTCCCCTGGAGGCCGTGCGCGACCAGATCTACCAGTCCCTCCAGGAGGGCAAGTTCGAGAAGGCGTTTCAGGAGTACATGGAGAAGCTCCGCCAGAAGGCGGTCATCGAATACCGGACCTTGTAGCCCGCGCGGAACGGAATTGGAGCGGGATTATGAATCTGCAGGAACTAGGCGCCCTCCTCAAGCGCGAGCGTGAACGCCGCGGCCTGTCGCTGCGCGATGTCATGGACGCCACCAAGATCAGCAGGCGCAACCTGAGCGCCCTGGAGGAGGGGCAGGTCCAGCTTTTGCCGCACCCTGTGTACCTCAAGGGCTACATCAAGAACTACGCCCGGCTCATCGGCCTGGACGCCGAGCGGCTGGCCTGCGTGGTGGACAAGCAGTGCGACGAGGACTTCGAGTCGTACCTGCCGCAGCAGGCCACGGACCAGACCCTGCCCGCCGACGAGGAATTCCGCGAGACCGCACCCACGGAGCCCGCCCCGGCGGAGCCCGCGCGATCGCCCGAGGCCCCGGCCACCTCGCCCTTCATGGCCCCGGACGAGCAGCCCAAGACCTACGGCTCCGACCCGCTGGTGCCCGAGAAGCCCAAGGGCGGCGGCATGCTGCGCACCTTCGCCATCCTGGTGGTGCTGGTGGCGGCCCTGGGCGGGCTTCTTTACTACTACCAGATCAGCTACGAGGCCCCGGCGCCCCCGGCGCCCGCCCCCGTGGCCCTGCCCGCGCCCCTGCCGGTGGAGAACGCCACGGCCAACGCCACCGAGGCCGACTCCCTGAACGCCACCGAGGCCGCGCCCATGGACGTGGCTCCTGCGGGAACCCAGGCCCCCGCGCCCGGCGCGGCACTGCCCGGCGTGCGTACCGGCGGCCTGAACGAGCCCGCCGTGGCCCCGGCCCAGCCCGCCGCCCCGGCTTCGCTGTCGTCCATCGTGGTGGAGAAGCCCAAGGCCCCCGCGCAGGCGGCCCCGGCCAGCACCCAGGCCGCCGAGGCGCGCACCCCGGGCATGCAGGAACTGGTCATCACGGCCAAGCCCGGCGAGACCTGCTGGGTGCAGTTCAACGACGGGGCCAAGAGCAAGAATTTCACCCTCCAGGGGGGCGAGAGCCGCAGGCTGGAGTTCGCCAAGGTGGCCAAGGTGCGCCTGGGCAACGCCGGCGGCGTGAGCTTCAAGGTCAACGGCGTGGCCCACCCCTACACCGGCCAGCGCGGCATGATCGACGTGGTGGAGTTCGGCAGGTAGCCGCCGGGGAGAGACCGCAGTGGAGTTCACCGAACGGGCCCTGGTCCTCAAGGTGGGCCGGTTTCGGGAAGCCGACATCTGGACGAGGCTGTTCTTTTCCGGCCGTGGCGTGGTCACGGCCTTTGCCTTTGGCGGGTGCAAAAGCACCCGGCGGTTTTGCGGATGCCTGGACCCGCTGGTCCTGGCCACCTTCCGGGTGGGGCAGGATAGGCGCGGCGTCTACAACATCCTTGAGGAAGGCACGCTGCTGCACGGCTTTCCCGGCCTGCGGGCCAGCCCGCGCAAGCTGGGGCTGGTGGCGCATTGCCTGAAGTTCGCCGAAGCCGTGCAGGTCGGCCAGCAGGGGGCCGGGCGGGCCTTCGACCTGCTGCTGGAAACCCTCCAGACCCTGGAGGCCAGCGAGGTGGGGGCGGACATCCTGCCCATGCTGTTCAAGGCCAGGCTCACCTTCGAGCAGGGCCTGAAGCCGGGCCTGGACCTGTGCGTGCGTTGCGGCAGGCCGGTCCACGAGCATGGTGGGCACGAGCACGCGGGCCAAGGACAGGGCGCGGAGCAGGGCGTGTGCTTCTCCGTGGAGCGCGGCGGGCTGGTGTGCCTGGGCTGCGGCCCGGCAGAGGGCCAGCCGCTCTGGCCGGAGACCGTGCGCCTGCTGGAGTGGATCGGCGCAAGCCGCCCGGCGCAGTGGCCGGACCTGGCGCTGGAGCCGGAGGTGCGCAGGCAGTTGGGCCGGGTGGTGGACCGCTTCGTGGCCTACCACCTGGGGCTGCGCTGGGAAAACGGCATGTATCGCAAGATTTAGGACATAATTCGAGGACCTGGAGCAGAGAATGAACTTCCAAGACGTGATCCAAACCCTGCAGCGCTTCTGGACCGACCGGGGCTGCGTGCTGGTGCAGCCCTTTGACATCGAGTGCGGCGCGGGCACCTTCAACCCGTCCACCTTCTTCCGGGTCATCGGGCCGGAGCCCTGGAACACCTGCTACGTGGAGCCCTCCCGCCGCCCCACGGACGGCCGCTACGGCGAGAATCCCAACCGCCTGCAGCACTACTACCAGTTCCAGGTCATCCTGAAGCCCTCGCCGGACAACGTCCAGGACCTGTACCTGGACAGCCTGCGCGCCCTGGGCATCGACCCCGCGGCCCACGACATCCGCTTCGTGGAGGACGACTGGGAGTCGCCCACGCTGGGCGCCTGGGGCCTGGGCTGGGAGGTCTGGCTCAACGGCATGGAGGTGACGCAGTTCACCTACTTCCAGCAGGTGGGCGGCATCGACCTGTTCCCCACCAGCGTGGAGATCACCTACGGTCTGGAGCGCATCTCCATGTATCTGCAGGAGAAGGAGAGCGTGTACGACCTGATGTGGAACGACCGCGTGACCTACGGCCACGTGTACCACCAGAACGAGGTGGAGCAGTCGAAGTACAACTTCGAACTCTCCGATTCGGCCATGCTGCTGGACATGTTCAACAAGTTCGAAGCCGAGTGCAAGCGCCTGTGCGAGGAGAAGCTGCCCTGGCCCGCCTACGACTACTGCCTCAAGTGCTCGCACACCTTCAACCTGCTGGACGCGCGCGGAGCCATCTCCATCACCGAGCGCACCGGCTACATCGGCCGCGTCCGCGCCCTGGCCTCGGCCATCGCGCACCTGTACGCCGCCCAGCGCGAAGAGCTGGGCCACCCCATGCTGGCCGTTGCCAAATAAGTCCGGAGCAGAGCATATGTCTGAATTCATACTGGAAATCGGCACCGAGGAAATGCCCGCGCGCTTTGTGCCGCGCCTGGGCGAAGAGTTGGTGGAGCTGTTCACCAAGCTGCTGGCCGAGGCCCGCATCGACAACGCCGGCGTGGCGGCCTACGCCACCCCGCGCAGGCTGGTGGCCCACGTGTCCGGCCTCTCCCTCACCCAGCGCCTGGAGGAGGAACTGGTCTCCGGCCCGCCGGTGAAGATCGCCTACGACGCCGACGGCAAGCTGACCAAGGCTGGCGAGGGCTTTGCCAAGACCCAGGGCGTGGATGTGGCCGACCTGTTCGTGCAGCAGACGCCCAAGGGCGACTACCTGGCCGCGAGGAAGAAGGTGGGCGGCGGCAAAACCCTGGACATGCTGCCCGGCCTGTGCCTCGCGGCCTTCAAGTCCCTGTCCTTCCCCAAGCGCATGAAGTGGGGCAGCCTGGAGTTCCTGTTCGGACGGCCCCTGCGCTGGGTGCTGGCGCTTCTCGACGCCGACATCGTGCCCATCGAGATCGCCGGGCTCTCTTCCGGGCGCATCACCCACGGCCACCGCGTGCTGGGCCCCGGCCCCTGGACCGTGGACAGCGCCGCAGACTACTTCGACGTGATCCGCGACAAGGCCAACGTGGTGCTGGACGCCCGGGAGCGCCTGGAAATGGTGCGCTCCGAGGGCGACCGCATCGCCTCGGGCGTGGGCGGCAGCGTGGTCTGGGACGACGGCCTGCTGCTGGAAGTGGCCAACCTGGTGGAATATCCCCGGCCCATTTTGGCGGACTTTGCGCCGCTGTACCTGGAACTGCCCAAGGAGGTCCTGCTCACCAGCATGCAGAGCCACCAGAAGAGCTTCGGCATCCAGAAGCCGGACGGCTCGCTGCTGCCGCACTTCCTCACCACCCTGAACATCGAGCCCACTGACATGGCCGTGGTGAAGAAGGGCTGGGAGCGCGTTCTGAAGGCCCGCCTGGAGGACGCCCGGTTCTTCTGGACCGCCGACCTGGCCGCTCCGCAGTCCAAGTGGCTGGACAAGCTGGACAAGGTCGTGTTCCTGGGCCCGCTGGGCAGCATGGGCGACAAGTCCCGCCGCCTGGAGAAGCTCTGCGGGCGTCTGGCCCTGGCCGTGGCCTCCAAGGACGCCCCCGAGGCGGACCTGCGCCGCGCCGGTCGGCTGGCCAAGGCCGACCTCATGAGCGAGATGGTCTACGAATTCGACAGCCTGCAGGGCGTCATGGGCGGCATCTACGCCGCCAGGAAGGGTGAGAGCGCGGTGGTGGCCCAGGCCATCGCCGAGCAGTACCTGCCCGCCGGGCCGGACTCCCCGGTGCCCGCCACGCTCTCCGGCGCGCTTTTGGCCATCGCGGACAAGGCCGACACCCTGGCCGGGTGCTTCGGCCTGGGGATGATCCCCACCGGCGCGGCGGACCCCTACGCCCTGCGGCGCGCGGCCCTGGGCATCAGCCGCATCGTCATGGAGCATGGGCTGCGCCTGCGCCTCGACGAGCTGCTCTCCTGGGCCCAGGAGGGGTACGAGGGCGTGAAGTGGAAACTGGCCCCGGCAGAGGCCCAGGCCAAGATGCTGGACTTCTTCGCCCAGCGCCTGCGCGCGCTGTTCGCCGGCGGGCAGGACGTGGACAGCCGCGTGGCCGATGCCGCCCTTGGCGCGGGCTTCGTGGACATCCGCACCCTCAAGGCCCGGTTCGACGCCCTGGCGGCCTTCAGCCAGGCGGACGACTTCGGCCAGGCCGTGCTGACCTTCAAGCGGGCGGACAACATCATCCGCAAGCAGGGGGGCGAGGCCGGGGCCGCGCTCTCCGCCGAGGTGCAGGACGCCCTGCTGGAGATGGACAAGGAGCGCGAGCTGGCCAGGAAGCTGCGCGAGACGGCCCAGCGCTACGAACAGATGTGGAAGGCCGACGACTTCGCGGGCATCCTGGGGCAGCTGCGCGAGCTTCGCCCCGCCGTGGACGCCTTCTTCGACGGGGTCATGGTCATGGCCGAGGACCCGGCCCTGCGCCAGAACCGCCTGAACCTGCTGTTCAGCCTGGTGGACCGCATGAAGGCCGTGGCTGACTTCGGCGCGCTGCAGGTCTAGGGGCCTGTTTCGAAAAGCGCCTTTTGCCCCCTGGCTTCGTCACGAGGCGGATGGAAGCCAGGGCTGTACCGCGAGAGTACTATCCCTGGCTTCCCCTCGCCTCTCTCCTCGCCAGGGAACAAAATGCCTCTTTTGGAAACAGGCCCCAGGCGGGCCTGGGTCAGGGGGCATGGAAAAAGCGCTTGACAAGTCCGGCGCGCTGTGAGTAGTAACCCTCTCTCGATTGAAGATCGAGAATAAGAACAACACCAAGAATCAGGAGAAAGAGCCTTGGCCAATCATAAGTCCGCCTTGAAGAGGCACCGTCAGAGTCTGAAGCGTCAGGCCCGTAACAAGGCCGCCAAGACCCGCATCAAGAACGCGGTGAAGGCTGTGCGCCAGGCCCTGGCCGAGAAGAACGCCGAGAAGGCCAACGCCGCCCTGACCGTGGCCAGCTCCGTGCTGGACAAGGCCGCCAGCAAGAAGGTCATCCACTGGAAGAAGGCCGGTCGCGCCATCTCCCGCCTGCAGGCCGCCATCAACAAGGCCGCCGCCTAAGACCTTCGCCTCCCGTCGAAACGACGAAGCCCGCTCCGGTGATCCGGGGCGGGCTTTTTGCGTTGGGGAACGGGGCGGCGGGCGCTAGTTCCCGAACCCCAGCCCCACGGCCACCGGCGCCATGCCGTCCTTCATGGTCTTCTTCTTCGGGTCCTCGTCGCCCTTGAACTCCGGGATGAGCGGCTGGCCCTGGGCGATCTTCTTGCGGATCTCCGACACGGCGGATTCCTGGGACACCAGCCGGGCCGCCAGCCTGGGGTGCGTGCTGTCGCGGTTGATGGCCCCGGGGGTCTGCAGGGCCAGCTTGCGGAAGAACAGCGGCCCGCGCTCGTATTCCAGCCCCGCCCGCGCCGCCAGGTACAGGGCCACGTAGTCGGCCTCGTACTCGAAATCCACGCTGGATTCCAGGTAGGAGAGCTGCGCGTAGAGGTCCCCGGTGTCGGTCCTGGTCCAGCGGTTGAGCAGCCGGGCCAGCATCTGGTCGCCCAGGCGGCGCATGGAGCCCTTCTCGATGTGGCCCATGACGTTGTGGGCCAGTTCGTGGGCCAGCACCACGCCCAGCTCCTGCCCGTCCTGGAAGGTCTCCAGGAAGCTTGTGGTGACCAGGATGGAGGTGCCGGTGGCGTAGGCGTTGACCACGCCGCTGGTCATCAGGCGCACCGGGTAGTCGCAGGCGAGCACCGGCTGCACCAGGGCGGTGAACTTCTTGTCCTTGCGCAGGATGGTGAACTTGAGCGGCTTGCCCGACTCCACCTGCGGGTTCACGTGGTGTCGGTAGTAGTACGAGGCGGCCATGCCGCGCGGGGTCTCCACGTCGTTCACGGCCAGGATGGCGTCGCCCTCGCGCAGGCCCGCGATGTGCGCCGGGCCCTCCCGGCCCACCAGCGTCACGCGGATCTTCTCGTCCAGCTCGTACACGCTCTCCATGGCGTCGCGCCTGCGGCCCCGGTAGTCCTCCAGGTTGTGGATGGCGAAGGCCACGGTGTAGCGGGTGCGGTTGCCGCAGAGGTCGGCGTTGCCGATGAGCAGGGGCGTGGCCAGGTCGGACAGCCGCCGCAGCTGCTGCTGGTCGCGGCCCACCACCAGCTCGTACATGCGGCTGGCCTCGGCGGCCACCTCCGCGTCGTCGATATCCGGGCGCTGGGTCACTGTTCCGCAGCCGACAAGCAGCAAGAGCGCCAGGAGAAGCGCGGCGAGGGGGGCAGGGCGCATGGGGGGGCCTCCGTTCCGGGAGAGTATGCGCTTGCTTGTATCAGCTGTCGCCCGGCTAGTCCACCCGGTAGTGGCAGCCCAGGCTCCTGGTGTTGCGCATGGCCGCCTGGGTAACCACGTAGGAGGTCTGGCAGCCGTGGAACAGGTCGATGAGCGGCTTGGACAGCGGGGTCTTGCGGTAGAAGTCGTGCAGGTTCTTGGAGAGGTTGCGCAGGTCCTCGAAGGCGCGGCGCAGCCGCCCCGTGGAGCGGATGATGCCCACGTAGTTCCACATGGTGTTGCGGATGGTGGCCCAGTCCTGGGCGATGAGCGCCGGGTCCTCGTTGTGGATGTCGCCGGGGTTCTGCCAGTCCGGGATGCTCTCCGCCAGTTTGCGCGTGAGCTTCCACTTGCTGCCCATGCGCTTGGCGATGTCCTGCCCGGCGCTGTGGCCCCAGAGCAGGCCCTCCAGAAGCGAGGTGCTGGCCAGGCGGTTGGCCCCGTGCACGCCCGTGCAGGTGCACTCCCCGGCGGCGTAGAGCCGCTCCAGGGTGGTGCGGGAGCGGGTGTCCACCAGGATGCCGCCGCAGAAATAGTGCGCCGCGGGCACCACGGGGATGGGCTCGGTCTTCATGTCGATGCCCTGGTCCAGGCACTTGCGGAAGATGGTGGGGAAGCGCGCGGCCACGTCGCGGTGCATGCCCCGGGTGGTGTCCAGGTACACGCAGTCCTCGTCGGTGCGCAGCATCTCGGCCATGATGGCCCGGGTGACGATGTCGCGCGGGGCCAGGTCGGCGCGCTGGTCGTACCTGGCCATGAAGGGCTCGCCAGCGCCGTTGACCAGCCTTGCCCCCTCGCCGCGCACGGCCTCGGAGATGAGGAAGCGCCGCTCGAAGCGCCTGGCCCCCTGGTAGAAGGCCGTGGGGTGGAACTGGACGTACTCCAGGTTGTGCAGCTTGACTCCCGCGCGATTGGCCATGGAAAGCCCGGAGCCGATGGACCCGCGCGAGTTGGTGGTGTGCAGGTACACGTGCCCGGCGCCGCCGGTGGCCAGCACGGTGAAGTCCGCCAGGATGATCTCCACCTGGCCCAGGCCCTCGTTGAACACGTAGGCGCCCACGCACTGGTTGGCCAGGGTGTACTTGAAATCCATGTGCGTGGCGTGGTGGTGGGTGGTCAAGAGGTCCACCGCAGTGCGCCGGGTGAGCACGCGGATGTTCGGGCTCTGCTCCACGGCGGCCACCAGCCGCTGCATGATGGTCAGCCCGGTGTGGTCCGCCGCGTAGAGGATGCGCGCCACGCTGTGGCCGCCCTCCTTGGTGAAGTACCAAGCGTCGGCCTCGCGGTGCTCGAAGGGCACCTGGTAGGCGTCGATGAGGGTCTTTTGCAGCACCTTCGGTCCCTTGTGGCACAGGTAGCGCACGGCCCGCAGGTAGTTCTGGCCCCACCCGGCAGTGAGGATGTCCTTTTCCAAAAAGCCGGGCTCGTCCTCCTCGGAGTGGAACACGATGCCGCCCTGGGCCAGGCGCGTGTTGCCCGAGAGCAGGTCCTCCCCGGCGGTCAAAAGCGTCACCTCCACCCCGGCCTCGGCCAGGGTGAGCGCGGCGATGCACCCGGCGATGCCGGAGCCGATGACGAGCACTTCGGTCTTGAGTCGGTAGCTGTTCATCGGGCGGCCTCGGGCTTGTAGTCGGTTAGGCGCAGATGCGCAGCATGCGCTCCAGGGCCACGCGGGAATGCTCCACGGTGTCGGGATCGAGCGTCACGGGGGCGTCGGTGTCCAGGGTTTCCAGCTTCTCCGCCAGGGCCTGCTCGCTGATCTTGGCCATGTTGGAGCAGCACAGCTCGCGCAGGGGCACGATGGTCTTGTCCGGGTGGCGCGCGGCCAGGCGGCGCACCAGGTTGAGCTCCGTGCCCACGGCGATCTTCGCTCCCGCCGGGGCCTCGGCGCAGTACCTGATCAGGAAGGTGGTGGAGCCCGCGCCGTCGCTTGCGCGCACCACGGACTGCGCGCACTCCGGGTGGACGATGACCTTGACCCCGGGCAGGGCCTTGCGCACCGCCTGCACGTGGCGGGTCTTGAACATGTGGTGGATGGCGCAGGCCCCGGGCCAGAGCAGCAGCCGGGCGTGCACAGCGCGCTTGTGGTCGATGCGCGCGCCCCCGGCCTGGACGTTGAGCTCGTGGCGCTCGCTGGGCGCGATGTTCAGCTGGTTGGCCGTGTTGTGGCCCAGGTTCTTGTCCGGCAGGAAGAGCACGGCGTCGCCCTGCTGCAGGGCCCAGTCCAGCATGACCTTGGCGTTGGCCGAGGTGCACACGCTGCCCCCGAACTTTCCGCAGATGCTCTTCACATCCGCCGTGGAGTTCACGTAGGCCAGGGGGATGACCAGCCGGCCCTCCTCGCGCAGGGCCAGGAGCACGTCCTCCACCCGCTGGGCCGGGGCCATCTCGGCCATGGGGCAGGTGGCGGTGGCGTCGGGGATGTGGATCTTCTGCCCGTGCCGGGCCAGGGCCGCGGCGGACTCGGCCATGAAGAACACGCCGCAGAACACCACGTGCTCTGCGTCCAGCCCATCGATCTTGCGGGCCAGCTCCAGGGAGTCGCCCTGGAAGTCGGTGTGGCGGATGACCTCGTCGGCCTGGTAGTGGTGGCCCAGGATGGCCAGCCGGGAGCCGTACCTGGCCTTCTGTTCGGCGATGCGCTCGGCGAAGGTGCTCATGTCCTCGTTCCTGGTACGCGGTTATTCGTTCAGGGGCGACAGGCGCAGGCTGTAGTCGGAGCAGGGCGCGGAGTGGGTGATGCGCCCCACGCTGACGAAGTCCGGCCCGATGGCCCCGATGTCGGCGATGTTCTCCAGGGTCACGTTGCCGCTGGCCTCGCTCTGGATGCCGGGGGGGATGAGCTTCAGGCTCTCACGCATCATGTCCGGGGGCATGTTGTCAAGCATGATGCGCGCCACGCCTGCCGCGGCGGCCTCGCGGACCTCCTCCGGGGTGCGGCATTCCACCTCGATGGGCGGGCAGTCGTCGCCGTAGGCGGCGCGCAGGGCGGCCACCGCCGGGGTGATGCCCCCGGCCCGGTCGATGTGGTTGTCCTTGACCATGAGCATCTCGGAGAGGTTCAGGCGGTGGTTCATGGCCCCGCCCACCAGCACGGCGTACTTTTCGGGGTAGCGCAGGCCGGGCAGGGTCTTGCGCGTGTCCAGCAGGGTGGTGGGCGTGCCCTTCAGCGCCGCCACGTACCTGGCCGTGAGGGTGGCGATGCCCGAGAGGTGGCCGAGATAGTTGAGGATCACGCGCTCGGTGCGCAGGATGTGTGTGGCCGGGGCCTGGATGGCGGCGATGAGCGTGCCGGGGCCGACCTTGTCGCCCTCGTCCACGTTGAGCATGTGCTGGAATTCGCAGCCCGCGAACTCGAGGATGAGGCCGATGAGCGGCAGGCCCGCCACCACGGTGTCCTGCTTGGCCACGATGTGCGCCACGGCCAGGTCGTTGTCGCCAAAGATCCCCAGGCTGGTCAGGTCCTTGCCGTCCTCGGAAAGGGCGATGCGGATGCCCGCCAGGAGGAACATGCGGGCCTCGGCCTGGAAAAAGGAGTCGAAAAGCGTCGGGATGCTGTCTGCCATTGGATTTTCCTCACCTGCGTTGGCCGCCAGTGGTAGGTGAGGATCGCTGCCGCGTCAAGGCCCGCAGGGGCGTGGGGGCATGGGGCGCTAGCGCACCAGGTCGCGGGTGACGTAGTTCTGGAACTGGCCCGAGGGGTTGGCGATGGCGTGGGGGCTGGTGCCCAGGCTGGTGCGCACCGAGGGCCGCATGCCGCCGGTCTGGCGGATCTGCGGCAAAAGCGAGCGCGTGTTGCGGTTCACGGGCACGGTCCAGCTGTGCGCGGCCATGATTTGGCCGTTGTCCAGGGCCGTGATCTTGGCCGTGAGATAGACCACCCTGTCGGCGATGAGGTAGCTGCCGGTCATGACCGTGGGCCGCACGGGCTCCGCCTCCTGGGCGAACTTCTGCTCGTTGGCGGCGCGGCCCTTGGCGTCCACGGCGTCGTTCACCGGCGGGGGCGAGGCCTGCTTCAGCGCCGGCACGTAGGCCGGGCCGTCGGTGACCAGGAAGTTGCGCAGGGCCAGGCGCGCGGCCACCTGATCGGCCACCAGCCGACCGAAGGGCGAGGGGTCGGCCGGGTCCACGCGGTTGACGAAGCGCTCGTAGTAGATGGGCGACTTCTTGTTCATTGCCGGGGAGAACAGGCCCATCATGTCGTCGGCGGCGTCGTAGCTGATGTCTGTGAGCGGGGTGGAGTCCTCGGGGAACAGCTCCGCCGTGGTGGGCCGGGTGCCCAGCACGTCGTCCTTGGCGTCCACCACGGTGCGCTTGATGCGGTTGTAGTAGGACGTGGTGGTGCTGCCGCAGCCAGCCAGCAGCGTGGCGGCGGCAAGCAGCAGAAGGAGGAGGGCGGCGGCCCGGTGGGTCCTGTTCGCGTTCATGTCACCCCGTCCAGCGTCCGCCCGGGAATGGGCCTGGGACCGCTGGCATGCCAGCCTTATCGTACGCTTCGCCGGATTACTTTATGCCGGGACGCCGCGTGGTTTCAAGGGGTCTTTTCCGCCTGCGCGGCCAGGGCCCGAGCCACGGCCTCCACCAGGTCGGCCATGCCCGAGGAGGCGCGTCCGGCCATGTCCAGCACCTCCTGGTGGCTGGTTGCGGCCATGCAGTCCGGCAGGTTCTTGTTGGTCAGACAGCTGATGCCCAGCAGCCGGATGCCCATGTGGTGGGCGGCGATGGCCTCGATGGCCGTGCTCATCCCTATGGCATCGGCCCCCATCTGCCGATAAGCCCTTGTCTCGGCGGGAGTCTCCAACTGCGGGCCGCACACCTGGAGGTACACGCCGCGCTCCACGCGCAGGCCCAGCTCCAGGGCCTTGGCCCGGGCCAGGGCGAGGAGCTCCGGGCACCAGACGCGGCTCATGTCCGGGAAGCGCGGTCCCCAGGGCTCGTGGTTTGGGCCGGTGAGCGGGCTTTGGCCCGTGAGGTTGATGTGGTCGGTGATGAGCATGGGCGTGCCGACCTCGAACAGCGGGTTCAGGGCCCCGGCGGCGTTGGTGAGCACCAGGGTGCGCACGCCCAGCTCGCCCAGCAGGCGCACCGGCAGGCAGGCCGTGGCGGCGCAGTGGCCCTCGTAGAGGTGCGCGCGGCCCCGGAAGGCCAGCACCGGCAGCCCGCCCAGGGCGCCGTGGCGCAGCAGCCCGCCGTGGCCCTGCACCGTGGAGGCGGGCAGGCCGGGGATTTCGGCGCAGGGAATGTCCTTGGGATCCTGGATGCGCGCGGACAGGTCGTCCAGGCCGCTGCCCAGAATCAGGCCCAAGGTTCCTGCTTGAATATTGCCCAGTTTTTCGCGTATGAAGCGTGCAGAGTGTCGGACGGTTTCCGGTAGGTTCACGAATGCGCCGCCAAGTGTTGAGGGTTTCCTTGTGTGGAACCTCTACCCCAGGCGCAACCGAAAACACAAGCCAGGGTAGGCGCAGTCTATGGATTTCGCAACTCTCATAGGACTCTTCTCCGGCCTCTCGCTGGTGGTGGCCGCCATCATGATGGGCGGCGAGATGAGCATCTTCATCGACGTGCCCAGCGTCATGATCGTGCTCGGCGGCACCTTCGGCACCATCTTCGTGGCCTTTCCCTTCGAGGAAGTGAAGCAGGCCTTCTATGCGGGCTTCAAGGCCTTCTCCTCGCGCAAGGTGCGGGTCCGCGAAGTGGTCAACATCATGGTCAAGATCGCCGAGATCAGCCGTCGCGAGGGCCTCATCGCCCTGGAAAACGTCAAGACGGACAACGTGGTGCTCAAGAAGGCCTGCCAGCTCATCGCGGACAACGCCGACCCCGGCCTCATCCGCATGACCCTGTCCATCGAGATCAGCTCCATGAAGCGCCGCCACAAGGTGGGCCAGGAGGTGTTCAAGCGCCTGGGCAGCCTGGCCCCGTCCTTCGGAATGATCGGCACGCTCATCGGCCTGGTGCAGATGCTCTCGAACATGAACGACCCCAAGAGCATCGGCCCGGCCATGGCCGTGGCCATCATCACCACCTTCTACGGCTCCATCCTGGCCACGGTCATTTTTCTGCCCATCGCCAACAAGCTGCGCACGCGCACGCTCCAGGAGGAACTGCACCTGGAGGTCATCTTCGAGGGCGCCAAGTCCATTTTGGAGAACAACAATCCGCTGCTGGTCTCCGAGAAGCTGTCCTCGTTCCTTTCCCCGCGCGAGAGGAATAGATAATGAGCGACGATTATGAATATATAAGCAAGAGCGTGGACGAGGAGGAAGAAAGTGATCCCCAAGAGTGGCTCACGACCTTCTCCGACCTCACCATGCTCATGCTGGTGTTCTTCATCATGCTCTACGCCATGAGCGTGCCGGACGAACAGCGCATCAACTCCACCCTGCAGGCCGTTACCCAGGCCCTGAGCGGCAAGGAGAGCAAGCTGGCCACCAGCACCATCAGCCGCGAAGAGGCCGGCATCATCATGGACCAGGTGATGCTGAACAAGCAGATCATGGCCGCCCAGCAGAAGGTCTTCGCCGAGGTGAAGCTCCTGCAGACCAAGAAGGGCCTGGAGGGCCTGGTGGGCGCCAACTTCGAGGACGGGCTCATCACCATCCGCGCGCCGGGCGACGTGCTCTTTTCCAGCGGCGACGTGGCCCTGACCGAAAAGGGCAGGCAGATCATCATGGAGATGAAGGATTTCTTCGCCCAGCACCCTGACCAGGTCATCAACGTGCGCGGCTACACCGACGATCGCCCGCCCCCGGCGGGCTCCCGCTTCCGCGACAACTGGGAGATCTCCTCCATGCGGGCGGTGAACGTGCTGCGCATCCTCATGCAGATGGGCATAGAGCCCAAGCGGCTCACCTCCACCGGCCTGGCGGACATGAACCCCCTGTTCCCCAACACCACGGAGGAGTACAGGGCCCAGAACCGCCGGGTGGAGTTCGTGCTGGAGAAGCGCGTTTACGGCAAGAAGTAGTAGAACGCTTCCCAGGGCGCACAACGGCCCGGAGGTAGCAGAGCATATACATGAGAGGTTCCCCATGGACTTCGACATCCAGATGCCGGGCGAGGACGACAAGCTCCGCCAGGCGTACCGCACCAGGGTTCCCGGCCTTGACATCCGCGTGACCTCGGAGCGCGGGGTGCAGGACTTCCCCATCCTGGACATCAGCGCCTCGGGGTTCGCCTTTGGCGACAACCCCCGCTTCTACAGCTCCGGCCAGGAACTGCAGGTCCAGCTGCTCTTGGCCAAGCGCCTGTTCCTCGATGACGTGAAGGCCAAGGTCATGCGCGTCATCACCGAGAAGGGCATCATCGGCTGCGTCTTCATCGGCCTGGACCGCCGCCAGGAGATCAAGCTCGACAAGCTTGTGCTGGAGGTGCAGAAACGCCTCATCGAGCTGCGCAAGGCCAAGCGGGAGGCCGGGTAGCGGGCCCCTGGGCCCAGGCACCGGCAGCGTCCATGACCCGGCACACCATACTCATCGCCAACCGTGGCGAGATCGCCATGCGCATCGCCCGCGCCTGCGCGTCCCTCGGCCACCGCTTCGTCTGCCTGTACACCGCGTCGGACGAACAGTCCGGGCACGTGCGCCTGGCGCGAGAGCTGGGTGGCGCGGGCAGCGCCTACCGCATCAGCTCCTACCAGGACCCCAGCGAGATACTGGCCGTGGCCGACGCCTGCGGGGCCACCGCCGTGCACCCCGGCTACGGCTTCTTCGCCGAGGATTTTCGCTTCGCCCGCCGCGTCACCACCCGCAAGCGCCCGCTCATCTTCATCGGGCCCTCCTGGACGGCCATCCGCGACCTGGGGGACAAGATCAACACCAAGCGCATCGCCCGCAGCCACGAGGTGCCCACCATCCCCGGCTCGGACAGGCCCATCTACGACGAGATGGAGGCCGTGGAGCTGGCCCAGACCATCTTCGCCTTCCAGGAGGACCAGGGCATCGAGGAGGGCTGCGTGCTGGTGAAGGCCAGCGCGGGCGGCGGCGGCATGGGCATCGAGGAGGTCTACGACCTGGACAAGTTCCGCTCGGTGTACAGGCGCATACGCAACTACGCCAAGCGCAACTTAAGCGACGAGGGCGTGCTCATCGAGCAGCGGGTCTTCGACTTCAACCACCTGGAGGTGCAGGTGGTGGCCGAGCGCGGCGGCACCCGGGCCGTGCACTTCGGCACGCGCAACTGCTCGGTGCAGAGCATCGGCAGGCAGAAGCGCATCGAGGTGGCACCGGGCTTCGACCCGGCCAGCTACTCCTACGCCTTCGACGCCGCTGGCGTGCTGGAAGCCATCACCCGGCACTCCGTGAACATGGCCCTGCAGGTTGGCTACGACAACGTGGGCACCTGGGAGTGGATCGTGACCCCCAAGGGCGAGCCGTTCTTGATGGAGGTCAATACGCGCATCCAGGTGGAGAACGGCGTGTCCGGCGTCATCTCGCGCATTGCGGGCCGCCCGGAGACCTCCGCCGGGGTGGACATCATCTCCGAGCAGATCCGCCTGGGCCTGGGCGACGCCCTGGGCTACGGCCAGGAGGACATCCGCCTGGAGGGCGTGGGCATCGAGTACCGCATCCTGGCCGAGGACCCGGCCAACCGCTTCACCCCGTGCCTGGGGCGCATCGAGCGCTTCGGCTGGAAGCCCGAGCCCTGGCTCCAGGTGTTCACGCAGGTTCCCACCACCCTGCAGGGCGAAAGCCCCTACGACATCCCCATGGACTTCGACCCCAACCTGGCCCTGGCCATCGTCTGGGGGGCGGACCTGGCCCAGGCCCGCGAGCGCGGGCTGGCGTTCCTCTCCGGCCTGGTGCTGCAGGGGCGCGACAGCAAGGGCGAGGCCCTGCGCACCAACGTGGAGTTCCTCATGAACCGCACCCAGACCATCCTGCACTTCTAGGGGGGCGCCGCAACGCATGGACGCCGTACTATGGACATAGACAAGCGCACCCAGGAGCTGGCCGGACGGCTGGCCTACATCACGGACATCTTCGGCCCGCGCGAGAACGCCTCGGTCTCGCTTCTGCGGCACCGGCTGGAGGAGTTCCTGGCCCAGGCCCCGCACCTGGGCATGCGCGAGATCTCCAAGCAGGTGGCCCAGCTGGAGGAACTCTTCGCCCTGCTGGAGGCAAAGCTCGACAGCGAACTGACCCCCATGGACCGCGTGCGCATCGTGCGCCATCCCCAGCGCATCTGCCTCAAGGACATCCTGGAGAACGTCTACGACAACTACACCGAGATCGGCGGTCAGGACGAGTGGAGCATCGACCCGGGCATCATCATCGCCCGCGCCACCATAGCCCGGCGCATGGGCAAGAAGACCGTGCACCAGTCGGTGATGGTCATCGGCCAGGAGAAGGGCCACGGCCAGGAGTTCCGCAACGGCGGGTCCATCAAGCCCTGGGGCAACGCCAACGCCCTGTACTACATGCGCGTGGCCGAGATCGAGAACATCCCCATCCACACCTACGTGTTCACCCCCGGGGCCTTTCCCGTGGAGGACTACCCCGGCGCGGCCCAGCAGATCGCCAAGAACCTCTACGTCATGTCCGGGCTGCGCGTGCCCGTGGTGGCCGTCTTCTCCGAGGGCGGCAGCGGCGGGGCCGAGGCCATAGCCCTGGCGGACCGCAGGCTCATGCTCTCCCACGGCTACTACTCGGTGATCTCGCCCGAGGGCGCGGCGGCCATCGAGGGCGGCCTGAAGGACAAGGCCACGCCGGAGCTCATTTCCAAGTGCGCCGAGCGGCTGCGCATCACCGCGGCGGACAACCTGGAGCTGGGCCTCATCGACCACATCATCGAGGAGCCGCCCCTGGGCGCCAGGCCAGAGCACTACGAGTTCTTCCGGCAGCTTCGGCGCGAGGTCATCCGCGCCACCGACGAGGTCGTGCACTCCGTGGAGCGCCTGGGACCGCTGCGGGCCATGGCCCTGCGCCGCAAGGGCGAGGACGCCGACCCCCAGGACATCTTCGTGCGCTGGAGCCTGGGCCCGGGAGCCAAGCAGAAGATCATCCGGCGGCGCTTCGAGCGTTTCCGGGCCATGAGCAGGCGCGCCTGCCGCGACAACCGCTCCCTGGGCGCGCGCGTGCTGGCCGTGGCCGAGGGCGGGCTGTGGGCCGCGCACAGCCTGCTGCGCTACGAGTTTCTGGCGCGCTACAAGCGCAGCCTCTCCGGCCTGCTGGAGGGCCTGGAGGCCGAGGTGCGGGCCCTGCGCCTGGGCCTGGGCGGGCGCGTGGGCAAGTACCTGGGCCTGGGCGACGGCACGCGCCGTCTGCAGGTGCCGCCCGAGGCCCTGGAGCGGCTGACGCGCCTCTCCTGCCCGGAGGAGGGGGCCTGCAAGGTGGAGGACCAGTGGGTCTACGTGAGCCCCAAGAGCCGCGAGGACCGCACCCTGACCTGCCCCAACACGCCCACCCACGGCTGCCTGGACCTCTGGGCGCCGGACCTGTTCGGTGAGTTCGCCGGGGTCTGCTCCTATTGCGGGCACCACTTTCCCATGGAATTCCAGTGGTACCTGTACAACGTCTTCGACTTCGGCCAGGCCTACGAGTTCAACCGCGAGCTGGAGTCCGGCAATCCGCTGGGGTACGAGGGCTTCGACCTGAAGCTGGAGGAGGCCAAGGCCAAGACCGGCCTGGGCAGCTCGTGCATCACCTTCGAGACGCACATCGAGGGCATCAAGACCGTGGTGGCCGTGCTGGCCAGCCCCTTCCGGGGCGGCACCGTGGGCGCGGCCGAGGGCGAGAAGCTCATCCGCGCCGCGCACCGGGCCATGATCCGGCGCACGCCCTTCATCATGTACTCCCACGGCACGGCGGGCATACGCATCCAGGAGGGCACCTGCGGGGTCATCCAGATGCCCCGCGTGACCATGGCCGTGCGCCAGTACATCGAGGCCGGAGGCCTGTACCTGGTGCTCTACGACACCAACTCCTACGCCGGGCCGGTGGCCAGCTTCCTGGGCTGCTCGCCCTACCAGTTCGCCGTGCGCTCCTCAAACATCGGCTTCGCCGGGCCCGGCGTCATCCGCGAGACCACGGGCATGGACGTTCCCCCCCGGTACCACCGGGCATTCTCGGCCTTGTCGCGCGGGCATATTCAGGGTATCTGGGACCGGCGCGAGATTCGCAAGAACCTCCACCAGGCGCTGCTGACCATGGGCGGCAAGAACCTGTACTACCGCTGACACGCCAAAACTTGAGGATACGAATTTGCTGAACGTCAAGGAATTGCTTGAGGAAATCAACGCCTCGCCCTACGAGGAGATCGAGATCCGCACCCCGCACACCGAGGTGGTCCAGTTCGTGGGCCTGAACGTGGGCGACCGCGTGGTGGGCACCACGGGCAAGTGGCACGAGGTGCCCGGCACCCTTCTGGCCAACCTGACCCGGGAGAAGAACAAGAAGCCCATCTGCGCCACCATGAAGGGCAGCGTGGTGGACCTGCGCGCCGAGTTGGAAGGCCAGTTCGTGGAGGCCGGGGAGCGGCTCATGACCATCCGCCACTTCCTGTCCAAGGAGGAGGTCATCGGGCGCATCCTCAAGAAAGCCTTGAACCTTTTCCTGGCTCCGGAGCGCGCCAAGTACTACTTCGTCCCGGAGATCGACGCCAAGATCAAGGCCGGCGGCGAGCAGAGCGTGAAGCTCAAGGAAGGCATGGAGATGTTCATCGTCTCGCGCATGAAGCGCGAGACCCCGCTGGCCTACAGCGGGCCAGAGGGCATCATCTACGCCGTGTATTTCCAGCAGGGCGACAACGTCGACGGCGGCCAGCCGCTCATCGGCGTGTGCCCGGAATCCCAGCTCTCCCTCATCCAGGACGTGGTGAACCGCGTGCAGGGCGAGTGGGAGGAGCGGGACTAGGCGGGGCCATGGGCCGCAACCTCATCGTGCGCGTCTCGGCCCAGACCTGGGACCAGGCCGAGGTGGAGAAGCGCTGGCCCGCCCTGTGCCGCCTGGGCTTTTCGCCGCCGGTGCTGTTCGAGGCCCCGCGCGGCGTGCTTGAGCTGGTGGAGAACCTGGCCGACCGCCTGGACATGGGCGTGTTGCCCGAGGAAGAGGCCGGGCTGGCGGGCGAGCAGATCCGCCGTGCAGCCGCGGCCAAGGCCCGGCTGGAGGCCGAGCTGGCCGAGTGGAACGCCAAGGCGGCCAGCGCCAGCACCGACGAGATCGAGGACGCCCTGGACGAGGCCGAGCGCGCCGCGCGCGGGACGAAAAAAGGCTTCTCTTTACGAGACGAGCGCTGACGTGGTAGGCGCTGTCTGAATCAGAACTTCATCCGCCAAGGAGCAGACATATGGCCGGCAGTTTGAACAAGGTTATCCTCGTCGGGCACCTGGGGCAGGACCCCGCCATCGCCTACACGCAGTCCGGCCGCCCCTGGGTCAAGCTCAGCCTGGCCACCAGCACGCGCATCAAGGACCAGCAGGGCGCCTGGGTGGACAAGACCGAGTGGCACAAGATCGTGGCCTGGGACAAGGACGCCGAGTTCTGCAGCAACTACCTGGCCAAGGGCGCGCTCGTCATGGTGGAGGGCCGCCTGCAGACCCGCAAGTGGCAGGACAAGGAAGGCCAGGACCGCTACACCACCGAGGTGGTGGCCCAGCGGGTGCAGTCCCTGGGCGGCCGCAGCCAGGGCGGTGGTGGCGGCAGCGAGGAGGGCGGCTTCGCCCCCCGCCAGCAGAGGGCCCAGGGCGGGCAGAGCGGCTACCAGCAGCGCCCGCAGGGCGGCCAGCAGAACAAGGGCCAGCAGCCCCCCTTCGAGGACGAGGACCTGGGCCCGGCCTTTCCGAGTGAAGCCAGCGGCATGGACGACGTGCCGTTCTAGCCAACGCCCCAAGCAAAACGAAATGGCCCCGCCGGATACTCTCCGCGCGGGGCCTTTGTTTGGCATTTCTTCAAGCGTTACTTGCGCATGGCCTGCATGGCGATGCGCTCCATGTCCAACTCGGCCAGGAGGTCCAGAAGCGTCCAGCCTTCGCTGGTGGGGGTGAGCGCTGCCCAGTTCTGGGCCGGGAGGCCCAGGTGCTTCCAGGCGGCCATGAAGGTGTTGAGCTCCTTTTCCGTGACGCCGGAGAGGACGATGGCGCGCGGCAGGGGGCTGTCGGCCCCGCGCCCGTATCCGGCGGGCTCTCGCAGCACCTCGCCCACGGTGCGCTCGGCATCGGGGCCCTGGGCGAAAATGGCGGGCACGTCGCCGAAGTTCCAGCGCTCCATCATGGCCAGCAGGGCGTCCTGATCCTGGGCGGTGTAGCCGCAGGCCAGCATTCGCCGCTCGCCGTACAGGCGCTTCCTGGCGCTGCCCGTCATCTTGGAAAAGCCGGGCTTGCCGGGCCTAGGCATGGGGTTTCTCCTCGCGCGGTTCGCAGTCGGTGATGTCCGGGCCGTGGCACACGCCGCTGTCTCCAGGATCAGGCGCGGCCAACGTTCCCACCAGGGGGGCCGCCGGGGCCTCGTTGCCCTCCACGGCCTCGGAGACCTTGCCGTAGAAGGCGTTGAACGCGGCGTTGACGCCAACGGCGAAGGCCACGGCCCCCACGCTGACGATGATGGACAGCACCGTGTTGGCCGTGAGCGCCAGCCGGATGAGCAGCGTGGACAGGGCGAACCCGGAGTTGCGGAAGATGGTGTGGAACTCCGGCAGGTGGCGCTGGGCGATGAGCAGCAGCAGCACGTCGGTGAAGATGAGCAGGGTGAAGAAGTCGTGGAACACGTCGTGCATCGGCCTGCCGCTCAAGAGCAGGTAGGCGTTCTCCAGGCCCATGCCGATGAACGAGCCCAGCATCACCAGGGCCACGAGCTTCTTGGCCGTGATGAACCGGGCCAGGTCCACCGGCTTCTTGAGCTTGGGCCCGCGCTTGTTGAGCCAGGTGTACAGGCCCAGCAGCAGGAACACCGAAAGCGCGCCCAGGGCGTTCAGCGCCAGGTTGAGCAGCACCTCCTGGTGGTGGTCCACGTCGATGGGCTCCGGGAACTGCGACAGGCCCTTGAAGGCGCCGCGCAGAAGGATGAGCGCCAGGATC
This sequence comes from uncultured Desulfocurvus sp., assembly GCA_964502805.1. Taxonomy (GTDB): domain Bacteria; phylum Desulfobacterota; class Desulfovibrionia; order Desulfovibrionales; family Desulfovibrionaceae; genus Humidesulfovibrio. The sequence continues at coordinate 73,839 of CAZCYB010000009.1, forward strand.
TCGAACTGCTTGCCCACGGACTTGCTGGTGCTCTTGGGCAGGCAGAACACCAGGTCCACCACCTCCAGGATGAGCACCAGGGTGAAGGCCTGGTTCACCGCGTCGAAGCGGTTGAGCGACACGCCCGCGGCCAGGCCCGGGGGCAGCAGGCCCAGGCGGTTGGCCTCTATGAGCAGCACGGCGGAGAGGAAGTAGAGCACCAGGCCGGTGGCCACGAGGCGGCGCACGTCCTGGCGTTCGCAGGTTTCGTACAGGGCGTCGTACAAGGCGATGAGCGGCGTGGTGACTCGGTTCATGCGCTCCAGGCTGGGGCTTGGGCCCCGGGTTGTCCAGCGGGGTGGCGGACTAGATCTCGAAGAGCATCTCCAGGTCGTCGCGCGTGAGGGACTTGAACGCCGACTGGCCGGGGATGATGGCCTCGGCCACGTCCTTCTTCTGCTCCTGCAGCTTCAGGATCTTCTCCTCCACCGTGTTCTGGCAGATCATCTTGTAGGCGAAGACCTGGCGCTTCTGGCCGATGCGGTGGGTGCGGTCCGTGGCCTGGTTCTCCACCGCCGGGTTCCACCACGGGTCGTAGTGGATGACGTAGTCCGCGCTGGTGAGATTGAGGCCCGTGCCGCCCGCCTTGAGCGAGATGAGGAAGATGGGGATCTCCGGGGTGTCGTTGAACTTGTCCACCTGCTCGAAGCGGTCCTTGCTCGACCCGTCGAGGTAGGCGAAGGGCACGTCGCGGATCTGCAGCCAGGAGCGGATGATGTGCAGCATCTGCACGAACTGCGAGAACACCAGCACCTTGTGCCCGCCCTCGATGATGTCCGTCACCAGGTCCTTGAAGGCGTCGAACTTGCCCGAGGGCAGGTTGGTGTTGATGCCCGGGATGTCCAGCTTCAAAAGGCGCGGGTGGCAGCAGATCTGGCGCAGCTTCAAGAGCGCGTCCAGGATGGACATCTGGCTCTTGGCCAGGCCCTTCTCGTCCACGTCGCGCAGCACCTGCTCCTTGAGCTTGGCGGCCAGGGCGCCGTACAGGTCGCGCTGCTCGTCGGCCAGGTCGCAGTAGTGCGTGGTCTCGATCTTGGGCGGCAGGTCCTTGGCCACCTCGTTCTTGGTGCGCCGCAGGATGAACGGCTTCACGCGGCTTCTCAGGTAGTTCAGCGTCTCGTCGTCGGCGTCCTTGATGGGCTTCACTATGCCGCGCTGGAAGCTGTGCTGCGAGCCCAGGAAGCCGGGCATGAGGAACTCGAACAGGCTCCACAGCTCGAAGAGGTTGTTCTCGATGGGCGTGCCCGAGAGGCACAGGCGCATGTCCGCGTCCAGCCGCCGTACGCTGCGGGCGGTGATGGTGTTGGGGTTCTTGATGTTCTGGGCCTCGTCCAGGATCACCACCGTGTACTTGTACTTGGAGAGTTCCTCCAGGTCGCGCCTGAGCAGCGCGTAGGTGGTGATGATGATGTCCGAGTCCTTGATGCGCGCGAACAGGTCCTCGCGCTTGGCGCCGTAGATGGTCAGCCGCCGGAGCTCGGGCACGAACTTCGCTGCCTCGCGCTCCCAGTTGGGCAGCACGCTGGTGGGCACCACGATGAGGGTGGGGCCCTTGGCCCCGCGCTCGATGATGGACTGCACGAAGGACAGGGTCTGCACGGTCTTGCCCAGGCCCATCTCGTCGGCCAGGATGCCGCCGAAGCCGTAGTCGCGCAGGAAGTTCAGGTAGGAAAGGCCCATGACCTGGTACGGGCGCAGGGTGGCGTTCAGGCCGCGCGGGGGCGGGATCTGCCGGATCTGCTGGAAGTTGCTGATCTTCTCCCTGAGCTTCACGAAATAGGCGTCGGTCTTGGCGCCAGGCATGTCGTCGAGCAGGTTGTCCAGCACCGGGGCCTCGAACTGCTGGAACTTCTTCTGCGGCGGCTTCTCGGGGTCGTAGCCCAGTGCCTTGAGCTTATGGCCCAGGCGGCGCAGCCAGGACTCCGGCAGGCTGGTGTAGGAGCCGTCCTTGAGCTGCACGTAGCGCTTCTTCTGCACCCAGGCGCGCCAGATGTCCTCGATGGGCACCTTCTGGTCGTCGTACTGCACGGTGAGGTCCAAGGTGAACCACTTGTTCTCCTCGTCGCTCTTCACCTCGGCCACGATCTCCGGCTTGGACAGGCGCACCTTGTAGCGGGTCAGGTTCTGCTCGCCGTAGACGCGGTAGCCCTCCACCAGCATGGGGTAGAAGTCGAGCAGGAAGTTGATGGCCGCCTCCTGCTCCATGAACCAGGTGTGGTTGCTGCGCGGCTGGAAGCCCATGTGCTGCAGCTCGGCGAACAGCACGGCCTCCTCGTCCTGGGCGCGGCGGATGAGGTAGCTCTTCTCGCCGTAGCGGTAGCTGCCGGTCTGCAGGTCCGGGTTGGGCCCGGGCAGGCTCACCTCGCCGTGGTCGGTCTCGTACACGCAGGAAATCTTCAGCACCAGCAGGCTGCCCTCTTCGTCCAGGTACAGCTTGGGGTTGAACTCCGCGGGCTGGAAGATGGGCCCCATGCGCTCCAGGAAGTCCTCCTGGCCGTGCAGGTCGGACACGGGGATCTTGGTCCACACGCGGTCCAGGAACTCCGAGATGTCCGCGTGGGGCACGATGGGCCCCTGCTCCACCATCTTCTGGATGAGCTCCGGGTCCAGGCCGGTCTGCACGGGGTGGAAGTTGCCCTTCCAGAACACCCACAGCGGCAGGCGCCCGTAGAAGTACAGCTCGTCCTCACGGCGGATGGAGAAGGGCGGCCGGTCGTCGCGGGAGAGCATGATGTCGAAGCCCAGGCCGTCCTCGGAGAGCTGCGGCGAGAGCTTGAGCTGCATGGTCTTGTTCTCGATGCGCACGGGCTGCTCGGTGTCGCGCAGGAACAGGTAGTACTCGTTCTTGATGGCCCGGAAGAACCAGGAGTGCAGGCCCGCGGGCAGCTCCACCCGGTGGCCCTGGTAGTCCAGGTAGTGGGCGATCATGCCCGCCACCTTGGGCAGGCCGGGGGAGAGTTCGCACCAGTCCGGGTTCTTGAGGATCTGCTCAAGCGTGATCTGCTGCTGCACCGTGGAGATGCCGCTCTTGTTCTGGCGGGCGCGCAGGAAGGCCACCTGGAGCCGACCCGGCTCCGGGTAGAGGCGGAACACGAAGTAGTGCTTGCCCGGCTCGGCCTCCAGCTCGGTGGAGAAGAAGCCGCGGAAGGTCTGCCGCCATTCGGTGCGCGGCTTGGGCAGCTCGGAGGTCTTCTTGCCCGGCGCGGAAAGGCTCTTCAGGAGCTTCACCGCCGTGGCGCCCACGTGGCGGCACACGCCGGAGAAGGAATCCGGGCAGTTGCAGTAGTAGTTGATGCTGCCGTCGCTGAAGTTGATGCCCAGCTCGGAGTGGTAGATCTGGAAGTCGTCGCCCTGGACCTGCCCGTCCACGTCCAGGAACTGGTCGCGCTGCTGCAGGTCGAGCTTCTGCACGCCATCGTTCTCCACAATGGCGTAGGCGCTCTCGGTTATATAGTCGGGGACCGTCTCCTTGATGAAGCGGTTGACGATCTCCCGAAGCTTGGCCTCTTCAGCTATGGGCATGAAACGTGAAACTCCTTGATCTGGGCTGGTTTCCGGGGCGCGGGTGACTGCCCGCCCCCAGCGGAAAGCGCGAATGAGCGAGTATAGGCATCAGCGGAACAAAAGCAAGGGCCGCTTGGCTTTTTTCAAGCTCTGGTCCATACTGCCAGCCAGGGCGCTCATATGCCCACGTTATGCTCAACATTGCCCCTGTTGGCAAGAGGATTCCTGATGCGGCGACTACTCCCCCGGTGCCTCTGCGCAGCGCTCGCGGCCCTTGGCCTGTGCGGGCTTCTGGCCTGCGGCCCCGATGGCGGCGGGAGGGGCGGCGGCCAGTCCGGTGGCGGGGCCGGCGGTCAGGCCATCCAGGTGCGCCAGCAGGACATCCCGGCCACCCCGGAGCAGGGCGGCAGGCTCATCGAGGCCGTCATCGGCGAGCCGTCGAACCTCATTCCGCCCCTGGCCAGCGACTCCGCCTCCCACGAGGTGGCCGACCACATCTACGTGGCTCCGCTCAAGTACGACAAGAACATCAACCTGGTGCCACAGGCCGCGGAGAAGTACGAGGTGCTGGAGGGCGGGCGCCTGCTCCGGTTCACGCTCCGGCGCGACATCCGCTGGACCGACGGGCAGCCGCTCACCGCCCGCGACGTGGAGTTCACCTACCGGCTCATGATCGACCCCAAGACGCCCACGGCCTACGCCGAGGACTACCTGGCCGTGAAGGAGTTCAGGCGCACCGGGGACTACACCTTCGAGGCGCGCTACGACAAGCCCTTCGCCCGGGCCCTGGTCACCTGGGCCCACGCCATCCTGCCCAGGCACCTGCTGGAGGGCGAGGACCTGCTCAAGACGAGGTACAGCCGCCAGCCCGTGGGCGCCGGGCCGTATCTGCTCAAGAGCTGGACCGCCGGGGACAGGCTGGTGCTTGTGGCCAACCCGGACTACTTCGAGGGCCGCCCCTACCTGGACGAGCTGGTCATCCGCATCATCCCGGACCAGTCCACGCAGTTCATGGAGCTGGGGGCCGGGAACCTGGACACCATCAACCTCTCGCCGCAGCAGTACCTCTACCAGACCAAGGGCGGCGGCTGGGAGAGCAATTTCCGCAAGTTCCAGTACGTGGCCTCGGCCTACACCTACCTGGGCTACAACCTGAAGAGCCCGCTGTTCTCCGACGTGCGGGTGCGCCGGGCCATAAACCACGCCATCGACAAGGACGAGATCGTTCGTGGAGTGCTGGCTGGGCTCGGCATTGCGGCCAACGGGCCGTACAAGCCCGGCACCTGGGCGTACAACGCGGCCATCCCGGCCAACGAATATGACCGGGACAGGGCCGTGCGCCTGCTGGCCGAGGCAGGCTGGACGCGCAAGGCCCCCGGCGCGCCGCTGACAAATGCCCAGGGCCAGAAGTTCGCCTTCACCATCCTGACCAACCAGGGCAACAGCCAGCGCATCAAGGCGGCCATCATCATCCAGAGCCGCCTGGCGCAGCTGGGCATGAAGGTGGAGATCCGCACCGTGGAGTGGGCCTCGTTCATCAAGGAGTTCATCGACAAGGGCCGCTTCGACGCCCTGGTCATGGGCTGGAACATCGTGCAGGACCCGGACCTGTACGACGTGTGGCACTCCTCCAAGGCCGTGCCCGGCGGGCTCAACTTCGTGGGCTTCAAGAATCCCGAGCTGGATGCCCTGCTGGAGCGCGGGCGCAGCACCCTGGACCAGGGCGAGCGCAAGGCCATCTACGGCCGCATCCAGGAGATCTTTCACCAGGAGCAGCCCTACTGCTTCCTCTACGTGCCCATGGCCCTGCCCATGGTCCACGCCCGGGTGCAGGGCATCGAGCCCGCGCCCGCCGGCATTACCCACAACTTCATCCGGTGGTGGATACCCAAGGTATACCAGCGCCCGGAGTTCACGCAGCAATGATCCGCATCAATGAGATTACCGACAAGGTCGCTTCCTACATCGAGAAGCCCGACCTGGACCTGATTCAGAAGGCCTACGTGTTCACCGCGCAGGCCCACCTGGGCCAGACGCGCCTCTCCGGCGAGCCCTACCTCTCCCACCCCATGAGCGTGGCCAGCATCCTGGCGGACATGAAGCTGGACGAGGCCACCGTGGCCGCGGGCCTCTTGCACGACACGGTGGAGGACACCAAGGCCACCATCGACGAGATTGAGGAACTCTTCGGCGAGGAAGTGGCCGACATCGTCGACGGCGTGACCAAGATCAGCAAGATGCAGTTCGAGTCCAAGGCCGTGGCCCAGGCCGAGAACATCCGCAAGATGATCCTGGCCATGGCCGAGGACATCCGCGTGCTCATGGTCAAGCTGGCCGACCGCCTGCACAACATGCGCACCCTGAGCTTCCAGAGCTCGGTGAAGCAGCGGCTCATCGCCCAGGAGACCATCGAGATCTACGCGCCCCTGGCCAACCGCCTGGGCCTGCACCGCACCAAGCGCGAGTTGGAGGACCTCTGCCTCAAGTACCTCAAGCCCGACGTGTTCGAGCAGATCGACCAGGGCGTGGCCAGCCACCACACCGCCGGGCAGGAGTACATCGACAAGGTCATCGGGCTCATCAACGACATGCTGAAGGAGAACGGCATCAAGGGCCGCGTGGCCGGGCGCACCAAGCACCTGTACAGCATCTACAACAAGATGATGCAGCAGGAGCTGGGCCTGGACCAGATCTTCGACCTCATCGCCTTCCGCATCGTGGTGGGCAGCCTCAAGGACTGCTACGCCGTGCTGGGGCTCATCCACTCCATCTGGAAGCCCGTCACCGGCAGGTTCAAGGACTACATCTCCATGCCCAAGGCCAACATGTACCAGAGCCTGCACACCA
>CAZCYB010000010.1:0-65673 GCA_964502805.1 uncultured Desulfocurvus sp.
CTGGGCTGCTCGCCCTACCAGTATGCGGTGCGCAGCTCGCGCCTGGGCTTCGCCGGGCCCGGCGTCATCCGCGAGACCACGGGCATGGACATCCCGCCCGACTACCACAGCGCCTACAAGGCCCTGTCGCGCGGGCACATCCAGGACATCTGGGACCGCCGCGAGATCCGGGGCAACCTGCACCAGGCCTTCCTGACCATGGGCGGGCGCAACCTGTACTACCGCTAGCACCCGCACACACCCCAAGCACCACGACGCCCGGCGAAGCCCCTTCGCCGGGCGTCTGTCTTTTGTCGCGCAATGCTCACGGGCCCGTCACGCCGGAGTCACACAAACCCCGCGCCCATGGCCTAGCCTGCTCCTCGAAAAGGCCGGGGGTCCCCTCCTCCGGCGCAACACCGGGGAGACTATGCTCAGAACCGCCCTTTGCCACCTGCGCCGCGCCTTCTCCAGTCCGGGCTTCACCCCCGAGGAAGGCAGCCAGCCCGCACCGCCCAATCGCCTGCGCGAGCTCATGCGCGGCAGCCAGAGCCTGGACCTCTTGCTGGTGGCCGTGCGCGACTTTCCGCTCATGCGCGAGCTCTTCGGGCGCGACGTGTCCGGGGAGATGGAGGCGCGCATCGTCAGTTGCCTGAAGGGCGCCGTGGCCGAGCGCATGCACGTGGCGCCCTCCTGCCTGGCCCTGGACTGCGGCGAGTATTTGCTGGCCTGGCCGGGCGGCGGCAACGACCCCCGCGCCCTGCACGACGCCTCCTACGAGATCAAGCTGAAAGCCCAGCGCGAGGCCAACGCCCACCTGCTGCGCTGGACCGGGCGCGAGCTGGACCTGGGCTTCGGCTGTGCGCACCTGGCCGCCTGCGCCCCCGGCGAAACCCAGGGCGACCGCGAGGCCCGGCTGTTCCAGGCCGTGAGCGAGGCCCGCCTGCGCGCCAAGATGCGCATGGACCTGGGCCAGCTCTCCCTGTCCTCGGAGTTCAACGCCATCCTGCACGACAGGAGCGTGCGCGCGGTGTTCCAGCCCATAGCCGACTTCACCACCGGCACCATCATGGCCTGGGAGGCCCTGACGCGCGGGCCCGAAGGCAGCGCCTTCCAGTCCCCGGCGGTGCTCTTCGACTTCGCCGAGCAGAGCGGCAAGCTCTTTGCCCTGGAGAGCCTCTGCCGGGAGAAGGCCATCACAACCCTTGGGGCCATAGAGCCCGGCCAGAAGCTCTTCCTGAACATCCACCCCAAGACCATGGCCGACCCGGAGTTCACCCACGGCCGCACCCAGGAGTTGCTCCAGGCCTCCGGCCTGGCCCCGGAGAACATCGTCTTCGAGATCACCGAGCGCCACAGCATCAGCGACTTCGCCCTGTTCCACCGCACCCTGGACCACTACCGCAGCCAGGGCTACCTGGTGGCCGTGGACGACGCCGGGGCGGGCTACTCCGGCCTCACCAGCGTGGCCCAGATCCGGCCCGAGTTCATCAAGATCGACATGAGCCTCATCCAGGGCATCGACAAGGACCCGGTGAAGCGCGCCCTCATCGAGACGCTGGTCACCTTCGCGGACAAGATCGGCTCGCAGATCATCGCCGAGGGCATCGAGTCCCAGGCCCAGGCCGCCTGCCTCATCGACATCGGCGTGCACCACGGCCAGGGCTACTACCTGGCCCGCCCCGCCGCGCCCAAGCCCGCCCTCTCGCTGGACACCGCCTACCTGCGCCCCGTCCAGGACCAGGTGCGGCTGGCCACCTCCTGCCTCATGCCCATCGGCAACCTGGTGGAACCGGCCCAGATCCGCCCCCTGGGCATGCTCATACCCGACGCCCAGGGCTGCTTCGACGCCGGGCGCGCCCAGGCCAGCATCGTGGTGGCCGAGGGCGAGACCCCCGTGGGCCTGGTCATGGAATACCAGCTCAACCGCCACCTCTCCGGCCAGTTCGGCGCCGCCCTCTACTCCAAGCGGCCCATCGAGGCCATCATGGACCGCTCGCCGCTCGTGGTGGACGAGGCCACCGCCGTGGAGCACACGGCCAAGGCTGCCATGCAGCGCGAGAAGATCAAGGCCTACGACGACATCATCGTCACCCGCCAGGGCAAGGTGCTGGGCATCGTCACCGTGCAGCGCCTGCTCAACGCCCTGGCCCACGTGCAGGTGGAAATGGCCAAGGGCACCAACCCCCTTACCGGCCTGCCCGGCAACGTCACCCTGGAACGCGACGTGGAGGCGGGCATTGCCGCCGAAAAGGGCTTCGCCATCGCCTACGCCGACCTGGACAACTTCAAGGTCTACAACGACACCTACGGCTTCAAGAACGGCGACCGGGTCATCAAGCTGGCGGCGGACATCCTGGACTGGGCCGTGCGCAGGCGCGGCGACGCCAGCGCCAGGCTCTTCCACATCGGCGGAGACGACTTCGTGCTCACCGCGCGGCCCGAACACGTCGAGCGCATCTGCCAGGCCGCCACCCGCTGCTTCAAGCGGGCCATACGGGGCTGCTACTGCGCCCAGGACCGCGCGCGCGGTTCGGTTATCGCCACCGGGCGCGACGGCGTGGAACGCGCCTACCCCCTGGTCTCGCTCTCCATCGGCATCATCGAGATAGCCGGGGCCTGCACGCTCCTGGAAATCGGGGAACGCGCCGCGCACGTCAAGAAATACGCCAAGTCCATGCCCGGCAACGTCTACGCCTGGGACCGCCGCCCGCCCCTGGGCGCGGCGTAGGGGAAAGCGCAGGGGGAAGGCTCCGCCTCGCCCCCAGCCCCCCTATTCGAAGGAGCGCAGGACCTCAGCCAGGGCGGCGGTGTCGGGCCGGCGCGTGGCAAGAGGGCCCATCTGCGCGATGGGGGCCAGGGTGGGCAGGTCCGCGCCGAAGGGCGGACGCGGGCTTGTGTACAGCACGCCGATGGGGATGGTCTCACCGAACTGGAGGGCCAGCCCCAGGGCCTTGGCCTGGTCCGTGGGGTCGTGCTCCGGCCCGAGCTTCCGGCAGCGCTGCTTGTACCAGCCGTAGGTGTTCACCTTGTTGAAGGACACGCAGGGCTGGAACACGTCCACAAGGGAGAAGCCCTTGTGCAGAACGGCCTGCCGGATGAGCCCGGCCAGGTGTTCGCCCTCGCCGGTGAAGCCCCGGGCCACGAACCCGGCGTTCATGGCCACGGCAACGGCAACGGGGTTGAAGGGCTCCGAGGGCTGGCCGAAGGGCTGGGCCTTGGTCACCTGGCCCTTGGCCGTGGTGGGGCTGGCCTGGCCCTTGGTCAGGCCGTAGATGCCGTTGTCGTGCACCACCAGGGTGATGTCCACGTTGCGGCGCAGGGCGGCCAGGAAGTGGTTGCCGCCCTCGCCGTAGTTGCAGCCGTCGCCGCTCTCGGCGATGACCGTGAGCCCCGGGTTGGCCAGCTTGGCCCCGGTGGCCGTGGGCAGGGCGCGACCATGCAGGCCGGTGATCATGTTGCAGTTCATGTACAGGGGGGCCTTGGCCGCCTGGCCGATGCCCGTGACCATGAGCACCTGGTGCGGGGCCAGGCCCAAGCCCGCAAGGGCCTGCTTCATGGCCGTGAGCAGGAAATGGTTGCCGCAGCCGGGGCACCAGGCGGTGTCGAACTGTCCGTAGTCTTCCACACTGACCATGTCCTTGGCTCCTTGGCTTACAGGATGCTTTCCAGCGCGCGCAGGATGTACGCGGCGGTGATGGGCAGGCCGTCGAAGCGCAGCACCAGGTCGTCGATGCGGTACCCGGTTTCCTGGCGGATGAGCCGGGCCAGCTGCCCGGTGGCGTTGCCCTCCACGCAGACCACCCGCCCGGCCGCCTCGAGCTGCGGCAGGAACTGGGCCTCGTTCAGGGGCCAGACCTGGCCGAAGTGCAGCACGGCGGCGCTTCTCCCCTGCTCCTCCAGGCGCTCCCGGGCCTCCAGGGCGGCGCAGAGGGTGGAGCCCCAGCACACCAGCAGCAGTTCGGCCCCTTCCGGGCCGTAATATCCCGGGGGCACGGCGTCCTCGGCCAGGCCCAGGCCCTTGGCCAGGCGCTTGGTGACCATCTTCACGCGCACATCCAGGTCCTCGGTGAGCTTGCCGTCCTCGGTGTGCTCGTCGCTGTCGGACACGACGAGGGCGGTGCTGAACCCCGGGATGGCCCGGGGCGAGACCCCGTCCTCGGTGATAGCGTATCGCTTGTATTCCTTGGGATTCTCCGGCTCCAGCAGCGGGCCGGTGATCTCCGGCAGCTCGGAGAGGTCGAAGGGCTCCACGTTTTGGAAGGAGTCGGCCAGGAACTGGTCCGTGAGCACGAACACCGGGGACTGGTACTTCTCGGCCATCTCGAAGGCCCGGTGCGTGAGGTGGAAGCACTCCTCCACCGTGCCGGGGGCGAACACCGCCCGGGGGAACTCCCCGTGCCCGGCGTACAGCACCAGGTTCAGGTCCGCCTGCTCGGTGCGCGTGGGCAGGCCCGTTGCCGGGCCGGGGCGCATGGCCACCAGGAACACCAGCGGAGTCTCCAGCATGCCGGCCAGGCTCACGGCCTCCACCATGAGGGCGAACCCGCCGCCCGAGGTGGGCACGATGGCCCGGGCCCCGGCGCACACCGCGCCCACGGCCATGTTGGCCGCGGCGATCTCGTCCTCGGCCTGCTCCACCACGGTGCCGGCGATTTTGGCCTTGTCCGCCAGGGTCAGGGCCACGCTGGAGCCGGGCGTCATGGGGTAGAACGAGCAGAAATTGCAGCCCGCCGCCAGCGCGCCCAGGGCCACGGCCTCGTTGCCGGTGAGCATCAGGCGTGGGCCGGGATTCTCCGGAGCCGGGGGCATGCAGGCGAAGTCCATCCGCTGCGCGCGCGTCCAGTCGTAGGCGGCGCGCAGGGCGGCCAGGTTCTGGTCCAGCACCTCCGGGCCCTTCTTGGCGAACATGCCGCGCAGTTGGTCCTCCAGCAGGGTGATATCCTTGCACAGGGCCGAGCCCAGCACGCCCAGGGCCACGATGTTGTCCAGGGAGGGCTTGGCCGCGAGGCTGCGGAAGGGCACGCGCAGGACGTTCAGCCCCGCGTCGGCCCCGCCCAGGTCAAAGGCCTCGTCCGCCAGGACGATGGCGCCAGGGGTGAGCTGGGCCCTGTGCAGGCCCACGGTCTGGGCGTCCAGGGCCACGAGGATGTCCACCTTCTCGCAGGGGGCGTGGAAGGCGTCCAGCCCGACGCGGATGGCGAAGGTGTTGTGCCCGCCCCGGATGCGCGAGAGGTAGTCCTGGGTGACGCAGACCTCGTAGCCGGCGCGCACCAGGGCCTTGGCCATGAGCTGGCCCACGGTGACCAGGCCCTGCCCGGCCTCTCCGCCCACGAGGATCACGATGCTGGAATCCGGCATGGAATTGTCCGCCTTGGTTAAATGGGGGTGGCGAAGGCCGGGGCGGCGCGGGCGCCGCCCCGGCAAGGGAGGCTGGGGGCTAGGCCGCCGCGGGCGGGGTGAACACGCGGGTGGCCAGTTCGCGGTCGAGCATGAACAGCCCGCCGCCGTCGCCCACGAGCTTCAGCTTGTTCACGGTGTCGCCGAAGTTGGCCTCCTCCTCCACCTGCTCGGAAACGAACCACTGCAGGAAGATGCCCGAGGCGTGGTCCTTCTCCTTCTGGGAGAGGTCCATGAGGTCGTTGATGCGCTTGGTGACGTGGTACTCGTGGTTCAGGGCGAACTCGAAGGCCGCGAGCGGCGACTTCCAGGCGTGCGGGGGCGCGTCGATGGCCTGGAGCTGGATCTTGCCGCCCTTCTCCAGCACGTAGTTGAACATCTTCATGGCGTGGAACTGCTCCTCCTGGAACTGGATGTTCATCCAGTTGGCGAAGCCGGGCAGGCCCAGGCCCTGGAAGTAGGACGCCAAGGAAAGGTACAGGTAGGCGGAGTAGAACTCCCACTTGATCTGGTCGTTGAAGGCCTTTTCCATCTTCTTGCTCAGCATGGCGGAACTCCTTGGATGTGCGGTGTGCGGAGCCGGATGGCGGAGGGCTCCATTGGCGCAACATAGGGAGTTTCCCCGCGAAAGGGAAGCGGTGAGCGCGGGGGAGGCGGGAAAAATCAGCCCAGCAGGCTGCCGGAGGCGAAGAACTGGCGCAGGCGGTGGCGTAGGTGGGTGTTGCGCCTGCCCGAGGTGACGTTGGCCAGGCCCAGGCGGAAGGCCTTCTCGCTGCCGATGAACACGGCCAGCCGCCGGGCGCGGGTGAGCGCGGTGTACAGCAGGTTGCGCATGAGCAGCAGGTAGTGCTGCGTGACCACGGGCACCACGATGGCCGGGTACTCCGAGCCCTGGGACTTGTGCACGCTCACGGCGTAGGCCAGGGTCAGGTCCTCCAGCTCGGTGGAGTCGAAGGCCACGAGGTTGCCCTCGAAGTCCACGGAGAGCGCCCCGGCCTCGGGGTCCACCTCCTGCACCCAGCCCAGGTCGCCGTTGAAGATGTCCTTGTCGTAGTTGTTCTTCAGCTGCAGCACGCGGTCCCCTGGCCGGAACGTGGCGTACCCGCGCTTGAGCTCCACGCCCCGCGAGGGGTTCAGGCGCTCCTGCAAAAGCTGGTTGAGGGCGCTTGTGCCCACCTCGCCCTTGTGCATGGGGGTCAGCACCTGGATGTCGCGCCGGGGGTCCAGGCCGTAGCGCTCGGGGATGCGCTGGCAGACCATCTCCACGATGAGCTGCTGCACGCGGGCGGGGTCCTCCTGCGGGACCCAGAAGAAGTCGGCCTCGGGCGGCTGCTTGGGGCTGTCCTCGGGCATCTGCCCCGCGTTGATGCGGTGGGCGTTGACCACGATGGAGCTTTCCTGGGCTTGCCTGAAGATGTGCGTGAGCACGGCGCTGGGCACGTTGCGGCTGCCGAGCAGGTCGCCCAGCACGTTGCCGGGCCCGACGCTGGGCAGCTGGTTCACGTCGCCCACCAGCACCAGGCGGCAGGTGACGGGCAGGGCCCGCAGCACGGCCAGGAACAGCTGGGCGTCGAGCATGGAGACCTCGTCCACCAGCAGCACCTCGGCCTGCAGCTTCTGGTCCTCGCAGTGGTAGAAGCCGTGCTCCGGGGAGTACATGAGCAGCCGGTGCAGGGTCTGGGCGGGCTCGCCCGTGGCCTCGGAGAGGCGCTTGGCCGCGCGGCCCGTGGGCGCGGCCAGCTTCACCTTCAGGCCCACCCTGGTCAGTGCGGCCACGATGGCCCGGGTGATGGTGGTCTTGCCCGTGCCGGGCCCGCCGGTGACGATGAAGACCTTGTTCACGCAGGCCTCCAGCACCGCGTGGCGCTGCTCCTTGGACAGCGTGAACCCGAGGTCGCCCTCGATCTTGGGCAGGGCCTCCTTGACCTTGGCCCGCGACACCGGCGAGGGGTGGCTCACCAGGCCGAAGAGCCTCTGGCCGATCTCGCGCTCGGCCCGGTAGGAGCTCATGAGGAACACGGCCTGGAGCACGTTCTGCTCGGGCAGGTCCTCTATGTGCACGCGCTTCTTTGCCGCCAGGGCGTCCAGGCCCTCCTCCAGGCGCTCCGGGTCGTCCACGCCGGTGAGCTTTCCGGCCTCGGCCAGGAGCTGCTCCTTGGGGCAGAACATGTGCCCGCCGCGGTCGCCCTGGCTGATGAGCACGTAGCCGATGGCCGCCTCGATGCGCTGGGGCGCGTCGAAGGCGAAGCCCAGCTTGAGCGCCATGGCGTCCGCCGTGCGGAAGCCGATGCCCCGGATGAGGTAGGCCAGCTCGTAGGGGTTCTCCCGGAGCCTAGTCTCGCTCTCGGCCCCGAAGAGCTTGAAGATGCGCGAGGCGTAGGTGGGCGGAACCTCGTGGCTGTGCAGGAACACGATGAGGCTCTTGACCTCGCGCTGGGTGCGCCAGGACTCGAGCATGCCGTCGAGCTTCTTCTTGCTGATGCCCTTGACCACGCGCAGGCGGTCCGGCTCGCTGTCCAGGATGTCCAGCACGGCAACGCCGAAGCGCGCCACCAGCTCCTTGGCCGTCTTCTCGCCCACGCCCTTGAGCGAGCTCTTGAGGAAGCGCACCACCCCGTGCTCCGTGGCCGGGTAGGTCTGCTTGAAGCTTGCGACCTCGAGCTGGCGGCCGAATTTGGGGTGGTTCTTCCACTCGCCGGAGAGCTCCAAAAACTCCCCGGGCTGGAGCTGGCCCAGGCAGCCCACGGCCGTGACCATGCCCGGCTCGTCCTTGGCGCGCACGCGGGCCACCGCATACCCGTTGTCCGGGTTGTGGTAGACCACGGCGTGGACCTCGGCCTTCAGCGTGACGGGCATGGGGCTCCTGTGGCGCGCAGGCGGCTCACACGGCCTGCCGGTGCATCAGCGACTGGCGCAGGGTCTCGCGGTCCATGTACTTCACCTCCGCGCCCATGGGGATGCCCTGGGCCAGGCGCGACACGGAAATGCCCGGGAAGCCCTGGGCCACGATGTTCTTGACGTGGGAGGCGGTGTTCTCGGCGTCCAGCGTGGCGCCCAGGGCCAGGATGAGCTCGCGCACCTCGCCGCTGGCCAGCCGCCTGCGCAGCAGGTCAAACTCCAGGGCCTGGGGGCCCACGCCGTCCAGGGGCGAGAGCAGGCCGCCCAGCACCAGGTAGGTGCCCCGGAACAGGCCCATCTCCTCCAGGGCCAGGAGCGAGTCCCACTCCGCCACCAGGCAGAGCTGTTCCCGGTTGCGGCCCGGGTCGGCGCAGATGGGGCAGGGGTCGCTCTCGGCCAGGCTGGCGCAGGTGGCGCACAGGCACAGCCGCTCGCGCAGGGTCAGCACGCCACGGCCCACGGCCTCGGCCTGCTCCCTGGGCATCTTGAGCAGGGCCAGGGCCGCGCGCAGGGCGCTCTTGGGCCCCAGGCCCGGCAGTCGGGCCAGCTGCTCGGCCACCTCTCGCAGGGGGCCGGGAAGCCGGTCGCTGACCATGCTAGAACATGCCGGGGATCTTGATGCCCCCGGTGATCTTGGCCATCTCCTCCTCGCTCATGGCCTTGGCCTTCTTCACGGCGTCGTTCACCGCCGTGAGCACCAGGTCCTGGAGCATCTCCACGTCCCCGGCCTCCACCACGCTCTTGTCGATGGCCACGGAGCGCACCTCCAGGCCGCCGGTGATCTTCACCGTGACCATGCCGCCCCCGGCGCTGGCTTCCACCTCGCGATTTTTGAGCTCCTCCTGCATGGCGCCCATCTTCTTCTGCATCATCTGGGCCTGACGCAGCATATCCTGCATTCCGCGCATACTGATCCTCCAAGCATTCTCTGTGGTTTACGGCGCGCCGAGAGACGGGCGCGCGTGGAAAATTCGCTCCGGCCTCCCCCCGCCCTATCCCCGGGGGTGCACCAGGGGCGGGGTCTTGACCTCGAAGGCCTCGCAGACGTTGCGCACGGCCGGGTGGGTCTGCATCTCGCGGTCCAGCTCGCCCTGGGTCTTGGCCGGGGCGGCCTCGCCGCAGGTGAAGGCCAGGGTCACGTCCGGGCCGAAGTACTCGGCCACCAGGCGGCGCAGGCGGGTGCTGGCCTCGCCCTGCTCCAGCATGCGGCTGTGCGTGCCGTTGTGGCAGGTGAGCACCAGCTCGTCGCCGCAGAGCTCGCCTCTGGCCTGGGACAGGCCCGTGACCACCCCGCTGCCGTTCTTGGACGCCACAAAGGCCAGGAAACCCGGCCAGTCGCGCGGGCCCTGGGGCGCAACGGACGGCTTGGCGGCGGGCGCCGGGGCCGGTGGCTCGGCGGCGATGACGGGGGCGGCCACAGGGGCTTCCACGATGGCTTCCACCGGGGCCGCGGGCTTCACCGGCTCCGGCGCTGGCGCGGCCTCGGCCTTGGGGGCGGGCTCGACCTGCGAAGACTGGGGGGCCGCCTGTGCGCTTGCCTGAGAGCTCGGCGGCGCGGACTGCGGGGCGGGCTTCGCGCCGCCGCCCGGAGCAGCCGGTGCGGACCCTGAGCCGCCCGCTGTCCTGCCAGAGGGCCCGCCAGAGGACCCAGAAGAAGGCCCGGCCAAAGCCGAGAGCGGCAGCAAATCCGGCAGGCAGGCCAGGTTCAGCAGCAGAAGTTCGAGGGCCTGGGCGGGCTCCAGGCTCTTGGTCACGCGCTGCTGGCCGTCCAGGGTCATCTGCCAGCTGGCGTGGATATGCGCGGGGGAAAAGCGCCCGGCCCAGTCCAGCCACAGCTGGGCTTCCTCGGCGGGCAGGCCCAGCTCCGGGGCCATGGCCTCGCCGCCCTGGCGCAGCAGGAACATGTTGCGCCAGCAGGCCGAGAGCTCGCGCAGGAAGAAGCCAAGATCCAGGCCCTGGTCCAGCACCTGCCTGAGCGTGCGGGACAAGAGCGGCAGGTCGCGCGCGGCGATGGCCTCCATGAGCGCGAAGAAGACCTCCTGCCCGGCCAGGCCGAGGCAGGCGCGCACCTCGGCCTCCTTGAGCTCGCCCGCGCTGTAGGCCAGGGCCTGGCCCAGGAGCGAAATGGAGTCGCGCACGCTGCCCGCGCCGCGCCGGGCGATGATGCGCACCGCGCCGGGCTCGTAGGTCAGGCCCTCGGCGGCGAGGATCTTCTCCAGGTGGGCCATGAGGCCTTCCTGGGGCAGCATCTTGAACACGTAGTGCTGGCAACGCGAGAGGATGGTGGCCGGAAATTTGTGGGCCTCGGTGCTGGCCAGGATGAACGTGACGCGCGCGGGGGGCTCTTCCAACGTCTTCAAGAGCGCGTTGAACGCCGCCGTGGAGAGCATGTGCGCCTCGTCGATGATGAAGACCTTGTAGCGGCCCTCCAGGGGGGCGTAGCCCACGTCCTCCTTGAGCGCGCGCACATCGTTGACGCCGCCGTGGCTGGCCGCGTCGATCTCGATGATGTCCACGGCGTTGCCCGCATTGGCCTGGCGGCACAGCGCGCACTCGTTGCAGGGCTCCGGGGCCGGGGCCTTCTCGCAGTTCAGCGCCTTGGCGAAGATGCGGGCGATGGTGGTCTTGCCCACGCCGCGCGTGCCGCTGAACATGTAGGCCGGGGCTATCTTGCCCGTGGCGGAGGCGCGAGAGAGGATGGCCTTCACCGCGTCCTGTCCGGCGACATCGGCGAAGCGCCGGGGCCTGTACTTTGCGGTGAGGCTGGCCATGTGCGGGGGCTCCTGGGCTTTGGGGCGGTGTCGCCCGCCGGGGGTCTTGTTCGGCCCCCGGCGGACGGGAACGGGCTAGATGGAGTACTCGTGCAGCCAGTTGGCGTAGTCCGGGTTCTCGCCCTTGACCACCTTGAAGTATTCCTTCTGGATCAGAAGCGAGATGGGCCCGGCCTTGCCCGCGCCGATGGTGCGGCGGTCCACCTCGCGGATGGGCGTGATCTCCGCCGCGGTGCCGGTGAAGAAGGCCTCGTCGGCGATGTACAGCTCATCGCGGGTGAAGAGCTGCTCCACCACCTCGTAGCCCAGGTCGCGCGCAAGGGTGATGATGCTGTCGCGGGTGATGCCGGGCAGGATGGAGGTCAAAGGCGTGGTCTTGATGACCTCGTTCTTGACCATGAAGATGTTCTCGCCGCTGGCCTCGGAGACGTAGCCCTGGGTGTCCAGCAGCAGGGCCTCGTGGTAGCCGTCGGCCACGGCCTCGGTCTTGGCCAGCACGCTGTTCACGTAGTTGCCGCAGGCCTTGGCCTTGGTCATCATGGCGTTGACGTGGTGGCGGCAGAAGCTGGAGGTCTTGATGGCGATGCCCTTTTCCAGGGCGCCGTCGCCCAGGTAGGCGCCCCAGGGCCAGGTGGCGATGGCCACGCGGATGGGGTTGGTGCCCGGGTGCACGCCCATGACGCCGTCGCCGATGAAGGCCAGGGGCCGGATGTAGCCGGACTTCATCTTGTTGACCTTGAGGGTGTCCACCACGGCCTGGACCAGCTCGTCACAACTGAAGGGGATCTTCATGCCCAGGATGTGCGCGGAGTCGATGAGGCGCTGCATGTGCTCGACCAGGCGGTACACGGCGCTGCGGCCATCGGTGCACTCGTAGGCGCGGATGCCCTCGAACACGCCGCAGCCGTAGTGCAGGGTGTGGGTGAGGATGTGCACGTTGGCCTCATCCCAGTTCACCAGCTTGCCGTCCATCCAGATCTTTTCCGCTTTCTGAACCATTTCCTGTGTCTCCCTTGGGGGCGATTTGCCGGAGTCCACCGGGCGCGGGCAGGGGGCTGGCGCGGGGGACTCACGAAGTCAGACACACTAAAAAAAAGGGGCCGCGAGGTCAATGGCGGCGGCGGGCGAGGCCAGAGCTTGCCTTCCCCGCCCCCATGCCCTACCAGGGGCCATGCCGCGCATTCTTTTCGCCACGGACATCTTCGGCCACACGCCGGAAATGCAGTCATTCGCCAAAAAAATCGGCGGGACAGCGCGCGTGGTCTCGCCCTTCGGGGACGAGCGCCCGCGCTTTGGCGGCGAGATGGAGGCCTACGCGGCCTTCACCGCGCGCGGCGGCGTGGAGAAGTACGCCGGGGAACTGGCAGGACACTTGGCCAATCCGGGGGCGCTGGGCCCCTGGGACCTGGCCGTGGGCCTGAGCGCCGGGGCCTCGGCCCTGTGGATCGCCTTGGCGGAGCTGGAGAACCTGGGGGAGCCGCCCCCGCGCCGCAGCGTACTCTACTACGGCTCGCGCATCCGCGAGCACAGGCACCTGCGCCCCGTCGGGGACATCCGGCTCGTCTTCGCCCAGCGCGAGGCCAGCTTCGACCCCGCGCCCCTGTCCGAAGAGCTGGCCGCCGCCGGGTACGATGCCCGTGTGATTCCCGGCACGGCCCACGGGTTCCTGAACCCGCTCTCCCCGGGCTACGACGAGGTGGTGTGCGCGGCGGAAATCCAGCGGTTGCGCGGGCTCCTGGGCTCCTAATCGACCCCGATGTCCTCGTTCCAGACCTCGGGCTTCTCGCGGATGAAGCCGCCCAGGAGCGCCTTGCACTCGGCGCTGTCCAGGTCGATGACCGTGACGCCGTTCTCCCTGAGCCATTCGAGCCCGCCCTGGAAGGTGGCGCTCTCCCCTGCCACCACGGTGCCGATGCCGAACTGGCGCACCAGCCCGGAGCAGTACCAGCACGGGGCCAGGGTGGTGACCATGACGCAGTCGCGGTAGCTCTTCCTGCGCCCGGCGTTTCGGAAGGCGCTGGTCTCGGCGTGCATGGAGGGATCGCCGTCCTGCACGCGGCGGTTGTGCCCGCGCCCAAGCAGGTTGCCGCCTGAGTCGAACAGGGCCGCGCCGATGGGCACCCCGCCCTCGGCCAGGCCCGCCCGGGCCTCCTCAAGCGCAACCGCAAGCATCCTTTCGTAATCGGCCCTGGTCAGCGTCATGGGCATGCTCTCCTTTCGTGGGCGTTTGCGCCAGGATACCCGCACCGGGCCGAAGCACGCAAGCCTGGAAAAAGCTCCATCATTGCTTTTGACAGGAACCCGCCCGCGCATATATGCTTCGCGCCTACCGAATAATCCACACCGGGCCCACCGGGAATGAGGAGCGCGCCATGCAGCAGTTCGCCAGAGTCCACCGCCTGCCGCCCTACGTCTTTGCCCAGGTCAACGAGCTCAAGATGAAGATGCGCAGGCAAGGCGCGGACATCATCGACCTGGGCATGGGCAACCCCGACCTGCCGACCCCGCAGCACGTGGTGGAGAAGCTTCTGGAAGCAGCCCAGAAGTCCACCAACCACCGCTACAGCGCCTCCAAGGGCATCAACGGCCTCAGATTGGCCATCGCCAACTGGTACCTGCGCCGCTTCGGCGTGGAACTGGACCACGACCAGGAGGTCGTCGTCACCATGGGCGCCAAGGAAGGCCTGGCCCACCTGGCCCTGGTCATGCTCTCCCCCGGCGACGTTGTGCTCGCGCCCGACCCGGCCTACCCAATCCACCCGTATGCCGCCATCATCGCCGGGGCCGACGTGCGCCGCATCCCCATCGGCAAGGGGCGCGACTTCCTGGAAGACCTGCAACTGGCCGTGAAGCAGACCTGGCCCAAGCCCAAGCTCCTGGTCATCAACTACCCGCACAACCCCACCACGGAGGTCGCGGACATCCCGTTCTTCGAGCGCATCGTGGACTTCGCCAAGGAACACGGCATGTACGTGATCCACGACTTCGCCTACGCCGACTTCACCTACGACGGCTACGTGGCCCCCAGCTTCATGCAGGCCAAGGGTGCCAAGGACGTGGGCGTGGAGTTCTTCTCGCTCACCAAGAGCTATTCCATGGCGGGCTGGCGCGTGGGCTTCTGCGTGGGCAACCGCGACATGGTCCAGGCGCTCACGCGCATCAAGAGCTACCTGGACTACGGCATCTTCCAGCCCATCCAGATAGCGGCCTGCACGGCCCTGAACGGCCCGCAGGAGTGCGTGCGCGAGATCATGGACGTGCACCAGGACCGCCGCGACGCGCTCATCGAGGGCCTGCACCGCGCGGGCTGGATGGTGCCGCCGCCCAAGGCCACCATGTTCGTCTGGGCGGAGATCCCCGACGAGTTCAAGCACCTGGGCAGCGTGGAGTTCTCCAAGCTCCTGCTGCGCGAGGCCAACGTGGCCGTTTCGCCGGGCCTGGGCTTTGGCCACTACGGCGACGACCACGTGCGCT
Source organism: uncultured Desulfocurvus sp. (assembly GCA_964502805.1). GTDB lineage: Bacteria > Desulfobacterota > Desulfovibrionia > Desulfovibrionales > Desulfovibrionaceae > Humidesulfovibrio. The sequence continues at coordinate 14,523 of CAZCYB010000010.1, forward strand.
TCGCCCTGGTGGAGAACCGCCACCGCACCAACCAGGCCACGCGCAACCTCAAGAAGTTCTTCGGAAAATAGGGAGTGACCATGCTGCGCCTCGGACTCGCCGGTTTCGGCACGGTCGGCTCTGGGCTTGCCAAGATCCTGCTGGAGAACCGCGACATCATCGTCGCGCGCACCGGGCGGGACATCGGCATCAAGACCATCCTTGTGCGCGACCTGGCCAAGAAGCGCGCCGTGGCCACCGGCCCCGAGGTGACATTCACCGCCAACCCCGACGACCTCGTCACCGACCCGGACATCGACGTGGTGGTGGAGCTCATGGGCGGGGTGGACACCGCGCGGGCGCTCATCACCAAGGCCCTGAACGCGGGCAAGCACGTGGTGACGGCCAACAAGCACCTGCTGGCCCTGCACGGGCCGGAGCTCTCCGCCCTGGCGGCGCAGAAGGGGCTGGGCCTGTTCTACGAGGCCAGCGTGGCCGGGGGCATCCCCATCGTGCAGACCCTGCGCGAGAGCCTGGGAGCCAACCGCATCGAGCGGCTCACCGGCATCATGAACGGCACGGCCAACTACATCCTCTCCGAGATGACCACCAACCACCTGGACTTCGCCACCGCGCTGAAGCAGGCCCAGGACCTGGGCTACGCCGAGGCCGACCCGACCTTCGACATCGAGGGCCTGGACACCGCGCACAAGCTGGTGGTGCTCATCCGCCTGGCCTACGGGCGGGACTTCCCGCTCGCCAGCGTCCCGGTGCGCGGCATCACGCAGGTGACGCCGCTGGACATCGAGTTCGCCCGCGAGTTCGGCTACCGCATCAAGCTTCTGGCCCAGGCGCGCGAGGTGGACGGGCGCATCGACGCCAGCGTGGAGCCCACGCTTGTCAAGTACACCTACCTGCTGGCGCGGGTGGGCGGCAACTTCAACGCCGTGCGCGTGGAGGGGAACGCCGTGGGGCCCATCATGCTGCACGGCCAGGGCGCGGGCGACCTGCCCACGGGCAGCGCGGTGATGGCCGACATCATGGCCCTGTGCCGGGGCCTGGCCTGCAAGGGCGCGGGGTTCGACAACACGGGCTTCCGCAACGCGCCCCTGGCCCAGGCCAAGATCCTGCCCGCCGACGAGTCCGTGGCCATGCACTACTTCCGCTTCACCGTGGCCGACCGCCCCGGCGTCATGGCGGCCATCGCCAAGGCCATGAGCGTGCACGGCATCTCCATCGCCCAGGCGGTGCAGAAGGGCGACGAGTCCGGCGCGGACGTGCCCATCGTGTTTTTGACGCACAAGGCCCACGCCAAGGCCGTGCGCGAGACCATCGCCGAAATCGACGCCATGCCCTTCGCCGTGCGGCCCACGGTGCACTTCCCCATCCTGTAAGCCACCCCCCGAGGCGCACACCATGAAGCTGCTTTTCCTCATCGCCGACGGCATGGGCGGCTGGCCCGGCGAGGCCCCCGGCGACAAGACCTGCCTGGAGGCCGCGCACACCCCGAACATGGACGAGCTGGCGGCCACGGGCATCGTGGGCACCTGCCGCACCATCCCCGAGGGCATGCCCCCGGGCTCGGACGTGGCCAACATGTCGCTCTTGGGCTTCAACCCGGCCCAGCACCACACCGGGCGCGGGCCCATCGAGGCCGCCGCCCAGGGCCTGAAGCTCGCCCCGGACGACCTGGTCTGGCGCATGAACCTCGTCACCGTGAGCGAGCTCTCGGCCACGGGGAAGATGCTCGACTACTCCTCCGGGCACATCACCACCGAGGAGAGCGAGCCGCTGGTGCGCGACCTGGAGGCCCACCTGGGCGACGGGACCTTCACCTTTTTCCCCGGCGTGCAGTACCGGCACCTGCTGGTGCAGAAGGGCGGAGCCACGGAGCCCGAGGCCCAGCTCAGGATCAGCCCGCCCCACGACATCACGGACAAGCCCATCCGCCCGGACCTGAAGGAATTCTCCAAGAGCCCCCTGCTCTGGGACCTGCTGCACCTGGCGGGAGACCGCCTGGCCGAGACCGCCCGGCACACCCGCGCCAACTCCATCTGGCCCTGGGGCCAGGGCAGGCCGCTCATCCTGCCGGACTTCCACAAGACCTTCGGCCGCACGGGCGCGGTGATCTCCGCCGTGGACCTGGTGCGCGGCCTTGGGCGCGCTGCGGGCATGGAGGTCATCGAGGTGCCGGGGGCCACGGGCCTCATGGACACCAACTACCAGGGCAAGGTGGACGCCGCCCTCTCCTTCCTGGAGCATGGGGACTTCGTGTTCGTGCACCTGGAAGGGCCGGACGAGTGCGGCCACGGCGGCAACGCCAAGGACAAGATCGAGGCCATCAGCCGCTTCGACGCGCGCATCGTGGGCCCGCTGAGGCAGGCGCTCAAGGGCCAGGAAGTGGCCTGGCTCGTGACCTGCGACCACTTCACGCCCATTGCCGAGCGCACGCACACCCCGGACGCGGTGCCCTTCCTGCTCCAGTACTCCGGCTGCAACGGCGCGGAGTGCGACGGCTCCGGGGTTCCGGCCTTCAGCGAGCGGGAGGCCCGGGGCACGGGCCTGGTCATCGAGGCCGGGCACGAACTGCTGCCCTGGACCCTGCGCCAGCTCCCCAGGTAGGCGGCGGCCGTGGACTTTCCCAAGGAGTTTCCCACCCACGACACCTGGTATCCGCACCGCGTGTCCTACGGCGAGACGGACGCCATGGGCGTGCTCTACTACGCGGAATACCTGCACATCTTCGAGCGCGCCCGCAGCCTGTTCCTGCGCGAGCGGGGCATGGGCTACAACATCGTGGAGGAGCGCGGGGTCATCCTGCCCGTGCGCGAGGCCTGGTGCCGCTACCGCGCGCCCTCGCGCTACGACGACCTCCTCTGGGTGCACTGCGGCGTGTCCGGCTGGGGCCGGGCCAGCATGCGCATCGTGTACGAGTTCTGGAGCGAGGGCCGCGCGCAACTGCGCGCCCAGGGCTGCACGGAGCACGCCATCGTGAACCGCCAGGGCAGGCCCATCGCCGTGCCGGACTGGTTCAAGCAGCTGTGCGAGAGCCCGGCTGATCCGGGAAGCTGCGCCCCCAAGTAAGCGCCCGCCCGCGTCTTTTCCCTTGCCCCCGAGAAATTGGGGAGTATATTCCGACGCTTCGAGCCCAACGGAGCGCGCATGTACACGGACTGCCACACCCACCTCTTCCATCCCAAGATCGCCGAGAAGGCGCTGGCCCAGCTCAACGCCCACTACGGCATCGTGCCCATAGGCACCGGCGTGCTGGACGACCTGCTGGCGCGGGCCGACCGTGCGGGCATAGAGCGCGTGGTGGTGCACACCGCGGCCACGGACCCCTCCCAGGTCATCCCGGCCAACAACTGGGCCCTGGAGCTCATGCGCCAGTCGAACCGCGTCATCGCCTTCGGCACCCTGCACCCGGACTACCCGGAGCCGGAGAAGGAGCTGGACCGCCTGCGCCGCGCGGGCGTGCAGGGGCTCAAGTTCCACCCGGACTTCCAGGGCTTCTTCCTGGACGACCCGCGCTTCTACCGCCTCATGGAGGCCATCGGCGACGAATTCACCCTCATGATCCACGTGGGGGACGTGCTGCCGCCGGAGCAGAACCCCTCCTGCCCGGTGAAGCTGGCCCGGCTGCGGCGCGAATTCCCCGGCCCGGCCATCATCGCCGCGCACCTGGGCGGCTATACGCACTGGAAATGGGCCGTGGAGCACCTGGCCGGGCTGGACGTGTACATGGACACGTCCAGTTCGCTCAGCTTCGTGGATGACGAAACCCTGCGCGCCTTGATCGCCAGGCACCCGGTGGACCGCCTGCTCTTCGGCAGCGACTACCCGCTCTTCGACCCCGGCGACGAGATGCAGCTGGTGGAGAGGCGCCTGGGCCCGCTGGGGGTAAAGCTCGACGCCCTGCTCACCGCCGGGGACGCGTTGTTCGCTGATACGCCCGGCGGCGCCCCCGCCGAATAGACCGACCAGAAATGAGAAGCCCCGGCCAGCATCCTGACCGGGGCTTCTTGTTTTTCAGCCATGCATTCGTCTCTTCACTGAGGCTGTCTCCAAGGAGTGGATTCTGTTCCCTGGCGAGGAGCGGTCCGGTTCGGGGACAGGGAGAGTACTGTTGCGATACAGCCCTGGCCCGGAACCGGAACGCGACGACGCCCACAGGGCAGAAGACGCCCTTGGGGGCAGCCCCCCTACCCTAGGAGCATTCTTCCAAGGCCTTGAAGCCCGGCAGTTCCTTGCCTTCCAGGAACTCCAGGAACGAGCCGCCGCCGGTGGAGATGAAGCTGAACTTCTCGCCCAGGTGCGCCAGATGCACCACGGCGTCGGTATCGCCGCCGCCCACGATGCTCATGCCCCCGGAGTTCACGATGGCCTTGGCCACGCCGATGGACCCGGCGGTGAAGGCCGGGTTCTCGAAGGCGCCCATGGGCCCGTTCCAGACCACGGTCTTGGCCTTCTTCAGGATGTCGGCGAAGTTCAGCACGCTCTTGGGCCCGATGTCCAGGGCCATGAGCCCGGCGGGCACCGGCCCGGTGTGCGAGGCAACCGCCGGGGTCTCGTCCTTCAGCCCCTTGGCCAGCACGAAGTCCACGGGCAGGTGCAGGTGCGTGCCCTTTTCCGGCGCGGCCTCCAGGATGGCCCGGGCCTCGTCCAGCAGCTCGCGCTCCACCAGGGAGTCGCCCATGTCGATGCCCTGGGCCAGCCGGAAGGTGTTGGCCATGGCTCCGCCGATGATCAGGTGATCCACCTTGCCCAGCAGGTTCTTCAGGATGCCCAGCTTGCTGGAAACCTTGCTGCCGCCGGACACGGCCACGTAGGGCCGCGCGGGGTTGGCCAGGTTCACCTGCAGGAAGTTGTACTCCTTCTCCATGAGGAAGCCCGCGCAAGCCACGGGGGCGAGCTTCGGGGCCTCGGTGACGGACGCGTTGGGCCGGTGGGCCACGCCAAAGGCGTCGCTGACGTACACGTCCATCCCGGCCACGAGCTGTTTGGCGAACGCCTCGCGCTCGGCGGGCTCCTTGCTGGTCTCGGCCTTGTGGTAGCGCAGGTTCTCCAGCATCAGCACCTCGCCGGGCTTCAGCGCGTCCTTCATCGCCTGGGCCTCGGCCCCGATGCAGTCCGGGGCCAGGGGCACGCTCATGCCCAGCAGGCCTGCAAGGTGCGCGGCCACGGGCGCGAGCGAAAGCTCGGGCTTGCGCTCGCCCTTGGGCTGGCCGAAGTGGCAGCACAGCACCACCGCGGCCCCGGCGGAAAGCGCGTGGCGCAGGGTGGGCAGGCTCTCGCGGATGCGCGTGTCGTCGGTGACGCGGGTGCCGTCCAGGGGCACGTTGTAGTCCACGCGGATGATGAGCTTCTTGCCTTTGATGTCGATGTCCTTGAGAAAGCGCATGTTCCTATCCCGTGTTTACAGGCCCTTGTCGGCCATGAGCTTGATGAGGTCCGCCACGCGGCAGGAGTAGCCCCATTCGTTGTCGTACCAGGTGACGATCTTGGCCAGCCCCGATCCTGACACCACCGTGTACTCCGCGTCAATAATGCTGGAGCGCGGATCGCCACGAAAATCCGTGGACACCAGCGGACGCTCGGAGAAGCCCAGGATGCCCTTGAGCCTGCCCTCGCTGGCCTCCTTGAGCTTGGCCCGCAGGGTGGCCGTGTCCGTGGGCTTTGCCAGGGTGCAGGCGAAGTCCACGATGGACACCGTGGGCGTGGGCACGCGCAGGGAGTAGCCGTCCACCTTGCCCTTGAGCTCCGGGATGACCAGGGCCACGGCCTTGGCCGCGCCGGTGCTGGTGGGCACGATGTTCAGGGCCGCGGCACGGGCGCGGCGCAGGTCCTTGTGCGGCAGGTCCAGGATGCGCTGGTCGTTGGTGTAGCTGTGGATGGTGCACATGAGCCCGTTGACCACCCCGAAGGCGTCGTGGATGACCTTCACCGCCGGGGCCAGGCAGTTGGTTGTGCAGCTGGCGTTGGACACGATGTGGTGCTTCGCCGGGTCGTAGAGCTGCTCGTTGACGCCCAGGACGATGGTGATGTCCTCCTCCTTGGCCGGGGCGGAGATGATGACCTTTTTCGCGCCCGCGTCCAGGTGGGCCTTGGCCTTGGGCCCGGTGGTGAACAGGCCGGTGGACTCGATGACGATATCCACGCCCAGGTCGGCCCAGGGCAGGTTCAGCGGGTCGCGCTCCGCATGGCAGGCCACCTCCCAGTCGCCGTAGCCGATGCCGCCGGAGGCGGTGACGGAAACCGGGTGCGGGCTCTTGCCGTAGGTGGAGTCGAACTCCAGCAGGTGCGCGCTGGTGTTCACGTCGTAGAGGTCGTTCAGGGCCACAACCGTGGCCACGTCCCTGTGGTTGTCGTAGATGGCCTTGAGCACCTGCCGACCGATGCGGCCGAAGCCGTTGATGCCTATGCGCAACATGGGTTCGACCTCCTAGTCCTCGAAGATGCGCTGCTCGTAGGAGGCCAGCATCTCGTAGTCGGTTTTCAGGGCCTGGTGCAGCCGCGCGTTCTCTATGGCCAGGGCCGAGAGGTCGGCCACGGCCAGCAGGAAGTCCTTCTCCAAGTCGTCGTATACATGCTCGCTGCCGGAGTAGATGCGCATGGAGCCGATGGCCCGGCCCTCCACCATGAGCGGCACCACCAGCACGGAGACGATGCCCTCCTTCCTGGCGGCCTCGCCGTACTGGAAGCGCGGGTCGTTCTGCGCATTGGGGATGTAGATGGTCCTGCCCGAGAGCACCTCGCGGTCCACCTCGCTCTTCTCCAGGTCCACAGGCCCCTTGCGGAAGTACTCCTTGGACAGGCCCCAGGCCGCGCTGGGCAACAGCCGCTTGCCCGAGCGGTCCAGCAGGCGCAGGGTGCAGCCCTTGGCCTCCAGGGCCAGGGAGGTCTGCTCGGCCACGGCGGCCAGCACGCTGGCGGGCTCCAGGCTGGAGTTCACCACCTTGGCCACGGTGGCCATGGTGCGGAAATACCGTTCGCAACGCTCCGCGATCTGTTTCATGTGTCCCTCCCGGGGTTTCAAGGCCAGTATACGGAACAATGGAATGAATACTAGCGGAATTTGTGATGATTGCCACGAATTTTCCAATCGGCGGAGCGCAAAAAAAAAGGGGAGGCCGAAGCCTCCCCCATTTTCGCGGAGCGGGAACGGGCAGGGCCTAGCCCAGGGCGGCCACCATGCGGATGAGGCGCACGAGCTGGTTGGTGAACCCGGCCTCGTTGTCGTACCAGACGATGAGCTTCACCTGGGTGCCGTTCATGACGGTGGTGAGCCCGGCGTCGAGCACGCCGCCGAAGGTGCTTCCGATGAAGTCGGAACTGACCAGCGGCTCCTCGGTGTAGCCGAAGCTCTCATTGGCCGCCGCCTTCATGATGGCGTTGACCTCTTCCTTGGTGGTGGGACGCTCAACCTCGCAGGTCAGGTCCACGATGGACACGTCCGGGGTGGGCACGCGGATGGCGAAGCCGTCGAGCTTGCCTTTGAGCTCCGGGCAGACCAGGGAGATGGCCTTGGCCGCGCCGGTGGTGGTGGGCACCATGTTCACGGCGGCGGCGCGGGCGCGTCGGATGTCCTTGTGCGAGCCGTCGTGCAGGCGCTGGTCCATGGTGTAGCTGTGGATGGTGGTCATGAGCCCGTGCTTGATGCCCAGGGAGTCGTTGAGCGCCTTGGCCGCCGGGGCCAGGCAGTTGGTGGTGCAGGAGGCGCTGGAGATGATCTTGTGCTCGGGCTTCAGGTCGGCGTTGTTCACGCCCACCACCACGGTGGCGTCCATCTCCTTGCCGGGGGCGGAGAGCACCACCCGCTTGGCGCCGGCGTTCAGGTGCCCGGTGCAGCCCGCGCGGTCGTTGAGCTTGCCCGTGGTCTCGATGACCAGGTCGCAGCCCAGTTCCTTCCAGTTCCACTCGCCGGTGGCGAAGCGGGTGACGGCCACCTGCTTGCCGTCGATGAGGATGCCCTGCTCGTTGCCCTCGACGCGGTCGAACCTGCCGTGCACGGAGTCGTACTTGAGCAGGTGGGCCAGGTCGCGGTTGGTGGCGCGGGCGTTGATGGCCACCAGCTGGAGGTCTTTCTCGTTGGCCAGCAGGCGCGTGAGGTAGCGCCCGATGCGGCCGAAGCCATTGATGCCGATCTTCGTCGCCATGATGCTCTCCTTGCGGTCTTGAACAGGATGCTGGTCGTTTTGCCTTGGGTCTGTTTTCAAAAGACGAATTTTGTTCCCTGGCAAGGAAGGAGGCGGTTCAGGGCCAGGGATAGTACTCTCACCGTACAGCCCTGGACCGGAACCGCCTCGTGACGAAGTCCAGGGGGCAAAAGGCGCTTTTTAAGACAGACCCTAGGCCTTGCCGGAGCAGCCCAGGACGTTCTTTATCTTGCGCTGGACCATGTCCTTCACGGCCTTGCGGGCCGGAGTCAGGTACTGCCGGGGGTCGAAGTCCGCCGGGTTCTCCACCAGGTGCTTGCGGATGGTGGCCGTCATGGCCAGGCGGATGTCGGTGTCGATGTTGATCTTGCACACGGCCATGCTGGCGGCCTTGCGCAGCAGGTCCTCGGGCACGCCGCGCGCGCCGGGCACGTGCCCGCCGAAGGCGTTGGCCATCTCAACAAATTCCTGGGGCACGCTGGAGGCGCCGTGGAGCACGATGGGCACCCCGGGCAGCAGCTTGCCCACCTTGTCCAGGCGGTCGAAGTCCAGCTTGGCCTCGCCCTTGAACTTGTACGCGCCGTGGCTGGTGCCGATGGCGATGGCCAGGGAGTCGCAGCCGGTGCGGGTCACGAAGTCCTTGGCCTGCTCGGGGTCGGTGTAGATGTGCTCGTCCGAGCTCACGTCCTCCTCCACCCCGGCCAGGCGGCCCAACTCGGCCTCCACCCACACGCCGCGGGCGTGGGCGTATTCCACCACCCTCTTCGTCTCGGCGATGTTCTCCTCGTAGGGCAGGTGCGAGCCGTCGTACATCACCGAGGTGAAGCCGCCGTCGATGACTGTCTTGCACAGCTCGAAGTTCGGGCCGTGGTCCAGGTGCAGCACCACGGGCAGGTCGGTGTCCTGCAGGGCGGCCTCCATGAGCTTGATGATGTAGTTCTGCCCGGCGTACTTGCGCGCCCCGGCGGAGACCTGGAGAATGAGCGGGGCGTTCTCTTCCTTGCCCGCCTCCATGATGCCCTGGATGATCTCCATGTTGTTCACGTTGAAGGCGCCGATGGCGTATCCTCCGGCGTAGGCTTTCTGGAACATCTCCCTGGGTGATACGAGCGGCATGGGGTCCTCCGTGGGGTCGTGGCGGATGGATGGTGAAAGGGAAAACTACGCTTACTCTATGTATTTCGCACGCACTGGGCGTCCTGTCAACACGGGCTCAGGAAATCAATGGGTCCAGCAGGGCCACGGCGTCGTGGTCGGTGAAGTCGAACTTGAGCGGGGTCAGGGTCACGTGGCCCTGGGTCAGCAGCAGCCGGTCGCGTCCCTGGCTGATCTTCTCGTGCTTGAGCTCGCCGCACATCCAGTAGTACTTGCGGCCGCGCGGGTCCACGCGCTCCTCGTACCAGTCGGTCCAGGGCACGCGGGTGTGCGGGCAGACCTTGAGCGGCAGGGCCTGCTCGATGGGCCGGTTGGGAAAATTCAGGTTCAGCACGCACTTCTTGGGCAGGCTTTCCAGGGGCAGCCGCCCGATGAGCGCGGCGGCGTACCCGGCCTGGCCGGAGAGCTCCACGGGGTTGTGGTCGTCCATGGAGGCCGCCAGGGCCGGAAAGCCCAAGAGCGCGCCCTCGGTGGCGGCGGAGACCGTGCCCGAGTACATGATGTCCACCCCCACGTTGGGCCCGGCGTTGATGCCGGAGACCACCATGTCCGGGGTCTGCGCCAGCAGCGTGGAGATGGCCAGCTTCACGCAGTCCGCCGGCGTGCCAGAGACCCCCAGGCCGAAGAAGCCGTCCTCGCGGAACTCCTTGACGCGCAGGGGCGAGGACAGGGTGATGGCGTGGCCCACGGCGGACTGCTCGGTGATGGGGGCCACCACGTGGACCTCGTGCCCGGCGGCGGCCAGGGCCTTGTGCAGGGCGCGCAGGCCCACGGCCTGGATGCCGTCGTCGTTGGTGAGCAGGATGCGCATGGGCGTGGTTTCCTTGCTTTGCGTGCCCGCGCGGTTTGACAAGACACCGGGCACCGGGCAAATAAATGGGTTGCGGGAGCAGCCTGCCGCCACCTGCGGCGGGCTCACGCGCAAGTACCCCAACCCAAGGGAGATGGCAAGGCCGTGTGTGCGAAAGCCGTGTTCATCCGGGACATTACCCCCGGCCAGACGATACAGGACATCTTTCTTGTGGCCGAGGCCCGCACCGGCTCCTCGCGCAACGGGCCCTACTGGAGCCTGGTGCTCCAGGACAGCTCCGGCCAGATGGACGCCAAGGTCTGGAGCCCGCTGTCCCAGCAGCACCCCACCCTGGCCGCCGGGCAGTTCGCCCGGGTGCGCGGCCTGGCCGCCACCTACCGCGACAAGACCCAGCTGACCCTGGACCAGCTTGAGATCCTGGCCCCCGAGGCCGTGGACATGGCCGACTTCCTGCCCGAGAGCCCCGTGGACCCCGAGGTCCTGCTGGCCGAGATCGAGGAGCTGTGCCGCCGCGAGCTGACGCACAAGCCCTGGCGCTCGCTCCTGAAAAAGATCCTGGGCGACGGGGACATCCGTGCGCAGCTTCTGCCCGCCACCGGGGCCAAGGCCGTGCACCACGCCTACGCCGGGGGCCTGCTGGAGCACACCCTGGCCGTGGCCCGCACCTGCCTGGCCCTGGCGGACCTGTACCCCCAGCTCGACCGCCAGGTGCTGCTGGCCGCCGCCATCCTGCACGACCTGGGCAAGGCCTGGGAGCTGCGCACCGGGCTGACCAGCGACTACACCGACGAGGGCCGGCTTCTGGGCCACATCCAGCTGGGGCTGGAGCGCATCGAGCCCTTTTTGCAGAAGGCGCGCGAGCTGGAGCCGGAACTCATCCTGCACCTGAAGCACCTGATTTTGAGCCACCACGGCGAGTACGAGTTCGGCGCGCCCAAGCGGCCCAAGACCCCGGAGGCCTTCATCCTGCACTTCGCGGACAACATCGACGCCAAGCTCAACACCCTGGCCGGGGCCTACGCCGAAATCGAGGGCGCGGAGCAGCACTGGACGAGCTTCCAGCGCTACCTGGACCGCTACCTGTACCGCCCGGTGCGCACCCCCGTGAGCGCGTCCCAGGCCAGGACCGAGGACAAGAAATCCGACGAAAAGAAAGATGGCCGCGCCCTGCTGCTGCCCCTGGGCTAGCCCAACCACAACCAGGCGAGAAGCATGTTCATCACCTTCGAAGGCATAGAGGGCACAGGCAAGTCCACCCAGATCGCGCTCCTCAAGGCGCACCTGGAGTCCCGGGGCCGCCGCGTGCTCGTGACCATGGAGCCCGGCGGCAGCCGCATCGGCGCGGAGCTCCGGCGCGTGCTGCTCAGCCTGGAGAACCGCGACCTGACCCCCCAGGCCGAGCTGTTCCTGTACCTGGCGGACCGCGCCCAGCACGTGGCCCAGGTGGTGCGCCCGGCGCTTGAGGCGGGCATGGTGGTGCTCTCCGACCGCTTCGCCGACTCCACCGTGGCCTACCAGGCCTACGGCCGGGGCATGGACCCCGAGGAGCTGCACCGGCTGAACACCATCGCCGTGGGCGGCCTGTGGCCGGACCTGACCCTGGTGCTGGACCTCTCCCCCGAGGAGGGGCTGACCCGCGCCGTGGAGCGCAACCGGCGCGAGGGCAAGACTGTGGCCGAGGGCCGCTTCGAGGCCGAGAGCCTGGCCTTCCACCGGCGCGTGCGCCAGGGCTACCTGGACTGGGCCGCGCGCTTCCCGGAGCGCATGCGCGTGGTGGACGCCAGCGGCGGGCCGGAGCAGATCGCCCTGGCCGTGCGGCAGCTGGTGGACGGTCGGATGTCCGGAACCGACGAAAGCGGACCCGGAGAGCGCCGTGCCTAGCCCCGGGGCCTCCGCCGCCGCCCCCCTCCCCGAGGGGGATCCGGCCCGAAGGCCGCGCCTGGCCGCCGGGCGCGACATCCTGGACATCGCCCTGTTCGCCCTGCTGGGCGCGGGCCTGCTGTGGCTGGTGCTGCGCGGGGCCGAGGGCCTGGGCTACAACTGGCAGTGGTACCAGGTGCCGCGCGCGCTCTACCTCCGTGACGATTCCGGTTTCGCCCCCGGCCCGCTGCTGCAGGGCCTGGGCCTGACGCTGACCCTCACGGCCTGGAGCTTCCTGGGCGCGCTGGGCGTGGGCCTGGCCGCCGCGCTGCTACGGCTCTCCGGCTCCCTGGCCGGGCGCATCCTGGGCCGGGGCTACCTGGAGCTCATCCGCAACACGCCGCTCCTCATCCAGCTCCTGTTCCTCTACTTCGCCGTGGCGCCCATCTTTGGCCTGGACGCCCTGGCCACCGCCGTGCTGGGCCTGTCGCTCTTCGAGGGCGCGTACGTCTGCGAGATCATCCGCGCGGGCGTGCTGTCCATCGACGCCGGGCAGTGGGACGCGGCCAGGAGCCTGGGCATGGGGCGGCTGGCGGCCTACCGCCACGTCATCCTGCCCCAGGCGCTGCGCCGGGTGCTACCCCCGCTCACCAGTCAGGCCGTCACCATCGTCAAGGACTCGTCCCTGGCCAGCGCCATCGCCATCGCCGAACTGACGCTCAAGGGCCAAAGCATCGTTGCCGAGACCTTCCTCAGCTTCGAAATTTGGTTTACAGTGGCCGCCATGTACTGGCTCGTCACCACCGCCCTCTCCGGCGCGGCGGACGCGCTGGAACGCCGCCTGGCTTACCCCGGCTAGGCCTCACCACTATCCGGAGGAGCCCGCCATGCGCAAAATCGCCGTCATCCTGACCCTGGCCCTGACCCTGGCCCTATTCGCCGCACCGGGGGCCCAGGCCGCAACCCGCGCCGAACTGGCCAAGGAGAGCACCCTGGAGCAGGTGCTGCAGCGCGGGGTGCTGCGCGTGGGCTTCTCCACCTTCGTGCCCTGGGCCATGCAGGACAAGCGCGGGGAGTTCATCGGCTTCGAGATGGACGTGGCCCGGCGCCTGGCCGCGGACATGGGCGTGAAGATCCAGTTCGAGCCCACCCAGTGGTCGGGCATCATCCCGGCGCTTCTGTCCGGCAAGTTCGACATCATCATCGGCGGCATGAGCATCCAGCCGCAGCGCGCCCTCAAGGTCAACTTCACCATCCCCTACGAGTACTCGGGCATGTCCATCGTGGCCGGGCGCAAGCACGCGGGCCGGTACAAGTCCCTGGCGGACCTCAACAGCCCCGAGGTGACCCTGGCCCTGCGGCAGGGCACCACCGCCGTGGAGGCGGCCAGGAAGCACCTGCCCAAGGCCAAGCAGAAGCTCTTCGACAACGAGGCCCAGACCATCCAGGAGGTCCTGAGCGGCCGGGCCCACGCCGTGGTGGCGTCCGACCCCTTCCCGGCCTTCCAGGCGCTGAAGCACCCGGACAAGCTGTACCTGCCGGTGCCCAAGCCCTTCACGCGGGAGCCCATCGCCTTTGCCGTGCGCAAGGGCGACCCGGACTTCGTGAACTTTCTGGACGGCTGGATCCGCGTGGTGGGCGACGAGGGCTGGCTGGAGGAGCGGCACCAATACTGGTTCCGCACCAACGCCTGGAAGAACATGGTGGAGTAGCGCGCCCGCGTGGACACCCCCGCCCCGCGTACCCCGGCGCCCCCGGCCTCACCCCCGGTCTCCCCGGGCCTGCGCCTGCGCCGCCTGGCGCCGGACGCGGCCATCCTGCTGGCCGCCACGGCGGGACTGGCCTGGCTGGCCCTGCGCGCGGGGGCGCGTCTGCCCTACGACTGGGACTGGAGCGTCATCCCGCAGTTCCTGGCCTTTGCCGACCCGGCCGACGGCTCCTGGCGTGCCGGGCGCATCCTCACCGGGCTTTTCACCACCATCCGCCTGAGCCTGTGGGCCGGGGCGCTGGCGCTGGCGCTGGGCACGCTGGCCGGGCTCATGCGCGTTTCCGCCCGGCTGTTCTGGCGGCTCACCGGGGGCGGGTACGTGCTCTTCGTGCGCAACACCCCGCCGCTGGTGCTCATCTTCCTGTTCTCGTTCTTCCTGAGCGGCCAGCTCGTCACCGCCCTGGGGCTGGACGCCGCCGTGGCGGACATCCCGCCCGCCCTGCTGCCCCTGGCGGAGTTCTGCCTGGGCCCCGCGGGGCAAATGCCCGCCTTCCTCACCGCCGTGGTCACCCTGGGGCTCATCGAGGGCGCATACATGGCCGAGATCGTGCGCGCGGGGGTGCAGAGCATCGAGGCCGGGCAGTGGGACGCGGCGCACGCCCTGGGCCTTACCCGGCTGGGGGCGCTGCGGCACGTCATCCTGCCCCAGGCCTTCCGGCGCATGCTGCCGCCCTTGACCGGCCAGTTCGTTTCCACGGTGAAGGACTCGGCCATCGTGTCCGTCATCTCCATCCCGGAGCTGACCTTCCAGGCCCAGGAGCTGGTGAGCGCCACGTACCGCAGCTTCGAGGTCTGGACCCTGGCCCTGGGCCTGTACCTGGCGCTCACCCTGCCCTGCTCCATCGCCGCGCGCTGGCTGGAAAAGCGCCTGGAGCGGGCGGATAGGGGATGACGCGGGGATAGTGCGGAGAACGCGGGCCGGGGCGGCGGGACGAATTGACAGCCGCGAGGTTGTGACGCAATGTGATGAAAAATCAGCGGCCAGCGTGCTGCCCCGCACCACGCCCGCGCAAGGAGCCCCGCATGCCCGACGTGAAAGTCTACGCCCTGTCCACCTGCATCCACTGCAAGAACGCCAAGGAATACCTGGACCAGTGCGGCGTGAAGTACGACTGCGTACACGTGGACCTGCTCACCGGGCAGGAGCGCAAGGACATGATCGAGGAAGTGCGCAGGCACAACGCCTCGGTGAGCTTCCCCACCCTGGTCATCGGCAATGATGTGGTGGTGGGCTTCAACAAGGAAAAGATCGACGAGGCGCTGAAGAAATGAACGCGGAACAGCTGTACGAGAACCTGAAGAAGATCCAGGAGCCCAAGGGCTACTACTTCAACGCGGACAAGGCGTTCACCCTGCAGCTGCTGGAAAGCCTGCTGGTGAACAAGGGGCGCATGGGCTACATGGCCTGCCCCTGCCGCCTGGCCAATGGGGAGTTCGAGCTGGACCGCGACATCGTGTGCCCGTGCACCTACCGCACGGACGACGTGGCGGAGTTCGGCGCGTGCTTCTGCGGGCTGTACGTGAGCAAGGAGTGGAACGAGGGGAAGCGGGAGAAGGTGTACGTGCCGGAGAGAAGGCCGGTGGAGAATATTTTGGGGTGAACGAAATGTCTTTACCATATCCCCCTAAGTATGGACTAGCCAGATTGGTACTCGGCACGTCTGCATTCCTGGAGATTTCAGAACAAAGATACCATGCAATCAAAAACGCTTACGACTTCTTATTATCTTGCCTAAACTTCGAAAAGAAGTATGATATCCTACTCGAAAACTACAATGAATTCGAGATGGCTTTGCTTCGTATAACAACGAATGCGATGATATTCATGGATTTTAACTACCACAACTTTCAAGATGAACTCAATTTAATTAATCGACACATTATTAACCTCCTAGCCAGCGGACGGACATATATCGAAACAATCAAGCATCATGTGAATACTATTTCATCCATTGACGATAACATTTCGATAAACGTTAATGAGGAAATAAGCAAAATATACGACAACAATATAAGCTATAGAGCAATTGAAGCTCTCAGAAATTATGCTTTGCATAGAGACTTCCCCATACAAGCGCTTTCACATAACCAAGAATGGATTAACTTCGATACACCAGATAAAAAACTACGCTTTGCAACTAGTCCAAAGATAATTACAACAAAACTTCTTGAAGATAATAAGTTTAAAAGAACAATTGCACACGAACTAAATCGCATTTCGAAAGAGATAGACGTCAAGCTACTACTCCGCGAATATATAACATGTATTTCTGAATTACATTGTACAACAAGAAATGAGACAGCTGGCAGAACTACTTTTCACGAGAGTGCGTATCTAGAAATGCAGCGTGATTTTCTGGAATCATTTCCCAGTGAAAAAAGCACGGTTGGGCTTGCAGCAGTATACAGAGAGAGCCAATACTCCTACACAAGGAAAGTTGAAATATTTCCGGATCACTGCGAGTACCGCAGGCACTTTGAAGCAAAAAACCGTAGGATTACAAATATGGTGTCTAGATACGCCAGTAGTGAAATAGTCAAACCTCGCTAGCAAAACAACTCATTAAAAAAACAAAAATAAACGGCCCCGCCTGCGCAAGCAGACGGGGCCGTTTCGTAAGGTGCTTCGGTATGGCTTAGTAGCGGCGGGGAGGACGGGTCTCGCGGGCCTGGGCCTCGTTGACCTTCAGGGCGCGGCCGCCGATGTCCTTGCCGTTCAGGGCCTGAATGGCCTCCAGAGCAGCGGCGTCGTCCATCTCCACGAAGCCGAAGCCACGGAAGCGGCCGGTCTCGCGGTCCATGATGAACTTCACGTTGAACACCTCGCCGTACTGGGCGAACGCGTTGCGGATGTCCTCCTCGGAGGAGCTGAACGAAATGTTGCCGACGTAGATGGACTTGGACATGCTCTGATACTCCTGCAAAATAGCGGTAAAAATTGTCGCCCAGCACGCTTGAGCAAATAGCCTCCGGTCCGACTCGACCAGATAAGCCCGCCTACGCCTTGAGCAAAGCGTTGTAAAGCCCCGTATTCCGTATTTTTCCCAAAAACCCGCGCGCCTGTGCGGGGCATCCACGAAATTACGTAATATTTCCGGGCCAATGTCACAAATTTACACGAGGCAATATTTTTTTAGCCCTGCCCGATTTTCTGCCCGGCCAGCCAGTCCCGGAAGCTCTCCCGGGCCCGTTGGCCGTAGAGTTCCTTGCGGATTTTCTTGCCCGCGCGGCGGCCAAGCTCCGGCATGAGGCCGAAGTGCGCGTTGGAGGGCTGGAAGCGCTTCACCGGCGGGGTGCGCAGGTGCGACAAAAGCCCGCCCAGGGCCGTGGTGTTGGGCGGTATGGCAAGCGGGGAGCCAAGGAGCCTGCCCGCCAGCATGAGGCCCACCCACAGCCCGCAGGCCGCGCTCTCCAGGTAGCCCTCCACGCCGGTGATCTGCCCGGCCAGGAACACCCCGGGCCGGGCCCTGAGCTCCAGCTCGGGCGTGAGCACGCTGGGCGCGTCCACGTAGGTGTTGCGGTGGATGCTGCCCAGGCGCAGGAACTCGGCGTTCTCCAGCCCGGGGATCATGCGGAACACGCGCTGCTGCTCCGGGTATTTCAGCTTGGTCTGGAAGCCCACGAGGTTGAAGGCGGTCTTCTGCTCATTCTCCGCGCGCAGCTGCACCACGGCGAAGGCCTCCTCCCCGGTTCTGGGATTGGGCAGGCCCACGGGCTTGAGCGGCCCGAAGGCCAGCGTCAGCCGCCCGCGCTCGGCCATCTCCTCCACGGGCAGGCAGCCCTCGAAGTGGATGTGCTCCTCGAACTCGCGCGGGGCCACCTTCTCGGCCTCAAGCAGCGCGGCCAGGAAGGCGTCGTACTGCGCCTCGGTCATGGGGCAGTTCAGGTAGTCGTCCTCCTCCGGCCTGTACCGGCTGCCCCAGAAGGCGATGTCCAAGTTCACGCTCTCGCGGCTCACGATGGGCGCGATGGCGTCGTAGAAATACAGACGTTTGCCGCCCTCCTTGCCGTTCACCTCGGCGCTGGTGGCGTCCAGCAGGCTCTGGGCCAGGCCGTCCGAGGCCAGGGGCCCGGCGGCGATGACCACCGCGTCATAAACAGAGCCGGGACCGGCCAGGCGCGGGTCGTCCAGGCTGGTTATCTCCTCGCGCACCAGGGTAATGCGCGGCTCGGCCCCGATGGAGTCCGTCAGGAAACGCGCGAAGCGCTCGCGGTCCACGGCCAGGGCCTTTCCGGCGGGGATGCGCGTGGCGTCCGCCGCACGCATGACCAGGCTGCCCAGCTCGCGCATCTCCTCCTTGAGCACGCCGATGGCCGTGGTCAGCTCCTCGGAGCGCAGGGAGTTGGAGCACACCAGCTCGCCCAAAAGCTCGGTCTCGTGGGCCGGGGTGGACTTGGCCGGGCGCATCTCGAACAGGGTGACGCCGATGCCGGCCCCGGCCAGGGCCAGGGCGCACTCGCACCCGGCCAGCCCGCCGCCCACGATGCACACGCGCTTCGAGGCCGCAGCCTCGTTGTGATTCGTCATGTTTTCCGCTATCCTTTGCAAAGTGTACGCACCCAGCCCGCAGGCAGGCACATGAACGACGATCCGGTCCTCGAAATCCGCGGCCTCACCACGGCCTTTGCCCGGCAGCACCGCCCGTTTTTCGGCGCTCTCGCCGCCGAAGGGAACGAGGACTCCGCCATCGCCAGGGCTGTGGATACAGTGAGCCTGACCGTTCGGCAAGGCGAAACTCTGGCCGTGGTGGGCGAGAGCGGCTGCGGCAAGACCGTGCTGGCGCTGTCGGTGCTCGGGCTCATCCCGGACCCGCCGGGCCGCGTCATCGCCGGGCAGGCCCTGTACCGGGGCCGCGACCTGCTGGCCATGGACGAGGACGAACTGCGCAGCGTGCGCGGGCGGCACATCGCCATGATCTTCCAGGAGCCCATGACCTCGCTGAACCCCGTGCTGCGCGTGGGCGAGCAGATCGCCGAGGCCGTGCGCCTGCACACCGGGGCGGACAAGCCCGCCGCCCACAAGAGGGCGGTGGAAATGCTGGGGCTGGTGGGCATCCCCAACGCCGAGGAGCGCAGCCGGGCCTATCCGCACGAGCTTTCCGGCGGCATGCGCCAGCGCGTCATCATCGCCCTGGCCCTTTCCTGCGACCCGGACCTGCTTTTCGCCGACGAGCCCACAACGGCCCTGGACGTGACCATCCAGGCGCAGATCCTGGACCTGATGCGGCGCCTGCAGCGCGAGAAGGGCTCCGGGATCCTGCTCATCACCCACGACCTGGGCGTGGTGGCCGAGACGGCGCACACCGTGGCCGTGATGTACGCCGGGCAGGTGGTGGAGCAGGCCGGGGCGGCGGAGCTCTTCGCCAACCCCCGCCACCCGTACACCCGGGGCCTGCTGGCCAGCGTGCCCCGCCTGGGCGTGCGGCGCACCCTGGCGCCCATTCCCGGCATGGTGCCGGGCATCTTCCACCAGCCGCACGGCTGCCGCTTCCGCCCGCGCTGCGCCAGCGCCTTCGGCCGCTGCGAGGCCTGCCCGCCCCTGTATCAACTGTCCTCCGGCGACGCCGGGAGCCACACGGCCCGCTGCTGGCTGTACGACGGCGCGCCCATCGCCGAAGGCCCGGCCCTTTCCTGCCGGGGGGCCAAATGAGCGCCCTGCTGGAACTGGAAGGCGTGGCCCGGCACTACCGGGTGCGCGGCGGCGTGCTGGGCCTGGCCCGGGGCACCGTGCGCGCGGTGGACGGCGTCTCCTTCACCGTGCGCCAGGGCGAGAGCCTGGGCCTGGTGGGCGAGAGCGGCTGCGGCAAGTCCACCCTGGCCCGGTGCATCCTGGGCCTGGAGCCGCTCACCGCCGGGGTCGTGCGCTTCCAGGGCCGCCCCGTGGCGGACTGGGAGGAGAAGGACCTGCGCAGGCGGATCCAGATGATCTTCCAGGACCCCTACTCCTCGCTCAATCCGCGCATGCGCGTGGGCGACATCGTGGCCGAGCCGCTGGCCATCCACGCCGTGGGCACCCGGGCCGAGCGCGAGGACCGCACCCTGGACCTGCTGCGCACCGTGGGCCTGGACGTGGAAATGGCCGAGCGCTACCCGCACCAGCTTTCCGGCGGGCAGCGCCAGCGCGTGGCCGTGGCCCGCGCCCTGGCCCTGGAGCCCGCGCTTGTGGTCTGCGACGAGCCGGTGAGCGCCCTGGACGTGTCCATCCAGGCCCAGGTGCTGCTGCTTTTGCAGGACCTGCGCCAACGCCTGGGGCTCACCTACCTGTTCATCTCCCACGACCTGGCCGTGGTGGGCCAGGTGTGCGACCGCATCGCCGTGATGTACCTGGGGCGCATCGTGGAGACCGGCCCGGCCCTGGAACTCATCGCCGCGCCCGCCCACCCCTACGCCCGGGCCCTGCTCTCCGCCGTGCCCGTGCCGGACCCCGGCGCAAAGCGAACCCGCGAGCACCTGGCGGGAGAGCCGCCCAGCCCCTTGAATCCTCCGCCGGGCTGCCCCTTCCACCCGCGCTGCCCGCAGGTCATGGACATCTGCCGCCGCGAATTTCCCCCGGCCTTCGTTCCGCAACCGGAACGGCTGGCACACTGCTGGCTGCACGATCCCTCCCGCACCACCTGACAAGGACCAGACAAGGACCCGCCCCATGCGCATCTCCGTCATCCTCGGCCACCCGGACCCGACCAGCTTCAACCACGCCCTCGCCCACGCCGTGGCGGACGCCCTGGCGGACATGGGCGCGGAGGTGCGCCTGCACGACCTCTGCGCCGAGGGCTTCGACCCCGTGCTGCCCGCCGGGGAATACGCGCGCGGGGCCACGCTGCCGCCGCTGGTGGAACTCCACTGCCGGGAGATCGCCGAGGCCGACGGCCTGGTGCTGGTGCACCCCAACTGGTGGGGCATGCCCCCGGCTGTGCTCAAGGGCTGGGTGGACCGCGTGCTGCGGCCCGGCGTGGCCTACGAGTTTCTGCCCGGCGACGGCGGCGAGGGCGTGCCCGTGGGGCTCCTGAAGCCCATCACCGCGCTGGTGCTGAACACCTCCAACACCCCGGAGGCAAGGGAGCGGGCCGTGTTCGGCGACCCGCTGGAGCGCATCTGGCGCGACTGCATCCTGAGCTTCTGCGGCGTGAAAAAGGTGGTGCGGCGCATGTTCGGGGTGGTCTGCGTGAGCACCCCGGAACAGCGCCAGGCCTGGCTGGACGAGGCCGCCGCGCTGGCCCGGCGCGAATTTTCCAGCACACCCGAATAAGGAGCAGACACCATGCTGACCCGCGACGACGCCCTGGCCCTGCTCAGGGAACACCTAACGGAACCGGCCATGCTCGCCCACAGCATGGAAAGCGAGGCCGTGCTGCGCGCCCTGGCCAAGAGGCTGGGCAAGGATGAGGAGTTGTGGGGCCTGGCCGGGCTGCTGCACGACCTGGACTACGCCGCCACCAAGGACACCCCGGAGCGCCACGGCCTGGTGAGCGCGGAGCTCCTGGCCGGCAGGCTGCCCGACGAGGCCGTGGAGGCCATCCGCGCGCACAACGGCGAGCGCACCGGCTGCCCGCCCACCACCGATTTCCACTTCGCCCTGCGCTGCGGCGAGACCGTCACCGGGCTCATCCACACCAATGCCCTGGTGCGCCCGGCGCGCATGGAGGGCATGGACGCCAAGAGCCTGAAAAAGAAGATGAAGGACAAGGCCTTTGCCGCCAGCGTGTGCCGTGAGACCATCGGCGAATGCCAGAAGCTGGGCCTGGAGCAGGCCGAGTTCTTCACCATCGCCATCGCCGCCGTGGCCGGGGTGGCGGGCGAGGTGGGCCTGGCCTAGCCAGCCCGAACCCTCTTGCCTTCCGCGCGCGAATGGCGCAAAATCCGTAAAGCTGAAACCAACCCGACGCCAAGGGGGAAGCCGCATGAAACACAAATCCACCTGCCTGACGGCCCTGGCCTGCTCGCTGCTGCTGGCGGCCACGGCCCTGGCGCAGTCCCAGCTCTTTGTGGCCAGCGAGGGCGCCAAGCTCAAGGCCGACAAGTCCGCCAGCTCCGACACCGTGGCCGAACTGCCCGTGGGCACCGCCCTGGCCGTGCAGGGCCAGGAGGAGAGCTGGTACAAGGTCAGCACCGGGGGCAAGTCCGGCTGGATCTATCGCGGCAAGGTGGCCGCCAGCCCGCCCGAGGCCGCCAGGCAGGGCGGGGACAACCTCTTCGGCAGCGCGGGCAGCTCCAACATCATGGTCAGCGAGGCCGACAGCGCCCGCAGCATGCGCGGCCTGAACGAGAGCGAGCAGGAGGCGGCCAGGGCCGCCGGGCGCGCGCCCAGGCCCCTTTCCGAGTACAAGGCCGCCCTGGACAAGGTGCTGGCCACCAAGACGGACAAGCGCGAGCTGGAGAACTTCCTCAAGGCCGGGCGCATCGGCGAGTACGCCAAATAGGAGGCCCACATGAACGCCAAACGCTTCCTCACCGCCGCGCTCCTGCTTGTCCTGCTGGCCCTGCCCGCCGTGGCCAAGGCCGGGAGCTTCCTCGACGCCATCATGGACCCCACCTCCAAGGAGAGCAAGATCCTCTCCGGGGCCAAGAGCGTGCTCCAGAGCTCCCAGGAGATGGACTACAAGAGCGAGCGCGCCATCGGCGAGCGCCTGGCCGTGGAAGGCCTGCGCCGCTACGGCATGCCCGTGCAGAGCCAGGTGCTGCAGAGCTACGTGAACCTGGTGGGCACCGCCGTGGCCATGAACTCGCCCCGGCCCAACATCCCCTACCGCTTCGTGGTCATCGAAAGCCCGGTGCAGAACGCCTTCGCCTGCCCCGGCGGCATCATCTTCGTCAGCTCGGCCCTGGTCAAAATCATGAACACCGAGGCCCAGCTGGCGGGCATCCTGGCCCACGAGGTGGGCCACGTGGCGCACCGCCATGCACTGAAAAGCATCCAGCGCGCGCAGTTCTTCTCCGGGGTCGGGCAGATCACAGCCGCCACCATGAAGGGCGACAAGGGCGCGCAGTTCGAAAGCATGATCGGCGATCTGCAGAACGTGCTCTTCGACAAGGGCCTGGACCAGAACATGGAGTACGAGGCCGACGCCACGGCCATGGAGACCGCCTACCGCACCGGGTACAACCCCGTGGGCATCATGGAGGTGCTCGTGGAACTCAAGCGCATCGAGGCCAGCACGCCCAACAAGAAGGGCTCCTGGTTCTCCACCCACCCGCCGCTGTCCTCGCGCATCGCCAAGAACGAGGCGCAGATGAAGAAGTACAAGGATGCCGGGATGCTGGCCGTCCTGCCCGACCGCTACAAGGCCAACGCGAAGTAGCGCCGAACACACGGGAAACCGCTGGGGCGGGGGGTCTTCCGGGCCTTCCGCCCCTTGTTTTGGCCCAGCGCCAAGAGCGCGCCGCCCTAAAGAAGGCACGACAAGGGTCCGATAAGAGTTGCGTCAGAGCCTGAACGCAACACGGAGACACCCATGTCAAAGAAACTGCTCCACGCCACCGGATTCGGCAGGGTCCACCAGTTGATCCTTGAGAACAGGTCCGAGGAGGCGCGGGAGCTCCTGAAAGCCCTGCAGGACGAGTACCTCGCCCTGGTGGAGGAGAACGAGGCCCTGAAGCGCCAGATCATCGAGGTGGCCCAGGTGCTGGACATGGCCGAGTGCATGGAGTTCGACGGCCAGAAGTACTGGCTCACGGATGAGCTGCGGCACAAGGGGCCCTACTGCCAGCTCTGCTACGACCGCGACGGCCTGCTCATGCGCCTGGAGAAGCAGCAGCGCCACTGGAAATGCCACTGCTGCGGCAACGTGTTCCTGGACGCTAAGGCCATGAAGGAGCAGAGCGCAAAGCGCCCCATGCCCATGGGCATGCCCCGCGCGCCCATCCCGCTGTTCGTGAAATAGCGCCAGCGACCCGCACAAGCAAAGGCGGCCGGAGCATGCTCCGGCCGCCTTTTCCTTTGCCTGGCGGGTTCGCCCGCCTGGGCTAGCGTTTCTTCGGAACCAGGGAATCGCGCCAGTGCAGCTCGCGGATGCGGCCATCCGGGCCGAAGCGGGCCACGGCGTAGGCCAGGGAGGCGCTGTCCATGCCCGTCAGGTAGACTTCCATGACCACCTCGTCGGCCTTGCGGCGCTCGGCCTTCCAGATCTCGCGCACCACGCGGCGCAGGGTCTCCTGGGCCGGGGCGGAGGCGGTGTCCAGGCGCACGCGCACCAGCACCGGGGCCAGGGGCCGCAGCGGGTCCTCGCGGCGCTCCAGGAGGGCGTAGCCCACCACCTCCTCCCCTGCTGAGGCGGGGGCGGAGGCGCCGTTGGCCGGGGCGGCCGCCATCTGGACGGGCTGGGCGGGCTGGGCGGACTTGTGCTCCGGAAGCGCCTGGGGCGCGGGCCTGGCCTCGGATTTCGGCGCGGGCTCCACGGCGGGCGCGGGCTCGGCCCTGGGCGGGGTGAACTTCCGGGGCTCCGGCGCGGGGGCCTTGGCCTCGGGCCTGGTTTCAGGCTTGATCTCTGGCTGCGGGGCCTGGGCCGCCGTTGCGGAAGGGGCGGCGGCAGGCTGGGCGGGCTTATCTGCCGGGACGCCGACCGGAGCTGCGGCCGGGGCGGCGGGAGCCGTGGTCGGCGGGTACGCGGCCCCGCGCGCGGCGAACTCCTTCTCGGTGAGCAGGTACTTGTCGCGGCCGTAGCCCCAGGCGCGCTTGATGTCGCGCACGCGCTCCTCCGGCGCGAACACGGCGTAGAAGCCGTCGGCCTGCATGTCCGTGCGCACGCGCTGGCCGGGCTGCAAAAGCTTCTTGAACTCGGAGTCCTTGTTGCGGGCGGCGCGCACGGCCAGGGGGCGGTCGGGCACGCGGATGACGCCGAAGTCCTCCTCCTTCGGGGGAGCGGGCTTGGGCGGGGCGGGCTTGGGCGCGGACCTGGGCGCTGGTTCCGGAGACTTGGCCTCGGCGGCCTTCTGGTCCGCGAGCCTGGCGGCGGCCTCGGTGGACTTGGCGTCGACGGGTTTGGCATCGGCCAACTTGGAGTCGGCGGCTTTCGGCGCGGCCTCGGGGACCTTGTCCACGGCCTTCTCCACCACCACGGAGGAGGTGCGCACCGTGGCCTTCTGCTGCGGCGTGGCCAGCAGTTCGTCGCGGGTGAGCGCGCCCTTGGGCGCGGTCTTGAGGGCCTTGGCGTCCTTGCGGGCCTTCTCCAGCGCCGCCTTGGCCTCCTTGGCCTCGCGCTTCTTCTCCGCCGCGGTCTTGGGCTTGTCGGCCTTCCTCTTGTCCTTCTCTTTTTCCTTTTCAGCGGGAGCGGCGGCCTTGGCCTCGCCCTTGTCCTTTTCCTTGTCCTTCTCGGAGGCGGCTCCGTCGCGGCGCAGGTCCAGGGGTCCGGCCAGGCGCAGGTCGCCCAGGCGCACGTAGCCCAGGGCGCTGGACTCGGCGCGGTTCTTCTGTTCCGGCGGGAACACGGCCACCCAGCCGTCGGCCTCGTAGTCGACGCGGACGCGTTGCCCGGCCTTGAGGCTCATGACCTTGGGCGAGCCCACCGACGGGTTCTCGCGCACGGCCACGGGCCCGGGGGCCACGCGCATGCGGTCGGCGCCCTGCGCCAGGCTGGCCGGAGCAAGGCAGGCGGCCAGGACCGCCAGCAGGACGAACAAAGTCAGGACGCGGCGGAAGCCGGAGCGAAGTGTGCGTATCATTTGGTTTTGTTGTCCAGTTCGCGGACCACGCGGTCGGTGATGTCCACCGAGGCCTTGTCCACGTAGCCCACGGCGTTGGGGTCGATGAGGATGAGGGCGTAGCCGCCCTTCTTGCCGATGTCCTCGAGCACGGCCTCGGCCCGGCGCATGACGTACTGCAGCAGGCGGCCTTCCTCGGCCTTGATGTCGCGGGCGTTCTCGGAGAGCAGGGTCTCGTGCTGGGCGGCCTTGCGGCGCAGGATGTCCTCGCGCTTGGCCTTCTCCTGGGCCGGGAGTCCCGGGGCCTCGGCGTCCCTGCGAGCCTGGGTGACCTGGGCCGCGCTCTCGCGGGCCACGCGCTCCTTGTCCTGGACGTAGCGGGCGAGGTCCGCGCGGGCGGCCTGGCCCAGGCGCGACTCGTTGACCACGCGCTGCGGGCTCACGTAGCCGAGCTTCTGCTCGGCCAGGGCGGCGGCGGGGCGGGCGGCCAGGAAAAGCCCGGCCAATGCCAATGCGTACACGGTGATGCGGATGCGGCTCATCCGCAACTGATACATCCAGGCGGGGGGCCTTGTCGAGCCGAAAGGGCCCAGAAAGCGCCCTGCAGGCCCGGCCTAGAGCATGTTCACGGGGTCCAGGTCCAGCTCCAGGCGCAGGTGCTCCGGGGCCACGGCATCGCGCGAGATGGCCGCGTACAAGGCCCGGATGGGCTGCCAGGAGTCGCACTTGAGCAGGCAGTGGAAGCGCCTGCGGCCCTTGAGCATGGCCAGGGGCGCCGGGGCAGGGCCCAGCACGTCCACGCCCAGGGGCCGGGCGGCCTCGCGCAGGGTTTTGGCGAAGAGGGTCAGGGCCTGGGAGAAGTCGGCCCAGTCCGCCGGGAAGCCCAGGCGCAACAGCGCCAGCTTGCGGAAGGGCGGGTAGCCGAAGCGCTGGCGCTGGGCGATCTCCCGGGCGCTGAAGCCCGCGTAGTCCGCGCCCAGCACGAAATTCCAGAACGGGTGCCCCGGGTTGCGCGTCTGGATGACCACCTGGCCCGGCTTGTGGCCGCGCCCGGCCCGGCCGGAGACCTGCACCAGCAGCTGGAAGGTGCGCTCCGCCGCGCGGTAGTCCGGCAGGTTGAGCCCCATGTCCGCGTTGGCCACGATGACCAGGGTGACGCCGGGAAAATGGTGGCCCTTGGAGAGCATCTGCGTGCCCACCAGCACCTGGGCCTCGCCCGCGGAGAAGCGGCGCAGGATGTCCTCCAGGCGCTCCTGCCTGCGGGCGCTGTCGCGGTCCATGCGCAGCACCGGCACATCGTGGCCCAGGGTGCGCAGGAAGTACTCCTCCAGCCGCTCCGTGCCCTCGCCCATGGGCACGAAGGTGGTGGCCCCGCACTTGCCGCAGGTCATGGGATAGGGCTGGCTCAGGCCGCAGTAGTGGCACACCAGGCGCTCGCGCAGCTTGTGGTAGGTCAGGCCCACCTGGCAGTCCGGGCACTTGGCCACCTCCTCGCAGGCCATGCAGTACATGGTGGGCGCGTAGCCCCGGCGGTTGAGCATGACGATGGCCTGGTCCCCGGCCTCCAGAACGGACTTGAACAGCCCGGCTGTCTCCGGCGCGAAGGGCTCGTCCGGGTCTTTCAGCCCCGCGATGTCCACCAGGCGCACCTCGGGCAGGGGCCGGCAGCCCACCCGGCGGGTGAGCGTGTGCAGGGGAACCGCCCCGGCGCCGGCGGCGTGGAAAGTCTTGAGGTCCGGTGTGGCCGAGCCCAGCACCAGCAGGCCCCCGGCCTTGCGCGCGCGGGAGTAGGCCAGCTCCTTGGCGTGGTAGGCCAGGCG
The DNA here is from genome assembly GCA_964502805.1 of uncultured Desulfocurvus sp. GTDB lineage: Bacteria > Desulfobacterota > Desulfovibrionia > Desulfovibrionales > Desulfovibrionaceae > Humidesulfovibrio. Next base: position 41,706 of record CAZCYB010000010.1, read on the forward strand.
CTCCTCCTGCTTGTAGGATTCGTCGTGCTCCTCATCGAGCACGATGAGCCCCGGGGCGCGCACGGGCAGGAACAGGGCCGAGCGCGTGCCCACCACCACCACGGGGCCGCGCGCCGCCCCCACGCGGGTGAAGATGGCCTCGCGCCGGGTGGGGCTCAGGTAGCCGTGGGAGAAGAACAGCTCCACCCCCGGAATCGACGACAGCGCGGCCTTGGTCTGCCGCCAGAGCTGGCAGGCCAGGGCCACCTCCGGGGCCAGCAGGATCACCGACCGGCCCAGCTCCAGGGCCCGGCGGGCCAGCTCCAGGTACACGTGGGTCTTGCCGCTGCCGGTGACGCCGTGCACCAGGGCCGTGGAAAAGCCGCCGGAAAGCTTCGGCAGCAGGGCGTCGAGCACGGCCCGCTGCTCGTCCGTGGCGGAGAGGCCGGAGGCCGGAGCCGGGCATTCGCCCTCGCCCTCGATTTCTTCCTCGGGGGGCGCCACGGGCACCAGGATGCCCGCCTCGGGGGACTCGTCCTCGTATTCGGGCGGCTCGCCCAGGCGCACCAGCCCGGCCTGGGCCAGCTTCTTCAGAGCCTGCCGCCCAGGCTCGCCGAAGAGCGCGCGCACCGCGCCCAGGGTCAGGGCGCCCTCGTCGAAGAGGTGCTCCAGCAGGCGGAGCTGTTGCGTTGCGCCCGGCCGGACGGGCCAGGGAGGGTCCGCCGCCAGGCGCACGTAGAGCTCCTCGGCCTGGCGCGAGGCCGAGAGGCGCACGCGCATGCGGCCCTGGGCCCAGACCTCGGCCAGGCGCGCAAGCTTCTCCGGCGGCCAGTCGGCCAGGGTCCTGGGCGCTATGGCCGGGCGAAAGTCCTTGTGCTCCACGGAAAACGTCACCTGGGAGGTGCGCAGGCCGCGCGGCAGCACGGTCTCCAGCACGCGCCCGGGGTGGGTCATGTGGCGGCTGGCCAGCTCCCGCACCAGGTCCAGCAGGCCCTCGTCCAGCACCGGGGCCTGCTCCAGGGGCCAGAGCATGGGTTTCAGTTCGATGCCCGGGGCCGGGGCATCGCAGGGCTTTTCCAGCACGCCCACGCGCAGGGAGCGGCCCAGGGGCACCAACACGCGCAGGCCGGGCGCCGGGGCCGCGATCCAGTCCGGGCAGAGGTAGGTGAGCGCGGCGTACGGCGGGCTGGCCAGCCAGACCTGCCAGGCATCACTCACAATTCCCCCCGAAAGCCCCGAAGGGCCTCAATTGCCCTTGCAGGGCACGAGTTCGTGGATGCGCTTGACCAGGTCGTCGTGCAGGTCCTCGTCGTGCAGGGCGAAGTAGATGTTCGCCGTGAGGTACTCCACCCAGTCCCCGGCGTCGAAGCGCTGGCCGCGCAGTTTCACCGCCAGCAGGCGGTTGCGGTCGGCCAGGCCCTGCAGGGCGTCGGTGAGCTGCAGCTCCCCGCCCACGCCGGGCTCGAGCTTCTCCAGGTACTCGAAGATCTCCGGCACCAGCACGTAGCGGCCCACGATGGCCAGGCGCGAGGGAGCCTTGCCGATGGCCGGCTTTTCCACCAGGTTGCGCACGCGGTACACGCCGGAGCCGTACTGCTCGCCCTCGATGATGCCGTAGCGGTCCACCTTGTTCTCCGGCACCTCGATGACGCCCACCACGGCCATGTTCTCCGTGCGGGCCACGTCCAGAAGCTGCTGGATGCCCGGGTCCTTGCCGAACATGAGGTCGTCGCCCACCATGACGGCGAAGGCCTCGTCCTTGACCACCTCGCGGGCGCAGAGCACGGCATGGCCCAGGCCCAGCTGCACCTTCTGGCGCACGGAGATGATGTCCACCATCTCCGCCACGTCGCGGACCTCCTTCAGGAGCTCGGTCTTGCCCTTGCGCTCCAGCAGGTTCTCCAGGGTCAGGTTGTGGTCGAAGTGGTCCTCGATGATGGTCTTGTTCTGGCTGGTGACCAGCACCACGGTGTCGATGCCCGCGGCCTGGGCCTCCTCCACCACGTACTGGACCACGGGCTTCTTGAAGATGGGCAGCATCTCCTTGGGGATGTTCTTGGTGGCGGGCAGCGAGCGCGTGCCCCAACCGGCCACGGGGATGACGACCTTCTTCACGTCCATGGTGCCCTCCTTACCCAAGAAGACCGCGCGCGGCGCGGGGGATGTACACGAAATCAGCGCAGCGTGCGCTCCAGAAGCCCGGCCAGGTCGGCGGCGTACTGCTCCACCCGGCCCCGGTCCTCGCCCTCCACCATGACTCGGGCCTTGGGCTCCGTGCCGGAGTAACGCAAGAGCACCCGGCCCCGGCCCTTCATCTCCCGCTCCACCTGGGCCACGGCCCGGGCGATCTCGGGGCTGTCCTCGAAGGGCGTCTTCTTCTCCACGCGCACGTTCACCAGCACCTGGGGCAGGGGCTCGATGAGATGCGCCAGCTCGGACAGGGGCTTGCCCTTCTGGCAGAGTATGCGCAAAAGCTGCAGGGCCGCAAGGGTCCCGTCGCCGGTGGTGCTGTGCTCCATGAAGATGAGGTGGCCGCTCTGCTCCCCGCCCAGCACCGCGCCCTCGCGGCGCATGGCCTCCACCACGTAGCGGTCGCCCACGGGGGTGCGCAAAAGCCTGCCGCCCCGGGCCTGCATGAACAGCTCCAGGGCCATGTTGCTCATGACCGTGGCCACCAGCGTGTTGCCCGCGAGCCTGCCCTGGTCCATGAGGTCCTGGGCGCACAGGGCCATGATCTGGTCGCCGTCGAGCACGGTGCCGCGCTCGTCCACCACGATGAGGCGGTCGGCGTCGCCGTCCAGGGCCAGGCCGATGTGCGCGCCCTCCTCCACCACGATGCGCGAGACCACCTCCGGATGCAGGGAGCCGCACTTCTCGTTGATGTTCACGCCGTTGGGGTCCACGCCCACGCGCACCACCGTGGCGCCCAGTTCCTCGAAGACCTTGGGCGCGCCGTAGTAGGCCGCGCCGTGGGCGCAATCCAGCACGATCTTGAGCCCCGAGAGGGTCATCTCGCGCGGGAAGGTGTGCTGCAGGTACACGATGTAGCGGCCCCAGCTGTCCTGCAGGCGCTTGGCCTTGCCCACGCGTTCCGGCGCGGGAAACTCCCACTTGGGCTCCTTGGCCAGCACCAGCTTGGCGATTTTGCTCTCCACCTCGTCGGGCAGCTTGAAGCCGTGGCGGTCGAAGAACTTGATGCCGTTGTCGTGGAAGGGGTTGTGCGAGGCCGAGATGACCACGCCCAGGTCCGCGCGCATGTTCCGGGTCAGAAAGCTGATGGCCGGGGTGGGCATGGGCCCCACCAGGTACACGTCCATGCCCAGGGCGCAGAAGCCGCTGGTGAGCGCGGTTTCGTACACGTAGCCGGAGAGCCGGGTGTCCTTGCCGATGATGACGCGGTGGCGGCCGGAGCCGTTGCGGAAGAGCTGGCCCGCAGCCATGCCCAGGCGCAGGGCCACGTCGGGGGTCATGGGGTACTCGTTCACCCGGCCGCGCAGGCCGTCGGTGCCGAAAAGCTTGTCACGCATCAGTGCGAAGTCTCCTTGTCTGCGTGGCGGCGCGGCGTCCTGCTCCCCTTAACGGAAAGACGCCCCCTGCCCCGCCCGGGGTGTCATTTCCTGCGGATGCGCACGTCCATGGTGGTGCTGGGCCGCTCCAGGACGCGGAAGCCCGCGGGGGCCTCCACCTCGTAGGACAGGGCCACGGTGCCGGGCCTGGCGCCGGGCGCCACCCTGGCCACGGCCGTGAGGCCCTTGATCTCGCGCCCGGCCTCGGCCTCGCGCATCTGGCCCACGGGGCCCTCCATGTTCAGGCGCAGAAATTTCGGGGCGTAGGCCACGGCCAGGTCCGGCGGGGTGTCCACGCGCACGGGCACGCGCACCCAGGCGCTCTTCAGCTCCGGGCCGAAGCGCAGGGTCACGCGGACCTGGCCGGGGTTGGCCTCCAGGCCCTCGGCCAGCTTGATGGGCACGTCCTCGCTCCACTGGGCCGGGGGGTCGTCGAACTCCACGGGCACGACAACGCGCACCTGGGTCATGGGGCGCACCTGCTTCTCCGCTCCCTTGAGCTCCACCTGCTCCGGCTGGACCGAAAGCTCCAGGAGCTTGTAGTCGGGCCGGAGCGCGCCTTTCCACTCGGCGGAGACGGGCACGTCCTTTCTGGTGATGCGGTCCACGGTGAGGATGAGGCGCGAGGGTTTGACCTACACGATCTCGTAGGCCATGGACAGCGGGATGCGCTCGCGGTCGATGTCCACGAGGTTCTCGCCCACCTTGAGCTGGCACACGTCCAGCGAATACGTCCACTTGCGGCGGTCCAGGGAGCGCACCAGGCCCTTGGGCCCGCGCACGCGCACCTCGATCTTGCTGATGAGCCCCTTGCGGATGGTCAGCCCGTCGGGGGCGCTGGCCATCTCCACGCCCATGTCCACCCAGGTCTCCACCTTCTCCCGCCCGGTGATGAGGTACCAGGTGAGCACGGCCAGGGCCAGGGCGATGAGGATGTCCTTCCAGTTGCGCAGCATCGCCGCCCTCCTACCGTTCCAGGGCGTTCTTGATGACGCGGCGCAGGCGCACGTCGTTCAGGGAGGTGGTGAGCCGGCCGTTCATGGCGAAGGACACGGTGCCGCGCTCCTCGCTGACGATGATGGCCAGGCCGTCGGACTCCTCGCTGATGCCGAGGCCCGCGCGGTGGCGCGTGCCGAACACGGACTGGGCCTTGAGCTTGCTGGACAGGGGCAGGATGCACCCGGCGGCGGCGATGCGCCCCCGGCGGATGACCACGGCGCCGTCGTGCAGGGGGGTGTCCACCTGGAAGATGGTCTGGAGCAGGGCCTTGGTGATGAGCGCGTCCATGGGCACGCCGCGCTCGATGACATCGCCCAGGGGCATGTGCCGCTCGATGACCACCAGCGCCCCCACCTTGGCCTTGGCCAGGGCCATGACGGCCTGGGCCAGGTCCTCCACCACCCCGTCGGAGAGCTGGGGCTTCTTCCAGAAGCGCCCGGCGCCCATCTGGGCCAGGGCCTTGCGCAGGTCGGCCTGGAACAGGATGATGATGATGAGCACGATGGAGGCCAGGAAATTCGTCAAGAGCCAGTTGAGGGTGTACAGGCCCAGCTCGTTGGACAGGTAGTAGACCAGCAGCACCAGCACCAGGCCGTAGATCACCGCCACGGCGCGCGTGCCGCGCACCAGGTGGATGATGTAGGCGTAGATGCCCGCCACGAGCAGGATGTCCAGCGCCTCGCGCCAGGCGATATGGATGCCGAGCAGGGTTTCCAACATGTTTCCTTTAGCACATGGCCGTGGCCACGATGGCCGCTTGCCTGGCCAGGCCCACCTCGTGCACGCGGTGCACCAGCACCCCGCGCGCCACCAGAAGCGCCGTGGCCGCCACAGTGGCCGTCTGGCGCTGTCCGGGCTCCAGGCCCAACAGTTTTCCCCACAGGGACTTGTTGGACAGGCCCATGTAGATGGGCCGGCCCAGGGCCCCGAAGCGCTCCACCGAGCGCAGGATGGCCAGATTGTGCTCCAGCAGTTTGCCGAATCCCACGCCGGGGTCAAGCACGATGTTGGCCTCGGGCACGCCGCGCGCGGTGAGAAAACGCAGGCGCTCCTCGAAAAAGGCAAGGATATCGGAGACCACGTCGCCGTAGCGGGGGTCCTGCTGCATGGTGCCTGGCCTGCCCAGGCTGTGCATGAGCACGTAGCCGGGCGCGTACTGGGCCAGCACGTCCGCCAGGCAGGGGTCGAAACGGCAGGCCGAGACGTCGTTGACGATGACCGCGCCCGCCTCCAGGGCCTCGGCGGCCACGCGGGCCTTGTAGGTGTCCACGGCAAGCACGGGGTAGTCGCCGTGGGGCTCAGCGGAGGTGTCCCGGCCCTCGCGGTCCTGCTGGGGCAGGCGGGAGAGCTCGCGGATCACCGGCACCACGCGGGAGAGCTCCAGGGCCTCGGGCACCTCCTCGGCGCCGGGGCGGGTGCTCTCGCCGCCCACGTCCAGGATGTGCGCGCCCTGCAGGGCCAGGGACCGGCCCTGCTCCACCGCCGCCTCGAAGTCCTGGTAGCGGCCGCCGTCGTAGAAGGAATCGGGCGTGACATTGACGATGCCCGCCAGAAGAAAGGGGGCAGGGCCTAGCACCCTGCCCCCCATGACTTGCCAGTGTCCGCAGCCGATCATTCCTCGTCCTGCGGAGGCTTCTTGGCGGGCTTGGGCGGCGGGGGCGCCTCCTCCAGCTTGAACTCGCCCTCGGAATCGGCCTGGGGGGCCGGGGCGGCGCCGGGGGCGGCCGGGGCCGAGTCGCCGAACTTGCGGCTCATGTCCTCGTAGGCCTTGGCCGCGCGGCGAACACTGCCCTCGTCGACCATGGGCGGCAGGGGCTCGCCCTTCATGATCAGGTCGATGTCGTCGCCGCTGATGGTCTCGCGCTCCAGCAGGGCCTCGGCGATCTTGTGCAGCACGTCCATGTTCTCGGTGAGGAGCTTTTTGGCGCGCTGGTAGCCCTGGTCCACGAAGTGGCGGATCTCCGCGTCGATGAGCCGGGCCGTCTCCTCGCTGTAGTCCTTGTGCTGCATGAAGTCGCGGCCCAGGAACACCTGCTGGCCGTCGTCGCCGTAGCTCATGGGGCCGAACTTGTCACTCATGCCCCACTGGCAGACCATGTTCCGGGCCATCTTGGTGGCGCGCTGGATGTCGTTGCTGGCGCCGGTGGTGAGCTGGTTCAGCACCAGTTCCTCGGCCACGCGGCCGCCGAAGAACATGGCCAGGGTGTTCTCCAGGTAGGTGCGGGAGTAGTTGTGCCGGTCGTCCACGGGCAGCTGCTGGGTGAGCCCCAGGGCCATGCCGCGCGGGATGATGGTCACCTTGTGCACGGGGTCGGTGCCGGGGATGAGCTTGGCCACCAGGGCGTGCCCGGCCTCGTGGTAGGCGGTGGTCTTCTTCTCCTCGTCGGAGATGATGATGCTGCGGCGTTCCTTGCCCATGAGCACCTTGTCCTTGGCCTCCTCGAAGTCGCTCATGTTCACGCGGTCCTTGCCGAGCTTGGCCGCGTGCAGGGCGGCCTCGTTGACCAGGTTCTCCAGGTCCGCGCCCGAGAAGCCGGGCGTCCCGCGCGCCAGCACGTCCAGGTCCACTTCCTCGGCCAGGGGGCTCTTGCGGGTGTGCACGCCCAGGATGCGCTTACGTCCGCGCACGTCCGGGGTGGGCACCACCACCTGGCGGTCGAAGCGGCCGGGCCTGAGCAGCGCCGGGTCCAGCACGTCCGGGCGGTTGGTGGCGGCGATCAAAATGACGCCCTCGTTGGACTCGAAGCCGTCCATCTCCACCAACAGCTGGTTCAGGGTCTGCTCGCGCTCGTCGTGGCCGCCGCCCATGCCGGTGCCGCGCTGGCGGCCCACGGCGTCGATCTCGTCGATGAAGATGAGGCAGGGGGCGTTCTTCTTGCCCTGCATGAACAGGTCGCGCACGCGCGCGGCGCCCACGCCCACGAACATCTCCACGAAGTCGGAGCCGGAAATGGAAAAGAAAGGCACCCCGGCCTCGCCGGCCACGGCGCGGGCGAGCAGGGTCTTACCCGTGCCCGGAGGGCCCACGAGCAGCACGCCCTTGGGAATGCGCCCGCCCAGGCGGGTAAACTTCTTGGGCTCGCGCAGGAAGTCGACGATCTCGCTGAGCTCCTCCTTGGCCTCGTCCACGCCGGCCACGTCCTCGAAGGTCACCTTCTGGGTGTCCTCCGAGAGCAGGCGGGCCTTGGACCGGCCGAAGCTCATGGCTCCCTTGCCTCCTGCCCCGCCGCCCTGCATCTGGCGCATGAAGAAGATCCACACGGCGATCAAAAGCAGCATGGGGAACCAGGACACGAGCAGGGTCATGTACCAGGGCGATTCCTCGGGCGGCTCCGCAGTGACCTGGATCTTGCTGCCCACGAGCTGGGGCACCAGGTTCGGGTCGTCGGGGGTGAAGGTGGTGAAGCGCTTGTCCCCGGCCATGACGCCGGTGATCTTCTGGCCCTGGATCTTCACCGACACCACCTCGCCGTCCTTCACGCGGGTCAAAAACTCGCTGTAGGAGAGCTTGAGCTGCGGTGCGGGCTGCTGGCTGAAGAGGTTGAACAGAACGACCATCACCAGGGAGATGGTCGCCCAGATCAGGAGATTCTTCGTGAAACTGTTCAAGAGGGAGACCTCCGATGGGGGCGCGGGAATCGCGTTGGGGCGGCGGAGCGGCCAGACAAGGGACCTGCGGCGGCGCCGGGTGTAACTCTGCGCTCCAAGATAAGGCATCGTTCCGAAAAAGCAAGGGGCTGTGGAACCCCCATCCCGCCTTGCGCGCCGACCCCGAACCGGGTATGAGGGCTCTCGCACATCTCAAGGGGAAGCGTATCGTCACCGGTGTGGCGCCTGGACTTCAAATCCAGTGGAACGTCGAGAGGCGTTCGGTAGGTTCGACTCCTATACGCTTCCGCCAGCCCGCACCCGCCCTGGAGCCCCCATGCAGATATGGGTCGACGCCGACGCCTGCCCCACCCCGATCAAGGACATCCTGCTGCGCGCGGCGGTGCGCCTGAAGGTGCACTGCACCCTGGTGGCCAACAAGGCCCTCGGCGTGCCCGCCTCGGCCTACCTGGCCACCCTGCGCGTGGCCCAGGGCTTCGACGTGGTGGACCGGACCATCGCCGAGCTGGCGCAGCCGGGCGACCTGGTGGTCACGGCAGACATCCCGCTTGCGGCCAAGGTCATCGAGAAGGGCGCCACGGGCCTGAACCCGCGCGGGGAGCTGTACACCGCCGGGAACATCGGCGCGCGCCTGACCATGCGCAACATGCTCGACGAACTGCGCAGCACCGGCGTGCAGACCGGCGGCCCGGCCCCGCTCTCCCTGGCGGACAGAAACGCTTTCGCCAACGCCCTGGACGGCTTCCTGACAGGCCGCACCGCCCAGGGCGACCGGGACTGACATTTTTTTGCCCGCGCGCTCCATTTTCCTCTTGCCAAGCCACCCCGGTTTTCGCTAGAAGGGCTCTCCCAACGGGCGATTAACTCAGCGGTTAGAGTGCCACCTTCACACGGTGGAAGTCCCGAGTTCAAATCCCGGATCGCCCACCATGAGAAATCGGCCCCGCCTGTCGGGGCCTTTTTCATTTCCAAGCCCAAACGCAGCGGGGACGCCATGCGCATCGTGCTCTACCAGCCGGAGATTCCGCCCAACACCGGGAACATCGCCCGGCTGTGCGCGGCAACCAGCACGCCCCTGCACCTCGTCGAGCCCCTGGGCTTCAAGATCGACGACAGGCACCTGAAGCGCGCCGGGCTGGACTACTGGCCCCACGTCGCCCTGTCCGTGCACCCGCACTGGGCCGCGCTGGAGGCGGCGCTCCTTTCCACAGGAGAGCCGCACCGCCTCATCCTCACCAGCGCGCGCGGCGGCCAGGCCCTGCACCAGTTCCCCTTCCAGCCCCACGACGTGCTGGTCTTCGGGCCGGAGACCAAGGGCCTGCCGGAGTCCATCCAGGCCCTGTCGCCGCACCGCGTGCGCATCCCCATCACGGACAAGGTGCGCAGCCTGAACCTTTCCACCGCCGCGGGCATCGTGCTCTACGAGGCCCTGCGCCAGACGGGCGGCCTGCCGGACGAACTCACCGGCTTCTAGAACTTGCGCCGCGCCCGCCCAGGGGCTACAACACGCCTCAATCGCGCACACAAGGAGCAAACATGCGCCTGCTCGTCACCGGCGGCTGCGGCTTCATCGGCACCAATTTCCTCTACCTCATGCGCCAGCGCCACCCGGACTGGACGCTTGTCAACCTGGACAAGCTGACCTACGCGGGCAACCTGGCCAACCTGCGCGCCCTGGAGGCCGAGGCCGGACCTAACTACAGCTTCGTGCACGGCGACATCGGCGACCGCGAGCTGGTCGCGAGGATCTTGAAGGACCAGGCCATCGACGCTGTGGTGAACTTCGCCGCCGAGAGCCACGTGGACCGCTCCATCGACGACCCCTCGCCCTTTGTGGTGACCAACGTGCTGGGCGCGCAGAACATCCTGGACTGCGCCCGCCGCGCCGGGACAAAACGCGTGGTGCACGTGTCCACCGACGAGGTGTACGGCACCCTGGGCCCCACGGGCCAGTTCACCGAGGACACACCGCTTGCGCCCAACAGCCCGTACTCGGCCTCCAAGGCCGGGGCGGACATGCTCGCCCGGGCTTACCACGAGACCTACGGGCAGGACGTGGTGGTCACCCGCTGCTCCAACAACTACGGCCCCTACCAGTTCCCGGAGAAGCTCATCCCGCTCATGTACTGCAAGGCCACCGCCGGGCAGCCCCTGCCGGTGTACGGCGACGGGCTGAACGTGCGCGACTGGATCTACGTGGACGACCACTGCCTGGGCGTGGAGCTGGCGCTGACCAAGGGCCGCGCGGGCGCGGTGTACAACTTCGGCGGGGCCGCCGAGATGCCCAACATCGAGGTGGTGCGCCTGATCCTGAAGCTCACGGGCAAGGACGAGTCGCTCATCGGCTACGTGAAGGACCGGCCCGGCCACGACAGGCGCTACGCCATGAACTTCGACCTGGCCGCGCGCGAGTTGGGGTTTGCGCCCAGTGTGACTTTTGCCCAGGGCCTGGAGCGCACCGTGGACTGGTACAAGCAGAACGCCCCCTGGCTGGAGGAGGTCCAGAGCGGGGCCTACCTGAAGTTCATGGAGCGCTGGTACGGGGGCCGCGCGTGAGTCTGCCAGTCGCCCCTCCCCTGGGCCTGCCGAAGATCGCGGTGGTGCTTGGCGGCGTGAACGGCCTGCTGGGCCGGGCCGTGGCCCGGGCGCTGGCCCAGGCGGGCGTCGCGGTCCACGCCGTGTCCTCCAAGGACGTGGACTACTTCGACGCCGACGCCCTGGACGACTACCTGGACGGCATCGAAGCGGGCATCGAAGCGGACATGGGGGACGAGGATTTCGACTACGCTGACCTGTGCATCGTCAACGCCGTGGCCCACACCCAGGTGGACAAGGCCGAGGACGAGCCCGAGGAGGCCTACAGGCTCAACGCCTCCCTGCCCGCCCTGCTGGGCGCGGTGGCCGAGGAGCGCGGGCACAGGCTGGTGCACTTCTCCACGGACTTCGTGTTCGACGGGGCCAAGGGCGCACCCTACCTGCCCACGGACGCGCCGAACCCGCTCTCGGTGTACGGGGCCTCCAAGCTGGCGGGAGAGGAGGCGCTCCACGGCCTGGACATCCCCGGCCTGCTCATTTTGCGCACGGCCTGGCTCTTCGGCCCAGGCAAGATGAACTTCGTGCGGCGCATGCTGGACCTGGGGGCCGAGCGCGCTGAACTCAAGGTGGTGGCCGACCAGTTCGGCTCGCCCACCTACACCCCGGACCTGGCCGCCCTCACCGTGGCGCTGCTACGAAACGGGGCCACGGGCACGCTGCATGCGGCCAATTCCGGCCAGGCCAGCTGGCACGAGCTGGCCAGCGCGGCCATGGAAATGGCGGGCCTGCCCTGCGCGGTCCTGCCCATTCCCACCAGCGGCTACCCCACCCGGGCCAAGCGCCCGGCCAACTCCGTGCTGGACCTGGCGGACACGGCCAAGGCGGCCGGATACACGCCCCGGCACTGGCGCGAGGCCCTGGCCGAGTACGTGGCTCTTGAGACCAGGAAATAGCCCAGCTTCTGGGGCAGGTTGCAAAAGCCAAGGGAGTGTGTTCTGCCCATGCCCATGAGGACGTTCTTCTTCCTGCCGCCGGTGCGCCAGGCCGCCGGGGGCGTCACGGTGATCCGGCGCATGGCCTCCTTCCTGGCGCAATCCGGGCGCGAGGTGTTCCTCGTGCCGCGCGAGCTGCCGGGCGAGGGCCAGGGCTGGGCGCCCAGCGAGGCCTTCGTGGACGCGCCCACCGTGCCCTGGGACCGGCTGGACCTGACCCCCTCCGACCTCTGGGTGGTGCCCGAGGGCTGGGTGAACGCCCTGACCCCGGGCCTGAACGCCGGGGCGCGCTGCCTGGTGTACGTGCAGAACTGGGCCTACCTGTTCTCCGCCCTGCCGGAGGGTGTGAGCTGGCGCAGGCTGCCCGTCGATTTTCTCGCCGTGTCCGACCCGGTGGCCCAGTTCGTGGAGGCGACCACGGGCCGCCCCGCTCCAGTGCTCCGGCCCGGCATCGACCTGAATCTTTTCTCCGCGCCTGAGAAGAAGCCCGACCCGGCGGAGGGAATCCGCATCGCCTGGATGCCGCGCAAGAACAAGGCCCTGGCCAAGCAGATCCGCGAGACCTTCGAGGCCCTGGACGAGGAACTTTCCGCCCGCTGCAGGTGGGTGGAGATCGCGGGCATGACCGCGCCCCAGGTGGCCCAGGCGCTGCAGTGCGCGCACCTGTTCCTGGCCACGGGCTTCCCCGAGGGCTGCCCCCTGCCGCCGCTGGAGGCCATGGCCTGCGGCTGCCTGCCCGTGGGCTACATGGGCTACGGCGGTGCGGACTACATGCGCCAGGCCCTGCCGCCGGACCAGGACCCCGCTCCCTTCTCCCCCTGGTGGACCCTTCGGGACGTTCCTTGGGGCGGGAACGGGCTGTGGAGCGCCGACGCGGACATCCTGGGCGCGGCCCGGCACCTTGAAACCGCCGCGCGCTGGCTCCTGGCGGGCGGCCCGCAGCTTTCTTCAGCCCTGGACAACGCCCGGGCCACGGCCCGGGCCTACTCCCTGGACGCCCAGCGCGCCGCCGTGCTGGACCTCTGGACCTCCTACGAATCCGCATAACCACCACAGATCATGTCAAAAAAGAAACCCGTCCGGCTCGAGCCGGAGACCCTGGGCCTCGCGCCCCTCGGCGTGGACAGCCACGCCCACCTGGACATGGACGACTTCGACGCCGACCGCGCCGAGATCCTGGACCGCGCCCTGGCCTGCGGCGTGGCCCGCACCGGCAACGTGTTCCTGGGGCCAAGGGCCTACCTGGCCCACCGCCACTACTTTGCGCAGCGGCCCGAGGTGTTCTTCCTGCTGGGCATCCACCCGGGCAACGCCGCGGACTGCACGCCCGAGACCGTGGCCGAGATGCGCCGCTGCTTCGCCGCAGACCCGCGCCTCAAGGCCGTGGGCGAGATCGGCCTGGACTTCTACTGGAACGACTACCCCCGCGAGGTGCAGGAGGCGGCCTTCCGCGCCCAGCTGGAGCTCGCCCGGCAGTTGGGCCTGCCCCCGGTGATCCACTGCCGCGACGCCTTCGCCGACACGCTTCGCGTGCTTTGTGACGAGGGATACTCAGGCCGGAAGCTGCTGTGGCACTGCTTCGGCGGCGACGCGGACCAGGCGCGCGAGGTGCTCTCCCACGGTTGGCACGTCAGCATCCCCGGCCCGGTCTCCTATGCAAAGAACGAGGCCCTTCGCGCCGCCGTGGCGCTCATTCCGCTGGAGCGCCTGCTGCTGGAGACCGACTGCCCCTACCTTTCCGCCGAGCCCTGGCGCGGCAAGCGCAACCACCCGGCCCTGCTGGGCTTCACTGCCCAGGCCGTGGCCGGCGCGCGCGGGGTTCCCGTGGAGGACATCTGGGCCGCAACGGGCAGGAACGCCCTGGACTTCTTCGCACTGGAGGAAACAGCATGACCGCGCACATGAGCGAGGCCGAGCGGGCGGACTTCTACGCCCGGCTGCGCCGCTTCTTCAACAATCGCGACAGGCTCTGCCGCACCCTGGGCATCCGGGTCACGGAGATCGGGGCGGGCTGGGCCACCGCGCGCATGACCATCGCCGAGATGCACATGAACGGCGCGGACGTGGTGCAGGGCGGGGCCATCTTCACCCTGGCGGACCTGGCCTTCGGCGCGGCCTGCAACTCCCACGGGGGCATGGCCCTGGGCGTCAACGCCAGCATCGCCTTCACCCGGCCGGGCGTGGAGGGCGACCTCGTGGCGCACGCGCGGGAGACGGCGGTCTCCGGACCGCTGGCCACGTACGTGGTGGAGGTGAAGAACGACGCGGGCGAGACCATCGCCACCTTCCAGGGCACGGCCTACCGCAAGCGCGAAAAGCACGACCTCTCCGCCTGGGGCGAAGGCGCCGGAATGCCGGAGTAGGGGCTGTTCCTGAAACGCGCCTTTTGCCCCCTGGGCATCGTCACGATCCGGTTCGGGGCCAGGGCTGTACAGCAAGGCGCTCTTCCTGGCTTCGAGCGAACCCCTTCTCACCGGAGACCAAAAATTCATTCCTTATGAAACAGCCCCCGAGGCCCGCTCTCCCAACAGAAGTTTCTGAGGGGGTGGGTGGGGGCTAGGGGGCGGCCCTGCACCAAAGGGAAGAACTCTTTCCAAGGAGTTCCCCCTCCCGCACCCTATTCACTCATATCCACATTATGCCTGGTTGGCCCGGTTCTTGGCGTTCTCCTCGGCCACGCGGTCGGCCAGCAGGGCCACGATGTAGCGGTTCACCGCCGCGGCAAGCTGCGGGGCCTTCTCCTGGATGAGCGCGAAGCGGGCCACCGAGAGCCGGTAGAGCACGCACTTCTCCATGGCCAGCACCGTGGCCGAGCGCGGGGCGCTGGTGTACAGGCCCATCTCGCCGAAAACCGTTCCCGGGCCCATCTTCTTCAGGCGCAGCACCTTGCCGCCGGGCAGGGTCAGCTCCACGTGCACCTTGCCGGACTGCAGGAAATACATTGAGTCGGAAGGCTCCCCCTGGTGGAACACGGCCTTCTTGCGGGCCACCTCCACGCGCTCCAGGCACTTCATGAGCAGGGGCACCAGCCTGGGCTCCGGGAAGGTTCCGGAGAGCATGCCCTCCAGGGAGTCCTCGCGGCTGTCCAGCATCCCGGCCTCCTCCAGGATGCGGTCCTCGCACCACTCCAGCGCGTAGTCCAGGTTCAGGGCCACGCGGCACACGCCGTCCCCTTCCATGCGGTAGCCCAGGGCCTCCATGTGCTCCTCCATCTCCAGCGGCACGCTGGTGAGGAAGACGATGAAGCCGCAGTCCCGGGCGATCTGCTCCAGGCGCTTGAAGCCCAGGGAGGCCGAGGCCCCAAGGCCCGTCACCGCGCCGAAGTCGAGCAGCACGTACTTGAGCCCGCCGCAGGTCATGTCCTTGTGCTGGATGGTGCGCCCGAGGGCGCTCAGGGTGCCCAGGAACAGGTAGCCGCGCAGCCGCAGCACCAGGATCCTGCCGCCCTGCTCGCGCAGCGCGCGGCGCTGCTCGGGCGAGCGGTCCACGTTGCTGTGGAACACGTCGCCCTTCTGCCGGAAGCGCAGCCCGCCATCGGCCACGGAGCGCATGAGCGACACGGCCAGGCCCAGGCCCAGGCAGCCCAGCACCCCCAGCACGGGCCCGAAGACCACGGTGAGGCCGCAGACCGTCCAGGACAGGCGCACGTCGTGCCGGTCGGTGAGGGCGTTGCGGCCATCGCGCAGAAGCCAGCTCACGGGCATGGCCAGGCCGGTGGCCAGGAGCAGCCCCAGGGGCACAAAGCCGGGCACGAAGGGCAGCCAGCGACCGCCCGTGGCCGCAAGGCCCAGGCAGGCCAGCCCGGCAACGAACCCGGCCAGGGGACCGGCGGCGCCCAGGGAGCGCAGGCCCAGGCTGGAGGAAAGCGACAAGGACGAGGGCAGGCCGCCCAGCGCCCCGGAAAGCATGTTGGCGGCGCCGAGCATCTGGGCCTGGCCGTCGGGATCGGCCTCGCGGCCCTGGGCGGGCTCCAGGATGGCGATGCGCAGCAGGCTGGGAACCACGGCCAGCAGGGCGCAGGCCACGAAGAAGTCGGCCCGTTCCCAGAGCGCGTGCCAGTCGATGGCATGCAGGAACGGGAGGTCCAGGTGGGCCGTGAGCTGGGCCAGGTCGCCCTTGAGCGCAAGTGGGGCCTGCTGGGCCAGGTAGGGCTTCAGGGCCGGGATGTGCGCCGGGCCGAAATTCCAGGCCGCGATGGCCAGGGCCGAGGCCAAAAGGGGCCAGAGGATGTTGCGCGTGGCGATCTGCAGCACGAAGGCCAGCAGGCCGAAGCCCACCACCGGGCCCCAGTGCCCGCTGCTGGACGCCAGGGCCGCCGCAACGTCCTGGGCCTGGCCAGCGGCCAGGAGCAGGAGCTGCTCGTTGCCCGCGGCAACGAGGTCGAACCAGTGGCGCACCAGGAGCAGGCCGAAGCCCGCCAGCAGGCCGCCCACGGCCTCGGGCGGCAGGTAGCGCACGCGCTGCCCGGCCCCCAGGCGCGAGAACAGCACGGCCACCAGCCCGGCCAAAAGAGTTGCCACCGAAAGGGCGGCCAGCAGCGTGGCCCCCATGACCCGGGGCGTGACATGGCCGAGCATGTCGCCCGCCAGGGCGTAAAGAAGCAGGAAGACGCACAGGGTGGCGGCGGGGTCCGGCGCGCCCAGGGCCACGCGCATGCGCCCGCTCAGGGCGAAGAGCACCGAGCCCAGCACGGCGGGCAGGAGCATGGCCGGGAGGATGTGGCCGAAGGTCGCCTGACCCGAGGGCAGGGCCAGGAACAGCGTGGTCAGGGCCAGGCAGTGCAGGCCCAGGTGCCCGGCCCCGAGCAGGCCGGAGAGAAGGTTCAGCGCCGGGTTGCCCGCGAAGAAGCCCCGCAGTTGCTCCACGGCGGAGGGCTGGCGCTCCCGCCCCTCCACGGAAAGCGGGCCGGTCTCCAGGACGGGCGCGGCCTTGGCCGAGCCCATGGAGCCGCCCTCCTGGACCAGGTCGTCCAGCCGCACGTCGTTTTCGTTGGGCTCGCGCACGGGCAAGGGCGGAGGCAGGGTGCCATCGGGCAGGGCCACGGTGCCCAACTCGCCGCACTTGGGGCACTTGGCCGCGCGGCCGAGCATGCTCTCCGGCAGGGCCATGCCGTGGCCGCAGGCGGCGCAGTGGAACATGGCCCCGCGCGGGGCCTCCTTTTCAGGAGCCCCACCGGGCTGGATATCCAAGGTCTCGTCAGGCACGGCGCCCCTCCCCGATCAGCCCGGCCCTGTCAGCCGGTTCGTTCCCGCCACGCATCCTTATGGCAAACTCCGGGCGCTTGCTCAAGCGTGTCGCGGCCTCCGGGCCAGAAAACTTTCGCGCATGCGCGCGCAGAGATCTTTCAGGCGGTGCTCGTAGGTGTGCTCCGCCAGGATGCGCGCCCGCGCGGCCTCCGTGATCCGCCTCCTCATGGGGGCGTCGTCCAGCAGTCGGGGCAGCAGCTCGGGGATCTCCTCCGGCGAGCCGAAGGTGACGACCTCGCGGCCGGGCTCGAACAGCGCGGCCAGCTGGTCCTGGCCGTCCGTGAGCACGAAGCCCCCGCAGGCGGGCACGTCGAACACGCGCTGGTTCACCGCGCCCTTCATCTGGCGGCTGGTGCAGTTGAGCGTCACCTCGCAGGCCGGGTAGAACCGGGGCAGGTCGGCGTAGTAGTCCAGCCGCCCCACCAGGCGGGGGGCCGGGTGCATGGCGCAGGGGGCAAAGGCCCGGGCCCAGCCCTCGGCGTCGCCGCCGATGACCGGGGCGTACGGCGCCAGGGCCGTGACGCAACTCCAGCGGTACTGCCGCGTGGCCTCCCAGGTGACGAGGGACTCGCAGGCCAGGCGATCGCCGGGGGCCAGCCCGCGCAGCCTCTCGGCCAGGTCGGGGCGCGCGGCGTCGAAATACTCCTCCACCGAACGGGCCCGGGCACTGGCGAAGCCCTCGGCCAGGGCGGCATAGTCCCGCGTGAGCCAGGGGAAGGCCGCGCACTCCCGCAGGCTGTCGGCCACGGCGCGGGTCATGGAGTCGCCCACGAAGGACGTCCGGCCCCGCCACTCGGGCCTGGGCTCCAGGCCGGGGCGGAAGCGGCCCGGGTCCGTGGCCAGGGGCAGGTAGTGCGCGTTCTCGAACCCCAGGGCGCGCAGGCTCTCCAGGTTGTCCGCGTCCCAGGTGAACACGGCGATGCCCGGTCGTGCCAGGCCGGGGTAGTTCGAGAGGATCAGCTGCGGGTTGTCCACGAACCAGGAGGCCAGGGGCAGGTCCAGGCGCTCCAGCAACTCGGTGAGCCGCCCCTCGCGGTCCAGGCCCAGGTGGTTCACGCAGAGCGCGAAGTCCGGCTTGAACTCCAGCACCCGGTGCAGCAGGCTCTCCACAAAGGCCGCGCTGCCGCGACCGCCGGCGGGCACCGGCAGGGCCTCGAAGGGGATCTCCAGCCGGGCGAGGGCGTCCTTGATCTCCGTGAGCAGGAAATAGGGGCTGTCCAGGAGCAGGATGCGCGGGCGCTCGGACTGGAACTTGGGGTGCCGGGCCTGCCGCCAGAAGCGCGACGCGGCGTCGAGCATGTGGAACAGCGGGGCGTAGAGGTCCGGGGCCAGGCGCCGGGAGGCCGGGGCCATGAGCGGGGTCAGGGGCAGGCCGCCGTTCTCGCGCTGCCACTGCTCCAGGCGGGCCAGGACGGACTTGGCATCGCCCTGGTCCAGCCAGAGCGCGTTCGGTGCCCGATCCAGCAGCTGGCGGACGCCGCTGGCCTCCTGGGCCGGGAGCTCGCGGTCCACCACGGCCACCGGGCGGCCCGAGGCGGCGAGGAGCTCCAGGCAGCGCCCCAGGCTGGGCCCCAGGAACACGGGAAGGGTCCCGGCGGGCACGCTGGCGGCCAGTTCCTCCTCGCGCGCGCGGCCATCGCGGCCCCAAAGGTGACGGACATGGCCGTCCACCCAGAGGCGCAGATCCACCAGCAGGCCGCCCTCATGGACGGCCTCGGCCTGCTCGACCTGTCCGGACAGCGGATTGCGGTCGTCAATTTCCGGGCGTTTTTGCCGCATGCGCACCTTCCCCGCGTGCTTCTGCAAGGATCATGACAGGGGACGGGGCAAATGTCACAACGCATATCAGCGAACCAGGTACGCATTTTCACGGCGGAACGCTAAAGTTCCGCCGCAAGACTTCCGATACAGCGGACGATAGGCGCGTAATCATGCACACGGACCGTGCATGGCGCACACACCCAGGGAAGGGGCTGCCGCATGACCACACCTCCGCGCTTGCGCGTTCTCGTCTTCCACCCACGGACCGGGCCCGTGCCCGCCACCGCCCTGGACTCCCTGGCCGGCCAGGACCTGCCGCCGGAATGCCTGGAAACCGTCATCGCCACGGAACCGGACCCGGCCCGGGCCCTGAACCGGGCCGCCGAGGGCGCCAAGGCGGAATTCCTTGCCGTGGTCCCGGCCGTGGCCAGGCTGCATTCCCGAATGCTTTCCCGCTGCCTGGAAACCCTGGACGCCGACCCGGCCGCCCTGGCGGTGTTTCCGGGCACGACGGAGGGCCGCGCGGTCCGTCTGGCCTTGCCCGGCCCCTTCCGCCCCGCGCAGCTGCTGCGGCGCAACGCCGTGGGCCGGGTGTTCGCCGTGCGGCGCAGCACCTGGGAGGAACTGGGCGGCCTGCGGACCGGGCCGCGCCTGTGCTTCTGGGACTTCTGGCTCAGGCTGGCGCTTGGCTCCGGCGCGCCGGGGTGCATCCGGCGGCTGCCGGAGGTCCTGGCCTCCTGCCCGGTCGGCCCGGGGCTTTCCGCGCGCGATGGGTGCCGCGAGGAAGGCCGCGCCAAGGCCCTGCTGGTAGCGCACACCCCCGGAGCCTTCGAGCCCGACGTGTGCCGCTGGGCCCTGGCCCTGCTGCGCGGCGAGGCCTGGGCCGCGCCCTTCGCGCCGGGGCGCATCCCCTCCCCCGCCGAGGTGCGCGCAATGCGGGCCGAGGCGCGGGAAGCGGCCTTCGCCAGCCGCCCCCTGCGCCGCTCGGCCTAAGGCCCGGCCCCTACCCCTGGCCGCGCCGCCCGCGCTTGAGCTCCTTGCCCACGTTCCAGCACGGGGCCACCTCAGGCCCCAGGCTCCAGTACTTCACGCTGCTCATGTCGAAGAGCAGGGGCCGGACCTTGGCGATGTCGATCTTGCCCTCATCCGTGAGCACGGCCTCGTCGGCGTGGGTGGCCACGATCTCGCCCACGAAGACGTCGTGGGTGCCGAAATCCAGCACGCGGTCCAGGCGCATCTCCATGCACACCGGGCAGCCCTGGATGAGCGGGGCGTGGGCCAGCTGGCCCTGAAACAGTTCGAAAACCCCCGACTTGTCCGTGTTCCGGCCCGAGACGAGGCCCACGTAGTCGGTCTCCACCACCATGTCCTGGCCGGGGATGCAGATGCTGAACTCCCGATGCTCCAGTATCCCCTTGGGGGTGTGGTGGTGCCTGTTCAGGCCCACGGTGAGGTACTGGGGCTGGCCGTGGTTCATGATCCCCACGTGGGCCACGGCCAGGAAGTTGGGCCGGCCCTCCACCACCGCGCCCACGATGGTGGTGAGGGACGGGTACAGGGCATTGACTGGTCCGAGGTTACGCTTCATGACGACTCCTTTTGTGCTTGTACAAGCAATATTTCCAAACGTGGTTGAAAGCGAGATATTTCTGGGTGCTAGTCTTCTTCCGGGGCAAGCCTGCGGCAGGCGGCGTCGATGTCGTTGGCCAGGCGGTCGCCCTCGGCGCCGAGGATGTCGGCATAGGCCGTGTGCAGCCGCTTCCAGGACTTCTCCACCCCCTTGAGCAGGGCCAACCCGGCGGAGGTGGCCGCCAGGCGCGAGGCGCGGCCCTCGGAGGTGCGCGTCACCAGCCCGCGCGCGGCCAGGGCGTCCACGAAGCGCGTCACCGTGCTGGGGGCCAGGGCCAGCTTCTCCGCCAGCTCGCCGGGGCCGATGCCGGGGTTCTCCGCCGCCACCATGAGCACGAAGGCGTGGGACGGCGACAGGCCCGTGGGGCCGAAGGACTCCTCGGCCATGCGCGTGATGATGCGCGAGAGCTTGTTGGCCGTGAAGTACAGGCAGCAGTGCATCAGGGTGGTGGAATCCGCCACGTAGTTTCCTCCGGGCTCATGCCGAGCCAATTGCATGTACAACTAACCGAAGTTCCGGCGGGCGTCAACACAAAAAACGGCCACGCCCGACTTCCTTCAGGCGCGGCCAATTTCTTTGTAATGGCAGCCAATTGCCACTCCCGCCAGCTGCGGCCTTCCGCGGGCCTGTTCTCAAAAAGATGAATTTTGTTTCCTGGCAAGGAAAGAGGCGATTCGGAGCCGGGGAGAGCACTTTGGCGGTGCAGCTCCGGCTCCGAATCGCCTCCTGACGCTGCCCAGGGGGCACCCTGCGAGCGAATTGGCGCTTTTTAGAACAGGCCCTACCGGCCGCCGCCCTGCTTCTTTTCCTCCTTGGCCCAGGAGTCCTTGAGGCCAACGGAACGGTTGAACACCGGGGCGTCGGGCTTGTGGTCGCGCTCGTCGGCGCAGAAGTAGCCCAGGCGCTCGAACTGGCAGCTCCAGCCGGGCTGCACATCGGCCAGGGCGGGCTCCAGCTTGGCGCGCACGGTCTCCAGGGAGTTCGGATTGATGCAGGAGGTGAAGTCCTCCTCCGCGCCGGGGTTGGGCTTGGTGAACAAGAGGTCGTACAGGCGCGCCTCGCCGTCCACGGCGTGCTCCGCGCTCACCCAGTGCAGGGTGCCCTTGACCTTGCGGCCATCCTGGCTCCAGCCGCCCCTGGTGGCCGGGTCATAGGTGCAGCGCAGCTCGACGACGTTGCCCGCCTCGTCCTTCACCACACCGGTGCAGGTGACGTAGTAGGCGTAGCGCAGGCGCACCTCGTTGCCCGGATAGAGGCGGCGGAAGCCCTTGGGCGGCACCTCGCGGAAGTCGTCCTGCTCCACGTACAGCACCCGCGAGAACGGCACCTTGCGCGTGCCCATCTCCGGCTTCTCGGCGTGCCAGGGGAAGTCGAACTCCTCCACCTGGCCCTCGGGATAGTTCTCGATGACCACCTTGAGCGGCCTCAGCACGGCCATGGCGCGCGGGGCGCGCTCGTTCAGGTCCTCGCGCAGGCAGTGCTCCAGCAGGCCATACTCCACCATGTTGTCGCAGCGGGCCACGCCGATCCTTTCACAGAAGTCGCGCAGGGCCTCGGGCGTGAACCCGCGCCTGCGGATGCCGGAGATGGTGGGCATGCGCGGGTCGTCCCAGCCGGTGGTGTGGCCCTCGTTCACCAGCTGGATGAGCTTGCGCTTGGAGAGCACGGTGTACGTGAGGTTCAGCCGGGCGAACTCGATCTGCTGCGGGTGGTACACGCCCAGCTCGTCCAGGGTCCAGTCGTACAGCGGGCGGTTGTTCTCGAACTCCAGGGTGCAGATGGAGTGGGTGATGCCCTCGATGGAGTCGGACAGGCAGTGGGCGAAATCGTACATGGGGTAGATGCACCAGGCGTCGCCGGTGCGGTGGTGGTGGGCGTGCTTGATGCGGTAGAGCGTGGGGTCGCGCAGGACCACGTTGGGCGCGGCCATGTCGATCTTGGCCCGCAGCACGCGCGCGCCGTCCGGGAACTCGCCCGCCTTCATGCGGCGGAACAGGTCCAGGTTCTCCTCCACGGAGCGGTCGCGGAAGGGGCTGTTCCTGCCCGGCTCCTTCAGGGTGCCGCGATTGGCGCGGATCTCCTCGGCGCTCTGGTCGTCCACGTAGGCCTTGCCCTTGCGGATGAGCTCCTCGGCGAAGTCGTAGAGCTTCTGGAAATAGTCCGAGGCGTAGTAGAGCCGGTCCTCCCAGTCGAAGCCCAGCCATTTCACGTCGCGCTGGATGCTCTCGACGTACTCCACGTCCTCCTTCACCGGGTTGGTGTCGTCGAAGCGCAGGTTGGTGACCCCGCCGAACTCCTTGGCCAGACCGAAGTTCAGGCAGATGCTCTTGGCGTGGCCGATGTGCAGGTAGCCGTTGGGCTCGGGAGGAAAGCGCGTCATCACCCTTCCGCCGTACTTGCCGGAGGCGGTGTCCTCGGCCACGCGGGCGCGGATGAAATTGACAGGGGCGGACTGACAGGCGCCGGTCTCGTCTCCGGTGGACGGGGCGGCGGGCTTCTCGGGGGTGCTCATGCGCTGGTTTCCTCTTTTCGTAAAATGAAGCACGGCGGCACAGGCCGCCGCGTCATCGAAACATAGGACAAAGCGCCCGCGCGGTCAAACGCGCAGGCGCCTGCCCCAGGGGTGCAGAAAGCAGGGACGGGGGCTACTGGCCAGGCGGAGGACCGGGCGGCATGCCCGGAGGCGGCGGGGCCATGCCGGGCCCCATGCCGGGCCCCATGCCAGGAGGGGGAGGAGGAGGCCCCTGGCGGCGCAGCTTCTCCATGCGCTGGCGGAACTCCGAGAACTTCGCCTTCTGGCCCTCGTCCAGCAGGGGCGCTATGGCGTCGTCCATCTCGCGCATGATGGCGTCCACCTGCCCGCGCACGGCCTGGTGGATGGCCTCCATGCGCTCCACGGTGCGGGCCACGGCGGGGCGCAGGGCGGCCATCTGGTCCTCGCGCAGGCCCACCTCGCGGCCCAGCAGGTCCAGGATGCGCTCCTCCATGCCCTGCCGCTCTGGCCGGAGCATGGCCGGCCACTGGCGGGCCATGTACGCGCGCATGCCGAAGGCCCCGGCGGCGGCGCCGGTGGCGAAGATGACGAAAACGAGGACCCAGGCCTTCCAGGACTGCTTGGCCATGGCCCGCACCCTACGGCACCAGGGCGGCGAAGGTCATGAGGCTGCCGCCGCCGGAAAGGGAGAAGCCCAGCACGGCCTGGGAGAGCAGGCGCTCGGCGTGGGCCGCGTAGCCGTACAGTGCCGTGGCGGCGATGGCCCCGGCCGGGGCGAAGCGCCGGGCCGCCGAGGCGAAGACATCCCAGAACGCGGGCCTGCCCTCGGCGCTGGCGCGCACCCCGGCCATGACGCGCGCGGTGAAGTCCCCGGGCAGAACGGCCTTCTTCGCGCGGGCCTGTCCGTGCCGCGCCAGCAGCTGTTCCAGCGTGTCGAGTCTGCGATCATCCATGATGGCTTCCTCCTCTCCCCGTTATGAAAGCATGTCGCCCAGCACCTCGCGCAGCTTGCGCCGCGCCCGGTGCGAGCGCACCTTGACCTTGGAAACGCTCCAGCCCATGAGGTCGGCCACCTCGGCCAGGGCCTGGCCGTCCATGTGCGTCATGGTCAGCACAAGGCGGTCATCGGGCCACAGCTGTCCCAGGGCCTTGTCCAG
>CAZCYB010000010.1:65683-77666 GCA_964502805.1 uncultured Desulfocurvus sp.
CGGGCAGGTCAACTCATCGCTCTGGATTGACCCCACCCCGGCCTCGGTCCTCTGGGCGTGGGCGTCCAGCCCGCCCTCGTCGTCCGCCGCAGGTATGCCCTCGATCCAGTCGCGGGTCTCGGGCCCCAGGGCGCTGAACACCGTCTCCCGGCTCCTGGCCCGGCCCCGCCAAAAGTCGGCGCAGCGCCGGAGCGCTATGCGCGAGAGCCAGTGCGCAAAGGGGCTCTCCGCCCGGTAGGTGGAGAGCTTCTCGAAGGCGCGCACGAAGGTCTCGTGGGCCACCTCCGCAGCGCGGTCCGGCGGCACGTGGCGCGCGGCGATGCCCATGACCTGCGCGCTGTGGGCGTCCACCAGCCTCGCAAAGGCGTTCACCTCGCCCGCGAGCACGCGGCGCACGATCTCGGCCTCGTTCATCCGGCTCCGTCTTCCCTGCCGCGCGTCCGCGGCGGTGTCCTTCTTCGCCCGCCGCCCCTTCAGTAGTCCGGCCAGTGCGGGGCTGTCAAAATGTGGGGGGAGCGGTTGACCAGACCACTCCCCCCGGGAGGGATCGCAGAAGGCTCCGCCCGGCGTCACGCGCTGGCGGAAACCGCCTGCGAAGCGTCGTCGCCGCCGCCGAACAGGTCCGCAATGAGCCGGTCCATGTTCAGGTAGGCGTTGCTGGCCTTCTGCCGCTTCAGGAATTCCGCCGCGCTGGTGCCGCCCGCGTCGGAGAGGCCGGTGGCGGTGGTGGCGGCCTCCTCGTCGTCCTCGCCGAAGAGGCTGGAGATGAGGCTGTCCGTGCCGGGCTTTCCGCCAGCGCCTGTCCCGCCCGCTCCATCGGGCGGGGGCGGCATCTGTCCGCCGTTCTCGGCCATCATCTCCTCGCGGTGCGACTTGAGCGAGGCCGTGAGCTCGGCCTGGGAGACCACGCCGTCGCCGTCGGTGTCCACGGCGGAGAGGTTCTCCGCGCTCACGCCCAGTTCCTCGGCGCTCAAGACCCCGTCGCCGTCGGCGTCCTTCTCGCTGATGATGTCCTGGGACATCCGGGAGTCCATCTCGTCCATGTCGGGCTTCCGCATGCCGCCCATGCTGGCCTGGAGCATGCCCATCTGGCCGTTCTGCTGCATCTGGGTGGCCATCTGGGCCTGCATCTTCTCGCGCTGGGCCTTCAGGCCCGCGGTGAGCTCGGCGGAGCTGACCTCGCCGTCGCCGTCGGTGTCGAACTCGGCCAGTTGGGTGGAGCTGATGCCCAGCTCCGAGGCGGAAAGGCTCCCGCTCTCGTCGGCGTCCTTGGCCTTCATGATGTCCGTGGACAGCTTGCTGTCCATCTCGTCCATGTTCTGGGAGCTGAACACGCTCTGCATGGCGCTGGCCGCCGTGCTGGCGTAGGATGTGTTGATCTGCATGGTCCTCTCTCCTCGATATCCTGCCGCGCGCTACGCGCGGCGCCGTGTCACGAAGCTGTGCGCATTTCCGGTGACAGTCACGCCTGGCAGGCGGCCCCTGGCCGCGAGGGTTTCATCGCATGGCGTCCTCCATCGCCTCCCCTCCCCAGGGGAACGGTGGAGTTGTCCTTGCACACACAGACGACACGACGCGGGGAGAGGTTACGACTTTGGCGCGAAATTATGTGTCCAGCGGCCCGGCGGGAAGAGGGGCGCCCGGACTTGCGCACCCTGGCCGCGAGGTGCTAGGATGGAATATGGACCCGGTGTGCGCCCTACTCCGACCATTCAGGGCACGCGCCGCGCCAATCCATACGCAAAGAGGGACACACGCATGACTCCGAACACCAAGCCCGCGCGCACGGACTACGACGTCATCATCGTGGGCGGCGGGCCCGCAGGGCTTTTCGCCGCGGCCTGGCTGGGCGACAACACCGACCTGGACGTGCTGGTCATCGAAAAGGGCAAGCAGGCCCAGAGGCGCGACTGCCCCGTGGGCAAGCAGGGCTGCATCCACTGCAAGCCCTGCAACATCCTGTCGGGCATCGGCGGGGCCGGGCTTTTTTCCGACGGCAAGCTCAACTTCATCCACAAGCTGGGCAAGACCGACCTGACGCAGTTCATGGGCGAGGGCGAGGCCCGGGCGCTCATCGACGAGACCGAGGCGCTGTTCAACCGCTTCGGCATGGACGGGCCGGTGTACCCCACGGACATGGACGAGGCCAGGAAGATCCGCGCCCAGGCCCGCAAGACCGGCATCGACCTTCTGATCATCCGCCAGAAGCACCTGGGCAGCGACAACCTGCCCCGGCTCATCGGGGAGATGACCGAGTACGTGAAGAGCAAGGGCGTCACCTTCCACACCTCCGAGGAAGTGAAGAACGTGGTGGCCGAGGACGGCAAGGTGAAGGGCGTTGTCACCGGCCGGGGCGAGTACACGGCCAGGGCCGTGATCCTGGCGCCGGGCCGCGTGGGCGCGGAGTGGGTGGGCAACCAGGCCAGGGCGCTTGGGCTGAACCTCTCCCAGCGCGGCATCGAGGTGGGCGTGCGCGTGGAGGTGCCCCGCGAGGTCATGCAGGACATCTGCCAGGTGATCTACGACCCGACCTTCTTCATCCGCACCAACAAGTACGACGACCAGACCCGCACCTTCTGCACCAACGACGGCGGGTTCGTGGCCCTGGAAAACTACCAGGACTTCGTCTGCGTCAACGGCCACGCCTACATGGACAAGAAGAGCCCCAACACCAACTTCGCCTTCCTGTCCAAGGTGGTGCTGAACGACCCCGTGACCAACAACCAGGCCTACGGCGAGCACATCGGCAGGCTGGCCTCGCTCATCGGCGACGGCAAGCCCATCCTCCAGCGCTTCGGCGACTTGAAGCGCGGGCGCAGGAGCACCTGGCAGCGCATCAAGAACAGCTCGATTGAGCCCACGCTCAAGAACGTGGTCTGCGGCGACATCGCCATGGCCCTGCCCGAGCGCATCCTGACCAACCTGGTGGAGGGGCTGGAGAAGCTGGGCCAGGTGGTGCAGGGCGTGGCCAACGACGAGACCCTGCTCTACGCCCCGGAGATCAAGTTCTTCGCCACGCAGATCGAGACCAGCAGCGAGTTGGAGACCGCCGTCTCCGGTCTGTTCGTGGCGGGCGACGGCCCCGGCGTGGCCGGGAACATCGTCTCCGCGGCGGCCACGGGGCTCATCCCGAGCAAGGAAATCGCCCGCAGGCTTTCGCGGTAGCCCCGGCCAAGACAGGACATGCTCCGCGACTCGCTCAAGTACGACGCCGGCCAGACGCCGCCCGCGCACCTGGCCCTCAGCCTGGCCTTCATGCACGTGCTGCTGGTGTTC
Source organism: uncultured Desulfocurvus sp. (assembly GCA_964502805.1). GTDB lineage: Bacteria > Desulfobacterota > Desulfovibrionia > Desulfovibrionales > Desulfovibrionaceae > Humidesulfovibrio. The sequence continues at coordinate 68,960 of CAZCYB010000010.1, forward strand.
GACGCCATCATCTTCATCCCCAACGTGCTGGGCAAGACCGTGGGGGTGGACCCCAGGACCCTGGCCTTCATCACCTTCGCCACCATCCTGTGCTCGGCCCTGTTCACCTTCCTGCAAAGCCGCACACGGCTGGGCATCGGCTCGGGCTTTCTGCTGTTCACGGGCTCCTACAGCGCCTTCGTGCTCTGCTCCGTGGACGCGGTGAAGATGGGCGGCCTGCCGCTTCTGGCCAGCATGTCGCTTTTGACCGTGCCGGTGGTGTTCCTGTACACCTACTTCATCCGCCACTTCCGGCACATCATCACCCCGGCGGTGGGCGGGGTGGTGGTGCTGCTCATCGCCATGTCCATGGTGCCCATCGGCCTGGGGCTGTGGGCCGGAGACCTGGAGCCGGGCTCGGCGCCCTCGCTGGCGCGGGTGGGCACCGGCGCGGCCACGGTGCTCTGCCTCACCCTGCTCATGCTCTTCGGGCGGCCCTCCGTCCGGCTCTGGAGCCCGCTCATCGCCATGGGCGCGGGCTACGCCACTGCCCTGCTCACCGGCGGACTGGACTTCAAGAACTCACGTGAGGCCGCCTGGTTCGGCCTGCCGGACTTCTCGGCCTGGCCGGGCGTGGCCACCAGTCTGGACCTCTCCCACCTGCCCCTGCTCCTGGCCTTCGGCATGGGCATGCTGGCCAGCGTCATCGAGAGCACGGGCAACATCATGCTGGTGCAGCAGATCTCCACCCGCGACTTCCGCCGCGTGTCCTACGACCAGGTGCAGAGCGGCCTGTACTGCGACGGACTCTCCAAAATCATGGCCGGCCTGTTCGGCACCGCCGTGCCCAGCATCTACTGCGACAACCTGCCGCTCATCGAGATGACCGGAGTGGCCTCGCGGCGCATCGGGGCCATGGGCGCGGGCATCCTGCTTGTGCTGGCCTTCATGCCCAAGGTCGGCGGCGTCATCCTGGACATGCCCGGCCCGGTCATCGGCGGATTTTTGGTGGTCATCGCCGCCCTGCTGTTCCATGCCGGCTTCGGCCTGGTGGCCATGACCAAGCTGAGCAACCAGCACGGGCTCATCCTGGGACTCTCCCTGGTGGTGGGGCTGGTGGCCGGGGGCAAGTCCTTCTTCCCGGGCGTGGTCCCGGCGAGCCTGAGCCCGCTGTTGCAGAACAGCGTGGCCGTGGGCGGGTTCACGGCCTTTGTGCTGAGCACCCTGGCCTACCTCTCGCCCAAGCGCGGTGTTTCCGGCGTGTTCCGGACGGACATGGCCGAGATTCCCCGCATGCACGAGCTGCTCTCCTCCGGCCGCGACAGGCTGAAGCTCACCCAGGAGCGGCTGGACGCCCTGGCGCTGTGCTGCGAGGAGGTGTTCTGCCACATGATCCAGGCCCACTCCACGGCCGGCGACCACAGCCTGACCCTGCGCGTGGCCCTGACCGAGGAGGGCTGCTTCGCGGAGATGGTCTGCGGCCACAAGATGGACGACATCAACAACTTCGCCATTCCCGAATCCCTGCTCCAGGCCAACCCGGACGAGCTGGGCAACCTGGGGCTCATGCTCTTCGCCCGCTACGCCCGCAACGTGAAGCACCTGGAGATCTCCGGCTACTCCTACATCTCCTTCGTGCTCTAGGCCCGGGCCGCCAGAGGCCAGGCACTAAATATTTTCTAGAAAACCATTGACTTCGTGTCATTTCCTTGACAGGGAGGAAGGCACGGATTACGGACGAAGCGGCTCCAGGCCAGCGTCCCGGCCCTTTTCGCCGCGCCTGGCCCACAAGCCGCCAGGCCCATTCAGGCCCGTCCGCCAGATCCATTCAGGCCCGTTCACCAGGGAGGAGCAATGGCGCTCAACCTCGACGGCATCATCGGCAACAGCGCCGCCCTGCGCGAAGTCTACAAGGTCCTTGAGAAAGTCGCGCCCACGGACAGCACGGTGCTCATCACCGGCGAGTCCGGCACGGGCAAGGAGCTCTTGGTGCGCGCGCTGCACAAGAACAGCAAGCGCCACGACAAGCCCTTCGTGCCCATCAACTGCGGCGCCATTCCCCGGGAGCTGCTGGAGAGCGAGCTCTTCGGCCACGAGAAGGGCGCCTTCACCCACGCCATCCGCTCGCGCCCGGGCCGCTTCGAGCTGGCCGACGGCGGCACCATCTTCCTCGACGAGATCGGCGAGATGGACTTGAGCCTTCAGGTGAAGATCCTGCGCGCTTTGCAGGAGAAGGAAATCGAGCGCGTTGGCGGCAGCCAGACCAAGAAGGTGGACGTGCGCGTGGTGGCCGCCACCAACCGCGACCTGGAGGTCGAGGTGGCCGCCGGGCGCTTCCGCGAGGACCTGTTCTACCGCCTGAACGTCATTCCCATGCACCTGCCCCCCCTGCGCGAGCGCGGGGAGGACATCCTGGTGCTGGCCGAGCATTTCCTCAAGGGCTTCTGCAAGGAGAAGGACCGCGCCCCGCTGAAGGTTGGGCCGCAGGCCTGCGCCCAGCTCAAGGCCTACTCCTGGCCGGGCAACGTGCGCGAGCTGGAAAACTTCATGGAGCGGCTGTCCATCCTGTGCGAGGGCCCCAGCGTCACCCCGGCGGACCTGCCGGAGAAGATCCGCAAGGCCGTGGGCGAGCCGGTGTTCGAGCCCTTGGACGCGGCGGGCGCGCCAGGAGCGGTGGGCGGTGCAGAAATCTGCTCCGGAGCGGCCCCGGCGGGCTTCCGCTGGCCCACCCTGGCGGACATGCGCGACAAGGGCCAGGGGCTCAAGGAGTTCCTGGACGAGATTGAGGAGCGGCTTTTGCAAGAGGCCCTGGGCGAGGCCTCGGGCGTCAAGAACCAGGCCGCGGAGCTGCTTGGCATCAAGCGCACCACGCTCATCGAGAAGCTCAAGAAACGCAACCTCCTCGACGCCTAGCGGCGGGGCCGGAACCTTTCCGGCCAGGCTTCCGGCAGGCGGGGGCGGGATGCAGGACCCCGGCGGGTTCATACTGGTGACCTTACGACGACTCACCGCAACGCTCTGGATACTGGCGGCCCTCATCGCCAGCGATGGCGCGCGCCCGGACAGGGCCGCAGCGCTCCAGGCGGGCCTGCGCTCCGGGGCCGAGGGCGACACCCTCACCGTTTCCGCCGAGGGCGCCCAGCTGCCCAAGTACACCGTGCGCCGCACCGGGCCCAGGGAACTCACCGTCACCTTCGCCCCCGCCCCGGGCGAGAAGGCCCCGGCAGCGCCAGCCATTGGCGGCAGCGGCCTGGTGGCAGGGGTGCGCGCCGTGCCCGGCGGGTTCAAGATCCTGCTCAAGACCCCGGCCTTCGGCTACGTGAATTTCCCGGTCTCGGGCAAGCCGCAGATGCAGGTGCAGATTTTTCCCGACGCCGTGGGCGCCCGCTGGGCCGACCCGAAGAAGGACGAGCCCAAGCCCGAGGCGGTCAAAAAGGAAATCCCCAAGCCCGAAGCCAAACCCGCCGAGGCCAAGCAGGCCGCTGAACCCAAGCCCGATTCCAAGGTCGATCCCAGGGCCGAGGCCGCCGCCAAGCGGAAGGAGGAGGCCGAGCGCCGCAAGGCCGAGGCCGAGCAGAAGAAGGCCGAGGCGGCCCAGAAGAAGGCGGAGGCCGAAGCCCAGAAGAAGGCCGAGGCCGAGGCCAAAAAGGCTGAAGCCGCGCGCAGGAAGGAGGAGGAGGCCGAGGCCAAACGCCAGAAGGAACTGGCGGCCAGGCAGCCCAAGGCCGGAGAGGCCGCGCCCCCCGCAGTTCCGGCGGCTCCGGCAACTCCGGCGGCTCCGGCGCAGGCAGCGCCCGCACCCGCCCCTTCCCCCTCGGTGAAGCCCGAGGGCGCGCAGCCCTATTTTTCCCCGCCCTACACCTTCCGCGCGCCGGTGAACAAGACCGTGCTCGGCGCGCCGGGCAGCACCGGGGCCCCGGGCACCACCCTGCCCGCCCTGTCCGGCCCCGCTCCGGCCCCGGCCCCGGAAAAGCAGAAGGGCGGCAAGGTGCCCCCCGGCGTGGTGGAGAAGCCCATCGTGCAGGAGCACAGCGCCGGGCCCGCATCAACGCCAGGACCGGCCCCGGAGGCCGCACCGGCCCCCGCGCCCCTGCCCGTACCCCCGGTCGCGCCTGCTGTTTCCTCCGTCCCGCCCCTGGACATCCAGCCCGCCAAGGGCAAGGCCGACGTGCGCTTCCGGGCCGACAGGCGCGGCCCCGAGGACCCCAGGCCGCCCGAGATACTTTCCGGCGTTCCGGCCAAGGCCGCCGCGCCGGGCCAGCTGGCCACCGCGCCCGGTCGCGCGTGGGAGCTGCGCCAGCCCGTGCAGAAGGTGCTGCCGCCCATGGGCGAGGCCAACGCCACCCAGCCCCCGGCGGCCGATGGGCTGAACGCTCCGGAACCGGCCCCGCCGCCGCCCAGCGTGCCCGCCGAGGCCGCGGCCATCGCCAACGGCACCGCGCCCCTGCCGGGAACCGAGGCGGCCAACGCCTCCGCCGGGACGGCCAACGCCTCCGCCGCCAACGCCTCCGCCGCCAACGCCTCCGCCGCCAACGCCTCCGCCGCCGACAAGAAGGACGCGGCCCCCGCGCCCAAGGAGGGCGGCAAGGACAAGGAGCAGGTCGGGCCGCTTACGGAGCAGCAGGTCAAGGACAAGATCCTCACCGCCCAGTCGAACATGGTGGGCGGCAACTGGCAGGCCGCCTCCAAGGCCCTGGAGGAGGTGCTGCGCGAGCCCGCGCTCAAGGGCGACTCCCGCGAGGAGACGCTCTACTCCCTGGCCGACACTTACATGCAGCAGTACAAGGACAGCCTGGCCGCCAACTTCGACAGGATCAGCGGCGCGCAGCACGCGGCCATGAACGCCAACCAGAAGTCGACGCGCGTGCCCCGGGCCCTGTTCAACCTGGGCCTGCTGAACCTGAAAGTGAACAACATGGCCGAGGCCAAGGCCTACTTCAACATCATCAACAGGAAGTACCCGCAGGACCAGAACGCCGCGCTCATCCCCTACTACCTGGGCGAGCACTACCGCGCCAAGGGCGAGCTGCAGAAGGCCGCGGACCAGTACAACACGCTCATCCAGAAGCACCCGGACAGCCGCCCCGTGAAGGAGGCCGCCTACACCCTGGCGCAGATCCTGCGCAAGCTGGGGCAGTTCGACAAGGCCTTCCAGATCGTGGACTACATCGACAAGCGCTGGCCGCTGTTCTACATGGAGAACCCGGCCTTCCTGAAGCTTGCGGCGGAGGTCGAGGAGAAGGTGGGCAAGCTGGCCCAGGCCAAGGACCACTACTGGACCTACTACAACCTGAGCCCCGACGCCGAGTTCGCGGACATCACCCTGGTGCGCATCGGCGACATCTACCTGCGCCAGAACAAGAAGAACGCGGCCAGGGAGGTGTACCAGAAGGCGGTGCACGACTTCCCGGACCGCGAGGGCGGGCAGATCGCGCGCATGCGCCTGGCCGAGGAGGGCATCCACGACGACCCGACCATGTCCGAGATGGTCAGCGTGTTCAACAGGCCCGAGGCCCTGAAGCCCAACGAGACCTACGAACTCATCATGACCAAGTACCCCGCGAGCCCCCTGGCGCCCCTGGCCATGATCAAGCTGGGCATGTGGCAGTTCCACACCAAGGCGTACCTGGACGCCCTGAACACGGCCCAGTCCTTCCTGGAGAAGTATCCCAAGAGCGGGCTGGTGGGAAAGGCCGGGGAACTGGGCTTCAACGCCTTCCTCCAGGCCCTGCCCACCATGGTCCAGGAGGGCCACTTCCAGAAGATCATGCAGCTCTTCGACGGCGCGAGCTTCGTCAAGGAGAACCAGGAGAAGATCGGCGACGAGGCCCGCATGGCCATCGCCATCGCCGCCTGGAAGCGCGGGGACCCGGAGCGCGCGCTCAAGCTGGCGGGCAAGTTCCTGGGCAAGCAGCAGGTGCCCAAGTACTCCGAGATGGCCCTGGACATGGCCATGAACATCTTTTTGGAGCGCAAGGAGTGGAGCCGCATCTCCGAGCTGGCCCAGCGCTCCAGCAAGGCCTGGAAGCTCTCGCCCCGGCAGCAGACGCAGTTCGAGTACGCCCGGGCCATGGCCCTGGAGAACATGGGCGACGCCGAGAAGAGCATGCCCCTGTGGACCAAGATCGCCTCGGACACCGGGGCCGACCCGGCCACCCGGGCCTACGCCACCTACCTGCTGGCCAAGGCTGCCGCGCGCAAGCAGGACATGCACCGGCTCTTCGCCCTGGCCCAGGACGCCCTGGGGCAGCTTTTGGCCACCGGCGGCGACAAGGACAAGATCAAGGACTGCCTGCTCATGACCATCACGGCCACGGAGCGCTCCGGCCGCTACGCCGAGGCCGCCAAGTGGGCGCGCGAGTTTGACCGCATCATCCCGGACAGCGACCCGGACTGGGCGCCCACGCGCCTGCGCCTGGCGGACATCTACCAGAAGGGCGGCATGCAGAAGGAGTACCGGGAGCTGTTGCAGGGCATCGTGCAGAAGAAGCCGAACACAGTGTACTCGCGCATGGCCCAGCAGGCCCTGGAGGGCAGCGCCCTGGACCAGCGCCTGCAGAACTACCTCACCAAGGGCGGCGGCTAGCCCCCGGGAACCGCCCGACAGGCCCCAAGGAGCAGACCATGCCCGAGAAAGCGCGCGACACCACCTTTGACCGCATTCCCGTGGTGGCCGGGCAGTTCTACCCCGGCGACGCGGAGACCCTGGACCAGGAGGTTCGGGCCTATCTCTCGCAGGCCGAGGACAAGGCCCAGGCCCCCACCCTGCTGGCCATGGCCCCCCACGCGGGCTGGGTCTACTCCGGCGCCGTGGCTGGGGCCACCCTGGGCCACGCGAACCTGGCCGAAACCGTGCTGCTGCTGGGCCCCAACCACACCGGCATGGGCAAGCCCCTGGCCGTGTGGCCCAGGGGGCGCTGGCTGTTCCCCGGCGGCGGGCTGGAGGTGGACGAGGAGTTGGCGCAGCTCTTGATGGAAAAGGAGCACCGCCTGGAGCCCGACCGCGCCGCGCACCTGCGCGAGCACTCCCTGGAGGTGCTGGTGCCCTTTCTGGCGGCCCTGAACCCGGCCATGAAAATCGTGCCCATCGCCGTGGCCCAACCGGACGCCGAGACCCTCATGGCCGTGGGCAAGACCCTGGGCCGGACCCTGCGCGGCCTTGGTCGGGAGGTTTCCCTGGTGGTCAGCTCGGACATGAGCCACTTCGTGACCCACGAGGAGGCCCAGGAGCTGGACGGCCAGGCCCTGGATCCGGCCCTGGCCCTCAACCCGGCCCTGTTCCACCAGACCGTGCGCCAGGGCGGCATCAGCATGTGCGGGGTGCTGCCCATGACCCTGGCCCTGGCCGCGGCCATCGAGCTGGGCGCCAGCGAAACGGAGATCACCGGCTACGCCACCTCGGGCGAGGTCAATGGCGACATGAGCCGCGTGGTGGGCTACGCCGGGTTCGTCGCCAGCTAGCCGAACCTTTCCTGACTATTCCGAGCCTACCAGCCCCTGTTCTGGGCGCGCACCATGCGGCCGGTCTCCTTGCGACCCACGGCGCGGGTGCCCTCGGGGCCGTCTATGCGCTGGCAGACCACCGGGATCTCCGCATCCCCCGGCGACCTCAGGTCGCCCACGCACTCCACCACCGTGGCGGGCCCGGCGGACCGGGCCCGGCCGCCCAGCAGCCTGCGCAGGCGCTGGCGCGGGTCCTGGTTCAGGCCCCGGTCCGGCGGCTGCACGTTCAGGCGCAGGTGCAGCTCGGAGCCCTCCACGGCCAGGCCGGTGAGCTCCACGCGCTCCAGCACCCGCTCGTCGCCCTGGAGGCTGCCGTAGAGGGTGTCGCCCCCGGGCTTGAGGGCCAGGGCCGGAAAGCGCCAGGCGCTTTCGGTCTCGATGCGCCAGGTGCCGGCCAGGCGCTGCAGCACGGTTTCGCGGTCCAGGCCCTGGGGCCGGGGCCGGGGCGGGCGGCCGGGCTGCTGGGCGGGCTGCTGTGGCGGCCGTTGCGGCAGCGAGGCCTGCTGGCCCACCGAGGCCTGGGACGGCGCGGGCACGGGCGGGGTCGCGGCCTGTGCCGCCTGGGCGGCCTTCTGGGCCTGCTCGGCCTCCCTGCGGGAACGCTCCAGGGCCGCGCGTTCCTGCTCCAGCTTCCTGCGCTCGGCATCCAGCACGGCCAGCTGCTCCCGCAGGCGCTTCTCCTGCGGGGCCTGGGCCTCGGCCAGCTTCCGGGCGGCCTCGGCGTCCAGCTCCTGGCGGCGGCGCTCCAACTCGGCGCGCTCGCGCTCCACCTGCTTCTTCTCGGCCTCCAGCCCGGCGATGTACTCCTTGAGCTTCTGCTCCTGGCGCAGGCGCTCGCTGTTGGCCTGGGCCACGGCCTGGGCCGAGGGCGGGGCGAGCTGCGGCGCGCCCTGGCCGCCGCCCATGTAGTAGTAGCCCGCTATGGACGAGGACTCCCAGGGCACCTGCTTCTTGCCGGTCTCCTGCATCACTCCGATGCGCACGCGCTTGAACACCTCCTCGATGGGGATGCCCGGCGTGCCCAGGTTGGAGAGCAGGTGCTTGGTGTACACGCCGTTCTTGCCGCTGCCGTCGCTGGCCACGGAGTTGGGCGCGGTGGCGTAGGCCACCAGCGAGCCCGTGGGCGCGTCCATGCGCGCCAGGCCCTGGTCCACGCTGCGGAAGGACCGGGCAAAGGGGTTGTTGCGGCAGGCGTCCAGGATGACGATATTCAGCCCGTTGCCCG
>CAZCYB010000011.1:0-73350 GCA_964502805.1 uncultured Desulfocurvus sp.
TCGGCGGGCGCCTCGGCTGCGACGTCGCCCCCCTCGTGCGCGCCCGGAGCGACGGGTTGGGGATGTCGGCGCGCAGCCGGGCGTCCCCGAGTCGTTTAAGGTGCTGGTCCGGGAGCTGCAGGCCCTGTGCCTCAACGTGGAGCTCTTGAAGCTCGGCAAGGACGCCGAGGCCGCGGCCGGGAAGAAGGAGAAGGAAACCGTCGCCGAAACTGCGAGGAAAGCCTAACATGGGATATCTAGCGGTAGCGGAAAAGAAGCTGGCCCTGGGCGGCAAGAAGAAGAGGAAGTCGGACAGCCTGGATTTCTTCGATTTCGACGCCATACGGCTTTCCATGGCCGCCCCGGAGCAGGTGCTGTCCTGGTCCTACGGCGAGGTCAAGAAGCCCGAGACCATCAACTACCGGACCCTCAAGCCCGAGCGGGACGGCCTTTTCTGCGAGCGCATCTTCGGCCCGGCGCATGACTACGAGTGCGCCTGCGGCAAGTACCGATGGGTCAAGTTCAAGGGCATCGTCTGCGACCGCTGCGGCGTCGAGGTGACCGAGGCCAAGGTCCGCCGCGAGCGCATGGGCCACATCGAGCTGGCCGTGCCCGTGGCGCACATCTGGTTCCTCAAGAAGACCCCCTCGCGCATCGGCATCGTCTTGAACATGAAGACCGTGGACCTCGAGCGGGTCATCTATTACGCGATGTACATCGTGCTCGAGGACCTCGTGGACTCCACGGGGCGCACCGTCTACAAGGCCTGCGACCTCCTCTCCGAGGAGGAGGTGCGCAAGGCCAAGGTCGAGTTCAAGAGCAAGCTCAAGGTGGACATCGGCGCGGGGGCGGTGCGCACGCTCCTCTCCAAGGTCCGCCCCAAGGAGGAGGCGGCCAAGATCCTGGAGGACATCTCCGGGGTCAGCTCCGAGGACGAGCGCTCGCGCCTCATCCGCCGCCTGCGCATCTTGCAGGGCGTCGCCGAGTCGGGCAACGAGCCCCAGTGGATGATCCTAACCCAACTGCCGGTCATCCCGCCGGAGCTGCGGCCCCTGGTCCCGCTCGACGGCGGCCGCTTCGCCACCTCGGACCTCAACGACCTCTACCGGCGCGTCATCAACCGCAACAACCGCCTCAAGCACATCGAGGCGCTGCGCGCGCCCGAGGTCATGGTGTTCAACGAGAAGCGCTTGCTGCAGGAGGCGGTGGACGCGCTCTTCGAGAACGGCGCCCGCGGCCGGGTCGTGGTGGGCGCGGGCAACCGCCCCTTGAAGTCCCTGTCCGACATGCTCAAGGGCAAGCAGGGCCGCTTCCGCCAGAACCTGCTGGGCAAGCGCGTGGACTACTCCGGCCGTTCGGTCATCGTGGTGGGTCCCAACCTGAAGCTGCACCAGTGCGGCCTGCCCAAGAAGATGGCGCTCGAGCTGTTCAAGCCCTTCATCTACTCCGAGCTTGAGAAGCGCGAGATCGCCACCACCATCAAGAGCGCCAAGAAGATGGTTGAGCGCGAGGACCTGGTGGTCTGGGACATCCTTGAGGACGTGGTGCGCGAGTACCCCATCCTGCTCAACCGCGCCCCCACCCTGCACCGCCTGGGCATCCAGGCCTTCGAGCCGCTCCTGGTCGAGGGCAAGGCCATCCAGCTGCACCCGCTGGTCTGCGCGGCCTACAACGCGGACTTCGACGGCGACCAGATGGCCGTGCACGTGCCCCTCTCCGTTGAGGCGCAGATCGAGTGCCGCGTGCTCATGATGAGCTCCAACAACATCCTCTCGCCCGCCAACGGCAGCCCGGTCATCAATCCCAGCCAGGACATCGTCCTTGGTCTGTACTTCCTGACCACGGCCCGCAGCTTCGAGAAGGGCGAGGGCATGATCTTCACCGAGCCCTGGGAGGTCATCGCCGCCCACCACGCCGGGCACCTGGGCATCCACGCCCGCATCAAGTGCCGGGTGAACGGCAAGCTCATCGACACCACCTGCGGCCGCATCATCGTCGGCGAGCTCCTGCCCGAGGGCCTGGAGTTCGAGAACGTGAACCTGGTGCTGAACAAGAAGAACATCGGCCGGCTGGTGGCCATGGCCTACCGCACCGCGGGCACCAAGGCCACGGTCATCCTGTGCGACCGCCTGAAGAGCCTGGGCTACGAATACGCCACCCGCGCCGGCGTCACCATCGGCGTGAAGGACCTCAAGATCCCCGACGGAAAGCCCAAGCTCATCCAGAGCGCGCAGCAGGAAGTGGAGGACATCGAGGGCCAGTACCGCGAGGGCATCATCACCCGCACGGAGAAGTACAACAAGGTCGTCGACGTGTGGACCAAGACCACCAACGAGGTCTCCCGCATGATGATGGAGGACATCTCCCGCGACACCGTGGTGGACGCCAAGACCGGCGAGGTCGAGGTGAACGCCAGCTTCAACCCCATCTACATGATGGCGACCTCGGGCGCGAGAGGCAACCAGGACCAGATGCGCCAGCTGGCCGGCATGCGCGGCCTGATGGCCAAGCCCTCGGGCGAGATCATCGAGACGCCCATCACCGCGAGCTTCCGCGAGGGCCTGTCGGTTCTGCAGTACTTCAACTCCACCCACGGCGCACGCAAGGGCTTGGCCGACACCGCGCTCAAGACCGCGAACTCCGGCTACCTCACCCGCCGCCTGGTGGACGTGGTGCAGGACGTCACCGTCTGCGAGATCGACTGCGGCACCGTGGACGGGCTGGAGCTGACCCACTACATCAAGGACGGCGAGATCAAGCAGCGCCTGGCCGAGCGCGTCCTTGGCCGCACCACCATGTTCCCGGTGTACGACGAGGACACCGGCGAGCTCATCGTGGACGGCAACACGCTCATCGAGGAGACCCTGGCCGAGAAGATCGACCAGTCCGGCATCGGCAGCATCACCATCCGCTCGGGCCTGACCTGCAAGAGCCCCCAGGGCGTGTGCGCGCGCTGCTACGGCCGCGACCTTGCCCGTGGGCACATCGTCAACGTGGGCGAGGCCGTGGGCATCATCGCCGCCCAGTCCATCGGCGAGCCCGGCACCCAGCTGACCATGCGCACCTTCCACATCGGCGGCACGGCCTCCCGCGAAATCGAGCAGTCCAGCGTCGAGGCGCAGCACAACGGCCGCATCGTGTTCTCGCGCATGAGAAACGTCACCAACGCCGAGGGCCAGGTCATGGTCCTGGGCAAGAGCTGCCAGGTGGGCGTGGTGGACGACCAGGGCCGCGAGAGGGAGAAGTACACCCTGCCTTCCGGCGCGCGCCTGCTCGTGCAGGAGGGCCAGGAGATCCGCAAGGGCCAGAGCATCGCGGAATGGGACCCCTTCAACGAGCCGTTCATCACCGACGTTCCGGGCATCGTGCACTTCAAGGATATCATTGAAGGCAAGACGTACCAGGAGCGCATCGACGACATGACCCAGCGCGCCACGTACACCATCATCGAGTACCGCACCACCAACTTCAAGCCCTCCATGAGCGTGTGCGACGAGAAGGGCAACACGGTGATGCGTCCCGGCGGCAGCCTGCGGGCCGAGTTTCCGCTGCCGGTGGGCGCCATTCTGATGGTCAAGGACGGAGACGAGGTCAAGGCCGGCGACATCGTCGCCCGCCGCCCCCGCGAATCCTCCAAGACCAAGGACATCGTCGGCGGTCTGCCCCGCGTGGCCGAGCTCTTCGAGGTGCGCAAGCCCAAGGACCAGGCCATCGTCAGCGAAATCGACGGCGTGGTGAGCTTCGGCTCGGAGAGCAAGGGCAAGCGCAAGATCGTGGTGGTGCCCGAGACCGGCGAGACCAAGGAATACCTGATCCCCAAGGGCAAGCACATCACGGTGCAGGAAGGCGACTTCGTTGAGGCCGGCGACCTGATGACCGAAGGCTACCCCGAGCTGCACGACATCCTCAAGATCAAGGGCGAGAAGTTCCTGGCCCGCTACCTGGTCGAGGAGATCCAGAACGTCTACCGCGTGCAGAGCGTCAACATCAACGACAAGCACATCGAGATCATCGTCCGCCAGATGCTGAAGAAGGTCAGCATCCTCGACCCGGGCGACACCAGCTTCCTCATCGGGGAGCAGGTGGACAAGGTGCGCTTCATGGAAGAGAACAACGCGGTGATGGCCAAGGGCGGCGCCCCGGCCACGGCGGAGACGCTGGTTCTGGGCATCACCCAGGCTTCGCTCTCCACGGACTCCTTCATCTCGGCGGCCTCCTTCCAGGAGACCACCAAGGTGCTCACCGAGGCCTCGCTGTCGGGCAAGTCCGACTCCCTGCGTGGCCTGAAGGAGAACGTCATCGTGGGCCGCCTGGTCCCGGCCGGCACCGGCTACCGCCAGTACGCCGACGCCGAGATCAGCGTGCCCGAGCAGCCCGAGCGCCCGGACAAGTTCCTGGAGGAGCTTGAGGACGATCCGCTGCTCATCGAGCCCATCTAGGGGCGACAATAAGCCCCCCAGGGGGCAGGACAGAACCGGGCGGGGACCAGCGTCCCCGCCCGTCTCCCCCCCGGTGGGGAGTGGGGCAGGGGCTTGACAAGGGTCCGCGTCTGGAATAAGAGCGGTCCTCTTGCTTGTATTTTAGCACTCTTTCGGAGGGTTCATGCCTACTATCAGCCAGTTGATCCGCAAATCGCGCAAGAAGGTCGGCAAGCGCAAGAAGACCCCGGCCCTGCACGAATGCCCGCAGCGTCGCGGCGTGTGCACGCGCGTGTACACCACCACGCCCAAGAAGCCGAACTCCGCGCTCCGCAAGGTCGCGCGCGTGCGCCTGACCAACGGCATCGAGGTCACCGCGTACATTCCCGGCGAGGGCCACAATCTTCAGGAGCACTCCGTTGTGCTCATCCGCGGCGGCCGCGTGAAGGACTTGCCCGGTGTCCGCTACCACATCGTCCGCGGCACCCTCGACACCGCCGGCGTGTCCGATCGTCGCCAGGGCCGTTCCAAGTACGGCGCCAAGCGTCCGAAGTAACGCGAAGGGAAGGAGAAACTACCCATGCCCCGCAAAGGTCCTGTCACCAAGCGTCAGGTTCTGCCTGATCCGGTCTACGGCAGCCGCATGGCCGCCAAGTTCATCAACCGCCTGATGTACGACGGCGCCAAGAGCACCGCCGAGCGCATCTTCTACGAGGCCCTGGAGGCCCTTGCCGACAAGAGCAAGGAGGATCCCATCCGCGCCTTCGAGAAGGCCCTGGACAACGTGCGCCCCCACCTCGAGGTGAAGAGCCGCCGCGTTGGCGGCGCCACCTACCAGGTGCCCATGGAGGTCCGCCCGGACCGCCAGAGCGCGCTGGCCATCCGCTGGGTCATCAACTACGCCCGCGGCCGCGGCGAGAAGGGCATGGTCGAGCGCCTGTCCGGCGAGCTTCTCGACGCCTTCAACAATCGCGGCGGCGCCGTGAAGAAGAAGGAAGAAACCCACAAGATGGCCGAGGCCAACAAAGCCTTCGCCCACTACCGCTGGTAGCCAAGGGAGATTCTCACAGTGTCCAAGATCGTCCCCAGCGAGAGGCAGCGCAACATCGGCATCATGGCCCACATCGACGCCGGCAAGACCACGACCACCGAGCGCATCCTCTATTACACCGGCGTTTCCCACAAGATTGGCGAAGTGCATGACGGCAATGCCACCATGGACTGGATGGTCCAGGAGCAGGAGCGCGGCATCACCATTACCTCCGCCGCCACCACCTGCTACTGGCGTGATCACCGCATCAACATCATCGACACCCCCGGCCACGTGGACTTCACCATGGAAGTCGAGCGCAGCTTGCGCGTGCTCGACGGCGCCGTGGCCGTGTTCGACGCCGTTGCCGGTGTCGAGCCCCAGTCCGAGACCGTTTGGCGTCAGGCCGACCGGTACAAGGTTCCCCGCATCGCCTTCGTCAACAAGATGGACCGCGTGGGCGCCAACTACTTCCGCTGCGTGGACATGATCCGCGACCGCCTGGGCGCCAAGCCCGTGCCCCTGCACATCCCCATCGGCAGCGAAGACAGCTACGCCGGCATGGTCGACCTTGTGCGCGGCAACGCCGTCATCTACGGCAACGCCACCGACAAGGGCGTCAGCTTCGACGTGGTCGAGGTTCCCTCCGACCTCAAGGCCAAGTACGATGAGCTGCGCCAGGTCATGCTGGAAGCCGTTGTCGAGGAAGACGAAGTGCTCATGGAGAAGTATCTGGCCGGGGAGGAACTCTCCGAGGCCGAGATCATCCAGGGCATCCGCAGCGCCACCATCGCCATGAAGATCTGCCCGGTGCTCTGCGGCACCGCCTTCCGCAACAAGGGCGTGCAGCCCCTGCTGGACGCCGTGGTGGACTACCTGCCCTCGCCCATCGACATCCCCCCCATGGTCGGCTCCAACCCCGACAATGAGGAAGAGAAGATCGAGTGCCCCTGCGACGACACCAAGCCGCTGGCGGCCCTGGCCTTCAAGCTCATGACCGACCCCTTCGTCGGCCACCTGACCTTCCTGCGCGTGTACTCCGGCCGCATCGAGTCCGGCGCCACCGTGGTGAACGCGGGCAACGGCAAGAAGGAGCGCATCGGCCGCCTGCTCAAGATGCACGCCAACAAGCGTGAGGAGATCAAGGAAGCCCTGGCGGGCGACATCGTTGCCGCCGTGGGCCTGAAGAGCGTCTCCACCGGCGACACCCTGGCCGACCTCAAGGCCCCCGTGGTCCTGGAGTCCCTGGACATCCCGGAACCGGTCATCGAGGTGGCCATCGAGCCCAAGACCAAGGCCGACCGCGACCTGCTCTCCGCCTCGCTGGCCAAGCTGACCAAGGAGGACCCCTCCTTCCGCGTCAAGGGCGACGAGGAGACCGGCCAGACCCTCATCGCGGGCATGGGCGAGCTGCACCTGGAAATCATCGTTGACCGCCTGCTGCGCGAGTTCAACGTCAACGCCAACGTGGGCGCCCCCCGCGTGGCCTACCGCGAGACCATCACCAAGCCTGCCAAGTGCGACATGAAGCATGCCAAGCAGACCGGTGGCCGCGGCCAGTACGGCCACGTCGTCATCGAGATCGAGCCCAACCCGGCGGGCGGCTACGTGTTCGAGGACGAGATCAAGGGCGGCATCATTCCCAAGGAATACATCGCCCCGGTGGGCCGCGGCATCGAGGACGCCCTGAAGAACGGCATCCTGGCCGGGTTCCCCGCCGTGGACATCAAGGTCAAGCTGGTCTTCGGCTCCTACCACGAGGTGGACTCCAGCGAGCAGGCCTTCTACGTGGCCGGCTCCATGGCCATCAAGGAAGCCGCCGCCAAGGCCGGCCCGGTGCTGCTCGAGCCCATCATGAGCGTCGAGGTTGTCACCCCCGAGGAATACCTGGGCGACGTCATGGGCGACCTGAACAGCCGCCGCGGCCGCGTGAGCAACCTGGAAGCCCGGGTGTCCTCGCAGGTCATCAAGGCCCAGGTGCCCCTGTCCAGCATGTTCGGCTACGCCACGGACCTGCGCTCGCGCACCCAGGGCCGCGCCACCTTCACCATGCAGTTCGACCACTACGAGCAGGTTCCCGCCAGCATTGCCGAAGAGATCATGAAGAAGAAATAGGACGCCAAATGGCGCGCTCCGCTTTTTTCCTTGACAGGAAGAGAGCGGAGCGCGTATGGCTTCCTTCCTTTGCTAGAGAAATATTCCGGGGGTCGGCCCCGGAACCACTGGTCTAGAACCAACAACCCCCAGCATTTCCGCCGAGCCGCACCGCCCGAAGGCACGCGGCGAGGGGCCCACAAGCCCCCGGAAACGAAGGAGAGTGTATGGCTGCGATGACGAGCGACCGTATTCGGATCAAGCTCAAGGCCTACGACTACCGCATCCTGGACAAGGCGGTGACGGAAATCGTCGATACCGCCCGCAACACCGGGGCGGCGATCGCCGGGCCTGTTCCCCTGCCCACCAACATCCACAAAACCACTGTTCAGCGCTCCGTTCACGTGGACAAGAAGTCCCGTGAGCAGTTCGAGATGCGCATCCACAAGCGCCTGCTCGACATTCTGGAGCCCACCCAGCAGACCGTCGACGCCCTGGGCAAGCTTTCGCTGCCCGCCGGCGTGGACGTCGAGATCAAGCTGTAGGGGAGGGGAGAGATATGTCGAAAACTCTCGGACTTCTCGGACGCAAGCTGGGCATGACCCGCATCTTCGCCGATGACGGCACCGTCGTGCCCGTCACGGTCATTTCCGCTGGCCCCTGCCCCATCGTGCAGGTCAAGACCTCGGACAAGGAAGGGTACAACGCCCTGCAGGTCGGTTTCGACTCCCTGCCCGAGCACAAGCTCAACAAGCCGGAGAAGGGCCACCAGGCCAAGGCCGGCAAGGGCTTCTACCGCCACCTGAAGGAATTCCCTCTGGATGCCGTGGACGGCTACGAAGTCGGCCAGGACATCACCGTGGACATCTTCAAGCCCGGCGAGAAGGTCAAGGTCACCGGCACCAGCAAGGGCAAGGGCTTCCAGGGCGTCATGAAGCGCTGGAACTTCAGCGGCCTCAAGGCCACCCACGGCGCGGAGAAGGTCCACCGCTCCGCCGGTTCCGTGGGCACCAACACCGAGCCCTCCCGCGTGTTCAAGGGCAAGAAGATGGCTGGCCACATGGGCGACGACCGCGTCACCCTGCCCAGCGTCGAGATCATCGATGTGCGCCCCGAGGATAACATCATCGTGGTCAAGGGCCAGGTGCCCGGCTGCAAAAACGGCTTGGTCATGATCCGCAAGGCCGGGTAGGGAAGGGTACACACATGGCAACCGTTACCATCATCGATCAGAACAAGAAGGACGTGGGCAGCCTGGAGCTGGCCCCGGAGATCTTCGAGGTGGAAGTCCGCCCCGAGATCCTGCACTTCGTGGTGCGCGCCCAGCTGGCCGCCAAGCGCGTCGGCACCCACGCCACCAAGACCCGCGCCTTTGTCTCCGGCGGCGGCAAGAAGCCCTGGAAGCAGAAGGGCACGGGCCACGCCCGCGCCGGTTCCAACCGCTCGCCCGTGTGGCGCGGCGGCGCGATCATCTTCGGCCCCCAGCCGCGCAGCTACGAGTTCAAGGTCAACCGCAAGGTGCGCCGCCTGGCCCTCAAGATGGCCCTGTCGTCGCGCCTGGCCGAGGACAACCTGGTGGTGCTCAAGGGCATCGACCTGCCCGAGGTGAAGACCAAGCGCTTCGCCGAGGTGGCCAAGGGCCTCGGATTGGAAAAAGCCTTGATTGTTTTTAAGGAAGCAGATAATAACCTGCTTCTTTCGGCGCGTAATCTTCCCGGCATCAAGCTGCTTCCGGCGGATAAAATCAATGCGTACGACGTGTTGCTTTATCCCAAGCTGGTCCTGCTTGAGAGCGCGGCTGTTTCCGTTCAGGAGAGGTTGAAGTAGCCATGGACTACACCAGCATTCTTATCAAGCCGGTCATCACCGAAAAGGCGAACCTGGCCAAGGAGTACCTGAACATGGTCTCCTTCATGGTGGCTCCCAGCGCCAACAAGGTCGAGGTGAAGCGTGCGGTCGAGGCTGCGTTCAACGTGAAGGTTGAGGCCGTGAACATCATCCGTCGGCGCCCCTCCAAGCGCACCCGTCACGGGCGCACCGTGGGCAAGGTGGCAGGCTTCAAGAAAGCCTACGTCACCCTGGCCGAGGGCGAAAAAATTGAGTTCTTCCAGGGAGTGTAGCCATGTCCATCCGCAAGGTTAAACCCACTTCGGCTGGACGCCGCTTCCAGACCATCGCCACCTTCGAGGAGGTCACCCGGAGCACTCCGGAGCCGTCCCTCGTCGTTGGTCTGACGAAGAAGTCCGGCCGCAACCACTTCGGCCGCATCACCTCGCGTCGTCGCGGCGGCGGGCACAAGCGCCTGTACCGCATCATCGACTTCAAGCGCGACAAGGCCGGCATCCCGGCCAAGGTCGCCTTTGTCGAGTACGACCCCAACCGCAGCGCCCGTATCGCCCTTCTGCACTACGCGGACGGCGAGAAGCGCTACATCCTGGCCCCCGTCGGCCTCAACGTCGGCGACCAGATCCTGGCCGGCGACAACGCCGACATCAAGCCCGGCAACGCGCTGAAGCTCGCGCGCATCCCCGTGGGCACCGTCATCCACAACGTGGAGCTGCACCCCGGCCGCGGCGGCCAGTTCTGCCGCGCCGCCGGCGCCTACGCCCAGCTTGTCGCCAAGGAGGGCACCTACGCCCTGCTGCGCCTGCCCTCGGGCGAGGTCCGCAAGGTGCTGTCCCACTGCATGGCCACCGTCGGCCAGGTGGGCAACATCCACCACGAGAACATGACCCTGGGCAAGGCCGGCCGCAACCGCTGGCTGGGCAAGCGCCCCCAGGTGCGCGGCGTGGCCATGAACCCGGTCGACCACCCCATGGGCGGCGGCGAGGGCAGGAGCTCCGGCGGCAGGCATCCATGCTCCCCTTGGGGCATGCCGAGCAAGGGTTACAAGACCCGCTCGCCGAAGAAGCCGTCTTCCAAGCTCATCGTCAAGCGCCGCGGGCAGAAGTAGGAGTAGAACATGGCCAGACCTCTTAAGAAAGGTCCCTTTGTGGACGGCCATCTGCTGAAGAAGGTCGAGACCTCCAACGAGAACAAGGACCGCCGCGTCATCAAGACCTGGTCCCGCCGCTCCACCATTCTCCCCGAGATGGTCGGCGTGACCTTCGCGGTCCATAACGGACGCAAGTTCATCCCCGTGTTCGTCACCGAGAACATGGTCGGGCACAAGCTGGGCGAATTCGCGCCCACCCGCACCTTCTTCGGCCACGCCGCGGACAAGAAAGCCAAGGGCAAGTAGGGAGCGCAAGCATGGAAGCCAAAGCTATCGCCAAGTACCAGCGCGTTTCCGCGCGCAAGGTGCGCATCGTGGCGGAGAACATCAAGGGCAAGCCTGTCGAGGATGCGCTCAACATCCTGAAGTTCACGCCCAAGAAGTCGGCCAAGCTCATCAGCAAGGTCCTGTATTCGGCCATTGCCAACGCCGGCCAGCTGCCCGGCGTCGACGTGGACGCCCTGGTTGTGGGCAACGTTCTGGTGAACGAGGGCCCGACCTGGAAGCGCATCATGCCCCGCGCCATGGGTCGCGCCTACCGCATCCTCAAGCGCACCAGCCACATAACCGTTGTCGTGAAGGAAAAGTAGGGGGCGCGCCATGGGACAGAAAGTACATCCGTACGGATTCCGCCTGGGATACAACAAGAACTGGCTTTCCCGCTGGTTCAGCTCCAAGGAGTACCCCTCCTTTGTCCTCCAGGACGACCAGCTCCGTAAGTGGGTCAAGAAGAAGCTCTACCACGCCGGTCTGGCCAAGATCGAGATCGAGCGCGCCGGTGGCAAGATCCGCCTGGTTCTGCACACCGCGCGTCCCGGCATCGTCATCGGCCGCAAGGGCGCGGAGATTGAAAAGCTGCGCGAGGACCTGAAGAAGCAGTTCGGTGCCGACATCGCCATCGAGGTGAACGAGATCCGTCGCCCCGAGGTGGAGGCCCAGCTCGTGGCCGAGTCCATCGCCACCCAGCTGGAACGCCGCGTGGCCTTCCGCCGCGCCATGAAGCGCACCGTGGCCCTGTCCCGCAAGTTCGGGGCCGAGGGCATCAAGGTCGCCTGCGCCGGCCGCCTGGCCGGGGCGGAGATCGCCCGCAGCGAATGGTACCGCGACGGTCGTGTGCCCCTGCACACCCTGCGCGCCGACATCGACTTTGGCTACGCCATCGCCAAAACCACCTACGGTGTCATCGGCGTCAAGGTCTGGAT
The DNA here is from genome assembly GCA_964502805.1 of uncultured Desulfocurvus sp. Classification (GTDB taxonomy): domain Bacteria; phylum Desulfobacterota; class Desulfovibrionia; order Desulfovibrionales; family Desulfovibrionaceae; genus Humidesulfovibrio. The sequence continues at coordinate 11,719 of CAZCYB010000011.1, forward strand.
CTTCAAGGGTGAGATTCTCGATGAGAGAGGTCAGTAATGCTCGCGCCTAAAAAACTCAAATTCCGCAAGAAGCAGAAGGGCCGCATCAAGGGTCCCGCTGTGAAGGGCAGCAACATCGCCTTCGGCGAGGTTGCCCTGAAGACCCTGGAGCCTGCGAAGATCACCAGCCAGCAGATCGAGGCCGCCCGTATCGCCATCATGCGCCACATCAAGCGCGGCGGTAAGGTCTGGATCCGCGTGTTCCCCGACTATCCCGTGACCAAGAAGCCCGCCGAAACCCGCATGGGCTCCGGCAAGGGCTCCCCCGAGGGTTGGGCCGCTCCCGTTCGCGCCGGCCGCATCCTGTACGAGGTCAAGGGCGTCGACATTGAAGTGGCCAAGACGGCCCTGACCCGCGCGGCCCACAAGCTGCCGGTGAAGACGGTCATCGTGGTCAAGGAGGTTTCGGAGTAATGGACGCCAAGGAACTTCGGGCGCTCGACGCCGCCGAACTGGCCAACAAGCTGGTGGAGATGCGCAAGGAGCTGTTCAACCTGCGCTTTCAGCACGCCACCGCGCAGCTTGAGAACACCCAGCGCATTCCCGCTGTGAAGAAAGTCATCTCGCGCATCCTGACCATTCAGCGTCAGCGCGCTCTGGGAGCATAAGGCAATGGCTGAGACCAACTACGAAAGCAACAGGCGCGTCCTGACCGGTGTGGTGGTGAGCGACAAGGGCGACAAGACCATCGTGGTCAGCGTCGACACCCTGGTCAAGCACCCCCTGTTCAAGAAGTACATCCGCCGTCGCAAGAAGTTCATGGCCCACGATCCCAACAACGACTGCGGGATCGGCGATACGGTGACCATCATCGAGCACCGTCCCATGAGCGCGCGCAAGCGTTGGCATCTGTCCAAAATCGTTGAGAAAGCGGTGTAGGTGAAGCCATGATCCAGAGTGAAACCAATCTCGACGTCGCCGACAACTCCGGCGCCAAGCTCGTGTGCTGCATCAAGGTGCTGGGCGGCTCCAAGCGTCGCTACGCCTCCGTGGGCGACATCATCGTCGTCAGCGTGAAGGATGCCATGCCCCACTCCAAGGTGAAGAAGGGTGCGGTCATGAAGGCCGTGGTCGTGCGCACCAAGAAGGAAGTGGGCCGCCCCGACGGCTCCTTCATCAAGTTCGACAACAACTCCGCGGTTCTTCTGAACAACGCCAACGAGCCCCTGGGCACCCGCATCTTCGGGCCCGTGGCTCGCGAGCTTCGGCTGAAGAACTTCATGAAGATCGTATCCCTGGCCCCGGAAGTGCTGTAGCTTCCGGTATTGGGACGAAAGGATAGCCTAATGAACTGCAAGATTCGCCAAGACGACAAGGTCATGATCCTTGCCGGCAAGGACAAGGGGAAGATCGGCAAGGTGCTCAAGATCCTTCGCAAGAAGGACCGTGTGCTTGTGGAGGGCGCCAACAAGGTCAGCCGCCACACCAAGGCCAACCCCTACGCCAACCAGCCCGGCGGCATCGTGGAAAAGGAAGCCCCCGTGCACGTGTCCAACGTGGCCGTCGTGTGCACCCACTGCACCAAGCCCACCCGCGTGGGTTACCGCGTGGACGCTGACGGCAAGAAAGTGCGCTTCTGCAAGAAGTGCAACGAAACCATGTAGGGGCGCACGTCATGAGAAGGCTTGAAAAGGTTTATCACGAGAAGGTCGCGGCCGAACTCAAGAAGGAGTTCGGCTACAAGAGCTCCATGGAGATCCCCCGCGTGGAGAAGATCTCCCTGAACATCGGCCTGGGCGAGGCCAGCCAGAACGCCAAGCTGATTGAAGAAGCGGTGGTCGAGCTGGGCAAGATCTCCGGCCAGAAGGCCGTGGTCACCCGGGCCAAGAAGTCCATCGCCGCCTTCAAGCTGCGCGAGGGCCAGCCCGTTGGCTGCCGCGTGACCCTGCGCGGCGAGCGCATGTGGGACTTCTACGACAAGCTGGTGAGCTTCGCGCTCCCCCGCGTCCGCGACTTCCGCGGCATCCCCGACCGTGGTTTCGATGGCCGCGGCAACTTCACCATGGGCATCAAAGAGCACACGATCTTCTTCGAACTGGAGATCGACAAGGTGGAGAAGGTCAAGGGCATGAACATCACCATTTCCACCACCGCCAAGACGGACAAGGAAGGCAAGCTCCTGCTCGACCTCCTTGGCATGCCGTTCAAAAAATAGGAGGAAACCGGTTTGGCCAGGACGTCTCTCAGGGTGAAAGCCCAACGCAAACCGAAGTTCAAGGTCCGGGCGTACAATCGTTGCCCCATTTGTGGCCGCTCCAGGGCTTTCCTGCGCCGGTACGGCATCTGCCGCATCTGCTTCCGCAACAAGTCCCTGGCTGGCGAACTCCCCGGCGTGCGCAAGTCCAGCTGGTAGTCCCAAGGAGAATGGACCATGTCTGTTGTTGATCCCATCGCCGATATGCTCGCGCGCATCCGCAATGCGCACGGAGCGTTCCATTCCACTGTGGAGATGCCCGCCTCCAAGATGAAGCTCGCCATTGCCGAGATTCTGAAGGACGAGGGCTACATTGCCGAATGTGGCGCCGCCGAGGGGAAGCTGAAGCTGACCCTGAAGTACGCCTCCGGCAAGCCCGCCATCAGCGGGCTCAAGAAGGTCAGCACCCCTGGCCGCCGCATGTACGTTGGTGTCGAGGACATCCCCCGCGTCCAGAATGGACTGGGGATCTGCATCCTCTCCACCTCGCACGGCGTGCTTGCCGGGACCAAGGCCGCCGCCGAGAAGGTCGGCGGTGAACTGCTCTGCGAAATCTGGTAGAAGAGGTAGAACATGTCTCGAATCGGGAAAAAACCTGTTCCCATCCCTGCCGGGGTGGAGGTGAAAGTCGGCGCTGAAGCCGTGCAGATCAAGGGCCCCAAGGGTACCTTGTCCACCCCCGTGCACGCCTCCGTCACCTACGCGGTGGAGGGGAGCGAAGTGATCGTGTCCCGCGTGGACGACTCCCGCCTGGCCTGTGGCCAGCACGGGCTGCGCCGCACGCTCCTGGCCAACTGCATCGAGGGCGTGACCAAGGGCTTCCAGAAGGCCCTGGACGTCATCGGCGTGGGTTACAAGGTCGCTGTCCAGGGCAAGAGCGTGGTGCTCACGGTGGGCTTCTCCCACCCGGTGGAGTACCCCCTGCCCGCGGGCATCGACGCGGCGGTGGAGGGCAACAAGCTCACCATCTCCGGCATCGACAAGCAGTTGGTTGGCGAAGTCGCCGCGCAGATCCGGCGCGTGCGTCCGCCCGAGCCTTACAAGGGCAAGGGCATCAAGTACGTGGATGAACACATCAGGCGCAAGGCCGGCAAGTCCGGTAGCAAAAAATAGCGGAGTGCGGCCATGAAGATGACCAAAGAACAGGCGCGGCATCGCAGGAAGCTGCGCATCCGCAAGAAGGTGAACGGAACCGAGCAGAAGCCCCGGCTCGTGGTGTTCCGTTCCAACATGCACATCTACGCCCAGCTCGTGGACGACGAGACCGGTGCGACCCTTGTCAGTTCCTCCACGCTGATCCTCTCCCGCGCGGGCGCGGCTGCCAAGCCCAACCGCGAGGGCGCCACCAGCGTCGGCAAGGACATTGCGGAGAAGGCCAAGGCCAAGAACATCGAAACGTGCGTGTTCGACCGCAATGGGTACCTCTATCACGGCAAGATCAAAGCCCTTGCCGACGGCGCCCGCGAGGGCGGTCTCAAATTCTAGGGGTTGGGTATCATGGAACAGAACGATTCCGGATTCATCGAGAAGATTGTCTACCTCAACCGCGTGGCCAAGGTGGTCAAGGGCGGCCGCCGGTTCAGCTTCAGCTGCCTGGTGGTCGTCGGCGACGGCCAGGGCAAGGTCGGCTACGGCCTGGGCAAGGCCAATGAGGTCCCCGAGGCCATCCGCAAGGCCACCGATCGCGCCCGCAAGGACATGATCACCGTGCCCGTGCTGGACGGCACCCTGCCCTACGAGGTCCTGGGCCGCTTCGGCGCCGGCCGCGTCATGCTCAAGCCCGCCAGCCGCGGCACCGGCATCATCGCCGGCGGCCCGGTGCGCGCGGTCATGGAGGCCGTGGGCGTCCACGACATCCTGACCAAGGCCATCGGCACGAGCAACCCGCACAACGTGCTGCGCGCCACCATGAGCGGCCTGGCCGCCCTGCGCAGCGCCGAGAGCGTGTCCGACGTGCGCGGCGTGACGCTCTCCACCCCCAGGAAATAGGCCCCGGCCTAGAGACGCGAAGAGAGGTTCACCGTGCTCAATATCAAACTTGTCCGCAGCCGCATCGGTTGTTCGCCCAAGCAGCGCCAGACCCTGGACGCCCTGGGCCTCAAGCGCATCCGGCAGGAAAAGTCCTTTGAAGAAGCCCCCGCTGTCGCGGGCATGATCGAGAAAGTGAAGCACCTGGTTGAGGTGACCAAGTCATGAGACTGCACGAACTGTATCCCTTCCCGGAAGAGTACGCCCAGCGCAAGCGCGTTGGCCGCGGCCCCGGCTCCGGCTCCGGCTGCACCTCCGGGCGCGGCAACAAGGGCCAGAACTCCCGCTCCGGCGGCGGTCGCCCGGCTTGGTTCGAAGGCGGTCAGATGCCTCTGGCCCGCCGTCTGCCCAAGCGCGGCTTCAAAAACCCGCACCGCGTGGTGTACGAGGCCATCAACCTCGACCAGCTCCTGGCCGCCTTTGCCGGCGAGGCCGAGATCACCCTGGAAGCCATCTACGCCAAGGGCCTGTGCAAGGCCGGGGTGCCTGTGAAGGTGCTCTCCCGCGGCGACGTGGCCACCAAGGTGAGCATCGAGGCCCACCGCTTCAGCGCCCAGGCCGCGGAGAAGATCACCCAGGCCGGCGGCACCGCCAAAGCTCTGGAAGGGTAAGCCGTGGCCGCAACCGGTGTCGAAAATCTTGCACGCCTGCCCGAACTGAAGAAAAAGCTCCTCTGGACCTTCATTCTTCTGGCCGTGTACCGCCTCGGGATTCATATCCCGGTGCCGGGCGTGGACAGCCATGCGCTCACCGAGTTCTTCAACAGCGCCTCGAACACCCTGTTCGGCCTGTTCGACATGTTCTCGGGCGGCGGTCTGAAGAAGCTGTCCATTTTCGCGCTGGGCATCATGCCCTACATCTCGGCGTCCATCATCCTCCAGCTCCTCACCGTGGTGAGCCCCGAGCTCAAGCGCTTGAGCAAGGAGGAGGGCGCCGAGGGCCGCAAGAAGATCACCCAGTACACCCGCTACGGCACGGTGCTCATCACCTGCATCCAGGGCCTGGGCGTGGCCGTCGGCCTGGAGAGCATGTCGAGCCCCACCGGCGGCTCGCTGGTGCTCTTCTCGGGCTGGAGCTTCCGCCTGGTGACCATGGTCACGCTCACGGCGGGCACCGTGTTCCTCATGTGGCTGGGCGAGCAGATGACCCAGAAGGGCATCGGCAACGGCATCTCCATGATCATCTTCGCCGGCATCGTGGCCGGGCTGCCCTCGGCCCTGGTGAACACCTTCCGGCTGGTGAGCGCGGGCGAGCTCTCGCTCATCATCCTGCTGGTCATCGTGGCCCTCATGGCCGCTGTGCTGGCCTTCATCGTCTACGTGGAGCGCGGCCAGCGCCGCATCCCCATCCACTACGCCAAGCGCATGCTGGGCCGTAAGATGGTGGGCGGCCAGACCACGCACCTTCCCCTTCGCATCAACATCGCGGGCGTGATCCCCCCGATCTTCGCCTCGAGCATCCTGCTGTTCCCCGCGACGCTGGCGAACTTCTCCAGCATCGAGTGGCTGCAGAAAATGTCCCAGTACCTGAGCCCCAACTCGGTGCTCTACAACATCGTGTTCATCGGGCTGATCCTGTTCTTCGCCTACTTCTACACGGCCATTCTCTTCGATCCCAAGGGCATCTCGGAGAACATCCAGAAGCAGGGCGGGTTCATCCCGGGCATCCGCCCGGGGGCCAAGACCCGCGAGTACATCGACCGGGTCCTGGCGCGCATCACCCTGTGGGGCGCGCTGTACATGTCGCTCATCTGCGTGCTGCCCATGCTGCTCATCGGCCAGTTCAACATCCCCTTCTACTTCGGCGGCACCAGCCTGCTGATCGTGGTGGGCGTGGCCATGGACTTCATGGGCAAGATCGAGGGCTACCTCATCTCCAGGCAGTATGAGGGGCTCATGGGCAAGCAGGGCCGCGTCAAGGGCAGGCAGTAGCTTGAAGAAGCTTCGCGGGATCTTTCTCAAGAATGAGAAGGAGCTTGGCCTCATGCGCGAGGCCGGGCGCATCGTCTCCCGGATCCTCGACGAGATTGCCACCCAGGTGCGGCCAGGCGTGCCGACCATGCTCTTTGAAGAAACCGCTCGGCGGATGTGCAAGGATTTCGGGGTCAAGCCCGCCTTTCTGGGCTACCTCGGCTTTCCCTACGCCATCTGCTGTTCTGTGAACGAAGTCGTTGTGCACGGGTTTCCTTCCGCGGATCGCATCCTAAAGGAAGGGGACATCGTGAGCATCGACATGGGCGTTGTCCATCAGGGATTCCACGGGGACTCTGCGCGCACCTTCGCGGTGGGCCAGGTCAGCCCGCAGGCCGAAAGGCTCATGCGGGTCACCGAGGAGTCGCTGCACAGGGGCATCGCCCAGGCCTTGAGCGGCAACAACCTCTACGATGTCTCCGGCGCGGTCCAGGCCTGCGTTGAGGAGGCCGGATTCGGGGTTGTGCGCCGGTTTGTGGGGCACGGCATCGGCGTGAAGCTGCACGAGAAGCCGGAGATCCCCAACTTCGTGCCCAAGGGCCTGTCGGGGATCACCCTGAAGCCGGGCATGTGTTTGGCGATTGAGCCCATGGTGACCGAGGGCGCGTACGAAGTGGAGATTCTGGAGGACCGCTGGACGGCGGTGACCAAGGATCGCAAGCTTGCCGCGCACTACGAGCACACGGTGGCGGTGACGGCGGACGGGCCGGTGATCCTCACCCGCAGTGAGTGAGGAGAAAAGGCTTGCAAGTTCCCGTAAAGGAATATATCATCCTCCGTCTCAAGTTTGAGCGTTATCCGTCCGGCCTTGGCCGGGCTTAATGGGTAGAACGGCGCTGATTTCAGCAGCCGAAAGTTGGAGTCGGTCATGAAAGTTCGGCCTTCGGTCAAGAAGATGTGTCCCAAGTGTAAAATCATCCGTCGTCGCGGCGTGCTGCGGGTCATCTGCGAAGATCCCCGCCACAAGCAGCGTCAGGGTTAAGAGAGGGTACGAGAGTGGCTCGCATCGCAGGCGTTGATCTGCCCAGAAACAAGCGGCTGGACATTGCGCTGACCTACATCTACGGCATCGGCCGTACGACGGCGCTTTCGATTCTCGACACCGTCGGGATCGACTGGACCAAGAACACCGATGCCCTGTCCAATGAGGAAGTGAACCTCATTCGCGTCGAGATTGAAGCCAACCACAAGGTGGAAGGCGATCTGCGCCGCGACGTGACGCAGAACATCAAGCGCCTCATGGACATCGGCTGCTACCGTGGCCTGCGCCACCGCAAGGGCCTCCCGGTCCGCGGCCAGCGCAGCCACACCAACGCCCGCACCCGCAAGGGCCCGCGGCGCACGGTGATGGGCAAGAAGAAGGCTCCTACCAAGTAGGCAAGCCCCCACTTTTCGGGATGAGCACGGGTCGCCATGATCATTCATGGCTGCCCCGTGTTTCGTGAGAAGCATACCGCCTCCGGGCGAAGCGAGGACTGACATGGCTAAACCCCGTCGCACAGGGAAAAAGAAAGAGAAGAAGAGCGTTCCCGTGGGCCTGGCCCACGTGCACGCCAGCTTCAACAACACCATCATCACCTTCACCGACCTGAAGGGCAATGTGGTGAGCTGGGCCAGCGCCGGCGCGTCCTTCAAGGGCTCGCGCAAGAGCACTCCCTTCGCCGCGCAGATCGCCGCCGAGAACGCAGCCCGCAAGGCCCAGGATTGCGGCATGCGCAGCGTCGGCGTGTTCGTCAAGGGCCCCGGCTCCGGCCGCGAGGCCGCCATGCGCGCCATCAACAACGTGGGTTTCAAGGTCAGCTTCATCCGCGACGTGACCCCCATCCCGCACAACGGTTGCCGGCCTCCCAAGCGCCGTCGCGTCTAAGAGCAAGGAGGAGAGATCTTGGCTCGTTACACCGAAGCGAAATGCAGGCTCTGCCGCCGCGAGGGACAGAAGCTGTTCCTCAAGGGCGACCGCTGCTTTACCGACAAGTGCGCCTATGAGCGCCGCCCGTACGCCCCCGGCTTTGCCGGCAAGCTGCGCAAGAAGCTGTCCGACTACGCCGTGCAGCTGCGTGAAAAGCAGCGCGTGCGCCGCATGTACGGCATCCTCGAAGGCCAGTTCCGCAACTACTTCGAGCGCGCCGAGGCGCAGAAGGGCGTCACCGGCGCCAATCTGCTCATCCTGCTGGGGCGCCGCCTGGACAACGTGGTCTACCGCCTGGGCTTCGCCAACTCCCGCGACCAGGCCCGCCAGCTGGTGCGCCACGGCCTGTTCACCCTGAACGGCCGCAAGGTGAATATCCCGTCCCTGCTTGTGCGCATCAGCGACGTTGTCGAGGTGCGTGAGAAGAGCCGCAAGGTCCCGGTCATCACCGAGGCCCAGGAAGTCATCGCCCGCCGGGGCTGCCCCGCCTGGCTGGAAAGCGATGGCGCGGCCTTCAAGGGCATGGTGAAGAACCTGCCCACCCGCGAGGACATCCAGGTTCCGATCAACGAGCAGCTCATCGTCGAACTTTACTCCAAATAAGCAGGTGTAGACATGCTTATTCAAAACGGCGACAAGCTTATCAACACACGCAACTGGTCCGAGCTGGTAAAGCCGGAGCAGCTCGCGCGCGACCCCAAGTCCAACGACATGTACGGGAAGTTCGTGTGCGAGCCGCTTGAGCGCGGCTTTGCCACAACCATCGGAAACTCGTTGCGTCGCGTGCTCCTGTCCTCCCTGCAGGGCGCGGCCATCGTGGCCGTGCGCATCGAGGGCGTGCAGCACGAGTTCACCACGGTCAAGGGCGTCCTTGAGGACGTCACCGAGATCGTGCTGAACTTGAAGCAGGTACGCCTGGCCATGACCAGCGTCGAGCCCCAGCGGCTCGTGCTGGAGGCCAAGAAGAAGGGCCCGGTGACTGCCTCCTGCATCAAGGAGAACCAGAACATCCGCGTGCTCAACCCCGAGCTGCACATCGCCACCCTCTCCGAGGACCGCGAGCTGCGCATGGAGCTCGAGGTGCGCATGGGCAAGGGCTACGTGCCCAGCGAGATGCACGAGGGCCTTGAGGACGAGATCGGCCTCATCACCCTGGACGCCAGCTTCTCGCCGGTGCGCAAGGTGGCCTACATGGTCGAGCAGGCCCGCGTTGGCCAGATGACCAACTACGACAAGCTGCTGCTCGAGGTCTGGACCGACGGCTCCCTCTCTCCCGAGGACGCCGTGGCCTACAGCGCCAAGATCTTGAAGGACCAGCTCTCGGTGTTCATCAACTTCGACGAGCTTTCCTCCGACAAGAAGAAGAGCGCCGACCACGACATGGACATGAACCCCAATCTGTTCAAGAGCATCGATGAACTCGAGCTCTCCGTACGCGCCACCAACTGCCTCAAGGCGGCCAACATCGCCTACGTGGGCGAGCTGGTCCAGCGCACCGAGGCCGCGATGCTCAAGACCAAGAACTTCGGCCGCAAGTCCCTGGACGAAATCCGCCGCGTTCTGGAAAGCATGGGGCTGCGCTTTGGCATCACCGATGAGGTGACCGAGAAGAAATTCCAGGAATGGCTCAAGAGGAAAGAAAGAAATGAGGCATAACAAGTCCGGGCGCAAGCTCAACCGCAACAGCTCCCACCGCAAGGCCATGTTCCGCAACATGGCGCGGGCCGTGCTGACCTACGAGACCATCCGCACCACCGAGGCCAAGGCCAAGGAACTGCGTGGCGTCGTTGACGGCCTCATCACCCTGGCCCTCAAGAACGACCTGCACGCCCGTCGCCTGGCCTACAAGTTCCTGGCCAACCACCAGATGGTGCAGCACCTCTTCGACGTGGTGGGCCCCCGCTTCGCCGGCGGCCAGGGTGGCTACACCCGCATCGTCAAGCTCTCCCAGCCCCGCGTGGGCGACGCCGCCCCCATGGTCATCTTCGAGCTGACCAAGCTGGCCGAGAAGAAGGCCGCCGAGGCCGCCCCGGCTCCCGCCGCCGCGCCCGAGGTCGAGGCCGCTCCCGCCGAGGCCGCCGAGAAGAAGGTGGCCAAGCCGCGCAAGCCCCGGGCCAAGAAGGCCGAGGCCGAAGCCTAGACAAGACTCGCAGCACCAGCGGGGCGGCCACGGTCGCCCCGTTTTTTTTGCCTTGCCCTATAGGCTATGTTAATGTTAGATAGTTTTTATATTTAAGCGGAGGGAGCATGGATTTTCGAAAGCTTGAGGCCTTCTGCAAGGTCTACGAACTCAAGAGCTTCTCCAAGGCAGGGCTCGAACTGCAGCTCTCCCAGCCCACCATCAGCGCCCACGTGGCCAACCTGGAGGAGGAACTGGGCGTGCCCCTGTTCGACCGCCTGGGCCGCACCGTTCTGGCCACCCAGGCCGGAGAGGTGCTCTACCGGGGCGCCAAGCAGGTGTTCCAGCAGGTGGGCCGCATCAACTCCGAGATCGGGCTTTTGCGCGACATGGTCGTGGGCGACCTGTTGCTTGGCGGCAGCACCATCCCGGCCAACTACATCCTGCCCGACCTGCTCAAGAGCTTCCTGGCCCTGTACCCCTCCCTGCGCGTGCACATGACCACCGGCGACACCGACGCCATCATCCGCCAGGTGGGGCAGGGGCGCCTGGAACTGGGCATCGTGGGCTACCAGCCCGAGCAGCAGGGCATCGCCTCCTACCCGCTGCGCAAGGACGAACTCGTCCTCGTCGTCGCCCCCGGGCTCATCAATGGCAAGCCCAAGCCCACCAGCGTCCAGCAGCTGAAAAGCCTGCCCTGGATCATGCGTGAGCGCGGGTCCGGCACCCGGCGCGCCCTGGAGGGCGTGCTCAAGGGCGCGGGCATCAGCATCGGCGAGCTCAAGGTGGCCCTGTGGGTGGAAAGCACCGAGGCCGCCCTGCAGTGCGCCCGCGCGGGCCTGGGCATCAGCGTGGTCTCCCGCCTGGCCGCCGAGCCCATGCTCGACCGGGGCGACCTCATGATCCTGAACGCCCTGGCCCAGGTGCTGGAACGCTCCTTCTACCTCATCCTGCGCCAGGGCCGCGAACTGCTGCCCGCCGCCAACCTGTTCATCGAACACGTGCGCAACGCCACGGCCGGGTAGGGGAGGCACAGCCTCCGGCGGCCAGGGGCTGCGCGCCCCTGGATCCGCGACCGTCGCCGAAACGCCCGCCTGAGCTCTGCTCAGGCGGGCGTTTCGGCGTGGGAAGACAACGTGGCGGACATGCCCCTGCCTTCCCATGAAAAGTTTTCGAAGGGGGTGAGGGGGGCTCGGGGGGAGCGGGGGAAACCTTTTGCAAAAGGTTTCCCCCGCTCCCCCCGATTCCTCACAGCTCCAGGAACCTCAGCTCCGGTGCGCGCTCGATGGCTCCGGCCAGGGCCAGTTCGTCGTAGAAGCGGCGCAGGCCCTCCAGTTCCGTGGGGCCGAGGTCGTAGACCAGGCCCTGGAAGTAGGAGTTCATCTCCGCCTCGGTCATGGTATGGCCGCTGGCCGCGATGCGCGAGATCTCCGGGATGTGCCCCTGGCCCCACTCTTTGGCCTGGATGAGCAGGCGCGCCCCGGCGGTGATTTCGGCTCGGCGCGCGGCCAGGGACTCCTCGCTGGCGATCCACAAGCCGAAGATGAACGGCAGGCCGGTCCACTGCCGCCAGGCCTCGCCAAGATCCATGCGCTGCGGATAGTCGGGGTGGAGCCGCAGGGACAGCGCCTCGTCTCCGATGCACAGGATGGCCTGGGGCCGCTCCCCGCTGGCCAGGATGCGCGTGGCGTCGCCGGTGCGGTAGCGGGGGACCACGCCGATGTGCCGGGTGAGCAGCAGGTCCAGCAGCGCGGCGGAGGTGTGCGACTGGGCGCTGACGAGCACCTCGGCCCCGTCCAGGTCCTCGGGCCTGGTGCGGCAGATCAGCAGCACGCTCTGCACCGGCCCCCGGCTACCGATGGCCAGGTCCGGGACGATGCGGTACTTATCCGGGTGCCGGGCGTACTCGATGGACGAGCAGCCCGAGAGGTCGAGCCTGCCGTGGTCCATGAGGGTGTTCAGCTCCGCCGGAGGGCCGGAAACGAGTTCGAAGTCGCCGCTGAGAATGCCGTGCTCCAGCGGATAGTGCAGGGGCAGCACGTTGAGGTATCCGATGCGGCCCAGCCTGATTGGACGTAGGGGGGAGGACATGCGGAGCTAGGCCTCCACCAGCCGGTAGTCCATGCGCCGCTGCCTGGGCTCGAACCCGGCGGCGCGCACCAGCGTGTCGATCTCCTGGCGCGAGAGGCGGAAGCTGACCCCGGCGGCGCGCACCACGTTCTCCTCGATCATGGTGGAGCCGAAGTCGTTGCCGCCGAAGTACAGGGCCAGCTGCGCGATCTTGGGCCCCATGGTGACCCAGGAGACCTGCAGGTTGTCGATGTTGTCCAGCACAAGGCGGGAGAGGGCCAGCAGGCGCAGGTATTCCACGCTGGTGAGCGGGCGGGCGGTGATGGCCGTGTTGTCCGGCTGGAAGGTCCAGGGGATGAAGGCGGTAAAGCCACCAGTCCGGTCCTGGCTGGCGCGCACGGCGAAGAGGTGCTCCAGGCGCTCGTCGTGCGTCTCCTCGTGGCCGAACATCATGGTGGCCGTGGTGCGCAGGCCCAGGCCGTGCGCCTCCTCCATCACCCCCAGCCACTGCCCGGCCGGGCACTTGTTGGGCGAGACGGACGCGCGCACGCGGTCCACCAGGATCTCCGCCCCGCCGCCGGGGATGGAGTCCAGCCCGGCGGCCTTGAGCCGGGCGATGACCTGCTCCGTGGTCAGGCCCTCGCGCTTGGCGAAGAAGACGATCTCCGGCGGGGAGAAGGCGTGCACGTGGATGGGGTAGTTGTCCTTGATGAACCGCAGCATGTCCTCGTACCAGGCCAGGGGCAGGTCCGGGTGGTGGCCGCCCTGCATGAGGATCTGCGTGCCGCCCAGGGCCATGGTCTCCTCGATCTTCGTGCCGATCTCCGCGTGGGAGAGCACGAAGCACTCCTCGTGGCCCGGGGCGCGGTAGAAGGCGCAGAAGCGGCAGGCGCACACGCACACGTTGCTGTAGTTGATGTTCCGGTCCACGACGTAGGTGACCATGGGCTCGGGGTGCTTGCGCAGGCGCACCTGGTGCGCGGCGCGGCCCAGCTGGTGCAGGTCCGCGTGCAGGTACAGCTGCCGGGCGGCGTCCAGGTCCAGGCGTTCGCCCGCCGCGGCGGCATCCAGAATGTTCTGGAGCGAAGAAGGGGAAGGGCGGGCGCTCTTGGCGGCGGGTTTCGGCTCCTCAAGCGGCCCTGCAACCGGATTGAACCGCGCGTCGCGCTCCACCGGGGTCAGCCCCATGCCCCGGATCATGGCCTCAAGCTGGGCCTTGGTCAGGCCCTGCTCGCTGGTGGCCCCGGCCATGTGCCCGATCTTCTCCTCCACCACGGTGCCGTCCAGGTCGTTGGCCCCGAAGAACAGCGCGGCCTGCGCCTGCTTCACCGTGAGCATGACCCAGTAGGCCTTCACGTGGGGGATGTTGTCGAGCATGAGGCGGGAGACGGCGATGGTCCTGAGCTCGTCCAGGCCCGTGAGGGGCCGCTCCACGCGGATGGCGTTGTTCTCGGTCTGGAAGGGCAGGGGGATGAAGCAGGTGAACCCGGTCTGGCCCTTGGCGAGCGCCTTGTCCTGCTGGGTGCGCAGGCGGTCCAGGTGGTCCAGCCGGTCGTCCAGGCTCTCCAGGTGGCCGAAGAGCATGGTGCAGTTTGTCGTCAGGCCCAATTCATGGGCTTCTCCGTGAACGCGCAGCCATTCCTCGGCCGTGGACTTCTTGGGGCAGATGCGGCGGCGCACCGAGGGCTCGAAGATCTCCGCCCCGCCGCCGGGCAGCATGGCCAGCCCCGCGTCCTTCAGCGTGGCCAGCACCTCGCGGGTGCTCATGCCCTCCAGCCTGGCGAAGTGGGCGATCTCCACGGCGGTGAAGCACTTGAGAGCGGCTTCGGGCAGGGCCTTCTGCACGGTGCTGAGCAGCTCCACGAAGAAGGAGAGGCGCAGGTCCGGGTGGCAGCCGCCCACGATGTGCACCTCGCGCGGGGGCAGGGGCGCGGCCAGCAGGCGGTCCACGGCCTCCCGCACGGAGAGCTCGAAGCCGCCCTCCTGGCCCTTCTCGCGCTGGTAGGCGCAAAAGGCGCAGCCGTTGATGCAGACGTTGGTGTAGTTGATGTGCCGGTTCACCACGTAGTAGGCGCGGTCGCCGTGCAGGGCCGTGCGGCGCAGGTGCGCCAGGGCGCCCACGGCGGTCACGTCCGGGCAGGCGAACAGGGCGCGGCCCTCGTCCAGGCTCAGGCGCTGGCCCTGGCGGACCTTTGCGGCGATGTCGGACAGGCCCAACTCCGAAAAGCGGCGCGGGTCGAAGTGCGTGATCTCGTGCATGTCAGTCACCTTGTGGGGCTCCTTGGTGAGCCGGAGCGCACAGGCCCCGGCTGAGGATGTCGGCAAGCGCGTCCAGGCGGGCCTGGCGCGTGGCTTCGTCGGGGGAGCAGAGGCCAAGGCCCGCGTCCAGCAGGGGCTGGTCCTGGGCGGCCAGGGCGCGGTCCAGGGCGGCCTCCACCAGGAAGGCCGCCGCCAGCGGGTTAAGGGTCTGCGGCACCTCTCCGCGCGCCTGCCCGGCCTCGATGAGCTCGCGGAAGAAGGTCAGGGCCTCGCCGCGCACCTGACCCAGCAGGGCGGCGCGCAGGGGGAAGTCCTCCTGGTGGATGAGCCTGCGGTACAGCCGCCAGAGGAGCGGGTGCGCCCCGGCGAAGGCCGAGGCCGTGCGGAACACCCGCTTCAGGCGCTCGTCGAAGCCCTCCGGCCCCTCCTCGTCGCGGATGGCCCGGAGCGGGGCCTTGATGGCCGAGAGCGCGCTGCCGAAGAGGTGCCGGAACAGGCCCTCCTTGCTGCCGAAGTACTGGAACACCGAGCCCTTGGCTATGCCCAGCCGGGCCACGATGCGGTTGATGCTGGCCTGGTGGTAGCCGTGCTCGGCGAACTCGCGCAGGCTCTCGTCCAATACGCGCTGGCGCTTCTCGCCCGGAAGATTCTCGAATGTCTGGCTGGGCGTGTCCATGCCTGCGCGCGTTCCCTCTTGATTCGGTGTTTCTCGCTTGATTCCCGGCCCCGGCGGGGGTACCTTGCCCATGCAGTGACCGGGTGGTCATTTCCGCTACGCCCGTGTCGCCGCCGTGTCAATCACCGCCAGCACAGTGGAGTTCCGGCCATGCGACTTTCCCTGCATTATTCGCCCTGCCCCAACGACACGCACATCTTCCACGCCCTGGCAGCCGGGCTGGTGCGGGTGCCGGGCGCGGAGTTCGAAGTGGCCCTGGCCGACGTGGAGCAGCTGAACATGACGGCCCAGGCCGGGGGCGCGGACGTGTGCAAGGTCAGCGTGGCGGCGGCGGCCAGCGTGCTGGACCGCTACCTGGTGCTGCGCGCGGGCGGGGCCCTGGGCCGGGGCGTGGGGCCCATCCTCGTCGGGCCGGAGGGTACCCGCCTGGAGGACCTGCACGGCAGGCGCGTGGCCATCCCGGGCAGGCGCACCACCGCCGCGCTGCTCTTCGGCCTGTTGTGCCAGGCCAGGGGCGTGCGGCCGGAGCTCGTGGAACTGGTCTACGACCAGGTCATGCCCGCCGTGCAGGCCGGGGACTGCGCCGCCGGGGTGGTCATCCATGAGGGGCGCTTCACCTTTGCGCAATACGGCCTCTCCCGCCTGCTGGACCTGGGCGCCTGGTTCGAGGAGGACTGCGGCCTGCCCATCCCCCTTGGCTGCATCGTCATGCGCCGCGGCCTGGGCCTGGAACTGGCCCGCGCCGTGAACCAGGGCATCCGCCAGAGCCTGGAATACGCCCGCGCCCACCCGGAGGCAGCGCGGGAGTACATCCGGGCCCATGCCCAGGAGATGGACCCGGAGGTCATCCGCCAGCACATCGAAACCTTTGTGACGGACCACAGCCTGGACATGGGCGAGGAGGGCGAGGCGGCCATCCGGGCGCTGTTCACCCAGATCCTGGGCGAACGGCTGCCCCCCGACATTTTTTTGCCAGCCGGGGCTTGACCTTGGGGCCGGACCCGGCATAGGGTTTGCCTAACGCATCGGAACCACAACCCGCGAGCCCGACGAGAACGACGCATGAACCTGAACCCGACGACCAACGCCCTGGCCCTACAGGCCCTCTCCGTCGTCGTAGTAGGCGTCGTACACGACCACGCGTCGTAGCGGGCAGGTTCACCTTTTCGGCAACCACAACCCCCGTCGGCGCGAGTCGGCGGGGGTTTCGCTTTCCCACCCCAGGAAAAGTCCCACCCCATCCGATCTCCGCCAGGGGCCAACCACACGGGAGGCGCGCCATGGCCACAATGAACGGAGCGGAACTCACCATCCGCCTGCTGGAGCGGCAGGGCATCACCATCATCCCCGGCATCCCCGGCGGGGCCAACCTGCCCCTGTACGACGCCCTGGGGAAAAGCACCGTCATCCGCCACGTGCTGGCCAGGCACGAGCAGGGCGCTGGCTTCATGGCCCAGGGCATGGCGCGCAGCACCGGCCGCGCGGCCGTGTTCTTCGCCACCTCCGGCCCCGGGGCCACCAACACCTTGACCGCCATCGCCGACGCCAAGCTCGACTCCGTGCCCATCATCTGCGTCACCGGCCAGGTGCCCAGCTCGCTCATCGGCACCGACGCCTTCCAGGAGGTGGACATCTACGGCATGTCCATCCCCGTGACCAAGCACAACTTCCTGGTGCGCAGCGCGGAAGATCTGTTGCGCGTCATCCCCGAGGCCTTCCGCATCGCCACCAGCGGGCGCCCCGGCCCGGTGCTCGTGGACATCCCCAAGGACGTGCAGACCGCGCAGATCGACATCGCCGAGTTCCCCGAGCCCGGCGCGCCCGATCCCGTGGAGCCGCCGGACCAGGAGGCGCTGCTGCTGGCCGCGCGCATGCTGGCCGAGGCCAAACGGCCCATCCTCATGCTCGGCGGCGGGGTGGCCGCCTCCGGCGCGGGAGACATGGCCCGAACCTTCGCCGAGGCCGCGGAAACGCCCGTGACCATGTCGCTCCTGGGCCTGGGCATCCTGCCCGACGAGCACCCGCTGAACCTGGGCATGCTGGGCATGCACGGCACGCGCTGCGCCAACCTGCTCATGGAGGAGTGCGACCTGCTGCTGGTGGCCGGGGCGCGCCTGGACGACCGCGCCACAGGCCGCCTGGAAAAGTTCTGCCCCACGGCCAGGCTCATCCACGTGGACATCGACCAGAGCGAGCTGGACAAGCTCAAACAGACGCACCTGGGCATCACCGGGGACGTGGGGGCCATCCTGGCCGCCCTCATGCCGCACCTGGCCCAGACCCCGCGCCCGGCCTGGCTCGCCCGGGTGGCCGCCTGCAGGGCCGAGCACCCGCAGCGCTTCCCCGGCCTGGAGGACCCCCGCGCGCCCTACGGCCTGGTGCGCCGCACCGGCGAAATCCTGGCCGACATGGCGGGCGAGTCCACCATCGTGGCCACGGACGTGGGCCAGCACCAGATGCGCGCCGCCCAGGCCTACCCCAACCTGCGCCCCCGCCGGTGGCTCACCTCCGGAGGGCTGGGCACCATGGGCTTCGGCCTGCCCGCGGCCATCGGCGCGGCCCTGGCCAACCCGGACAGGCCCGTGGTCTGCTTCACCGGCGACGGCAGCCTGCAGATGAACATCCAGGAGCTGGCCACCGCCGCCGAAATCGGCGTCAACGTCAAGATCATCCTGGCCGACAACCACGGCCTGGGCCTGGTGCAGCAGCAGCAGGACCTGTTCTACGGACGGCGCATCTTCGCCTCGGACTACCGGCACCGCGTGGACTTCGCCCGCATCGCCGAGGGCTTCGGCGTGCGCGCCGTGGACCTGGAGATGAGCCGCAACCCCCTGGCCGACCTGGAACGCGCCCTGCGGCGCGAAGGGCCCTGCCTGGTGCGTGTGCCCGTGGCCGCCGAGGAGAACGTGTACCCCATGGTGCCCCCCGGCGCGGCCAACCGCGACATGATCGACCCCGGACACGACGAGGCCTGCGCCTGCCAGGCCGCCAAATAGGGAGGACCACGCCATGCCGAACATGAAACTCACGGCCCTCAAGCTCACCGTGAACAACCACCCCGGCGTCATGACGCACATCTGCGGGCTGTTCGCCCGCCGCGCCTTCAACGTGGAAGGCATCCTGTGCACGCCGCTGCCCGGCGGGTCCACCAGCCGCATCTGGCTCCTCGTGCCCGAGGACGACCGCCTGACGCAGATGATCCGCCAGGTGCGCAAGCTGCACGACGTGCTGGAAGTGCTGGCCTACCCCGCCGCCGCCGACTCCCTGGACCGCATGGCCGGATGCCTGGACGCCTGGCAGCCCGACGCGGCGTAGGAGAGGAGGGGGGAGGGTGCAGGGGGCTCCGCGCCCCCAGACCCCGCGAGTGGGCGCTGGTGCTGGGCGTGCTGGCCCGCTTTGAGGCGAAGGGAAATGTTGGAAAAGCGCGGAGCAATGCCGCCGAATCGCCCTCCCCCAAACGCTACTCCTTCTTCTTCGCCCTCTCCTGGCTCAGGAACACGCCTGCCAGCACCAGGGCGCTGGCGGCATACTGGCCCAGGCTGAACTCCTCGCCCAGGGTGAAGCGCGCCATGACGATGGTGGCCACGGGGATGAGGTTCACGAAGGCCGAGGCCTGGGAGGCCGGGATCTTGCTCACCCCGTAGCTGTACAGGCCGTAGGCCCCCAGGGTGATGGCCGCGCCCAGGTAGATCACCGAGAAGGCCGGGATGGGCACGAACTCCGTGGGCAGGCGCTGGCCGGGCAGGAACATGAGCGGCAGGAAGAACAGGCAGCCGATGAGCGCCTGGACGGCGGTGAGGAACAGCGGGCTGTAGCGGGCGCTCAAGCGCTTGAGCAGGATGGTGTAGCCCGTGGCGCAGCACATGGCCAGGAACTCCAGGAAGTTGCCCCAGGCCGGGTTGGGCGCGTCCTCGGTGGCGGAGGACATGAGCGAGAGCAGGGCCGCGCCGGCCACGGCCAGGCCGAACCCGGCCATGGTGCGCCGGGTGACGGTCTCCTTGAGCAGGAAGTGCGCGCCCACGGCCACCATGAGCGGCAGCATGGCCACGATCATGCCCGCCTGCGAGGCCTCGGTGTTCTTGATGGCCGCCGTTTCGAACAGGAAGTACAGGCAGGGCTCGCACAGGGCCATGAGCAGGATGGGCTTCCAGTCTCCGGGCAGGTAGACCTGGTTGCGGAAGCGCGCGGCCAGGGGCAGCACGCACACGCAGGCGATGAGCATGCGCCCGAAGAGCACGAACATGGGGTCGTAGGCCTGGAAGGCCAGCTTGAAGGCGATGAAGGCGCTGGCCCAGAGGATGCTGGCGGCGGTGAGCGCCAGGATGGGCATCAGCGCGGCGCGCTTTTCGCTGGTCATGGTCGGGCCTCCCGGTTGCTGCCGCTCCCCCCTCGTGGATGGGGCGGGGCGCAATGGGTACCACCGATCCGCGCGGATGAAAACGACATTTTTTGGGAGGAAAACGCCCGGTATGGGCCGGAGGCCTAGCCGATGACGGCGCGGTTGCGACCGGCGTTCTTGGCCTGGTACATCAGGGCGTCGGCCCGTGCCACCAGATTTTCCAGGGTGTCTCCATCCCTGGCGAAGCAGCCGCCCACGGATACGGTGACGCGCAACGGCTGGAGGGCGCAGGGCAGGGAGAGCTGCGAGGCCTCCACCAGCTTGCGCACACGCTCGGCTATGCCCTTGAAGGTCTCCGCCTCCACGCCGGGCATGAGGACCAGGAACTCGTCGCCGCCCCAGCGGCAGACCCTGTCCGCCCCGCGCAGGGCGCTGGCTATGGAGCGGGCCACCATGGCCAGCACCAGGTCGCCCGCATCGTGGCCGTGGGTGTCGTTCACGTCCTTGAACCCGTCGATGTCCAGGAACAGCAGGCCAAGAGGCGTGCCAAAGTTCCGGAGCTCACGGATGCGCCGGTCGAATTCCCGCTCCGCCAGGCGCCTGTTGCCCACCCCGGTGAGGGCGTCGAGCAGGCTGGCGCGTTGCAGCACGTCCAGTTCCTGGAGCATCTCCTGCTTGTGCGAGGCGTCGGAGAAGATCTCCACCGCGCCGGAGATCTGTCCCAGCGGGCCCAGGATGGGCGCGATGCGGACGCTGACCGGGACGCGGTGCCCGCCCTTGTGGTGCAGGTACACGTCGGCCTCGCGCATCTGGCCGTCCTTCATGGTCAGGGACAGGGGGCACTCGCCCACGCAGAGCTGGCCGCCCAGGCCGTCGATGTGCATGAGCAGGTTGTCCGCGCAGGATTTGCCCACCACCTCGTCGGCGGTGAAGCCGGTGATGCGCTCCGCGCCCCTGTTCCAGTAGGTGATGCGCCGGTCCGGGTCCACGAAGTAGACGCCGTCGTACAGGTTGTCGAGGATGGTCTTGTAGAACTGCTCGTCCATGGCGCGGCCTTGGGTGCTTGGCCTGTTCCGGCGCGCTCTGGGGGGGCAGTTGCGGTCGGCATCAGGGAATGGGAATCAGTATCGTTCTGGCCCACTTACGTACTACCCCCAAACCGTATGGCCACGCAAGGGGGGGCGGGCGCGAAAAAGGGCGCCCTGGCCGTGCTGGCCGGGGCGCCCTTGCGCGGGAGCGTTTGGGGTGGAGCTAGAAGCGCACGGCCACCAGGTTGAACGGGCTGTAGTTGTTCTCCGGGTTCTCGGCGTAGCGGCAGCCCATGCGCGAGTCGTCGCGCTTGTTCACGATGTCCTCCACGGAGTTGGCGTAGTAGTGGCACTCGTTGTTGAAGCAGACAACGATGACGCCCCAGCCGGTGTCGGGCGGGGCCAGCCAGGCTTCCATGGGTTTGCCGCAGTGCGGGCAGACGCGGTCTTCCAGTTCGGTGACGATTCCGGCGTATTCGTGGATCACGGTGGACTCCTTGGATGTCGCCGGCGCCTGGCGTCGGCGGAGGTGTTCAGGCTGGGGCAAAGGTAAGTCGCGGGGGGGCCGCGTCAAGGGGGCGGGGCGTTCCGGGCTAGGATTCCCGGTCCTCGCCATAGCCCTCGTCCCCACCGTCCTGGCCGGAGGGCTCCAGGGCGTCCAGCGCGCCGCCCTGCCTGAGCTGGCGCAGCAGGCGGAACAGGGCCCGGGCCGAGCGCGGGGGCTTGTTCTTGGCGGCCTCGGCCTTGGCGTTGCGGGCCAGCTGGCGCAGCTGGGTGCGCAGGCCCGCGCGCTCCTCCTCGTCCGCCAGGGCCAGGGCCTGCTCCAGCACGGCCTCGTCGCCTTCCATGATGGCCGCCCGCCAGCCTTCAAGTTCGTGGAACTCCCGGGCCTGGGTGCGGTTTCCGGCCTCCATGTCCTCCACGGCCCTCTGGAGCGGGTCGGAGTCGGTCTCGCGCATCAGCGCGCCGATGAACTGGAGCTGGCGGCGCCTGGCCTCGTGCTTGGTCAGGCATTTGTAGTCGACGATGGCCTCCATGAGGCGCGGGGCCAGGTTCAGCCGCTTCAGGGCGGATTCGGGCATGTCCGCCAGTTTGCCTCCCAGCACCTGCAGGGCGGAGCTGTCACGCTTCTTCTGCGAGCGGCTGGGCGGACGGGGGTCGCTGTGGTCGTAGGGCTTGGGCTTGCGCATGTCTTCCTCTGGCCGAGGGTGTCGGCAGGGGGCATCTTCCCCGGTTTCCCCGCCGCTGGCAAGTGCGGAAATGAGAGTTTCGGTCCTTGTCTGACCCGGTGCGATGTCCTATATCCCTGCCGCGCGGCACGCCATTTGCTTCGCTGCCGCAAACGGACGGAGCCCATGACAGACAACGACCTCAGTACGCTCAAGATCGACAAGTCCGGCTGGCAGGGAACGCCGGGCCAGACGCCGCCCCGTGGGCTCAGGGCCCTGCGCCTCAAGCCCTGGCAGCGCTGGGCACTTGTCGTCGTGATTCTGGCGCTGGGCCTTGCCGCCCTGCGGCAGATCTTTCCCCCGTCCGTGGAGGTGGAGACCACCGGCGTGACCCAGGTGTATCCCTCCCAGGGCGTCACCGTGCTCAACTCCAGCGGCTACGTCACGGCCCAGCGCAAGGCCTCGGTGGCCTCCAAGACCACCTCCCGGCTCATCTGGCTGGGCGTGGAGGAGGGCAGCCGCGTGCGCGAGGGCGAGGTCATCGCCCGGCTGGAGCGCGACGACGTGCTGGCCGGCCACGACCGCGCCGGGGCAACCCTCAAGGCCTCCAAGGCGGCCATAGACCACGCCAGGAGCGAACTGGCCGACGCCGCCCGCAACCACGAGCGCATGAAGCGCCTGCTGGAGGAGCGCATCATCGCCCAATCCGACTACGACGCCGCCGAGGCGCGGCTCAAGAAGGCCCAGGCCACGGTGGAGTCCAGCACCTGGACGGCGGGGGCCAGCCAGGCCGCCCTGCGCGAGAGCCGGGCCGCCCTGGAGTACACGCTTCTGCGCGCGCCCTTCGACGCGGTGGTGCTGACCAAGAACGCCGACATCGGCGACATCGTGACCCCGCTTGGCGCGGCGGCCAACGCCAAGGCCAGCGTGGTCACCGTGGCGGACCTGGGCTCGCTGCTGGTGGAGACCGACGTGAGCGAGTCCAGCGTGGCCAAGGTCAAGGTGGGCGCGCCCTGCGAGATCATGCTCGACGCCCTGCCGGGCGAGCGTTTTCCGGCCTCGGTGCACATGATCGTGCCCACGGCGGACCGCACCAAGGCCTCGGTGCTGGTGAAGGTGAGGTTCCGCCAGCTGGACCCGCGCATCCTGCCAGAGATGAGCGCCAAGGTGGCCTTCCTGGAGCGCGAGCTGAAGCCCGAGGAGCTGACCCCCCGGGTTGCCGTGCCCGCCCAGGCCGTGGTGGAGCGCGGCGGGGCCAGGGTGGTGTTCGTGGTGGACCAGGGCCGGGCCAGGGCCGAGCGCGTGGAGACCGGCGAGAAGATCGGCGATTTTCTGGAGCTGAAGGCCGGGCCCAAGCCCGGCGCCCGCGTGGTGCTCTCGCCCCCGGCCTCCCTGGGGGACGGGGCGGCGGTGGCGGTGAAGAAATGAGCGCGGGAAAGGGCTCCGCAAGCCCGGTCATCGAGGTGCGCCACGTCTCCAAGGCCTACACGCGCGGCCAGCAGACCGTGCCCGTGCTCCAGGACGTGAGCTTCCGCATCGAGCCGGGGGAGTTCCTGGCCCTCATGGGCCCCTCGGGCTCGGGCAAGAGCACGCTGCTCAACCTCATCGCGGGCATCGACCGCGTGGACTCCGGGTCCATCCTCGTGGGCGGGCCGACGGGAGAGATGGCGGACGCGGTGGACATCACCACCCTGGACGAGAGCCAGCTGGCCCAGTGGCGCGCGCGCAGCGTGGGCTTCATCTTCCAGTTCTACAACCTCATCCCGGTCTTGAGCGCCCTGGAGAACGTGGAGCTGCCGCTCCTGCTCACGCCGCTCTCCCGCCGCCAGCGCCGGGAGCACGCCAGGGCGGCGCTGGCCCTGGTGGGCCTGGCAGACCGCATGGACCACAAGCCCAGCGAGCTTTCCGGCGGGCAGCAGCAGCGCACGGCCATCGCCCGGGCCATCGTCACGGACCCGGACATCCTGGTGGCCGACGAGCCCACCGGCGACCTGGACCGCGCCTCCGCCGGGGAGATCCTGGACCTCATGTGCGGCCTGAACGAAAGCCTGGGCAAGACCATCGTCATGGTCACCCACGACCCCAGGGCCGCCGAGCGCGCGCACCTCGTGCGCAGCCTGGAGAAGGGCCTGCTCACCGATGCTGACCCCCATCTTCATCCTTAAGAACCTCTCGCGGCACAAGCTGCGCAACGCCCTCACCATCGTGGGCATCGCCATGAGCGTGCTCTCCTTCGGCCTTCTGCGCACCACTGTGGACGCCTGGTACGCCGGAGTGGAGGCCAGCTCGGCCACCAGGCTGGTCACGCGCAACTCCATCTCGCTCATCTTCTCCCTGCCCATCAGCTACGGCGAACGCATCCGAGGCGTGGAGGGGGTCATCGTGGTCTGCCAGGGCAACTGGTTCGGCGGGGAGTACATCGACGAGAAGAACTTCTTCCCCAACTTCGCGGTGGAGGCGCGCACCTACTTCGACCTCTACCCGGAGCTGGTGCTGCCGCCGGACCAGAAGGAGGCCTTCCTGCGCGACCGCAAGGGCTGCGTCATCGGCCGCAAGCTGGCCGAGCGCTTCGGCTGGAAGATCGGCGACGCGCTCACCCTCAAGGGCACCATCTTTCCGGGCGACTGGGGCTTCACCGTGCGGGCCGTGTACGCGGGCCGCGACAAGAGCGTGGACGAGACCCAGCTGCTGTTCCACTGGGACTACCTGAACGAGACGCTCAGGAAGACCAGCCCCAGCCGGGCGGACCAGGCCGGGTTCTTCATCATCGGCATCAAGAGCGCGGACCAGGCCGCGGCCATCTCGCGGGCCGTGGACGCGCGCTTCGCCAACTCCCTGGCCGAGACGCTGACCGAGACGGAGAAGGCCTTCCAGATGAGCTTCGTGTCCATGAGCGAGGCCATCGTGGCGGCCATCCAGATGGTCAGCTCCCTGGTCATCCTCATCATCATGGCCGTGGCCGCCAACACCATGGCCATGAGCGCGCGCGAGCGCCTGTCCGAGTTCGCGGCGCTGAAGGCCCTGGGCTTCGGGGGCGGGTACCTGGCCCTGCTCATCCTGGGCGAGTCCCTGGCCATCGCGGGCATCGGCTGCGCCCTGGGCGTGGGGCTCACCTTCCCGGTGGCCGCTGCCTTCGGCGAGGCCGTGAGCCAGTACTTTCCCATCTTCCTCGTCTCCAGGACAACCGTGGCCCTGCAACTGCTCTCGGCCCTGGCCGTGGGCCTGGTGGCGGGCGTGGTCCCGGCCCTGCGGGCGCGCGGCATCGGCATCGCCGAGGGCCTCAGGAGGGTGGGCTGATGGCCTCGCTGTTGTCCTACAGCTGGCGCAACCTGCTGGCCCGGCGGCTCACCACGGCCCTCACCGCCGGGGGCATGGCCCTGGTGGTCTTTGTCTTCGCCTCGGTGCTGATGCTGGCCGAGGGCCTGCACGCCACCCTGGTGCAGACCGGCTCGCCGGACAACGCGCTGGTGTTCCGCAAGGGCTCCAAGAGCGAGATCGAGAGCGTGGTGGAGCGCGGCCTGCCCGCCCTGGTGGAGACCCGTCCGGAGATTGCCCGCGCCCCGGACGGAACGCCCCTGGCCGCGCGCGAGGTGGTGGTGCTCATGAGCCTGCCCAAGCGCGGCACGGCCAAGGTGAGCAACGTGGTGCTGCGCGGCGTGGGGGAGAAATCCCTGGCCCTGCGGCCCCAGGTGCGGCTGGTGGCCGGGCGCCTGCCCCGGCCCGGCTCCACGGAGATCATGGCCGGCGAGAGCGTGACCCGGCGCTTCGAGGGCGCTGGCCTGGGCGAGAAGCTTAAGTTCGGCATGCGCGAGTGGACCGTGGTGGGCGTGTTCGAGGCCGGGGCCACGGGCTTCAGCTCCGAGATCTGGGGCGACTGCGACCAGTTCATGGCCGCCTTCCGTCGCCAGGCCCATTCGCTGGTGCTGGCGCGCATCCAGGGCGGGGAAGAGGCCATGCGAGCCTTCCGCGCCGGGGTGGAGGCCGACCCCCGGCTCAAGCTGGACGCCAAGAGCGAGACGGTCTTCTACGCCGAGCAATCGGAGATGATGGCCAAGTTCCTGCGCATCATGGGCGTGTCGCTCACGGCCATCTTCTCCATCGGCGCCATGATCGGGGCCATGATCACCATGCATTCGGCCGTGGCCGGGCGCACCGGAGAGATCGGCACCCTGCGCGCCCTGGGATTCCGGCGGCGGTCCATCCTGTTGGCCTTCGTGGCCGAGGCCCTGCTGCTGGGCCTGCTGGGCGGCGGGGCGGGGCTCGTGGCCGCCTCGGGCCTGCAGCTGTTCACCATCTCCACCATGAACTTCCAGACCTTCGCCGAGCTGGCCTTCGGCTTCACGCTCACGCCGGGCATCGTGGTCCAGTCCCTGGGCTTCGGCATGGGCATGGGCCTCTTGGGCGGGCTCATCCCGGCGGTGCGCGCCTCGCGCATCCGGATCGTGGACGCCCTGCGCGCGGCCTAGGCCGCCCTAGCGCAGCGAGAAGTCCACGCGGCCCGCCGGAGCCTTGGGCGAATCCTTGTCCAGGCCCTTGGGCTGCTCCGCGTCCACCCTGGGGGCCAGCAGGAACACCCGGGCCTGGTCTACGCCGCCCTTTTCCACCAGCCAGGCCTGCGCGGCTATGGCCCGGTCCTGGGCCAGGCGGGCCAGGTCGTCCGGGCCCACCTTGGCGTTGGCCAGGATGAGCGCCTCCATCTCCTCCGGCGGCAGGCCCTTGGCAAAGCCGATCAAGTTGCGCGGCTTCTTGAAGTCCGAGGCCTTGTACACCCGCTCCAGGTAGCGCGGATATTCCTCGGCGCTCACCGTCACCTCGTCCGTGCGGCCCGCTGCCTTGCCCTGGCGGGCCAGGTCCGTGGCCTTGAGCGTCTTGATGCGGCGGTCCAGGGCGGCCTTCTTGAGGCCCTCCAACTCGGCTGCCGGGTCGGCGTGACCCGCCAGCTCCAGCTTGAGCGCGGGGCGATCGCGCAGGGCCTTGGCGATGGTCTCCAGCTTCTTGGTCTGGTCCGGGCCCAGCTCGGTGCGGCCGGGCTCGAAGGGCAGGTAGGAGAGCTCCTCCCCGCCGCCGCTGAACAGCGAGGCCAGAAGGCTGAAGGGCGAGGTGGCGGCCTTGACGATGATGTTCCAGAGCACCTTGACGATGATGCCGCCCACGCTGAACTGCGGATCATCCAGGGAGCCCTCGATGGGCAGGTTGATGTCGATCTCCCCGCGCGAGTTGGAGAGCAGGGCCACCAGCAGGTTCACCGGCACGTTCATGGCATCGGGGTGGTCCACCTTCTTGCCGAAGGTCAGCTGGTCGAGGAATATCTTGTTCTCGGCCTTGAGCGCGCCCTTGTCCACGGTGTAGTGCACGTCCACGCTGAGCTTGCCCTTCTCGATGGCGTAGCCCACGTAGCGGCCCGAGTAGGGGCTGAACCCGGACATCTCGATGCCCGTGGCCTTGGCCTTGATGTCCAGGCTCATGGGCTTGCCCAGGGGGTCCATGGCGCCGCTGATGTCCAGCGGGCCGGTGCGGTCCACCTTGCCGCGCAGGGCCACCTCGGTCCTGGTGCCCGCCTTGATGGCCCCCACCCGGCCGGAGAGGTCGGTTAAGTTGGCCGTGTAGTTGGGCTTGATGAAGCGGTCGGTGAAGATGACGGTGCCGCCGGAGAGGTTGATGCGGCCGATGCGGACCTGCGGGGGCGGGCCGGGCTTTTCTGGCTTGGCCGTGGCGGTGGTCTTGTCGGTTGCCTTTTCGGTGGGCTCGGGGGCCTTGGCCTGCTCGGGCTTCGGCGCGGGGGCGGGCTTCTCCTCCTGAGCCGCCGGGGCCTTGGCCTGCGCCCCCTCCCTGGGCCTGTGCCCGGCGTCCTTGTCCACCACGTCCTGGAGGTTCAGGCGGCCCTCCGGGGTGAGCAGCACGCGGGCGTAGAAGTTGGCCAGGCTGATGTCGTCCACGGCCAGCCTGGGCGGCGCGCTGCCCGCATCCAGGCCGGTGAGCCGCAGGCTGCGCCAGCGCAGCAGGTCCGTGGCGTTGATCCTGTCCAGCACGTTCAGGTCGATGAGCGCCAGTTCGCCCTTGAAGGCGGCGTCCTCGCCCGCGAGCTTGAGGCGGCCCTTGGCCGAGACCTCGCCCCGGGTGAGCACGGCGCCCAGTCCGCCCGTGACCCAGCTCTGCAGGGCCACCAGGTCCACATGGGCCAGGTCGATGTCCAGGTCCGCCGCCGTGGGCGCAAGGCCGAAGCCGCCCTTGATCCCGACGCTGCCCTGCTCATTGACCTTGGCCGAGAAATCGAGTTTGGAGTCCGCCTTGGGGCCGACCTGGGGAGCGGAAGCGAGCCCCTCCACCTTGAGGGACATGTCGCGGGCCGTGAGTGAGCGTCCCGCCCTGGCTGCGGCGCTGCCGCGTCCGGACTTGCGGCCCAGGGTCTCGTCGGTGAAGGTGAGGCCGCCGCCCTCCATGGCCACGCGGGCCACCTCCCACTTCCAGGGCGCGGGGCCCTTGGCCGGAGCCGTCGCCTTGGCCTGGTCCTTGGGCTGGTCCTTGGCCTTGGACGTGTCCGCCTTTTCCGCCTTGGGGGTGGGCTTGGGGGCGGCCTTGGCCCCGGCGGGCGAGGCGAAGTCGTCGGCCAGGGCCAGGGCGTCGATGTCTCCGCCGGCCAGCCTGCGCAGGTTGGCGCTGGGGTTCTTGAGCAGCACTTCGGCCACGCTGGCCTCGCGCCTGGTCGTGGAGAGGCTGACGCCCTTCACCTCCAGCCCGGCGAAGCCGAGCATGGGCCCTGTCGGCGGGGTGGTGCCGCCGCGCGCCACGGAGAAGTCCGCCAGGGCGAGCCCGGCGCGCACGGCCCCGGCCAGGGTGGCCTCGTCCAGGGCCAGGTCGGCCCGGCCCAGCTTCACCACCGCGCCGCCCTTCGGCCCGGCCTGCCTGGCGCTGGCCAGGGCCAGGTTGCGCAGGGTGGTCTTGCCGGAGAGCTTCACCTGGGCGTCCTTGCCCTGGGGCTTGGCGAAGGCGATGGTCAGGTCGGCGTCCAGCCGCGCGGACTGGAGCTTTGCGGGCAGGTCCGGGGGCAGGTATTCCACCAGGCGCATGAGGTCGAAATCGTTGATGGAGAGCGTGATGGCCGCATCCTGGCCCGGGGCGAAGGGCCGGGCGGAACCGGCCAGGGCCAGGGGCGCGCCGTCGACCTTGGCCGAGAACTTCGGGTCCACGGTGCTGTCCACGCCGCCGCGCGCGTTGGTGACGAAGGGCACGGCAAGGCTGAGCTCCGTCACCTCGTGGCGGGCCTGCTCCAACTGGTCGTCAAAGGTGATGGCGCCGCCCTCGATGACGATGTCGGCCACGGAGAACTGGAGCGGGGCCTCGGGCTTGGCCTTGGGGGCGGGCTTGGGCGCCGGCGCTGTCCACTTGTCGATGAGGTCGGAGAAGTTGAAGCGGCCGTCGGCCTGGCGCACCATGGCCACCTTCGGGCCGGTGAGGCGCACCTCGCTGACCACGGGGAAGCCCCGCGCCAGGGTGAGCGAGGAGAGGTTCACATGCAGGCTGTCGAAGGCCAGCAGGGGCTCCCCGGCGCCGTTCTTTTGGCCGATGGAAAAGCCCCTCACCGTCACGGACAGGGCGTAGGGCGAGACCTCCACGGCCTGCACGCGCACGGGCCGGGCGAACTCCTCGGAGAGCAGGGCCTCCAGCTTGGCCTTGGCGAAGCCCGGCAGCCAGAGATACCCGGCCAGGCCGAAGCACAGGAAAAGCACCGCGAAGGTGGCCAGGCCGTAGCGAACCGTGCGGGGCTCCAGCATGGCCCTGGCGTAGTCCCTGGCCTTGACCGGAGGCCTGGACGGGGGCGTTGTGGACGGGGTGCCAGAGGGATCGCCGGAAGGGGCTGTGGCTGCGCTCATGGGGTTGCCCTTGTTGGAGTTTGCCGGGGGGCAATGGTTCACTCTATGCATTGTTGAGCCAGGCGGCGCGGAAAGTCAAGAAAGCGCATGCGCGGGCATGAAAAAAGGCCGGGAGCTTCCGCCCCCGGCCTTGGTCTTACCATGAAGCCCCCGAAGGGGGGCTTAAGCGATCCAGTCGTCGTCCTCTTCCACCGGGGCGAAGCCGCGGCGCATGGTGTTCTCGCTCACCAGGCGGGGGTCCATGAACTGCAGCAGGTAGTCCGGGCCGCCGGACTTGGAGCCCACGCCGGACATGTTGAAGCCGCCGAAGGCGTGGCGCTCCACCATGGCGCCCACGCTGCCCTTGTTCAGGTACAGGTTGCCCACGCGGAACTCGCGGCGGGCCTTTTCCAGGTGCCTGGGGCTGCGGGAGTACACCGCGCCGGTCAGCGCGAAGCGGGTGGAATTGGCTATGTCCAGGGCCTCGTCGAAGGTGGCGGCCTTCATCACCGCCAGCACGGGCCCGAAGACCTCCTCCTGGGCGATGCGGTGCTGTTTGGTGATGCCCTCCACGATGGTCAGCGGAGCGTAGCAGCCTTCGGAAGGCACCTCGCGCTTCACCAGGACCTTGCCCTCGGAGCAGGCGATGTCCACGTACCTCTGCACATTGGCCTGGGCGGCCTTGTCCACCACCGGGCCCATGTAGTTGGCCGGGTCCTCGGAGGGGCCGATCTTGATGCACTGGGCGGCCTCGGCCAGGCGCTTGGTGAAGCGCTCGTAGATGGGGTCGAGCACGATGACCCGCGAGCAGGCCGAGCACTTCTGGCCCTGGAAGCCGAAGGCCGAGTACAGGACGCCCAGCACGGCCTCGTCCAGGTCGGCGTCGTCGTCGATGATGATGGCGTTCTTGCCGCCCATCTCGGCGATGACCTTCTTGCACTGGCTCTGGCCGGGCTGGACCTTGGCGGCGCGTTCCTGGATGCGCAGGCCCACTTCCATGGAGCCGGTGAAGGCGATGACCGACACGTCCGGGTGATCGACCAGGGCGTCGCCCATGACCGAGCCCTTGCCGGGCAGGAAGTTGAACACGCCGTCGGGCAGGCCGGCCTCCTTGAAGATGGCGGCCAGGCCGTAGCCGATGACCGAGGACAGGCCCGAGGGCTTGTAGACCACGGAGTTGCCGCAGACGATGGCCGCCGCGGCCATGCCCGCGCTGATGGCCAGGGGGAAGTTCCAGGGGCCGATGACGGCGGTGACGCCCTTGCCCTGGTAGAAGTACTGGTTCATCTCGCCGGGTGCGTTGCCCATGCGGCGGGGGCCCGCCAGGCGCAGCATCTCGCGGCCGTAGTACTCCAGGAAGTCGATGGCCTCGGCCACGTCGGCGTGGGCCTGGTCCCACTGCTTGCCCACCTCCAGCACCTGCAGGGCGGAGAGGCGCATGATGTCGCGGCGCATGATGTCCGCGGCCTTGAACAGCACCTTGGCCCGCTCCATGGGCTCCACGTCGCGCCAGGAGAGGTAGGCCTTCTTGGCGATGCTGAGCGCCTCCTGGGTCTCCTTCAGGCCCGCTTGGCAGACCTTGCCGACGATCTCGGAGGGCTTGGCCGGGTTGTAGGAGTCCAGGGTCTCGCCGGTCTTCACTTCCTTGCCGCCGATGACCAGCGGGTAGACCTTGCCGAAGTCCCTGCGCACGTCGGCCAGGGCCTTCACCATGGCCGCGCGCTCCGCCGGGATGGTGAAGTCCACGCCGGGGAAGTTGGCGAAGGGGGCCAACCCGCCGGGACCCGGCTTGGGCTGGGCCGGGGCCTTCTTGCCCGCGATGTCTCGGGCGGCGGTGCGCTGCGGGTCCTCCAGCAGGCGCTCCAGCTCCGCGCCCTCGGCGAAGCTCTGGCGCAGGAAGCTCTCGTTGGCGGTGTTCTCCAGCAGGCGGCGCACCAGGTAGGCCATGCCCGGGATGAGGTCGCCGTAGGGGCAGTACAGGCGCACGCGGCGGGCCACGTTGCGCAGGCCCTTGCGCACGGGCTCGGCCATGCCGTAGAGCACCTGGAACTCGTAGCGGCTCTCGGGAACGTTGAGCGCGCTGGCCAGCTCCTGCACGGCGGAGATGGTGCGGATGTTGTGCGAGGCGCAGGCGAAGTGGCAGATGTCGTGGTTCTCCAGGATCATCTTGGCCACGCGCTCAAAGGCCATGTCGCTCTCGGCCTTCACGGTGTAGACCGGGATCTCCCAGCCGTTCTGCTTGGCCACCACGGTCTCGTAGTCCCAGTAGGCGCCCTTCACCAGGCGGATGGAGACGGGCAGGGCCTCCTTGCGGGCCCAGGAGAGCAGCTCGGAGACATCGGCGTCGGTGCACTTGAGGTAGCACTGGAACACGATGCCCAGGTTGGGGTAGTCGCGGAACTCCGGCGCGGTGCGCAGGCGCTTGTACAGCTCGATGGTGATTTCCTTGTACTTGAGCTGCTCCATGTCGATGCACAGGAACCCGCCCATCTCCTTGACCTTGCGGTAGATGGGCGCGATGCGCCTGTACATGCCCTCCACGGAGTCCTCGACGGCCACGGCCTTGGACTGGGAGTAGAAGGCCGAGGGCTTCACGGCCACGTTGACCTTGGGCGCGTGGCCCCAGTCGAGGTCGCCTTTCGCGTCAAGCGCGTCCCATTTCTTGTATTCGCTCTGGATGGCGTCCAGCACTTCCAGGTAGCCCTGCATGTAGGCGTCGGACTCCTTCTCGTTCACCGTGGCCTCGCCCAGGAGGTCGATGACGAAGGCGAAGCCGTCCTTGCGCAGCTGGCGGATGCCCTTCACGGCCTCGGAGGCCTTCTCGCCGATGATGAACTGGCGGGCCATGCCCTCGATGTTGGAGCGGATGGCCTTGTTCAGCATCATGGCCACCAGGCCGCCGCCGAAGCCGGTCTTGCCCGCGCCCCACTTGAGCACGTCGGGGATGTTGGCGTCCTTGTCGCCGAAATATTCCTCGATGTGGCGCGACAGGGACTCGCCGGTGTTCAGGTAGGGCAGCACGTCCACAAAGCGGAACATCTGGACCTTGAAGTCCTCGTTCTTCATGGCCCAGTCCATGACCTTGCCGGTCCACCAGCCCTTGTTGAAGATGGACGGGGCCTCGCCGGCGATGCTCTTGAAGAACTCCTTGCCCCGGGCGACGATCTTGGGGTCAAGGCTCTGCGTGTCGATTCCCATGAACTGCTACTCCTCCGTGACGGTAATTGCCGTGGTGTTGCTGCCTGCCGCGTCCTGCGCGCCGGGCAGCGGCAGGGTGCGGGATTCCTTGAGCGTGGTGAGGACGACGGTGGTGCGGGTGTCGCGCACGCCGGGGATGGCCCCGAACTGCTGCAGGATGCCCTGCAGGTGCTCGGTGTCCTTGGCGCGCACCTTCACCAGGTAGCTGTCCTGGCCGGCGGTGTAGTGGACCTCCAGCACGCCCGGCACGCGGGACAGGCCCTTGCCGATGTCCGTGGAGCCCACGCCCTCGTCGGCGCGGACAAAGGTGAAGGCCGTGAGGGTGAAGCCCACGTCCTTGGGGTTCAGCACGGCCTCGAAGCCCTTGATGATGCCCTTGCGTTCCAGCTTGCGCATGCGCTCCAGCACCGCCGAGGGCGCCATGCCCACCTGGCGGGCGATCTCGGCGTTGGAAGTGCGGCCATTGCCCTGAAGAATGCCCAGGATAGTGAGGTCGATCTTGTCGATCATTCTGCTAACCCTCCGTTGAGAGAATAATCTTCGTTTTTTTGCGGAAGGTCAAGAGGGAAGGGCGGCGGAGGCGGGTGCGGAGGGCAAGATGTTTTGCCTTTTGGGGCGCTTTGAGCTACCAGACGAGAATGCCGCAGCCTCCAGCCAACACCATGCCCCAGGGCCTGAGCCTGCTCCAGGAGGGTTCCGGAGCGCTGGCCATGGTCTTCACCCACGACCTGGACGCCCGCACCGTGGCCGCCCTTTGGGCCCCGGCCCACGCCGCCCTGGGGCGGGCGGGGCTTTCGTCCCTGCGGCTGGACGTTTCCGGCGCGGGCTACATGGACGGGGCCGGGCTGGCGCTGCTGGTTTCGCTCAAGCGCCAGGCCGAGGGCCAGGGCGCCACGGTGCGGGAGCAGGGGCTCACCGATCGCCACGCCCACCTGCTGGAACTGGCGGGCAGGGCCGTGCCGCCCGTGGGCGAGGGCACTGGCAAGGCCCGCGAGCGCCGTGGCCTGGGCCGCAGCATGGCCGACAGCGCCCAGGAGCTCTGGCGGACCCTGCGCCTGGTGGTGGGCTTCGTGGGCGAGGCCTCGCTGGTGCTGTACGACTCCCTGCGCCACCCCGGCACCGTGCGCTGGAAGGACGTGCTCATGTCCGCCCTGGCCGTGGGGGTGGAGAGCCTGCCCATCCTGCTTCTCATCGGCTTCCTCATGGGGCTCATCATGAGCTTCCAGTCCGTCATCACGCTCCAGCGCTTCGGCGGGGAGATCTTCGTGCCCAACATGCTGGGCCTGGTCATGTTCCGCGAGATGGGCCCGCTGGTCACGGCCATCCTGCTGGCCGCGCGCTCCGGCAGCGCCTTCGCGGCGGAGATCGGCACCATGCGCGTCAACGAGGAGCTGGACGCCCTGTCCACCATGGGCATCAGCCCGGTGCGCTTTTTGGTGGGGCCGCGCATCCTCTCCTCGCTGGCCGTGGCGCCCATCATGACGCTCTTCTTCAACTTCGCCAGCTTGGTGGGCGGGGCTTTGGTCATGCTCTCCATCGGCTTCCCTCTGGTCACCTTCACCTCCCGGGTCTTCGCCAACGTCAAGGGCACGGACCTGGCGGGCAGCCTGGTGAAGATCCTGGTGTTCGGCCTGCTGGTGACCGGGGTGAGCTGCCTGCGCGGGCTGCGCACCGGCGGCGGGGCCAGCGCGGTGGGCCGCAGCACCACGGCGGCGGTGGTCAGCGGGCTCATCCTCATCACCGTGGCCGACGGCCTGTTCGCGGTGCTGTTCTACTACTTCAAAATCTGATACAGGTATCGGCCATGGAAGCGGGCTCATGAGCGAAGACGGACCCATCATCAGCGTGCGGAACCTCACCTGCGCCTACGGCGAGAACATCGTCCTGCGGGACGTGTCCTTCGACGTGGAGCCCGGCGAGGTCTTCGTGGTCATCGGCCGCTCCGGCTGCGGCAAAAGCACGCTCCTCAAGCACATGATCGGCCTCCTCGACCCCGTGGAGGGCGGCATCGTGCTCTCCGGGCGGGACATCGTCACCGCCGCCGGGGCGGAGCGGCTGGAAATCCTGAAGGGCATCGGGGTCATGTACCAGGGCGGAGCGCTGTTCGGCTCCATGAGCGTGCAGAACAACATCGGCCTGCCGCTGGAGGAGTACACCGACCTGCCCGCCGAGGCCATCGAGGTCATCAGCCGGGTGAAGCTCTCCCTGGTGGGCCTGGAGAAGTTCGCCCACTTCATGCCCTCGGAACTCTCCGGCGGCATGATCAAGCGCGCGGCCATCGCCCGGGCCATGGCCCTGGACCCGGCCATCCTGTTCCTGGACGAGCCCAGCGCGGGCCTGGACCCCGTGACCAGCGCCGAGCTGGACGTGCTGGTGCGCAGCCTGGCCGAGGCCCTGGGCATCACCTTCGTCATCGTGTCCCACGAGCTGCCGAGCATCCTGGCCATCGCCGACCGGGTCATCCTACTGGACGACGGGCTGCGCGGCATCGCCGCCGAGGGCGACCCCCGCGAGCTCTACGCCAAGAGCACCGACCCGGTGGTGCGCCGCTTCTTCGACCGCGAGGTGGCCCAGCGCGTGGCCGCGCCCCCCGGCCAGCACCACGGGCACCACCACGCCCAGAACCAGCCCCGGAACCCCCAGGAGACGCGCCCATGATCCGCAGCGGCGACTATTTCAAGCTCGGGCTCTTCGTCATCGGGGGGGCGGCGCTGCTGCTGGTGGTGCTGCTGGCCCTGGGCATGGGCAAGTTCTTCCAGCGCACGTACATGATGGAGACGTACATCAACGAGAGCGTCAACGGCCTGGAGGTGGGCTCGCCGGTGAAGTTCCGGGGTGTGCGCGTGGGCAGCGTCACGGAGATCGGCTTCGTGGCCGCCAAGTATGGCAAGAAGGCCGATGGCTACCGCTATGTCTACGTGCTCTGCACCCTGGAGCAGGACCTCTTCGGCGCCATGGGCGACAAGGGCGCCACGGAGCAGGCCGCTCTGGAGGTGGAACGGGGCCTGCGCGCGCGCACCATCTCCCAGGGCCTCACGGGGCAGCTCTTCCTGGGGCTGGACTACGTGGACCCGGAGCGCAACCACCCCATCCCCATCGATTGGGAACCGGCCAGCATCTACATCCCCTCGGCCCCGAGCACCCTCTCCCGCGTGGAGGAGGCGGTGTTGGGCATCAGCACCACCCTGGAGGGGCTGGAGGAGGCCGAGCTGCCCGAGGCGGTGAAGAGCTTCCGCCGCTTCGCCGACAGCGCCAGCACCTTCCTGGAGAACACGGACCTGCGCGACATCGGGCCCAGGCTCTCCGCCACCCTGGACCAGACCCGGGCGCTTTTGGCGCGCATCAACCAGCTTTTGGCCGACCCGGCTGTGGACACCCTGCTGCCCGAGACGGCCAAGGCCGTCACCGGCGTGCGCAAGCTGGTGGACGCCGCCGGGCCGGACGCCGCCGCGCTGATGAAGGAGTCCCGCGAACTGGCCCGGAGCCTGAACGCCTCGGCCAAGCGGCTGGAGGCGGTGATGACCAACCCGGAGACCGAGAAGCAGCTGGCGCAAATGCCCGAAACAGTGAAGAAGGCCCGGCAGACCGTGGACGAGCTGCACTCCGCCGCCGCGCGGCTGAACCAGGTCATGGGCCGGGTGCAGAACCTCACCGCGGCGCAGCAGGCCAACGTGGAGGGCATCCTGGACAGCGCCCGCCAGCTCATCGAGAACCTGCGCGAGCTCACCGGGGAGGCCAAGCGCTACCCGTCGGGCATGATCTTCGGCGCGCCGCCGGAAAAATCGCCGCTGGACAGGCGGTAGGGGGAGCCTATGCGTCGTGCCCTGATTCTGGCCATCCTGACCGTTCTGGCCGCCTGCCTGCCGGTCCTTTCCTCCTGCGTGAAGCTGGAGCGCCAGCCCGTGGACAAGCGCTTCTACTCCCTGGACGTGGCCCGCCCCGGCGAGGCTGTCCCCGCTCCCAAGGCCGGGGCCGCCCTGCTGGTGCGCCGTCTGCAGGTGTCGCCGCGCGTGGCCCCCCGCGAGCTGGTGTACCGCATGGGCGAGTCCGGCTGGACCGCGGACTACTACAACCTGTTCTTCGTGCCCCCGGCGGACATGCTCTCCCAGGATCTGCGGACCTGGCTGCGGACCTCGGGCCTGTACGCCAACGTGGTGGACCCGGCCAGCCTGCTGGAGCCGACCCTGGTGCTGGAGGGCAACGTCGTCGGCCTGCACGGGGACTTCTCGGTGAGCCCCTCCGTGGCCGTGGTGGAGATGCAGTTCCTGCTCCTGGATAACGCCGGGGCCGAGCGCGCGGTGCTCCTGACCCGGGACATCCGCCGCACAGCGCCCCTGGCGGGCAACTCGCCCCAGGAGCTGGTGCGCGCCCTGCGCGTGGCCGTGGGCGAGTGCTTCGGAGAGCTGGAGGGCGCCCTGCGCCAGATTCCTGCCAGGGCTTCGGCCAAGGCCCCGGCGAAATAGCCCTGCCCGGGTTTCGCTGGCCCGATCAGTTCAGTCGGCCCAGGCCCAGCCCGGCCAGCACGGCCAGGCCCGCCCAGAGCAGGGCCTTGGCCAGCCGCGCCCGGGGCCTGGAAGGGCCGGGGACCGCCTGGCGCGAGTCCTCGGGCGTCAGCAGGTATGCCGCCAACCGCCACAATTCCGAGAGAAGGGGCACCATGCCTCGCCCTCCGTGTTCATGCGCCAGCCCGCCTACAGCAGCCCGAGGTCGCGGAGCATCTCCCCGGCCATGGGCACCACGGAGAGCGCCAGGAGCGAGGCCATGGCCACGTTGAAGGCCTTGAGTTTGCGGCGGTCGCGCATGAGCCCGCGCATGAGCGAGCCCAGCACGGCCCAGCCGCCCACGCAGGGCATGCCCACGAAGAAGAAGGCCGCCGTGACGATGAGCGCGCCCGCGATGGGCGCATCCGGCGGGGAATAGGTGCTGGCGGCGGTGATGCACATCATGAGCGCCTTTGGGTTCACCCACTGGAAGGCCGAGGCCTGGAGGAAGGTCATGGGCCGTGCCGTGCCGCTCTCGCCGTCCAACTCGGCGGGCTTGGCGCTGCCGATGGCCCAGGCCAGGTAGAGCATGTAGCCCACGCCCAGGGCGCGCAGCACGGAGTACAGGCCCGGCACGGCCTCGAAGACCAGCCCCACGCCCAGGCCCAGGGCCAGCTGCATGAAGGTGAAGCCCAGGGTGACGCCCAGGATGTGCGGCAGGCTTCTGCGCAGGCCGAAGTTGACCCCCGAGGCGAAGAGCATGGCGTTGTTGGGCCCGGGCGTGGCCGAGGTGGCCAGGGCGAACAGGCACAGGGAGACCAGGGTCTCGGAGTTCATGGCTTCCTCCTTTGGGCTGGCGATGGTGACAATGCGGACATTGTCTCCATCGCTTCGGCGCGCCAAAATCGTTCGTGCGCGCCATGTTGTGGATTCGTCCAGCTTCTATGTTGACAGGGCTTGCCGGTCAATGTATTTATTGTCACCATGACAATGTGGCAACCGGATATCTCGGGCGGGGACAGGCCGCGCTACCTGGCCCTGGCCGACGCCATCGAGGCCGACGTGGCGCGCGGGGGACTCCGGCCCGGACAGCGCCTGCCCACGCACCGCGACCTGGCCGAGGCCCTGGGCGTCACCGTGGGCACCGTCACGCGGGGCTATGCCGAGGCTGCCCGGCGCGGGCTGGTGCGCGGCGAGGTGGGGCGCGGCACCGTGGTCATGCGCGGGGCCGAGGGCGCCGGGCCCTGGTGGGGCGCCAGCCAGACGGGTGGGGCGGGCCACGCGAGCAAGGGGGCGCCCATCGACATGGGCCTGGTGACGGGCCTCACCGCCCACGACCCGGACCTGGGCGCGGCGCTCTGCGCGCTGTCCACGCGGGCGGACATCCAGGAACTGTTGCGCTACCTGCCCTCGGGCGGCATCCTGCGTCACCGCGAGGCCGGGAGCACCTGGCTGGCCAGGCACGGCATCCAGGCCGACCCGGGCCGCGTGGTGGTGACCAGCGGCGGGCAGCACGCCCTCCTGGTGACGCTCTCCGCCCTGTTCCGCCCCGGCGACCGGGTGCTGGCCGCCAGCCTGAACTATCCCGGACTTATGAGCGTGGCCGCGCTCCTGGGCCTGAAGCTCGTGCCCGTGGACAGCGACGCCGAGGGCCTGCTGCCTGCGGCCCTGGAGGACGCCTGCGCCCGGGAGGACATCCGGGGCCTGTACCTCATGCCTGGGCTGCACAACCCCACCTGCGCGCGCATGGGGCCGGAGCGCCGGGAGCGCGTGGCCGGGCTGGCGCGGGCGCACAATCTTTCTGTCATCGAGGACGGGGCCTACGCCCTCACCGGGCCGGACGCGCCGGACCAGCCCTGCGAGCCGCTGGCGCCGCACATTCAGGAGCGCGCCTTCTACGTGGCCAGCGTGTCCAAGATGCTCACCGAGGGCCTGCGCGTGGGCTACGTGGCCGCGCCGCCCGAGTTCGTGGAGAGGCTTTCCCTGGGCATCACCGGCACCACCTGGATGGCCTCGCCCCTGTGCGCGGAGCTGGCGGCCCTGTGGATCGGCGACGGCACGGCGGACGCGGTGCTGGCGCGCAAGCGCTCCGAGGCCCTGCGGCGCAACCGGCTGGCCGCGCGGCTGCTGGGTGGGCTGGGCCTGCGGCAGCGGCCCATGGGCTATTTCGCCTGGCTGCCGCTGCCGGAGCCCTGGCGCGGTGAGGATTTCGAGCGGGCCGCCCTGGAGCGGGGCGTGGCCGTGGTGGCGGGCGGGGCCTTTGCCGTGGGGCAGACGCCCTCGCCCATGGCTGCGCGGCTGTCGCTTTCCGCCCCGCGCACCGAGGCCGAGCTGGAGCGGGGGCTCACGATCCTGGCGGAGCTGCTGCTCAAGCCGCCCCGCCAGGGCCGCACGATCATCTAGGTGGAGGGGCTATTTGGCGCAGGGCTGGCCGGAGCGTTCCGCCGCCAGCTTGACCGAGGGCAGCAGGGCGAAGCGCGTGCCCGCGCAGCGCTCGGCCAGCAGGGCGGCGTCGTCCAGGCTGCGGATGGGCCGGTAGGGCGGCATGATCTTGAGCCTGCGCTCGAAGAAGAGCATGTAGGTCTCCAGCCGGGTGAACAGCTGGTCGCGGCCGCGGTCCACCTGGTCGAAGCTCTCGGGCATGTGGCCCTCGGTGTGGAAGCCGATGGCGTAGACCCCGTGGGCGCCGGGGGCGGTGTCGCAGTCCGTGGACGGGCCCAGGCAGGCGCCCTTCCAGCCCAGGCCGGAGAGCGCCGAGGACACGGCGTGGCCCGGCAGGTCCGGGGCGGCGTTGGGCACGAGCATGGCCGTCTCGTACTGGCGCACGAAGATGAGCCGGAAGGCGTTGCGCTGCTGCGCCACGAGGTTGCGGCCCATGGCGCTCATGAGCTTGAATTTTCCCGGCCCCAGCACGCTCCGGGCCCAGTCCTTGTCCATGTCCGGGGGCAGGAACAGGAACACGTCGGCGTCGGCGTCGGCCATGTTCCGCAGGGTGTCCTTGAGCAGGGCCAGGGCCAGGGGATCGGGCGTGGTGCCCTGCTCCAGCACCGGCAGGGGCGTGTTGACGAAGACGATGACGGCGGACTTCTGGGCGTCGGGCAGTATTTCGGTCATGGCGGCTCCGGGCTCTGGCGGGCGTGGATTGTTTCGGGCGGCCCGCGCCAGGGCCCAAGGTAAGCACCGCGCCGCGCCCTGGCAATCCCCCCGGGGATGATATTTCCAGCCCAGGCGAAGGCTTGGGCCGCGAGGGGCTCGGGCCCAGTAAGCGTTCAGAACAGACAAACCCCCAAGTTGGAGGACAGATGCGCAAGGATGTGACCGAGGACCGCGCCGTGGTGGCGGAGATCCTGCAGAAGGCCGAGTACGTGACCCTGGCCCTTGTCGACGACGGCGGCCCGTACAGCGTTCCCGTGAGCCACGCCTACGAGGACGGCGTGCTTTACTTCCACTCCTCCAAGAAGGGCCGCAAGGCCGAGGCCCTGCGCATGGCCGTGGGCCAGGCCGGGCAGGGCGGGCATGGTCAGGGCGGGCGCGTGGCCTTCTCCGCTGCCATAGACCTGGAGCCCAAGACCGGGCCCATGGCCTGCGACTGGGGCTGCAAGTTCCGCTGCGTGCTCGGCAGCGGCGTCCCGCGCTTCATCCAGGGCGAGGGGGAGAAGAAGGCCGCCCTGAACGCGCTCATGCGCAAGTACGCCGGGCGCGACGACTTCCCCTACGACGAGTCCATCCTGGCCAAAACCGCCGTCATCGCCGTGGATGTGGACCGCGCCACGGCCCGGCTCAAGCTGACGTAGGGAGGCGGGCGCATGGTGGTCTGCTTCCTGGGCGATTCCCTCGTGCAGGGCATCGGCGACGCCGAGGCCCTGGGCTGGGTGGGGCGGCTGGCGCGCCGGAGCTTCGCCGCCGAGCCCTCCCGGGCGGTCTCGAACACCTTCTGCAACCTGGGCCTGCGCGGCGACAGCTCCCTGCGCCTGGCCGCGCGCTGGAGGGACGAAACCCTGCGCCGCCAGCGCCCCGGCGAGGACCTGGCCCTGGTGTTCAGCTTCGGCGCGGCGGACAGGAACCACGGCGTGGAGTTCCGGGACGCCCTCGGGGCCGCGCGGGGCATGCTGGCGGAAGCGCAGGCGCTGGGCCGGGCGCTGTTCGTGGCCCCGCCCCCGGCGCTGGACCCGGCCTGGGCCCAGCGCAACCGCGACTTGGGCCTGGGGCTGCTGGAGGTCTGCGCGCAGCTCGGCGTGCCGGGTATGGACCCCTTCCCGGCGCTGGCGGCCTCCGGGGCCTACATGGCCGCCCTTGCGCGCACCGACGGCATCCACCCGGACGGTGAGGGTTACGAGGAGTTCGCATCCGTGGTTGCCGCCTGGGAGCCCATGCGCCAATTGCTCGGGCTGTAGCGGTTGCGGAGCGCGGCCAAGCAGGGTAGAACCCTGGACATTGGCCGAACTCCGTCCAACCCGCCCCCAATTGGGAGAACACCCGCATGAGCCACGCCACGCAGCCGGTCTTTGTCGAGCCCTTCGACCTCTACCTCTTCGGCAAGGGCGAGCACTGGGACCTGTACCGCATCCTGGGCGCGCACCCGCACGTGCAGGAGGGCCAGGCCGGGTACAAGTTCGCCGTCTGGGCGCCCAACGCCCGCTCGGTGAAGCTCGTGGGCCCGTTCAACGACTGGTGGGGCAGGAACCATCCGCTGTACCCCGTGGGCTCCTCGGGCATCTGGGCGGGCTTTCTGCCCGGCATGGCCCAGGGCGAGCTGTACAAGTTCGCGGTGAAGGACCACCGGGGCCACACCACGTACAAGGCCGACCCCTTCGCCTTCTACTGCGAGATGCGCCCCGGCAACGCCGCCCGGGCCTGGCCCCTGGACGGCTACCAGTGGAACGACGCCCCCTGGCTGGAGGAGCGCGCCAAGCACGACCCGCCGCTGAACCGCCCGCAGTCCGTGTACGAGGTGCACGCGGGCTCCTGGCGCATGCGCCAGGGCCGCTGGCTCACCTATCGGCAGATGGCCGACGAGCTGGTGGGCTACGTCAAGGAGCTGGGCTTCACGCACATCGAGTTCATGCCCCTGGCCGAGCACCCGCTGGACGAGAGCTGGGGCTACCAGACCAGCCATTATTTCGCTCCGACATCACGATTTGGGGAACCAGACGACCTGCGCCACCTCATCGACCGCTGCCACCAGGAGGGCATCGGGGTCATCCTGGACTGGGTGCCCGGCCATTTCCCCAAGGACGACTGGAGCCTGGGCCGCTTCGACGGCACGGCCCTGTACGAGCATGAGGACCCGCGCAAGGGCGAGCACCCGGACTGGGGCACGTACATCTTCAACTACGGCCGCCACGAGGTGAAGAACTTCCTCTTGGCCAACGCGCTCTACTGGTTCAAGGAATTCCACATCGACGCCATCCGCATCGACGCCGTGGCCTCCATGCTCTACCTGGACTACAGCCGCACCGAGGGCCAGTGGATTCCCAACGAGTTCGGCGGGCGCGAGAACCTGGAGGCCATCGAGCTTCTGAAGGCGCTGAACACCGTGGTGCACGCCCAGTTCCCCGGGGCCATGATGATCGCCGAGGAGTCGACGGCCTGGCCCGGCGTGTCCCGGCCCATCTACACCGGCGGCCTGGGCTTCACCTTCAAGTGGAACATGGGCTGGATGAACGACACCCTGGCCTACTTCTGCAAGGACCCGGTGCACCGGGCCTTTCACCACAACAGCCTGACCTTCTCCATGCTCTACGCCTTCTCCGAGAACTTCGTGCTGCCGCTCTCCCACGACGAGGTGGTGCACGGCAAGGGCGCGCTCCTGTCCAAGATGCCCGGCGACCAGTGGCAGCAGCTGGCCAACCTGCGCCTGCTGTTCGGCTACCAGTGGGCCCACCCGGGCAAGAAGCTGCTGTTCATGGGCGGGGAGTTCGGCCAGTGGAACGAGTGGGACTGCAAGCGCGAGCTGGACTGGATCCTCCACTGCTTCCCCTCGCACACGGGCGTCTCGCGGCTCATCGGCGACCTGAACCGCATCCTGCGCGACTATCCGGCCATGCACGGGGCGGACAACAGCTGGAAGGGCTTCGAGTGGATGAACTGCCACGACTGGGCCAACAGCGTGCTGAGCTTTGCGCGCAGGGCGCCCGGCCACCCGGACGTGCTCTGGGTGTTCAACTTCACCCCGGTGGTGCGCCACGGCTACCAGGTGCGCTGCCCGGGCCCCGGCCACTGGCACGAGATCCTGAACACCGACTCCGAGGCCTACGGCGGCTCCAACGCGGGCAACGCGGGCGGGGCGGGCTCCTGGGAGCAGGGGGGCTGCCATTTCCTCAGCCTGACCCTGCCGCCCCTGGCCGCCCTGGCCTTTGTGAGGGGCTAGCCCATGCGCACCGGACCGCGAACCCTGGCCATCACCCTGGGCGACCCCTGCGGGCTTGGGCCGGAGCTGGTGGTCCGCACCCTGCGCCTGGACCTGCCCTATCCGGACGAGCGGCTGCTCCTGATCGGCCCGGCTGCCGCGCTGGAACGCGAGCTGGCCGGGGCCACGCCCTTCTACGAGACCCTGGCCGACCCCCGCGAGGTGGCCGCGCGCGGGCCCGGCGTGTACCTGGCCGAGCCCGGCGGGCTGGACGGCCTGGACCTGCTCTTGGGCGCGGCCTGCGCCGCCGGGGGGCGGGCGGCGGGCAAAAGCCTGGAAATGGCCGTGGACCTGGCCAAAGCCGGGGTCATCCAGGGGCTTGTCACCTGCCCGCTGAACAAGGCCATGCTGCAGGAGGCCGGGTTCGACTTTCCGGGCCACACGGAATTTTTGGCCGAGGGCCTGGGCGTGGGGCGCCCTGATTCCCAGGACAGTGGCGTGACCATGCACCTGTGCGGGCCCATGCCGCCGCCACCGGCGCCGGGGGAGCACCCCAGGCCGGTGCTGCGCGTCAGCCTCGTCACCACGCACCCGCCCCTGGCCGAGGTGCCCCGGCTCGTCACCCGGGAGGCCGTGCTGCGGGCCATCCGCCACACCTCGGAGTTCGTGAAGCGCCTGGGCCTTTCTGGTGCCATCGGCGTGTGCGGCCTGAACCCCCACGCCGGGGAGAGCGGGCGCATCGGGCGCGAGGACATGGAGGTGGTGGGCCCGGCGGTGGAGCAGGCCAGGGCCGAGGGGCTGGCCGTGGCCGGGCCCATCCCGGCGGACACGCTGTTCCACTTCGCCGCGCAGGGCTGCTACCCTGCCGTGGTGGCCATGTACCACGACCAGGGCCTGGCCCCGCTGAAGCTGCTGCACTTCGGCGAGGCGGTGAACATCACCCTGGGCCTGCCCATGGTGCGCACCTCGCCCGATCACGGCACGGGCTACGACCTGGTGGGCACGGGCAAGGCGAGGCTGACGAGCTTCCAGGCCGCGCTGGACATGGCGCGAAGGCTGGCGGGGGCATGAGGAGGGGCAGGGCATGAGGCTGC
This sequence comes from uncultured Desulfocurvus sp., assembly GCA_964502805.1. Taxonomy (GTDB): domain Bacteria; phylum Desulfobacterota; class Desulfovibrionia; order Desulfovibrionales; family Desulfovibrionaceae; genus Humidesulfovibrio. Next base: position 56,491 of record CAZCYB010000011.1, read on the forward strand.
TGCGCAAAGGCAGGGACAGGCTCCGGCACCTGGGGCGCACGAGGCTGCGCACCGCGCTCCTCTTTTTGGCCCTGCTCCTGGCCCTGCCGGAACCGGCGGGGGCCGAGGGCGTGCTGCGCCAGCCACCGCTCTTGCCCGACGGCTCGCCTCCGCTCTATAGCCCGCGGCACCCCTGCGCGCCGGGCCAGAACGCCACGGACCCGGACTGCTCCCAGGCCAGGCGCAACGACTGCCTGGCCGGGTGCCGGCACGAGTTCAAATACAATGGCGACATGATGTATTTGCGGTGGTGTGAGCGGGAGTGTGGGGAGTAGGGGGCGGCGTGAGATGTAGAGGTTTTGTTTGTGGTTAGTCGTAGTATGTGTGACATATTGAAAGCGTGAGCAAAAAATGGAATTTACTATTTTTGCTTTAATTGTAATTGTCATCGTGCTTGCAGTGAAGGTAAACAATCTTTCAAAAATGAGTGTTAGTGGTAATAGCAAAAATAATAGAACGACATTAAATGTTCGTTTAAGAAAAAATAGCACTGATATTGAGTCTGTCAAGAATTGCCTTGCCTCTGCGATAAAGAATAGAACTCCTCAGATGCAGCAGTATCTTTTGAGTAATAAAAGAAAAGTTAACGAGATAAAGCGTAAAGATTTTCTATGGCACTATTTGTTGCAGAGCTTTTCAACTATGGGAAGGTCATCTGGTTATTATGGTTTAATAGAGGAGAAATCTAATTATACCGAGGTTACATATGAGAGGATTGACAAGCTTGAGGCACGTAAACGGATTGAAACTGTAGCCAAAGTATGCCGCGCAGCAAAAGTACGGATGCCAGACAAGAAAGCTGAATACATTATTGGGTGCTACGAGTATGTGAAAAGCCTTGGAGGGCCAGAGAAAGCAAAGGAGATTTTACTATCTTTGAAAGGTCGTGAGGAAAAAATAAATTTTTTAAAAAGGTTTCCAGGAATAGGTGATAAGTATGCTCGTAATATTATGATGGATGTATATCACAAAGATTTTCGTGATTGCATTGCGATTGATGCGAGAATCAAGAAAATATCTAGCACTCTTGGCTTAAAATTTAACAATTACCGTGAGCATGAGAAGTTTTATTTAGACGTTGCAAAACTTGCCGAAATCAATGGCTGGGAGTTAGACAGGCTTCTGTATGGCTTTCAAAAGGAAATATTAGAAAAGGTCAGAGCACGGTAGTTGGTCCCGATAGGAAAATGTTACATCTCACCCCCTCAACACCTCCATCAAATACTGCCCATAATCATTCTTAAGCAGCCCCGCCGCCAGCTTCTCCAACTGCGCGGCATCGATGTACCCCATGCGGTAGGCGATCTCCTCCACGCAGGCGATGCGCAGGCTCTGGTTCTCCTGCACCATGCGCACGAAGTTGGCCGCGCGCAAGAGCGACTCGTGCGTGCCCATGTCCAGCCAGGCCCAGCCGCGCCCGCACAGCTCCACCGAGAGGTCGCCGCGCTTCAGGTACGCGTTGTTCACGTCCGTGATCTCCAGCTCCCCGCGCGGCGAGGGCTTGAGCGAACGCGCGATGTCCACCACGTCGTTGTCGTAGAAGTACAGGCCCGTCACCGCATAGCGCGACTTGGGCTTGGCGGGCTTCTCCTCGATGGAGAGCGCCCGGAAGTTGTGGTCGAACTCCACCACGCCGAAGCGCTCCGGGTCGCGCACGGGGTAGGCGAAGATGGTGCCGCCACGCTTGAGCGACGCCGCGCGCTGCAGCACGGCGGAAAGCCCCTGGGCGTAAAAGATGTTGTCGCCCAGCACCAGGCTCACGGGGTCGTTGCCGATGAACTCCGCGCCGAGCAGGAAGGCCTGGGCCAGGCCGTCCGGGCTGGGCTGCGCCACGTAGCTGAAATTGAGGCCCAGATCCGAGCCGTCGCCCAGCATCTCGGCGAAGCGCGGCAGATCGGACGGCGTGGAGATGACCAGGATGTCCCGGATGCCCGCGAGCATCAGCGTGGAGAGCGGGTAGTAGATCATGGGCTTGTCGTACACCGGCAACAGCTGCTTGCTGATGACGCGGGTGAGCGGGTGCAGGCGCGTGCCGGAGCCCCCGGCCAGGATGATGCCCTTCATGTGTTCTCCGAGGCTGTTTCAAACGGTGCGGGCGGTTTACAGAACCGCCATGGCTTGGTACCAATGCAGCGCCCGGATACTATGATTCCGCGGGCATTGGCAACCGCCTGGGCCCGCACCCTCCCCCCACGTTTTCCCGCTGAGGGCCGGGCAAGGAGCTGCGATGTACTTCCAGGCGGGCCCCCCGCTTCTGTTGATCTTCCTTGTTGTGGCCGTGTTCTTCGGCCTGTTCGTGTTCCTGCCCGTCAGCATCCTGGCCGCGGCCTTCGAGAAGCTGGGCCTCACCGGCCTGCAGGGGCTGGTGGTCTTTGCCGCCACCCTTGTGGGCAGCGGGGTGAACATCCCCCTGCACCGGGGCACGCGCCTGGTGCGGGGCGATCCGGCGCCCGCCAGCCGCCTGTTCCGGTTTTCCGGCAACCTCGGAAGGGTTCGCTTCGGCCACAGCGCGGAGGACGGGCTGGTGCTCACCGAGCAGGTGGTGGCCGTGAACGTGGGCGGCTGCATCGTACCCTGCCTGCTCTCGGCCTGGTTCCTGTGGCAGATGCACCTCTCCGGCCAGCTGGGCGGCTGGCTGGGCCTGTGCGTGGTCATCTCCGCCCTGGCCTGCTACCTGCTGGCCCGGCCCCTGCCGGGCATCGGCATCGGCGTGCCGGTGCTGCTGCCCCCGGCGGTGGCGGCCTTGACCGCCATCCTGCTGGCGCCGGAGGTTCCCGGCCACGAGTCCCTGGCCCCGCGCGCGGCGTACATGTCCGGCGCCCTGGGCACGCTCATCGGCGCGGACCTGCTGCACCTGGCCAACCGCCGCACCTGGGCCGTGCTCGATGCGCCGCTTCTGTCCATCGGCGGGGCGGGCACCTTCGACGGCATCTTCCTGGCCGGCATCATCGCCGTGCTGCTGGCGTAAGAGGAGGCGAGCGTGGGCAAGACGACCATTGAGACGACCATCCATTTCGGCACGGGCGTGGGCCAGGTTCCGGGCCAGCGTTTCTTTTTGTTCACCGGCCCGCTGGCCGGGGAGGGCGTGTTCTCGGTTTCCGGCGGCCTGCCCTGCGCCTGGACCACCGGGGCCGCACCGGAGCTGCGCGCGGGCGCGCTCTTGCGCGCGGAGCGCGAGGAGCACCGCGTGCTGGGCCGGGCCTGGGTTCCCGGCCTGGTGGACGGCGGCGAGAACCGGCCCGACGCCCTGTGCTGGCTGGTGGAGACCCTCGTTCCCGCCCCGGCGGCCATGCCGCAGGCGCGCGCCCTGGAGCTTTCGCGCTCAGGGTTCGCCCTGGCCTGGATCACGCTCTCGGACAAGGGCTCGCGAGGGGAGCGGGCGGACGCCTCCGGCCCGCTGGTGGAGGAGCTGGTGCGCGCGGCCATGCCCGTGAGCCTGGCGCGCGGGTTCCTCATGCCCGACGACGAGCGCGGCATCCGGGCGCTGTTGACGCACCTGGCCCTGGAGGCCGGGTTCGACCTCATCGCCACCACGGGCGGCACGGGCGTGGCCCCGCGCGACGTGACCCCGGAGGCCACCCTGGGCGTCATCGAGAAGCGGCTGCCGGGCTTCGAGCGCGCCATGACCATCACCAGCCTGGCCAAGACCCCCACCGGGGCGGTGTCCCGCGCGGTGTGCGGCACCCTGGGCGGGGCGCTCATCCTGAACCTGCCGGGCAGCCCCAAGGCCGTGCGCGAATGCCTGGGCGCTGTGCTCCCGGCGGTGGCCCACACCATCGAGAAGCTGCAGGGCGACCCGGCGGACTGCGCGCAGCTGGCCGCCGGGCCGGGGAAATGAGATTTTTGACCCTTGCGGGTCATCTCTCCTTGGAGTATAAACACATGTTTGAAAGTGCCGATACAGCACGAGAGAGAAGAGCCGGACCCTGATTTTCCATCCAGAAAGGAATCCGAGATATGCGCAGACCTTCCCGCCAGCTCGTCGCGGCCCTGGCCCTGAGCCTGGCCCTGGCCGCCCCCCTGGCCGCCAACGCCCAGGATGCCACCCAGCAGGATGCCAGCCAGCAGGCCGCCAACCAGCAGGCCGCCAAACCGGTCGAGGCCGCCCAGCTGCCCGTTCCGGCCAGCCTGGACCTGCGGCAGAGCGTGGAGCGCGGCCTGCAGGCCAACCCCACCATCGTCTCCGCCCGGGCGCAGCTGCTGGGCTCGGAGTATTCCAAGAACTCGGCCCTGGCGGACTTCTTCCCCACCGCCACCGCCACCTACGGGGCCATCCACTACGACCGCCAGCCCATGTCGAGCGGCGTCAAGACCGCGGACCAGGACCAGTGGTCGGCCCAGCTCAACGTCCACCAGCCGGTGTTCACGGGCTTCAAGCTCCTGTCCACCTACCAGAAGGCCAAGCTCACCAAGGAGCAGAACGAGGCCAAGCTCTTCCAGACCGAGCTCTCGCTCATCGGCGCCATCCAGTCCTACTACATGTCGCACCTCAAGGCCAAAATGGACGTGAAGAGCGCCCAGGACTCCGTGGAGCGCCTGAAGAGCCAGCTCAAGGTCACCCAGGCCTTCTTCGACGTGGGCCTGAAGCCCAAGCTCGACGTGCTCCAGGCCGAGGTGGACCTGGCCACGGCGGAGCAGACCCTGCTCAAGGCCCAGAACGCCCTGGACACCAGCCGGGCCAAGCTCAACTCCCTGCTCAACATGCCCCTGGAGGCCCCGGTGGAGTATGTGGGCGAGCTGGTTTACGCGCCCTTCGGCCTGGACCTGGCCGAGTGCCTGAAGCGGGCCTACGCCGCCCGCCCGGACGTGCAGATCGGCGTGAAGAGCGTGGAGATCTCCGAGAAGGACGCCAGCATCACGGCCAGCGGCTTCTACCCGCAGGTCTCCGGCGACTTCAACTACTACAAGAAGGGCGACGACCCCTCGGTGAGCAGCAGCAGGTACCTGTCCCACGCCAGCAAGGAATCCTGGACCGTGGGCGCCACGGCCAGCTACACCTTCTTCCAGTGGGGCAGCACCTACAACCAGTACAAGGCCGCGGGCGAGAACGTCTCGCGCATGCGCGCGGACCTGGAGAACACCAAGCTCGGCGCCGGGTTCGAGGTCAAGCAGTACCTCTTGAACCAGCGCGAGGCCGCCGACCGCATCGGCGTGGCCCGCAAGAGCGTGGAGGCCGCCCGGGAGTCGTACCGCATGGCCCTGGCCCGCTACCAGGCCCAGGTGGGCACCAACACCGACGTGCTGGACGCCCAGGCCAAGGTCAGCAACTCCGAGGCCCAGCTCTCCCAGGCCCTGTCCGACTACCAGACCGCCATGTCCAGCCTGTACGTGGCCATGGGCGAGAAGAACCCGGCCCTGGAGATCCGCTAGGGCCCCGGGCCCCGGCAAGGAGCATGGCATGGGATTTCTTTCCTCCCACCGCAGGAAACCGGAACCGAACACCCTGGCCGGTGTGCGCTGCCCGTCGTGCGGCGGGGGGCTGTACATCCACCGGGCCTGACGCAGCGTGAGCCTGCGCTGCAAGTCTTGCGGCGCCGTACATCCGGTGGGGGCCTTCGCTGGCCAGATCGACGACGCCCTGGAGGAGGAGTTCGCCTTTGTGCCCATGGACCGCCTGTGAGCACCGAAGGGGACACGCCGGGGCGGCGGCTGAAGGGCCGCGCCATGGTTTGACGCAGCTGGCGCGGTCCCTCGGGGCCGCGCTTCTCGTTTTGCTGGCCCTGGCAGTGTGGCCCGCGCCCGCCCGGGCCCAGTCCGCCTTGTCCCAGGCCGTGCCCCAGGCCGTCTGGGAACCCCTGGTGCAGCGCCTGCTGGCCGACGGCTTCGACACGGCCCGCACCCGGGCGCTGTTCGCCCGGCCGGAGCTGCGCTTCGACCCCCAGGTCATGGCCCGCAAGATGAGCGCCCTGCTGGAGGTGAAGCTGGCCCCCGAGAAGCCCAAGGCCGAGGCCCCGGAGCTGTACTGGAGCTACCTGAACCCGCTGCTGATCATGCAGGCCCAGAGCTTTCTGGCCGAGCAGCGCCCCGCCCTGCGCGAGGCCAGGGCCCGGCACGGCGTGCCCGAGGAGGTGCTCACGGCCCTGCTGCTGGTGGAGACCAAGCTGGGCCGCAACCTGGGCGGCAAAAGCGCCCTGACCACCCTGGCCAGCATGGCCCTGGCCGGGGACTTCGCGCTCATCTCGCCCTACATCGACCAGAACGGCCTGGCGCCGGAGACGGCCCAGTGGCTGGTCTGGCGCACGGCCCAGAAGGCCGCCTGGGCCTACAAGGAACTCAAGGCCCTGCTCATCTACGCCAAGGCCGCGGGCTTCGACCCGCTGACCATTCCCGGCTCGGTGTACGGGGCCATCGGCATCTGCCAGTTCATGCCCACCAACGCCGTGCGCTTCGGGGCGGACCTGGACGGCGACGGCCGGGTGGACCTGTTCAGCGTGGCCGACGCGGTGCTCTCCACGGCGCGCTTCCTGCGGGCCAACGGCTGGCGCGAGGGACTCACCCGGGAGCAGCAGCTGCGCGTGCTCTACCGCTACAACCAGTCCCACACCTACACACGCACCATCCTGGCCGTGGCCGAGCGCCTGAGCGGCGAGTAGCGCTGCTCCTAAAAGACGCCTTTTGCCCCCTGGACATCGTCAAGAGCCGGTTCGGAGCCAGGCCTGTACCGCAAGAGTACTCTCCCTGGCCCCGAACCGACTCGTTCCTTGCCAGCGAACAAAATTCGAACTTTTGGGAGCAGCGCCGGGTGGCCTGCTCCATCAGGTACGGAACGTGACGCGAGACGGGGCGCGCAGGCGCTTTTGGAATCAGGGCCAGCCTAATCCAGGAAGCCTTCGTAGAGGGTCAGCGTGCGCAGGGCGAAGTCGCGCCCGCCCAGCTGGGAGAGGGTCAGGTCCTGGGCGCGCAGGAGCTCGGCGCGGAACTCGGGCTCGTCCATGACCCTGGCGAGCATGCGCACCATGGCGTCCACGTCGCCGGGGGGGAACAGGGCCTCGGGCGGCAGCAGGTCGGGCATGACGCCCACGTCGGAGGAGACGAGCGGGCGTTCGGCGGCCATGAGCTCCAGGGCGGCGCGGGCGATGGTCTCCGACCACAGCGAGGCCACGATGCCCACGTCCGCGGCCGAGAGGCAGGCGGCCACGTCCTCGCGCCTGCCGGTGATCCTGGCGAAGCGCTCCAGCTTGAACTCCCGGATCCAGGCCTCCACCTCCTCCTGCCCCGTGGCGCTGCCGAAGCCCAGGAGCATGAGCCGGGCCTTGCGGTAGCCCTGCTTGTGGATGAGCCGGGAAACGGCCTCGATGGTCTCGCGCTGGCCCTTGACCCGGTCGAAGCGGCCCACCAGGGCGATGACCGTCTCCTTGGGGCCGTAGCCCAGCTCCGCGCGCACCCGCTCGCGTCCGGCGGGGTCGAAGCGGAAGCGCTCCTTGTCCACGCCGCCGTGGATGAGCCAGACCTTCCGCTCCGGGGTGCGCATGGCCGAGAGGAAGTGCCGGGCCATGCGCGAGTTGGTCACCACCACGGCGTCGGCCACGTGCGCGTGCAGCCAGCGGTTCAAAAAGTCCGCCCTGGGCGGGCGCTGGTCGCCCCGGGTGCGCACCAGGTGGAAGTGGAAGCCCAGGGCCTTGAGCAGGCCCCAGAGGAAGAAGCCCTCACCCCGGTGGCAGTTCACGATGTCCGGCCTCTCGCGCCGGAGGAGCCCGGCCAGGCGGGCCAGGGTGGCCGCCAGGCGCAGGGGGTTGGCCGTGTTCAGGTCCACGGCTCGGGCGTCCAGGCCCCACTCCAGGGCCTTCTTGTGCGTGTCCGTGCCGCCCTGGGTGAGCACCACCACCCTGTGCCCGGCCTCCTGGAGCAGGCGGGAGAGGTACAGCCCGTACCAGGCTGTGGCGTTGAACCAGCGGACGTTGACGACCTGGAAGACGACCATGGGCGATCCTAGGGGCGGGGAAGCCGAAACGAAGGGCGCGGGGCATTCTCTGCCGCCGGGCGGCGCATCCCCCTGGCGCGGCTAGGCAAAGACTTCCCGTTTGGTCACGGCCTCTTTCTTGATGCGGTCGAGCAGGTCGGACAGGGCGGACTTGACGTTCTCCCTGATGTCCCCGGCCACGATGATGAACAGCACGTCGTCGCCGGGCTTCATGATTCCGCCGTTGGCGTGCGCGATGGCACGGAAAATGCCAGGACGCTTCTCGAACTCCTCGCACAGCTCCTGTATCTTGGCGCGGTCCGGGGTGATCTCGACGGCGGTGACGTTGGCCCTGTTTTGCCTGGACCAACCGCGCACCACTCCGTTATGGATGAGTATCATGCCGACGTTGTCGGTGAAGCCGGGCGTCTTTTTCAGTTCGGCTATGGCCTGGGACAGGTCCATGGGTGCCCTCCGAGAGGATGGTTGAGGAGGCCAATGTACACGCTTTCGACCCTCTTGCAAAGACTGCCCTCGGTGGCCAACTCCCGGCTCATCAGCTCCGGCTACGGCCTGTGGTTGGTGTGGAACGGCTCGTTCAACAACGCCATCGGGCACACCCTGCGCGACCACGGCCTGATGCTGGTGGTGGAGGACCCCTGCCAGAGCCTCTGGGTGACCTCCTCGCCCGAGGTCTTCCGGGCCCTGGCCAAGCTGCAGATCTGGTCGCGCCTGAACCCCCTGCCCCTGTTCTGCCAGGTGCTGCCCGTGACCATGCTCGTGGGCTACGACCTGTCCATCGGGCTGTCCGTCTCCGCCGACCTGGCCCGCCAGCAGGCCGCCGCACCCCAGGACCTGGAGGTCTGGGTGCACCCCAAGTTCGGCGAGGGCGTGCGCACGGTCAACGGACTTTCGCTGGCCCCCTCGGCCACCATGCAGGGGCTCTCGGGCGCGGGCTGGTGCCCCCTGATCTCGGACCAGGGCCTGGACTACGGCTCCCCGGCCTCGTGGTACGGCATCATCAAGCCCCTGGGCCGCCTGGGCGAGCGCGAGAGCATCGCGGGCTGGCGCGCCTACTTCTCCGAGATCCAGGCCGTGTTCCAGCGCCTGGGCCTGAAGTACCTGGCCGACGACGCCCAGGGCTTCGTCATCTTTCCCCTGGAGAACTACCGCCAGCTGCGCATGTTCTGCACCGAGATCGCCGGGCTCATGGCCGAGCTCAAGCGCTCGCAGCGCTCGTACTGGCCCTGCGTCATCGCCATCTCCGAGCAGCGCGGCATGAGCTTCTCCATGGACCTGCCCAGCCGCTTCGGCCTGGACTGGAACCGGCTGACCCCGGACTTCCTGCACATGCGCTACCGCGACGGCTTCTCCCTGTCCGACGCCTTCAAGGTCAACGAGATCAACTACGGCGGCGAGCAGGAGACCCTGGACTCCTGGTGCAACCTGACCCTGCGCGAGGGCGACGGCAGCGCCGCCCAGGACGCCATCGAAATGCCTCTGCCGCGCCGCTGGCTGGCGGGCACGGCCAAGGAATGCTTCTACTGCGGCCTGAAGAACCACGCCGCCGCGGCCTGCCCCTCCAAGCCCCTGCCCGCCTTCCGCGACGCGGCCTGGCTGGCCCTGAGCGTGGTGAACATCGCGGACATGGCCAAGGGCTTCAAGGCCCTGGACGAGATCAGCGACCCGCAGCGCTTCACCCAGGCCACCCAGGCCCTGCTCACGGGCAAGGAGAACGGGCTGGAGGCCACGCTGGTGCGCGCCCTGTTCGCCATCAACGCGCCCTCGCAGCCGGGGCTTCTGCCCGTGGTGCCGCGCATCAAGAACCGCGAGTGGCCGGTGGAGGAGAGCCAGCTCCTGCCCGAGGAGGACTTCTTCATCCGCGAGCCCTACCAGGCCTACCTGGCCGGAGACCTGGAGCGGGCCAAGGAGGGCGTGCGCGCCGTGAGCGCCAAGACCGGGCGCAGCTTCGAGGCCGCCTGCCTGGAGGGCTTCGTCTCCCTGGACCAGGGCGACGACCACATGGCCCAGTTCTACTGGCAGGAGGCCGGGCGCATCGGCGTCTCCACTGTGCAGCAGGGCTACATCGTTTTCCTGCAGGCCCGCCTGCGCGAGGTGGCCGGGGAGTACAAGGAGGCCCTGGGCATGTACCGCCAGGTGCGCACCGGCTCGCCGCGCTGGGGCGAGCCCGCCTACCGCGAGGCCGTGTGCATGGTGAAGATGGGCTTCACCGGCCAGGCGCTGGAGATGTTCTACGACCTGGCCGGGCGCGAGAGCCACTACTTCAACCGCCTGCTCATCGACCCGGAGATCGACCGCGGCCGGGTGCACGTGCTCTCCAGCTTAAGCGACCTCTGGGCCGACGCCAAGGCCCGGGCCGAGGAGACGGGCACGCGCGTGTCCTCGCTGCTGCAGGAGATCCCCCAGTGGTTCGACGAGGACCACGCCTTCCGCAAGCCCGCCCTGGAGCACCTGGAGCGCATGCACGGCCTGGCCAACACCGAGAATTTCGCCGCCTTCCGCGAGGTGGAGAAGGGCATGCAGGGCTTTGTGCCGGGCATGCAGAAGCAGATCGACGAGGAGATCAAGCGCATCAAGGAGCGCGTGGGCACCTACGCCGAGCGCCTGCGCGAGGTGCAGTACGAGGCCGGGTGGTTCCCCTTCCCCAAGCTCCTGCGCGACTTCAACCGCGACTTCAACTTCTGCGTGCAGCGCATCAACTGGACCATGACCCAGCAGCTGCGCACGGCGGAGAACTTCCGCACCGCCCGGCGCAACCTGCCGGAGCTGGAGGAGCGGCTGCAGACCCTGTCCAAGCGCCTGACGAGCCTGCGCATCGTGCGCGACAGCACGCTCTTCGCCATGATCCTGGGCAAGAACTTCATCTGGATGGAGGTGGTGGGCCTGGCCCTGGCTCTCTTGACCCTGCCCGTTCTTTTCTTCTACTCTAGCAAGGTGGCCCAGCACTGGCTGGTGGAGGGCATCCTGGAGCAGAAGTGGGCCTTCCAGAAGGGCCTCATCTTCATGGTCACGGTGTTCTCCATGGGTTTTGCGGCGCTTCTGAGCGTCACCAGCTTCGAGAAGAAGAAGAAGCAGCTCTTCGAGGCCGATGCGGAGCGCCGGGCCCAGCGCAAGCGCGAGGCCGAGGCCAAGCGCAAGGCCGCCATGGACGCCTGGCGCAAGCCCAAGGAAGAGCCCGCCAAGGCCGAGGACGGCAAGCCCGGCGCCAAGGGGGCCGCCAAGCCCGGGGCCAAGGATTCCGCCAAGCCCGGCGCCAAGGGGGCCGCCAAGCCCGGGGCCAAGCCCGACGCGAAGGCGGCGGGCAAGAAGTAGCCGCCGCGCGCCTCCCTCGGGAAAGGGCCGGGCGTGGCCCACGCCGCAAACCCAGAGGAGGACCGATCCATGCCGCATACCCTGGTGCTCATCCGCCACGGCCAGAGCGTCTGGAACCTGGAGAACCGCTTCACCGGCTGGACCGACGTTGACCTCTCGGACCAGGGCGTGCGCGAGGCCGAGGAGGGCGCGCGCCTGCTTAAGGAGGGCGGCTACGCCTTCGACCTCTGCCATACCTCCTACCTCAAGCGGGCCATCCGCACCCTGTGGATCGTGCTGGAGCGCATGGACCTCATGTGGCTGCCGGTTGAGACCTCCTGGCGCCTGAACGAGCGCCACTACGGCGCGCTCCAGGGCCTGAACAAGGCCGAGACCGCCAGGAAGTACAGCGACGAGCAGGTGTTCCAGTGGCGCCGCAGCTTCGACGTGCCGCCCCCGCCCCTGGACCCCTCCGACGAGCGCTTCCCGGGGCGCGACCCGCGCTACGCCTCCCTTTCCCCGTCCGAGCTGCCCCGCTGCGAGAGCCTGAAGCTCACCATCGACCGCGTCATGCCCTACTGGCACCAGGTGCTGGCCCCGCAGATCCGCTCCGGCCGGCGCCTGCTCATCGCGGCCCATGGCAACTCCCTGCGCGGGCTGGTGAAGTACCTGGACGGCATGGGCGACGACGAGGTGGCCGGCCTGAACATCCCCACCGGGGTGCCGCTGGTGTACCGCCTGGACGACGACCTGAAGTCCCTGGGGCGCGAGTACCTGGGCGACCCCGAGGCCGTGGCCCGCGCCGCCCAGGCCGTGGCCGACCAGGCCAAGGCCAAGGGCTAGGGCGTGGCCAAACGCGCCGCGAAGGCCCCGGCGCCCCTGGCCGGGGCTTTGGACTTTTCCTCATTGGACATGCGGGGCTTCCGGGCCGCGCTGCTCGGCTGGTTCGCGGCCCATGCCCGCGACCTGCCCTGGCGGCGCACGCTGGACCCCTACCAGGTCTGGATCTCCGAGATCATGCTCCAGCAGACCCAGATGGACCGGGCCGTGGCGTTCTTCGAGCGCTTCGTGGCCCGCTTCCCCGACGCCCCGGCCCTGGCCGCCGCCAGCGAGGATGAGGTGCTCAAGCTCTGGGAGGGCCTGGGCTACTATTCCCGCGCCCGCAACCTGCGCAAGGCCGCCCGAGTCCTGGTGGAGCGCCACGGCGGAATCTTTCCCGCCAGCCACGAAGCCGTGCGGGCGCTGCCCGGCGTGGGCCCGTACACCGCCGGGGCCATCATGAGCGTGGCCTACGGCGAGGCCCGCCCGGCCGTGGACGCCAACGTGGAGCGCGTGCTCTCCCGCGTGCTGGACATCGCCGAGCCGCTGGCAAGCCCCGCGGTGAAGCGGCGCATCCTGGCCGCCGCCTGGGAGCTGACGCCGCCGCTGGAGCAGGGCGGAGGCCGGGCCTTCAACCAGGCGCTCATGGAGCTGGGCGCGCTGGTCTGCGGGCCGCGCAAGGCCGACTGCCCGGCCTGCCCCGTGGCCGCGCACTGCCTGGCGCTGGCGCGCGGCACCGTGGCGGACCGGCCCGCGCCGAAGCCCAAGATCGAGCTCATCCGCATCCACATGGCCACGGGCGTGCTGCTGCACCAGGGCCGCGTGTTCGTGCAGAAGCGCAGGCCCGGCGACGTCTGGCCCGGCCTGTGGGAGTTCCCAGGCGGCTGCCTGGAGGAGGGCGAGGCCCCGGAGCAGGCGCTGGTGCGCGAGTTCCGCGAGGAGACCGAACTGGCCGTGCAGCCCGTGGGCAGGATCGCCGTGGTGCGCTACGGGTACACGCGCTACCGCGTGACCATGCACGGGTTCTTCTGCCGCCTGGCCCCGGGCCAGGACCCGGAGGCCTTTTGCCTGCACGAGGCCACCGAGGGCCGCTTCGCCCGGCTGGAGGAACTCTCGGGACTGGCCTTCCCCTCGGGCCACGCCAGGCTTCTGGCGCTCACCCGGGCGGACCTGCGCCTGCCGCAGCTCCTGGGCGCCTAGTTTCGATTCATCCGGTCAATATTCCATCCATTTTTTCGACTTGGCCCGCTCCGTGCTTACAGGAGTCCAGAATACCCTGCCGTGGTCAAAATCCCGGCGGCGGAGGGAACCCATGTCGAACCAGACGCCGAACATCGCGGACACGCTCCGCATCCTGAAGGAAGCCCAGTCCGGGAGCGCGGTCACCGGCCTGCCCGGCCAGATCGGACAGCCGGGACGTTCCGGCAAGGCCCCGGACCCCAAGACCCTGGCCTTCCAGGCGCAGATGCAGATGGCCCGGCAGGCCATCGCCGCCGCCGGGGGCGAGATGGGAACCGGCGAGGCCGCGCCCTACGGCCTGGACTCGGCCATGTTCTCCGACGTCATGATGATGGACGCCCTGAACACCATCGCCCGGCTCACGGGCGAGGGCCTGCCCAGGCAGCAGGCCGCCCCGGCGCCCGCGCCGGAGTTGGAAAAGGCGCTCACGCGCAACCCGTCCGCCGAGGGCGCCGGGGGCCTGGGCGCCCTGGCCGCCAGGTTCGAGTCCGGGGAAAAGGGCGTGGAGGCCATCGGCTTCGATCGCACAGGCGGCACCAGCTACGGCAAATACCAGATTTCGTCCCGCGCGGGCACCATGGGCCGGTTCCTGGACTTCCTCTCCGAGCGGGAGCCTGCCTGGGCCGCCCGCCTGCGCGCCAGCGGCCCGGCCAACACCGGCTCCACCCGGGGCCGCATGCCCGCCGAGTGGGTGAAGATCGCCCAGGAGGACGCGGCCAGGTTCGAGAAGCTCCAGCACGAATTCATCAAGAAGGACCACTACCAGCCCGCGCGCGAGAGGATCCTGGCCCAGACCGGGGTGGACCTCGACGCCGCCAGGCCCGCCGTGCGCGAGGCCCTGTTCAGCACCGCCGTGCAGCACGGGGCCGGGGGGGCCGCGCGCATCTTCAACGCCGCCATCGACAAATTCTTGAAGAAACCGGAGGCCGTGCAGGCCGCTCCCGGCGTGAAGAGCTTCGAGCAGGCCCTGGTGAGCGAGGTGTACACCCGCCGCGGCGACCACTTCGGGGGCTCCACCGCCGCCGTGCGCAACAGCGTGCGCGGCAGGCTCAAGCAGGAGAAGGACCTGGTCCTGGCCATGCTGGACAAGAAGGGCATCGACAGGCTGGCGTGATCTGGGGAGACTACGCCCGCCTGAAACGGGGGGACGTGGCCTAGCCGCGTCCCTTCTTTTTTGGCGTTCCGGCCCGGGCGGGGCGGGGCTCCGGGGCCTCGGCCAGGGCCACGGCAAGGCGCGCCTCCAGCCCCGGGTCCAGGTCCACGCGCAGCACGCGCTCCACCTCGTCCACGGCCACGCTGCCGATGGCCGCGCCCTTGACCTTGCGCACGTCCTTGACGCGGGCCAGGAGCACGTCGGCCTTGGCGTCGTCCTTGCGGTAGCTTTTGAGCGCGCAGAGCACCGCCGCCTCCACGAGGCTCTGCTCCGGCACCTCCTGGTCCGGATGGTCGCGCCGCAGGATGACGTGGGCGCTGGGCCCCCCGGCCACGTGCAGCCAGTAGTCGAAGGGGCTGGCGGCCTTGGACAGGATGTCGTGGTTGGCCTGCTGGCTCTTGCCGCGCACGGCGAGCAGGCCGTCGGAGGTGCGGAACAGGGCCACGGCCAGGCCCTGGTAGCGCCTGGGCAGCAGGGTGGCGCCGGAATTGTCCCGGGCCCCGGGCAGGGTTTTGTCCGGGCTCTTGCCCGGGACAGGGGCCACGGGGGCGCTGGCCAGCTCCTCGCGCACGTCGGCCCGGCGGCGGCGGGCGTGCTCCAGGCCGCGGCGGCCCTTGGCCGCCTGCCTGAACAGCAGGGCCATGTTCTCCGAGGGGCTCAGGCGCGGGTCCAGGGGCACCTCCACCTGGCCCTTGGTCGGGTGCTCCAGGGTGATGCTTCCGGTCTTCGGCGTTTCGGACAGGCCGGAGAGCGCGGCCTGCAATGCCTCCGCCGCCGTGGCCAGCCCGGCCAGCCCGGCCAGCCGCGCCTCGTCCTCGTCCAGCTGCCTCAGGCGCCTGCGCAGTCGCTTCCGGGCGGCCTGGGCCTGGTCCAGGTCCTGGCGCTGCTCGGCTGCGGCCAGCTGCGGAAACAGCGTGCGCAGGCCGTGGGCCGTGGCCGCCTCCCCGGCGGTGGCGAAGCGCTCCGTGCCGGGCAGGCCCTCGTCCCAGGCCAGGGGCGGCCTCTCCGCCCCGGCCCCGGCGGGGGGCAGGAAGAATTCGGAGCACTCGCCGCGCGCCAGGCGCTCCAGCAGGGCCTGGGCCGCGCCCGGGTTGCCGGCGTCATCGGCGTCCTCGGCGGACAGAACGGCCAGCCTGCGGCGCAGCAGCGGGGTGAGCTGCGGAAATTCGCGCCAGATCTCCGGCTCGGCCAGGATGCGCTCCAGAGGCGGCCAGGAAGGCTCCTCCCGGGCTTCAGGGGGCGCGGGGAAGGCCTCGGGCAGGGTGAGCCCATCGCGCAGGTCGAAGGCCAGCCAGCGCCCCGCCGAGGGCACGTCGCGCGGGTTGAGCTCGAAGCCCAGGCGCAGGTTCGGCCAATCGACGCGGAAGGAGAGCAGGCGGCGGCCCTGGGCGCGTTTGCGCAGCCACATGACGCGGGCCGGGGCCTGGGCGGGGTTGGCCGGGCGTTCCGGCGAGGCAAAGAGAAGGCCCGCCGATTTGGCGGGCCGGAAGATCAGGGTGCATTTGCCGCTGCCCGGGCCCTGGGGCGTGAAGGTCAGCACCAGGACGCCCTCGGCGGGGCCGTGGATCTTTTCGATGCGGCGGCCACAGAGGGCCGCGCCCAGCTCGCGGGCCAGGCAGCGGAAGAAACTGGCTTCCATCCAGAGTCCTCCTGGCCGCGGGCCTGCCGGACCGGGCTTCTGCGGCCGGGGCTAGTCGCCCCGGACCATCTCGTCTTCTTCCTGCTTGCTTTTGCAGTTGATGCACAGGGTGGTCATGGGCCGGGCCTTGAGCCGGGCGATGCCGATCTCCTCGCCGCACTCCACGCACACGCCGAACTCGCCGTCCTCGATGCGCGTCAGGGCCTGCTGGATCTTCTTGATCAGCTTGCGCTCGCGGTCGCGCAGGCGCAGGGTGAAGGCCCGGTCGGACTCGGCGGTGGCGCGGTCGGCCGGATCGGCGTACACCTCGACGGTCTCGGTCATGTCGTCGATGGTGGCCTGACCCTTCTGGAGGATGTCCTCCAGCATGGAGTTGAGCATGTCACGGAAAAACTGGATGTCTTTTGCTTCCATGAATGGTCTCCTGGGTGAGAGGGTACAGTCCGCGGGCGGCCTGGACCCTCATCCGTATGCAAACAGAACGGGCCAAATAAACCTAAAAGGGGTGGGTTGTAAAGGGGCTGGAATGCCGTAGTACGCAACGGCTGCCGGAGGGGGGTCGCCGGGCCTGGGCGTGCGCGCGCAAACCTCCGAAAACGGCCCGAATCCTCGCCGAAGCCCATGATTTGTTGAGGAATGGGAAAAAATGCACGGCCCAGGCTTGACACTGACCGGGGGCGCGGGTAGAAGGTGTCTCCCTTTGAGCGGGAATAACTCAGCGGTAGAGTGCAACCTTGCCAAGGTTGAAGTCGCGGGTTC